>NZ_JAUTXY010000006.1:0-331864 GCF_036327795.1 Rhodococcus artemisiae
CGGCGACGATCGCGATCAACGGCACCCGGCATACGTTCCCGCCGCAGGTCGAACCCGAGATCCGCGAGATTCTGAATCGAATTTCAGTCCGGTGACTCACGCACTAACGAAATGAGCCAACTCAGGTGGGTTGGGGGTGTGTGCGTGGTGGTTTCATAGAGTTACGGCGGTTATAGCGATGGGGAAACGCCCGGTCCCATTCCGAACCCGGAAGCTAAGCCTGTCTGCGCCGATGGTACTGCACTCGTCAGGGTGTGGGAGAGTAGGACGCCGCCGAACACCCGTTTGCGAAGGGGGACCCATTAGTGGGTCCCCCTTCGTTGTTTTCCGGAGTCTTCCGGATGAGTTTCCGTCTAGCCAATGTGTCCCTGGTGGGACGCCCGTTCCGGACTGAAAATGGTGTGGTGGTCACCCGTCGACGCCGTTTTCCCTATGGTCCTTCGAGGCCGTCGTCTAGCCGGGCGTTGGGAGTCACCCCGTGGGCCCTTCACTGTTGCCGCTGTTGTCGAGCACGAGGATTAGATTCTGTTCTGCCCTGGCGACCCCCACGGGCGACCACCCTGATCAATCGGTGTGAGTCGGTGAGGAGAACACGATGCTGATCGAGTCCCATGACGAGGAACAGATCATCGCCCGCGTCGCCGCCCTCGATATCGGCAAGGCCGAGGTGGTGTGCTGTATCCGCGTCCCGGCAGACGGTGACCGCAAGAAGCGGTTACAGGAAGTATCGACGCATACGACAATGACCCGGGCGCTGACCGAGCTGGCGAATCATCTCGTCGATCTGGGTGTCGAGCGGGTGGTGATGGAAGCAACCTCAGATTATTGGAAACCGGTCTTCTACCTTTTGGAGGCGCACGGACTCGAGCCGTGGCTGGTCAACGCCCGCGACGTCAAGCACCTGCCCGGCCGGCCGAAGACCGATGTGCTCGATTCGGTGTGGTTGTGCAAGGTCGCCGAACGGCAGATGCTGCGACCGAGTTTCGTGCCGCCCCGCCCGATCCGTCAGTTGCGGGACCTGACCCGCTACCGCATCGATCTCGTCGGTGCCCGCACAGCGGAGAAGAACCGGGTCGAGAAACTACTCGAGGACGCCTGCATCAAACTCTCCGTCGTCGCCTCGGACATCTTCGGTGTCTCCGGCCGGGAGATGATGGCCGCGTTGATCGCCGGCGAGCGGGACCCGAAAGTCCTCGCGCAGCTCGCGCGTTCACGAATGCGAGCGAAGATCGGCCTGCTCGAGGAAGCATTCAACGGCCACTTCGACGACCACCACCGGTTCCTGCTCACGCGGATGCTGGGCCGGATCGACGCGATCGATGCCGACATCGCCGCGGTCGACGCCCAGATCGAGGCGAATCTGGCCCCTTTCGAGCAGGCGGCGGCCCGTCTCGATGACATCCCGGGTGTCGGGGCGGTGGCCGCCGCGATCATCCTCGCCGAGATCGGGGTGGACATGTCCCGGTTCCCCACCGCCGGGCACTTGTGCTCGTGGGCGAAGTTCTCCCCGGGCATCAACTCCTCCGCGGGCAAGAACACGGGCAACGGTTCGACCGGGCACGGCAACCGGTATCTCGCCCGGGTCCTCGGGGAGGCCGCTGTCATCGCCGGCAGGACCGATACGTTTCTCGGTGCCCGGTATCGGCGGATCGCCAAACGACGCGGCAAGAAACGGGCCATCGTCGCCGTCGGCCGGTCCATTCTGGTGATTGTCTGGCATCTGCTCGCCGACGAGGATGCGGTCTTCGTCGATCTCGGTGTCGATCATTTCGTTCGTCATCTCAATCCGGACACGAAGAAACGCAACCATGTTCGTCAACTCGAAGCTCTCGGGTACTGCGTCACCCTGACCCCGGCCGCTTGAGCCGCACAACGACACAGCCGGCTCCGCTGCGCTCCGCCGGCAACGGGCTGGTGTCCGGACCCGTGCGTCGGTCACCTCATTTTCGGATTAGCGCGCGCCGACTATATCGGCCGCCGGTCATTCGGAGCTGGTTCACTGCGACCGCGGCCTCATCGGCACGGCTGCACCGTGATGCCCCAGCAGGTGCTCCTTGCCGGGGGCATCCGGACCTTCTTCCTCGACCACATCGAGTAGGGCCCACCCTGCAAGTGTTGGTCGCTGAAAGTGTGTGGGGGACCTGCTGATGCGGATCCCCCACACACTTTTCCCATCCCCCGAGTGACGACTCCCATCACGGTCGCCACGTGCCTCCCCGCTTTCGGGTCAGAGGTACCAACCGCCTCAGAGGTACCAACCGCCGTTGACGCCGATGATCTGACCGGTGATGAAGCCGGCATCGTCAGAGCAGAGGAACGCGGTTGCTGCTGCGACGTCGTGCGGTGTTCCCGTCCGGCGCACAGGCGTCATGCTGGCGAGTGCTTCGAAGTTGATCAGCATCTCGCCGGATTCCTCGGCTGCCCGCGCCATCGGAGTATCGATGATGGACGGCGGAATCGTGTTGGCAGTGATGCCTTTCGGTGACAACTCATATGCCAGGGCCTTCGTGAGCGCGATGACTCCGCCCTTCGATGCGACGTAGTGCGCACGGTCGGGAGCGCCGGACTGCGCGCTGGACGACGAGATCGTGATGATTCGACCCCACCCTGCCTCGATCATGTCGGGTACCGCCGACTGCACGCTGTTGAATGTGCCGGTGAGGTTGACGTCGATGATGCGTTTCCAGTCGGCGAGATCGATGTCGGTGAACGAAGCAGTGGCCTCGATTCCGGCGCTCGTGACCATGATCTTCACGGCGCCGAGTTCAGCGCGGACCTTCTCCAATGCGGCGTCCACTCCGGGCCGATCGACGACGTCGACCTCGAATGCTCGGGCGGTCGCGCCCTGTTCGTTCAGCTCCTCGGCGGCCTTCTGGGCCGCAGCGCCGCTCCGGTCGAGCAAAGCGACAGGGTGGTGCAGTGCGGCGAGCTGACGGGCGACGGAGAGTCCGATGCCGGAGCCTGCGCCGGTGACGACTGCGACCCTGTTCGTCGCCTCGACGCTGTTGGTGTTGTCGACCATGTGGAAGTTCGTCCTTTCAGCCGACGGGAGTGAATTCGAGGTGGAGTTCAGCGAGGCCGCGGAGAATGTACGTCGGTTCGTACCTGAACTCCCGCTCGTGTGCCGGACCGTGCTCGGCCTCCGAGACCCGGAGGTCATGCATGCGGTCGAGAATCCGCTCGATAGTGACGCGTGCCTCGACGCGTGCCAATGGTCCGCCGGGGCATGAATGGACACCTCGGCCGAAGGCGATGTGTTCGCGTGCGTTCTCTCGATCGATTCGGAGCTCATGGGGCTTCTCGAATCGGGCGGGGTCTCGATTGGCTGCGGGCAGCGACACCATGACCACCGTGCCGGCCGGGATCTCCACGTCGCCAACCGTCGTCGTCTTACGTGCCAGGCGGAAGTCGCTCTTGACGGGGCCCTCCATACGAAGCATTTCCTCGATGAACGGAGGGATCAGGCTGCGGTCCTCGCGAAGCTGCTTCTGGAGATCGTGGTTCTCGGCGATCTGGAGCAGCATCGAGGTGATGAGCCGCGCTGTGGTGTCCTGGCCGGCTCCGAAAAGGAAGGTGGCGATCCGGACGAGTTCGACCACGTCGGGGACTTTCCCATCGGGGTACTTCGCGTCGGCCAGAATCGTGAGGGCGTCGGCACGCGGTTCGCGTCGGCGATCTTCGAGGAACTCCGTGAACTTCTCGTCCAGGAACTCGAGAGGGTTGGTGCCCAGTGATTCGCCTTCGGTCGAACCGACCTTCTGCGCGTTGAGGTGTCGCGCGAACGACTCATGGTGCTCGGCGGGCACACCGAGGAGATCGGCGATCGTCAACAGGGCGAACGGCACCCCGTAGCCGAAGAGTGCCTCGAACTTGCCGGACGCATGGAACTGATCGATCAGCCGATCGGAGAGTGCCCACATGAAGTGTTCGTTCTCGTCGAGCCTGCGCGGTGTGAACAGGCCGCTCACCAGCCGTCGAGTCCGCGAATGCTGCGGCGGATCCATGGTGACCAGATGCTCGTACATCGGAAACTGTTCGCGGTGTGCGTCGATCTGCCCGTTGATGTCGTCGCCGTCCACCGTGAACGGTAGCGGCGGGAAGGGGCCGATCGGCGCGACGATATTGGAGAAGTTCGCTGTATCGCGAAGTACCGCCAGGACTTCGTCGTATCCGGTGACTGCGATGACGTTCTGTGAGGCTTCCAGTCGTCGCACCGGGCACTTCGAGCGGTGATGGTCGAAGAACGGGTGCGGGTCGGCGACGAAGGACGGATCTGTGAAGTAGTCCTTCGTATCGAAGTCGTTCAAGTCGAGCCTCCTGGAGGGCCTATGCATTGCATAAAACATTGCAGTGCAACTAGATTCGGTGCAGTTGGCGCGCGAGGGCCTGGGCTGAGGGGTGTGACCTCCGAGCGCTGTGCACCTGCCTAGCATTGTTCGTGTCATGGATAACACATGGCGCTGGATATGGTCAACATCACATAAGTTATCCGCGTTAGGATGTCGCAAAGTTGCAGCCGTGCAGCTGGTGAATCGGAGGTTGATGGATGGCGTCGTCGCGCAGGCTCGGTGCACCGGATGCGAAGAATCGAACGGTCCTGCTCGATGCAGCCGAGGCGTTGATGATCGAAAAGGGATACGCTGCAGTGACATCCAGAAAAGTCGCTGATCGGGCCGGTTTGAAGCCGCAATTGGTGCACTACTACTTCAGGACGATGGACGACCTGTTCCTGGAGATCTTCCGCCGCCGCGCCGAGGAGGGCTTGGTCGTTCAGGCCGAGCTGATGAACGCACCCAACCCGCTGCGGGCGCTGTGGGACTTCAGCACGAACCCCGCCGGAGTCGCCGTGACCATGGAGTTCATCGCCATGTCGCGCCACCGTGAGGCCTTGCGGGCGGAGATTGCGAACTATTCCGAACAGTTCCGCGCAGGCCAGCGAGAGGCGCTCGACAAGATCCTCGACCGCGTGAATCTCTCCGAGAAGGTCCATCCGGTCGTGGTCTCGGTGCTCATGACCAGCTTGTCGCGAGTACTGGTCATGGAAGATTCCCTGGGTGTGACAGGCGGACATGCTGAGACGGTCGAACTCGTCGAGTGGGTACTGAGTAAATTCGACTGATCTCCATCTCTGCAGGTAGGCGCATATATAACAGCGCTTATCCAGTTGTCTTCGGCACCGATTCGTAAAGCATCATTGCAATTACGAGAACTCTCTTCTACTTTGATGCATGTCAGATGCTCGTTCGTAGAGTGACCGGTTCGGCCGAGGGTGTCGGGGGTGTTCGGCCGGGGCGTCCGGTTTCGGCCGCATCCTGTCTGCTGGTTCTTCGTGATGGGTCGGAATCGCGCCTGGTGTGAAAATTGAGATCTATTTGCGCACGCGCACAGCATCTTTCGTACAGAGTATGAGCGACGGCCGACCTGATATCGGCTGCGCACTTCTAATTCTTCCGCTCGCGAAGGGGATCGACTGTGGCAGAAGAGGGTTCCACTTCCACGCATGAGCAGTCCGCCACTGATGAGATCGACGACTGGGCACGGGGGTATGTTCGACGACACCCCGTGGCCGCCCTCGCAACAGTGGGGGAACAATGCAAGCTCGGAGTCCGAACCGTCCAATACCTCATGGTGGACATCGCGACCCTTCGGTTCCCTTTCGCGGAGTTCATCCGCCAGGCGGCATTCATGGCGTCGGCGTCTGCGCTGCCCACGATGTTCGTTGCGATTCCGATCGGAGTGACCCTCTCCATCCAGTTCGGGTTGCTCGCCGGACAGGTCGGAGCGACATCACTGGCGGGGGCGGCGAGTGGTCTTGCCGTGATCAAGCAGGGCGCACCGATGGTCGCGGCACTGTTGATGGCGTCGGCGGCCGGCTCGGCTGTGTGTGCGGATCTCGGTTCGCGCAAGATCAGGGACGAGATCGATGCTCTCGAAGTGATGGGGATCTCGGTGATCAGGAGGCTGGTGGTTCCGCGGTTCGCCGCCGCGATCCTGGTCGGTCTCGCATTGACCGGACTCGTGTGCTTCGTCGGATTTCTGTCCGGATACCTTTTCAACACGTTCGTGATGAACGGGACGCCGGGTAGCTTCGTCGCCACCTTTGCTTCCTTCGCAACCGTCGGCGACTTCGTTCTCACGATGATCAAGGCGATGGTGTTCGGAGCGATCGTCGCGGTGGTCGAGTGTCAGAAGGGACTGTCGACCAGTGGCGGCCCGGCCGGCGTGGCGAACTCGGTGAATGCCACAGTGGTCGCGTCGATCCTTCTCCTGATGGTCGTCAATGTCGCCTTCACACAGCTGTACGTACTGCTGTTCCCGCGGACGGGGTTCTGAGTGGCTTCCCGCTATTTCCCGCCGGGCATAAGGCCGATCGTCACCGCGGTCAGAAGTCAGGCGACAGTGATCGCCCGACTCGGGCACATGGTGACCTTCCTGATGCGAGCACTCGCTGCGATCCCCACCACGCTGAGGCACTACAGGAAAGAGTTCCTTCGGATTCTCTCCGATGTGACGTGGGGGAACGGCTCGCTCGTCGTCGGTGGCGGCACGGCCGGCGTGATCATCGTGCTCGGCGCAGCTGCCGGTGCGATCGTGGCGATCGAGGGATACAACGCGCTGCACCTGCTCGGTCTCGAGCCCGCGACCGGGATGATCTCGTCCACGGCCACGACCCGTGAACTCGCGCCCATCATGGCGTCGCTGGCCTTTGCGGCGCAGGCCGGGTGCCGTTTCACCGCCCAACTCGGTGCGATGCGGATCTCCGAGGAGATCGACGCGATGGAGACGCTCGCGATCCGCTCCATACCGTTCCTCGTCACCACGCGACTCTTGGCGTCGGTGGTGGCGGTGATACCTCTCTATCTCGTCTGCCTGGCGGTCAACTACGTTGCGGTGCAGGTCGTGATCGGCATGGCGGGCGGCGTGTCGTCCGGAACCTACGACCACTATTTCTCATTGGTGCTCAGCGGGTCCGACGTCCTCTACTCACTGCTCAAGACCATCCTCTTCGTCATCATCACGACGACCATCCAGTGCTACTACGGTTACTACGCCGCCGGAGGCCCCCAGGGCGTCGGTACTGCGGCCGGGCGGGCGATGCGTGCAAGCATCTCGTCGATGATCGTGATGAATTTGCTTTTGACGCTTCTATTCTGGGGCCTGGGCTCCGGGGCGAGGCTCGGGGGATAGCCGATGTCGTTTCTGCTGGAGAGCGAGCCGAACCGGGTGACGGTGCGCGCGCTTGTGCTGCGAGGGGTGATCGCACTCGCAGTGGCGGTGCTGCTGGTCGCCGGGATCCTCGCCAAGATGAACGGTGCGTTCGACAAGAGCTACCACGTTGCCGCAGCGCTCACGGACGTCGGCGACGGCCTGCCTGCGAGATCCGACGTCAAGTTCCGGGGTGTCCTGGTCGGGCAGGTCGACGATGTCGTCATGGCCGAGGGCGGCGGACGCAATCTGGTGAACATCGCGATTCGTCCCGAATATCTCGATGGAATCCCTGCGACAGTGACCGCGCGCGTGGTGCCGAGCAACGTCTTCGCTGTCTCGTCGGTCCAGTTGGTCGACAACGGCCCCGCCCCCCATCTCGCCGAGGGGGCAACGATCCCTCAGGACGAAAGCTTGTCCACGGTGCAGCTACAAACGGCACTGACCAAGCTTCGCGACCTCACAGCCGCGACAGCGCGTCTCAGCTCTCAGGAAACCCTCGGCGTCCTTGCCACCGTTGCGCAGGCCACCGACCGGAGGGGAGACGATATCGTCAGTGCGGGAGCGCAATTGCAGCGTATCGTGCACGCGGTCGGTGCCGTCGTGACCCCGGACGGCAGCCCGTCGACATTGTCCGCGCTGGCGGATGCAGTGGAGGGCCTGCAGCATTCGGCACCGGAACTGCTCGATGCCGTCAACCATGCTGTCGTGCCCATGCGGACGATTGCTGAGAAGCGGGAGCAGCTCTCGACACTGTTCTTCGGAAGTGCCAACACGCTCTCGACCATGGCGACGTCGCTGGAGAACAACTCCGACCGAATCGTCGGCATCACCACCCAACTCGAACCCGTGCTCGGAGTGGTCGCCGACGGTGCCCACGAGTTCACACCGATCGTCACCAGGATGAACTGGATCTCGGGGAAGTGGTGGACGGAGTTCTGGCCGGTCGGCCAGCAGAACGGAACGGGCAAGTTCGTCTTCCAGGCGACACCGCACATCTCGTACACGCGCACCGATTGTCCCCGGTACGGAGATCTGGCCGGGCCCAGCTGCGCCACGGCTCCGGACACGGGCGCTCCACCTGTGGCCGAACAACTCGGTTCGACACGCACGGTCGAGCGAACTCCTATAGGAGGCAACGTGGGTCAGGTCGGTGCACCCGCGGAGAAGGACATCGTCGATCAGATACTCGGCGGTGACTTCGGCGGGGCGGCCGACCTCCTACTGGGGCCCATCACACGCGGCGTCGACATCCGAGTGACCCCCGAGACGGACGGAGGTTCACGATGACGATACGGAAACCGTTGATCGGGCTTATCGTGTTCCTGCTGATCTCGGCGGGGTTGACCTGGCCGGTCGTGGTAACCCTGCAGCGAGGAGTGCAGGGCTCTACGAGTTCCTATTCTGCAATGTTCAGCGATGTATCCGGTTTGCGTGTGGGCGACGACGTCCGGATGGCCGGCGTGCGAGTGGGCAGGGTCGACTCGATCTCACTCGACGAGACGGTTGCGCGGGTCGGGTTCAGCATCGACTCGTCCCAGCAGGTGTTCGCGAACACGGAGGCTGCGATCACCTATCAGAGCATCATCGGCCAGCGCTATCTGGGGCTTTCTCTGGGGCAGAACCCGGATACCGCAATCCTCGAAGCCGGCGCCGAGATCCCGCTCGAGCAAACGGAGCCGTCATTCGATATCTCAGTGTTACTCAATGGTTTCGAGCCGCTGTTCAGTGTGCTCGACCCGGAACAGGTAGACAACATTACGGCCTCGGTGATCGCCGCGCTCCAGGGCGACAGTGGATCCGTGACCACCCTTGTGGCCGAGACGTCGAGGCTTGCAGAGTCGATGGCCGAACCGGACCGCATCCTCGGCGACATCATCGTCAACCTGGACGGCATCATCTCCGATCTCGCGTCGCAGAGTGGTGAGATCGACTCGGTGATCACCGGTGCCCATTCGATCTTCGCGGAGTTGAACGCCAGGCGTCCGGAACTGGTCGGTTCTCTCGACAGGATTGCGACCACGACAGACAGTCTTGCAGCACTCACCGGCGAAGTGCAGCCGGACTTGCAAGAACTCCTGCGCAGGCAACCCGGTTTCACCGGACACTTCGTCGACACCAAACCATCGTGGGAGTACTTCGGATTCAATCTCCCCGGCCTACTCAAGGGGTTGGCCCGTGTGAGCGAGGACGGTTCTTACCTGAACGCCTACCTGTGCAACATCAACGCAACGCTCGTTCCCGAGTTGAGCCATGTCATCCCGGCGATCGTGGCAGGTGCCACGCCCGGCGGCGAAATCAAGCAATCCCCGATTTGTAGGTGACGGCCATGACACGGACACGAACCACATACGCTCGGAAGTTCCGGCTGCGACCGGTTGAGTCGTACCATTCTGTCTCCCTGGGCATCGTGACGGTCGCGATGATTGTCGCAGTACTGGTCGCGATGGTAGGGATAGCAGACCTGGGGATCGGAAAGTCGACCTATGAAGCGGAATTCGTGCAGGCGGCTCAGATCGCGCCGGGGGATGGGGTGACGGTGGCGGGGATCCAGGTGGGTACGGTCGAAGGCGCGCGACTCGAGGGTGATCACGTGGTTGTCGAGATGAAGATCGACAACGGTGTGAACTTGGGTACCGACACGGTCGCGTCGATCAAACTCACCACGCTGCTCGGGTCGCGCTATGTGGAGTTACGCCCGGCAGGCGAGGGCAGCATCCCGGACAAGAGGATCAGGCTGTCCAATACCGTGGTCCCCTATGACCTCCAAACTGTTCTCGCCGACGCGACAACGACCTTCGAGCGGGTCGACGCGGAACGACTGGGTGCAACGCTGACCGAACTCGCCGGGGAGCTGGACGATCTTCCAGCGCTGATGCCGCAGGCCCTGGAGAACGTCGAGAGCCTTTCGAAGGTCGTAGCAGACCGACGCGATCAGGTCGGATCTCTCGTCACCGCAACCTACGAACTCACGGAGATCATCCGTGCCCAGCAGGGCGACCTCGGTTCGCTGGTACGAGACAGTAGTGACATGGTGAACGAGCTGGCTCTTCGGCAGAATCTGGTCGAACGGTTGTTGTCGTCCACCACCGGCCTTGTGCAACAGCTGCATACGATCGTAGTCGACGATCGCGCGTCGCTCGACGCATTGATTTCCGATCTCGACTCGATGCTGCAGAGCCTGGGCAACCAGGATGCATTGCTCCGTAACATTCTTCAGATTCTCCCGGTACCCATCCGCAACTTCACGAACGCGACCGGCACCGGACCCGAATTGGATTTCACTTCCGTTGCCGGCCCGTTCATCGACTCCTGGATGTGCGCGATCAGCGGCAACGCGGAACTGCATTCGCTCCCGCCCTATTTCGAGGACTGCCAATGAGGATGCGTAGATGGCTGTCGATCGCGGCGGTGATCGCCGTTGTCGCAGGGATCGTGTTTCTCGGGGCTCGATCGTGGTTCGCCGGCAACGATGAGATTACCGTCACTGCGAAGTTCGACAACGGCGCGGGGCTCTACGTCGGGAACACCGTGGCGGTGCTGGGTCTCGAGGTCGGCCGTGTGACCGCGATCGAACCACAGGGGACCCACGTGGCGGTGACGATGAATATCGACGGTGACATGGAGATTCCGTCCGATGCGCAAGCAGTCGCGGTCTCGACATCGGTACTCACCGACAGGCACGTGGAGCTGACTCCGGTGTATCGCGGCGGCGACACCCTCGAGGATGAGGCCGTGATCGGACTCGAGCGGACCCGCACCCCCATCGAGTTCGACCGGCTTATCGCCATGGCCGACACCATGGCGCTCGAACTCCAAGGCGACGGCGAGGGCAATGGAGCCGTCGCTGAACTCCTCAGCGCGGGCGCCTCAATGACCGACGGGCAAGGTAGCAGTATCCGATCTGCGCTCGGAACATTGTCGGAGGCTTTGAAGATCGGGCCCGACGGGGGGACGCAGACCCGCAACGAACTGACCGCGATCGTCGACAATCTCGCAGTGCTGTCCGAGGCTGCGGCAGTCAACGATCAGGATATCCGTGAGTTCGGTGCAGTGACCAACCAACTCAGTGCCGTGCTGGCCGAATCCGGAATAGGCCTCGGCGACACCGGATCCATGATCAACGACATTCTGCTGCAGACGAATGATCTGCTGACAGCCAACCGCGGTGCGGTGCAGGCGACGGCGACGAACGCCGAGACGCTCACCCGCGCGCTTGCCGACTATCAGCGGGAGATCGGAGAGTTCTTGGACTTGACTCCGCTCCTGCTGAACAACGCATACCACGTCATGGATCGGGAGAACGGTGGAGCCCGCGTACACGGACTGCTCGAGCGGGTCGCTCTCGATGGGCAATTGGTCAAGGAGGTCTGCAATCTCATGGGAATGCGGGATCTGGGTTGTGACACCGGCACAGTCAGCGACCTCGGCCCGGATTTCGGGATGTCGGGGATGCTCGAAGGACTTGCGGGGATGCACCAGTGAATCTCAGGATCAGACGAGGTGTAGGCGCTGCCTGCGTGATGGTTGCGGTGTCGTCGACCGTGGCCTGCTCGGTGGGGCTGGAACAGCTTCCGCTGCCGGCTCCGGGTTTGAGTGGTGACTCGTACATGCTCATGGCAACATTCGAGAACGCGTTGAACCTCCCGACGAAGGCCAAGGTCAAGCTCGATGGCGTCGATGTCGGCGAGGTCGAATCGATGGCGGTGGAGGGATACCAGGCAATCGTGACCATGCGCATCGCGGAGGGGGTCGTGGTGCCCGCCGGCAGCGGTGCCGAATTGCGCTCGGCGACCCCGCTGGGTGATGTCTTCATTGCGCTACAGGCACCCGAAGGAGCGGCTGTGGCCGCACCTCCACTCGGCGACGGCGACGCAATTCCGATCGCAGACACTTCGGCTGCCGCAACAATCGAGGAGTTGCTCTCGACCGCATCGGTCCTCGTCAATGGAGGTGCAGTGCGTAACCTCACCAAGATCGTGAACGGCCTCGGTCAAGCCGTCGACGGACGGGGTGCGAACATCGAGAGCCTTCTCGACGAGTCTGCTCGCCTGGTTGCCCAACTCGGAGCGCGTTCCGCCGAGATCGAACACTCACTGGTCCAGACCGACATGCTTATCGCCACATTGGCGGAACGGAAATCGACGATCCGCGAGGTGGTTGCCGCGGCCGGTCCGGCGCTCGAGGTCGTCGCCGGGGACACGGCGGAGATACTCGACCTCGTGACCCAGGTGGATCGGATCAGTGCGCAGATGGCGAAGTTCCCGTCGGTCAACGGTACCGATACTCGGTCGATGGTCGCCGATATCAACCGGATCGCGGCCGAGCTCAACAACGCGGCGACGTCGCCCGATGCCTCACTCGAAGCGGTCAACAGCCTCTTTGCTCCGATCATGAAGACGACGAACTCGACGTCGGCGAGCGCTGACGCAGACTGGCAGCAACTCATCCTCGGTGCGATTCCGTCACCCGGACATTCCGGGGATCCCGGAAGCCGGTTGCCCGAGACGTCGGACATCGACACGATGGTGGGCGCCTTCACCCATTCCTTGCTGCGTCTGCAGGGAAGGTTGACGGGAGTGGGCGGTGAATGAGGGAATGAGAATGACAGACCGGATGGCAGCACCGGTAGTCGGTGCGGTCCGGACAGGATATCGGCATCGTCTCGGACTGTCCTTGACGGCGCTCGCAATGACTCTCGTGCTCGGAATCGCCTATCTGGTGTTCGGTGTCTTCGAACTCAATCCTGCAGACCGGAAGATCCAGGTGCAGGTGCATTTCGATCAGTCCGGCGGAATTCTCCCCGATCGCGACGTCACGTTACGCGGAGTCCCGGTGGGTCGTGTGACGTCGGTGGATCTCACTGGCGACGGTGTCGTCGCGGTCGCTTCGATCGATGCGCAGACCAAGATTCCGCAAGGAGCAGAGGTTCGTGTCGCGGGCCTGTCGCTTGCCGGGGAACAGTATCTCGACTTCCGTCCGAGCACCGATGACGGTCCGTATCTGGCAGATGGAGCTGTGATCTCGACGTCGGATACCTCGACACCGGTCCCGCTGTCCGACCTCATGCACAATCTCGATGGCATGCTCGCACAGATCGATCCAGCTGAGGTTCAGGTGATCGTCGAAGAACTGGGGGTGAGCCCCGAGGCTCCTGAGAAGCTGTCCGACATCATCGATGGAGGAACCTTCCTCATCTCGACACTCGATTCCGTGTTACCGCAGACTGTTTCGGTTCTCAATACGAGCAAGGTGGTGCTGAACACGTTGGCGGAGGGAAGCCCGGGGATGCAGACCACGTCGGCCAACCTGTCCGGCCTGCTGCAGGGTGTCGAATCGATGGATCAGGGCTTTCGGACGTTCGTCGACAACGTTCCCGGGACCCTCGGCGCAGTCGACTCGATCATCGCGGACAATTCCCCCACGATGGTGCAACTGCTCGGCAACCTTGCGACGGTCTCTCAGATGGCATACGTACGGGTGCCGGCACTGCAGGAGTTCTTCTTCCCGACCGAGCGGGACGGCTCGACACTCGAAGCCATCGGGTCGGCGTTCCGGGACGGCGGCATCTGGGCGTACGTCAACCTGTATCCGCGCTACACCTGCGACTACAACCTTCCGCGGAGGCCGCCCTCGGTGCCCGATTTTCCCGAACCCTACCTATACACCTACTGCGACAATCAGGACCCATCAGTTCTGATCCGCGGCGCACAGAACGCCCCGCGCCCGCCGGGCGAGGAAGACGAGGCCGTGATTCCGCCGGGTGTCGACCCGGCACGCACTGCCGACCCCACGCCGATAGGACCGCTGTCGATTCCATTGACCTACGGGGGGCCACCCGCCGAGTACATCCATCCGAGATGACCGAAGATTTCGTGCACGCCCACACTCTGGAAGGAGAACGCACATGAGCAAGACCAGTTCCACCCTGGCGGCCGACGAGCTCGCAACGGACACCGTCGATCCGGCGAATCAGGACGTCACCGAGGAAACCGGTGCCGAGAAGGTCGATCACGACAGCACCGTGCCCCAAGCCGATTCGGGTCGACGCGTGCGCCGGATCCGTACCGCCGTGCTCGTGGTGATCACCGTGGCGTCAGTGGCCTGCGCGGCGTTCTTCGCGTGGAAGGCGCACGAGGTCAGGTCCGTCAACGCAGCGGCGGCAGAGGCGCTTGTGACCGCGCAGGAGTACGCCGTGACGCTGACCTCGGTCAGCCCGGGCGAACTCGACAGCAACTTCGATGCAGTGCTGGACGGCGCCACCGGCGAGTTCAAGGAGATGTACGCGCAGTCGAGCGGGGAACTGCGCCAACTCCTCGTCGACAACAACGCGCAGGCAGAAGGCACGGTGGTCGAAGCCGGCGTCAAGTCGGCGACGACCGATCGTGTCGAGGTGTTGCTGTTCATCGATCAGACGGTGACGAATTCCGTTGTCCCGGAACCGCGCCTCGATCGCAGTCGCGTGACCATGACTCTTGAACTCGTCGACGGTCGCTGGCTGGCTTCGCAGGTGGACCTTCCTTAGACCTAGGACAAGCGGCCGTTCGGAAGCGGGGGCAGTGCAGTGGCGCCGAGCCATGCATCCCAGAGCGGTCGTAGAGACTGATCAGTGAATCTCGTTGCCAGATCGGTCAATTGCTCGGTGGTGACGTTGGAGTGCCTGTGCTCGGCGGTCCACGTACGCAGAAGCGTGAAGAACCGCTCGTCGCCGAGTCGTAACCGCAGCGCGTGCAAGGTGAGGGCGCCGCGCTTGTAGATCCGGTCGTCGAACATGTCCTTCGGGCCGGGGTCGCCGAGGAGGATGTCCTGCGGGAGGCGGGCAAGTCTGGTGTGCGCATGCCGTGCGTGTTCGTGCGCCGATGGTCCTCCGGAGTTCTCCGCCCACAACCACTCCGCGTAACACGCAAAGCCTTCGTGCAGCCAGATGTCCTTCCATCGCTTCAAGGTCAGGCTGTTGCCGAACCACTGGTGCGCCAGCTCGTGCGCGACCAGCCGTTCCTCGTCGCGATTGCCACTGCAGAAGTTCGCGCCGAAGACCGACATTCCCTGGGATTCGATCGGAATCTCGAGGTCGTCGTCGGTGACGAGCGCGGTGTAGTGCGAGAACGGATACGGTCCGAACAGTCGCGTGAACACTTCGATCATCTGCGGCTGACGTCCGAAGTCCTTGTCGAACTTGGCGCGCAGCCGGGGCGGATGCACTGCGAACTGCGGTACCGGCGACGACGCGACCTTGCGGACCTCGTAGTTCCCGATCTGGACACTCGCGAGATAGGTCGACATCGGTTCGGGCTGCTCGTACACCCAGGTGGTGCGACTGGCCTTCGTCGTCTTGCGGAGCAACGTCCCGTTGGAGATGGCGTGGAACGGTGCATCCGTAGTGATCGAGACGCGGTAGGTGGCCTTCGAACCGGGATGGTCGTCGCACGGAAACCACGTAGGTGCGCCGTTCGGCTGGCTTGCGACCAGCGAACCCTCGTCGAGTTCTTCCCAGCCGACCTCACCCCACATGGTGTGCCGCGGGGTAGGGGTTCCGGAGTACTGGATCGTGAACGTGAGAACCGCTCCGACCGGGACGGTCTGCGACGACGTGACCGTCAGCTTGTCGTTGCGGTGGGTGAACTTCGAAGGGCGACGTCCGTTCAGCGCCACCTTGGTCACGCGCATCGCCTGCGCGAGGTCGAGTGTGTACTTCGCGCGCACATCGGTGGTGGTGGCGATGATGGTGGCGCGACCGTCGAGCCGGTTGGCGATCACCTTGTACGTCAGGTCCAGTTCGTACCGCGACACGAGATACCCACGGTTCCCGCTTTGGGGGAGATACGGGTCGAGGGGGCGGTCGGGCCCGGTGGGCGCTACGGGTTTCGCCGGCTTGAGCGGCTTCATCGCGGTGACCAATCACCAGGTCGGGACCACGGCGCGATGGGATTACCCTGCCAGCGGGTGGAGGGCGGAACCACGTCGCCGCGCATCACGAGGGACGCAGGTCCGACTGTGGCGCCGGCGCCGATCCCCGATGCGGGCAACGCGACACATTGCGGGCCGAGCGTGGCGCCGGCTTCGAGGGTCACGGTGTCCATGGACATGATCCGATCATGGAACAGGTGGGTTTGAACCACGCACCCCCTCTCCACGGTCGCGCCGGGTCCCAAAGTGACGAGGTCGGCCTCCGGCAACCAGTAACTTTCGCACCACACACCACGGCCGATCTTCGCGCCGAGGCCACGCAACCACAGGTTCATCACGGCGGTACCGGGAGTCGCCTGGCCGAACCACGGCGCGGCGACCATCTCGACGAAGGTATCGGACACCTCGTTGCGCCACACGAATGAACTCCACAGCGGGTGTTCCTCGTTCCCGATTCGCCCGACGATGACCCACTTCGCTGCGATGGTGATGATGCACGCGACCGCACCGGCGGCCATCAGCACGAGTCCACTGACCAGCGCCGCGGCCCAGTAGCCGATGTGGACGGCAATGGAATTCAGTGAGAACAGGACCAACAGCCCGATCCCGAACGTGACCATCATCGGAACGAGACGGAAGGTCTCGACGACCCCGCGCGCGACCTTCAGCTTCAGCGGCGGCTCGAACGTGCGACTCGAATCGGACTCGCCGGAGGCCCGGCGTAATCGCACCGGGGGACTGCCGAGCCACGACGAACCCGACTTCGCCTTCTCCGGTGCCGCCGAGAGGACCGCGACCAGACCGTGCTTCGGCACGCGCCGACCGGGTGCGGCCATGCCCGAGTTTCCGAGGAAGGCCCGCTTGCCGACCTTGGCGCGAGAAATGTACAGCCAGCCGCCGCCGAGTTCGTATGAGGCGACCATGGTGTCATCGGCGAGGAACGCCCCGTCCGCGACCTTGGTGAACTTGGGAACCATGAGGACCGTGGAGGCTTCTACGTCCTTGCCGATGTCGGCGCCGAGCAGCCGCAGCCAGATCGGGGTGAGCATCGACGCGTAGAGCGGGAACAGGAAGGTGCGCGAGGAATCCATCAGGCGTTCGGTGGCCCACACCTGCCATCCGACACGGCTTCGGACCGGGTGCCAGCCTTCGGTCATGCCGATCGACAGCAGTCGCACGGTGATCAAGGTCAGCACCGCGAAGACTGCCATGGTGACGATCCCGCCGGCCGGGAGCATCGCAAGGGAGCGGACCACGGCGTCGGAAACGCTTGCGGTGTCCTTCACCCACCAGACGAGCAACGCCACACCCGCGGCGATCGACAGGATCGGAAGTCCTGCGAGGAGGATCGACGTCACGCCGAAGATGGGAACCCAGCGGGCCCCGCGCGGCGGATCCTCGGACGGCCATTGCGGCTCGGCCTTTCCGGTCTTCTGTGCGGGCGAACCGGCCCAATGCTGCGCTGCCTTGACGCGGCCGAACACGGCCGAGCCGGCAGCGACCTCGGCGTTCTTGCCCACGCGTGAACCCGGGGCGAGGAACGAACGCGCACCGATCGAGGCACCGGCTCCGATGCGGATGCTCCCGATGTGGACGACGTCGCCATCCACCCAGTACCCCGAGAGATCCACCTCGGGCTCGATCGAGCAGCCGTCGCCGAGTTCGAGCATCCCGGTAACCGGGGGAAGGGTGTGCAGGTCGACGCCCTGGCCGATCTTCGCGCCCAGCGCCCGCGCGTACTGACGCATCCACGGTGCACCCGAAAGGTTGGTTGCGCCGGACGCCTCCGACAGCCGCTGCGCGGTCCACAAACGCAGGTGGGCGGCGCCGCCGCGGGGATAACTCCCCGGCTTCAGCCCGCGCAGGAGCAGCCGGGCGCCCAGGACTGCGGTGCTCATCCGGCCGAGCGGCGAAAGGAACACGACGATGCCTGCCGAGACCCACCACCACGACAACGTCACCGTCCACGGAACATCGGTGGCCATCGCGATGATGTTGTTCAGGATCGCGAGCCACGTGATCCATTGGAGGCCGGTCAGCGTCGTGAGGGGCACTGTCGCGGCGAGCTGGAGGCACTGCGCCCATCGCGACACAGGGGCGACCTCGCGCGGTGCCGCGGTCTCCGTCGGGGCGAGTTCGTCGAGATAGGCGGCGAGGGACCCGAGCCGAGGTCGGTCGTAGAGCTCGGCGACCGTCATCTCGGGATAGCGCTCACGCAGTGCGGTGACGAGCTGCGCGGCGGACAGGGAACCTCCGCCGAGTTCGAAGAAGTCGTCGTCGAGCCCCTCGATTCGGGCGCCGAGCAGGGAAGACCACAGTGCCGCGACCCATTCGGCGGTCGGAGGGAGACCGAGGGCCTCCACCGAATCGGCGTCGGCGCCGGGCAGCGGCCACGGCAGGGCGCTCCGATCTACCTTCCCGGACGTGCGAGTGGGCAGTTCGTCGACGAGCGCGAGACGCGGCACGAGTGCGGCGGGAAGCTGTTCGGACAGCAGGTCGTGTGCCGATGCCACGTCGAAGTCGGGGTCGGTCGAGGCGATGTAGCCGACGAGGATCGAGCTTCCGGCCGAGGTCTTGCGGACCGCACACGCACCACCGGCGACACCGGGCAGATTCTGCAGGGCATTGTCGACCTCGCCGAGCTCGATGCGGCGCCCACCGATCTTGACCTGGTCGTCGGCGCGGCCCTGGAAGAGGAGTCCGGCAATGTCGAGTACGACGAGGTCGCCGCTGCGGTATGCGCGGTCCCAGCCGAGGGTCGGCATGGGGGCGTATTTCTCGGCGTCCTTCGCCGGGTCCAGGTAGCGGGCAAGCCCGACACCGCCGATCACGAGTTCGCCTGCCTGCCCTTCGGCAACGGGATTGCCCTCGGCATCGACGACCGCCAGATCCCAGCCGTCGAGTGGCAGACCGATACGGATCGGACCGGTGCCGTCCATGATGGCCGCGCAGGCGACCACGGTGGCTTCGGTGGGGCCGTACGTGTTCCATACCTCGCGCCCCGGTACCGCGAGCCGCTCGGCGAGGTCGGGCGGGCATGCCTCTCCGCCGAAAATGAGCAGACGCACCGCTTCGAGCGCCTCGCCGGGCCACATCGCTGCGAGGGTCGGGACCGTGGAGACGACGTTGATGTTGCGCGAGACCAGCCATGGGCCGAGGTCCATACCGGAGCGCACCAGTGAACGCGGCGCAGGCACGAGGCACGCGCCGTGCCGCCAGGCCAGCCACATCTCCTCACACGACGCGTCGAAGGCGACGGAAAGACCGGCGAGTACCCGGTCGCGGGAGCCGAGCGGTTCGTCCTGGCAGAACAGGTTCGCTTCGGCATCGACGAAGGCTGCGGCGTTGCGGTGTGTGACGGCGACGCCCTTGGGGGTGCCGGTGGAACCGGAGGTGAAGATGATCCACGCGTCGTCGTCGAGGGTCGGCTTGCGCACGTCCGGTTCGTCGGCCGGTGGTGCAGTTCCGGGACCGATCCCCGCGTCCGTGACGATGGCTGTGACCTTCGCCTCGGAGAAGACCAGCTCGGCGCGTTCGTCGGGATCGTCGGCGTCCACCGGGACGTAGGCGGCACCCGCCTCGAGAATGGAGAGGATCGTGACGTAGAGGTCCTTGGACCCGGACGACATTCGCACCCCGACGCGATCGCCGGCGCCCACACCGGCCTCCGCGAGTCCGCGGGCTCCCGCGACCATGAGGTCGAGCAGTTCGGAGTACTCGAGCATCGTGGTGCCGTCGTCGATCGCGGGTGCGTGTGGGTGCGATTCGGCGGTGGCGTGCAGTACGTCGACGAGTGTGCGTGGCGCGGGTGCATGCGATCCGCGCAGGAAGATTTCCGGTACGAGCGACGTGTCGTCGGCTGCGGGCGGGGGTTGAGCAGACAATCCGCTGTCCTTCTACTCGGTTGGGCGATCCGGTTTATCTCACGTGAAGGTGGACGGCAGATGAATTTCCGGTGCGTTCGAATCGGAGGTCGTACGGTGTTGCATCACGCATCAGAGCAAAGCATGGTGGCGACTTCTGCGCAGGTCAGAAGGAGGAACTCACTTCCGCGCGAGATCGGGGGACGGGCCTCGATCGGGTATCGACTTGACACGAAGTGTGCCCGGTGTCATTGTCTTCGGCAGGTCATGAGTACCAGCGTCAAGCCCCGGCTCGCTGGTCGGCAACCCTCCGCCGCGGTGGGGTGCTCCGGGTGACGACCTGGCTGACGTACCGAACCTGGGCGCAGCAAGCGCGGACTCCGCCGGCGAACGATTCACCATCGTCGTGGCGATCACCGACGGGTCCCTGATACACAAGGGAAATTCGTCATGACTGTTGCTACCGCCACCTGTATCTCTCCCTTTGCTCGCGTGTCGGGCTGTGACGTGCAGGTTCCTCTCGTGCAGGGCGGGACCTGCACCTACGCGAACTTCGATTATGCGGCCAGCGCACCGGCTCTCGCGAGCGTCACGGACCGTATCTCCGAACTGTTGCCGTTCTACGCGAGCGTGCACCGCGGCGCGGGATACGCATCGCGTATCAGCACCACGAGCTACGAGGATTCACGCGAGTCGGTTTCCCGGTTCGTCGGCGCCGACGAGGACCAGGTCGTGGTCTTCACCCGCAACACCACGGATTCGATCAACCTGCTGGCCGGTGCAGTCCCCGGCGACGTCGTGGTGCTCGACATCGAGCATCATGCGAACCTGTTGCCGTGGAAGAACACTCGTGTGGTCGAAGCTGCGGATTCGGTCTCGGAGACCGTCTGGCGGATCGCCGTCGAGCTCGAGCGTGCGCCGGCGGCACTGCTCGCCATCACGGGAGCCTCCAATGTGACCGGCGAGGTGCTTCCGATCGCCGAACTCGCCGATCTCGCCCACGCGTGCGGTGCGCGGATCTTCGTCGACGGTGCCCAGCTGGTTCCGCATCGTCGCGTCGATCTTGCTGAGCTGGGCGTCGACTACCTCGCGTTCTCGGGCCACAAGCTGTATGCACCGTTCGGTGCCGGGGTGCTTGTCGGGCGTCGTGACTGGCTCGATGAGGCGGAGCCGTACCTCGCCGGGGGCGGCGCGGTGCGCGAGGTCGCCCTCGATCACACCGAGTGGGCGTGCGCACCCGCGCGCCATGAGGCCGGATCCCCGAATGTGCTGGGGGTCGCGGCGATCGCCGCCGCGTGCGACACCCTCGCATCACACGACGCTGAGGCAGCCGCGCGTCATGAGGAGCTGTTGTGCGCGCAGCTCGTCGAGGGCCTGCGCGACATCTACGGCGTGGAAATCCTTCGCCTGTGGGATGATTCGACGGACTGCGTCGGAATCGTCACCTTCGGTATCGAGGGTTTCGAGCCCGGTGAGATCGCCGCCTATCTCTCGGCCGAACACGGCATCGGGGTTCGCGACGGCCGCTTCTGCGCCCACCCGTTGCTCGCCCGCGTGGGCCTTCCCGGTGGTGCGGTGCGCGCATCCCTGGGGCTGGGAAGCTCCTCGGCAGACGTCGACCGTCTGCTCGCGGCGCTTCGGCAGCTGGTGGCGGATGGGCCGTCGTGGTCGTACGCCAAGGCAGACGGAGCCTGGAGCCCGTCGCCGGAGACCCGTCCCGGTCTCACGCAGTCGGGCGACGGTGCTGCGGAGTGCGTCTGACGATCGCCGTTGCGATCGACAATTCCCCACAAGATCAGTAGGATTTACGTCATGGCAGTGTGGAGTTCGGCAGAGGCAGCGGTGCAGTGGTGCCGTCGTCACGTCGATCTGTGCCGCACGGCCTCCTGCATCTGTTCGGACTGACGAGGTTCCCGTTCCCCTTTTTTCGATGCCGTACTCGGCAAATCGAGAGGAATTCTCCATGTCCTACAGCAACATCTCCTCGGTCGAATCCCTGCGTGTCGCGGTCGAGTTCGTAGAGGGTCCCGGCCCCGATGTGTGGGCCGACCTCACCGTCGATCGTGACGGCGGAGGCCCGCTGGACCTCAGTGCTGCTCCGGCCACCGTGGTGAGGGTGCGCGCCGCCGATCTTCGGGAAGCACGCAAGATCCGCGATCGGGTGCGCGCCGATGCCTCCGCGGAGGGCCGCGATCCCGATACCCTCACCGTGCTGGTCGACCTCGAAGTGATCGTCGACGTCGAGGCGCGTCTTGCTCGTCGCCGTGCCCAGGATGCGTGGCGTAAGGACGGTGGGGGAGCCACAGGCCTGTCCTACGTCGGCACTCCGAGTGGACTGGCCGGCCTGATCGCCGACATTCACGCTGTGAAGGTTGCCGATGGTGTCACGTTGATCCCGGTTGGCGGCGGTGTCACCGTCGACAATGTCATCGACGGAACATTGCCGTGGCTCGGATCCCGCGGCCTCATCGAGGTTTCGTCGTCGTCGGTGGAGTTCGCTCGCAGGCTCGCCGACGGCCCCGGCGTCGCCCTGGCATCCTGACCTGCCGGGAGCTCGGTACCTCCCCTCAGTCGACCACGACGTCGACCCCCGCGGTCACCCGCAGGAGTTCGGTGTACGAGGTGCGAAAAAGGGTGCCCAGGCTCCCGCCCGATGCCCACAGCTCGGGGTATCCCGCCAGCGCACTGTCGACGTAGGTCGGCAGGTTGGTGGGGTGCCCGAGTGGAGCCACGCCACCGAGCTGCTGCCCGGTGACCTCGGCGACCAAGTCTTCGGGTGCGGGAACGAGGGTGCCACCCAACCGGGTGCCGGTGCGTTCGAGAGACACCCGGTGCGCGCCCGAGACGAGAACAAGGACCGGCTCGTCGTCGAGGAGAAACACGAGAGACTTGACGATGGCTCCGATGTCGACCCGCACGGCCGCTGCTGCCTGCTCCGCGGTGTGTACCGGAGCCGACTGGGTGGTGATCAGGCCGTGATGTCCTCGGGCAATGAGTGTGTCGGCGACTCGGGCAGCATTCGGGTGCAATGGCCTGGGCATGATGCCACCCTATGAAAACCGGTGCCTGCTGTGACGGGAACGCGGGGACCGGATCCGCAAGGATCGACGTGATCGGAAGCTCGGTGCGGTTTGCCCGTCGAGATATTACTCTCGGGTAATGACTGATTCATCCAGCTGGAAGGCGTTCACCGTCGAGCGCGCCGAACACGTAGCCCAGGTCACGCTCATCGGCCCGGGCAAGGGTAACGCGATGGGACCGGACTTCTGGTCGGAACTTCCACAGGTCTTCGCACAACTCGACGCAGATCCCGAGGTCCGCGCTGTCGTCCTCACCGGCTCGGGCAAGCACTTCTCGTACGGCCTCGACCTCCCGGCCATGGCCGGTGATCTCGGGCAGGTGCTGGCCGACAAGGCACAGGCTAAGCCCCGCACCGACTTCCACGCGATGGTCAAGCGCATGCAGGGTGCCATCACGGCGGTCGCCGACTGCCGCAAACCCGTTGTCGCCGCGATCTCGGGCTGGTGCATCGGCGGGGGTGTCGACCTCATCTCGGCGGCCGACATCCGCTATGCGAGTGCCGACGCCCAGTTCAGCGTCCGCGAGGTCAAGGTCGGAATGGTCGCCGACGTCGGTAGCCTCGCGCGCCTTCCCCTGATCATCGGCGACGGACACCTGCGTGAACTCGCGCTGACCGGCAAGGACATCGACGCCGCACGTGCCGAGAAGATCGGCCTCGTGAGCGACGTCTTCGACGACGCCGCTGCTGCACTCGCCGCGGCGCATGCGACCGCCGCGGAGATCGCAGCCAACCCGCCGCTCGTCGTACACGGCATCAAGGACGTCCTCGACCACACGCGCTCCGCGCAGGTCGACGACAGCCTCCGCTACGTCGCCGCGTGGAACTCGGCGTTCCTGCCGTCCGAAGACCTCACCGAGGCGATCACCGCGGTGATGCAGAAGCGCACCCCCGTGTTCAGGGGTCGTTAGGACGTCAGGGGGTCGCTAGGACGTCAGGGCTGCCAGCGCGTTCAGGGCTGCCGGAACGCGACCTCGAGCGAGAGAAACCTCCCGGCCGATTCCATGATCGGCCGGGAGGTCTCGTCTTCGGGATCTCGGTGTCCTGCGGAGCTCAGTGCCCGCCGTTGTCCTTCAGCCGCGCGATCGATGCGGTGACCTCGGCCTCGGCGTCGGCCCGGCCGGTCCAATCGGCAGCCTCGACATGCTTGCCCGGCTCGAGGTCCTTGTAGTGCACGAAGAAGTGCTTGATCGCGCCGAGTTCGAACTGCGGCACATCGCTGATGTCCTGGATGTGGTCCCAACGCGGGTCGCCGGCCGGAACTGCCAGGACCTTGTCGTCGCCGCCGGCCTCGTCGACCATCTTGAACATGCCGACCGGGCGTGCATCGACGATCACCCCGGGGAACACGGACTCGGGCAGCAGTACCAGGCAGTCGAGCGGATCGCCGTCCTCACCGAGCGTGTTCTCGATGTAGCCGTAATCGGCGGGGTAACCGAAAGAGGTGTAGAGGTAGCGGTCGAGCTTGACGCGGCCGGTCTCGTGATCGACCTCGTACTTGTTGCGCTGCCCCTTGGGGATCTCGATGGTGACCTCGAACTCCACGCCTTGCCTCACTTCGTCGATGTTTGCCAGTCGATACGACGTCCGTATCTGCGGCGATGGTCCGAAGTGAGGATAACCGTCCCGGCGCTACGCTGTAGGTGCAGGTACCGGACCACCACGCGACCACCAGGGGCGCGAGTGTGTAGGACCGAATGTGTTGGACACAGCGGAGGCGTGTTGGCGGGGCAAGGTAAGAGCAAGAAGCAGGGCGGGCTCGAGACTCGCAAGCGTCGGAGCTTCCGGATTCTGCTCGGTATCTGGATCGTGGGATTCCTCGCGCTCGTGGTCGGTGGCGCATTCGCGGTCTACGACGTGCGCAGCACTGCTTCTGCCGCGGTGATCCCCGCCCCGGCTCCCGTCATTGCTGCCCCGCAGGTCGCGGCCGTCACCGACTCGGCACCCGCTCCCAGCCCCGCAGGGCTCGCCGCTGCACTCGGAGCTGCCGTGACGAACCCCGGGCTCGGTGCGTTCACCGGATCGGTCACCGACACCGCGACCGGCACGGTGCTCTGGTCACACGAGCCCGAACGCCCGATGACTCCGGCGTCCACCACGAAACTGCTCACGGCGGCGGCTGCCCTGGTCGCACTGCCGAGCGACCATCGGATCACGACAGAGGTGGTGTCCGGATCCCGGCCCGGCGAGGTTGTGCTGGTCGCAGGGGGAGACCCGACACTGACGGCGCAGCCCGTCGGTCAGGACGGCTTCTATCCCGGAGCGCCGCGCATCGCCGACCTCGCCGATCAGGTCTCACATTCCGGAACTGCCGTCGATACCGTGCTCGTCGACATCGGCGTCTACAGCGGCGACCCTCTCGCACCCGGGTGGTTCCCCGAAGACGTCCCCGCCGGGTTCGTTGCCCCCATGGAACCGGTGATGCTCGACGGTGGGCGATCCGATCCGCTCGAAGACGAATCGCCGCGCAGCGAGACCCCGGCCCTGGATGCGGGCCGGGCACTGGCCGTCGCGCTCGGCGCCGATCCCGCGGGCGTCGCCCTCGGGTCTGCCGCACCCGACGCGACCCCCATGGCGTCGGTGCAATCGGCACCGCTGCGCGACCGGCTCGGACAGATGGTGAGCCGATCCGACAATGTGCTCGCCGAGGCCATCGGCCGCGAGGTCGCCATCGATGCCGGAGCCGGGGCATCCTTCTCCGACGCCGTCGGTGCCGTCCTGCGCGTGCTGCAGGGGGCGGGCTTCGACACGTCCGGTGTGACGCTGGCAGACCTCAGCGGTCTGTCGGTCGACGACAGGATCCCCGCCGGCCTGCTCGACTCCATCATGGCGGCCGCAGCGTCACCGGACCGTGAGGACCTGCGCCCCATACTCGACCACCTGCCTGTCGCCGGTGGCACCGGCACACTCGCGGATCGCTACGGCACGGTGAATCGCGCCGGAGCAGGGTGGGTTCGCGCCAAGACGGGCACACTGGATCTGGTGAGCGGACTTTCGGGTTATGTCGTCGACACGGACGGTCGTGTGCTCTCGTTCGCGTTGTTGTCCAACGATCGTTCTCCCGGCGAGGCCAGGCCCGCGCTCGATGCGGTGGCCGCGGTCCTCCGCGAATGTGGATGCCGATGAGTGGCACCGAACGTGCACTCGGCGACGCGATCGACTGGTCGTTCGCTGCGGGCGTCGGTGCGCGCCTGGCGCGTCCGGCGCCGGCGATGTCGCGCTACACCTACGACACCGCGACCGCCGAACTCGCGTCGGCCTCGGACCGGGCAGAAGCACCGGTGCGGGATCTGACCGGCCTCGGCGACGGCGCCGAGCCACCGCCGGCGCTCGTCGTGGATCGCCCGGGGTGGGTACACGCGGCAGCCGCTTCGATGTCCGAACTGGTCGGAGCCGGAGAGCACCGATCGTGGGCCGCGAAGCCCGCAGGCGCGCAGGCCGGTGCGATGCTCGCCTACCTGTCCTCGGCGGTGCTCGGGCAGTACGACCCGTTCTCCCGGACGCTGCTGCTGGTCACCCCGAATGTTGTGGCCGTCGAACGTGCGCTGAAGGTACCCACCTCCGACTTCCGGCTGTGGGTGTGCCTGCATGAGGTCACGCATCGGGTGCAGTTCGCGGAAGCGCCCTGGATGGCCGACCTCATGCGCGACGCCGCCGGGCAATTGTCGGCCGCCGTCGACGAACCGATCGGTGACATCGCCGGTCGCCTCGTCTCGGCAGTCCGCGACCTGCGCGAACCCGAGGGAAAACCGATGTCGCAGCGCGGCATGCTCGGATTGATGCGTGCGCTGCAGGCCGAACCCCAACGCGACAGTCTCGACCGCATGCTCGCTCTCGGCACGCTCCTCGAGGGGCACGCCGATCACGTCATGGACGCGGTCGGGCCGTCGGTGGTTCCCTCGGTCGTACGCATCCGGCGCGCATTCGACAGCCGCCGACGACGCAGCAGCAACCCTGTCCACCGCGTCATCCGCATACTCCTCGGGATGGACGCGAAGATCGCGCAGTACATCCACGGCAAGAAGTTCGTCGACGCTGTCGTGGCGAAGGTGGGGATGGAGCAGTTCAACACGGTCTGGTCCGGGCCGGACGCGCTGCCGACGCTCGGCGAGATCGACAAGCCCGAAGCCTGGATCGCGCGAGTGCTGGGCTGACGGTGGCTGCGGCGTCACGACCTCTGCTTCCCGAGGCCCCCGCGATCCACGAGATCCGCCGGGCAGTGCGCGCATGGCTCACCGAATACGACGCGACCACCGTCGTCGTCGGCCTCTCCGGTGGTGCCGACTCGGCAGCTCTGACCGCTGCCGCCGTCGCGGAGGCCGCTGCGGTGCACGCGGTGGTGGTGGACCACCGTCTGCAGGCCGGATCCGACATGGTTGCCGCGCGGGCTGTCGAGTTCGCGGAGTCGGTCGGATGCGCTTCGGCGCGGGTACAGGTGGTCGATGTGAGCGGCCCGGGCGGCCTCGAAGCCGCTGCGCGTCACGCGCGTTATCGGGCTCTCGACGCCGCGAGGTGCGGCAATCCGGTGCTGCTCGGCCACACTCTCGACGATCAGGCCGAGACCGTCCTGCTGGGCCTCGGCCGTGGATCGGGTCTGCGGTCGATTCGTGGCATGGCGCCGTTCGACGGCCCGTGGGGACGTCCCCTCCTGGGTGTCCGCCGCGACACCACCCGGCTGGCGTGCGAGGAACTCGGCTACCGACCCTACGAGGATCCGCACAACTCGGACCCGCGATTCACCCGGGTGCGGCTGCGGAGCGAGGTTCTACCGCTCCTCGAGGACGTTCTCGGGGGCGGCGCGGCTGTGGCACTCGCGCGAACCGCGGCGCAGTTGCGCGAAGACGGCGAGGTCCTCGACGAGGCCGCAGCGCGCATGCTTGCGGACGCACTCGCGACGCCGGACACTCCGACCGGACCGCAGCAACTCGATACTGCGACACTCGCGTCGGCACCACCGGCTGTCCGGCGTCGTGCGGTGCGGGCCTGGTTGATCGGAATGGGAGCCTCGTCACCTCCCGACCGAACCCTGCGGGCAGTGGATGCCCTGGTGGGTGAGTGGCACGGGCAGGGGCCGGTGGCCGTCGGCCGGGGCCCGGAACGAGGGACCAGGTTGGTGGTGGCACGACGGCGTGGCAGGCTGAGCGTGGAGTTCGTCGACCAGCAACGGTGTGCGGACGACTGACGGAAGGTAGGTAGGACCCGGTGTACGAAGGCGATATTGCGTCAGTGCTGATCTCGCAGGAAGAGATCGAGACGCGCACCGCAGAACTGGCAGAGTCGGTCGCCAAGCGGTATCCGCCGGGTGCTCCCGAAGGCGATCTGCTCCTCATCGGCGTGCTCAAGGGCGCGATCTTCTTCATGACCGACTTCGCTCGCGCGTTGTCGATCCCGACGCAGATGGAGTTCATGGCCGTCAGCTCGTACGGTTCGTCGACGTCGTCCTCCGGTGTGGTGCGCATCCTCAAGGACCTCGACAAGGACATCGCGGGCCGTCACGTGCTGATCGTCGAGGACATCATCGACTCGGGCCTGACCCTGTCGTGGCTGCTCCGCAACCTCAAGACCCGCAACCCCGCCTCACTCGAGGTCGTCACCCTCCTGCGTAAGCCTGACGCCATCAAGATCGACGTCGAGGTCGCGGACGTCGGCTTCGACATCCCCAACGAGTTCGTCGTCGGCTACGGCCTGGACTACGACGAGCGGTACCGCGACCTGCCGTACATCGGAACGCTGGATCCGAAGGTCTACAGCAGCGGAAGCTGAGCGGGGTCACTGCAATCGGGTCACTGCAGTGGATGGTCCGGACGGACCGCCACTGATCGCTGCAGTGCCTCGAGATCCTGCTCCATGAGCCGGAACAGCCAGTAGACGAACACGAACGCGCCGATACTGCCCACCGAGAGCACACGTACCGCGGGCTGAACTTGGGTGATCTCGTCGACCGTGAGGAAAGTCGACCCCGCGACTGCGACGAGGGGCACTGCCGCCGCGACGGCGAGATAGCGGACGCTGCGGCGGTGCAGACCCTCGAGTTCACGGGCATCGGTGGTGTCGGTGGCTCCGTGGGGCAGAAACGCCGGGTAGATCGATCGCACCATGTAGAACGAGACGAAGAAGAACGGGTACGCCACGGCGATCGTTCCGCACACGACGATCGACGTGACGAAATGCGTGATCGCCCTGCTGTCGAGCGCCCCCGATACGGACTCCATGATCACCGGGAACAGAATTCCCGACAGCACCCAGAGCATCATCACCACCGCGGTGATGCGATCGGCGATGAGCAGGGCGTCGTGCCGGGCCCGCGCGAGTTCGGCGGCGTCGTACTGCCGTCCGCGGCGCAGTCCGCGGGGCACGGTGATCAGTCTCCGCGCGAGGTAGACGATCACCAGCGCGCCGAGAGGAAACACGGTGGCGTTGATGATCAGCGCGATGGTCTGGAATTGGAGCTGCGCGTCCGGCGACAGTTGTCCGACGATCAGATTCCGATTGTGCTGGTAGTTGTAGAGCGCCCCCAGCACATTGGGGAGGCCGACCGCCGCGATCATCAACGGGACGACGGGCCGGCGCAACCGCGCCCGCCAGCTCTCGGGTGGCGGGTCCACGAGTTCGCGGGCGCGTGCGTCGAGGCACAGGTCGAACTGCTGCGCGAGTTCGGCGCCGGATGCCCATCGGTCGGCGGGCTCGGGTGCGAGGCACCGTGTGAGCACACGACGCAGGGTTTGCGGGCAATCGCTCGGCAACTGGGTGAGAGCGTCGCCGTCCGGAGGTGCGCGCCGGGTGCGCAGCATCGCGTCGAGCGCGTCCATCGTGGGCGCTTCCGCGACGTGGTCGGCGCGGTCGGCGCCGGGCCGGCTTCCGGTGAGCAACTCCCACAGCATCACGCCGAGTGCGTAGATGTCGCTGCGGGTGTCGAGGTCGGCGGCACTGCGGGGCCGATGGGGGTGGCACGCCTCGAGCTGTTCGGGGGACATGTACGCGAGCGAACCGCCGAGATAGGCGACCGGTGAGCTGTCGTCCACCGATTCGGCGAAGCTGATGTTGAAATCGGCCAGCTTGGGCACACCTTCGGCGGTGAGCAGAACGTTCGCCGGTTTGATGTCGCGGTGCAGCACGCCGCGGCTCTCGGCGTAATGGAGTGCCTCGGCAAGTCGTCGACCCAGCCATGCCACGGTCTCGGGCCACGTCAGGCTCGCGAGACGCGCCCGAACGGGGGATTCGGACGGTCTGATCTCGCCCTTGGCCTGGAGGGCTTCGTCGACGGAGTCGAGCAGCAGCCGTCCGGACCGCTGCTCGGACGGTGTCTCCCGCACCTTGTGCAGTACACGCAGCAGTGTTCCGCCGGGCATGTACTGCATGTAGAGCAGTCGCAGACCGTGATCGGGAAGGATTCGCTGGTCGAAGACCCGCACGATGTAGTCGTGGTCGAGTTGGGCGAGGGTCTGCGCTTCGTTTCCGCTGTTCCGCGAGACCTTCACCGCGACGAGGCGCTGCATCGACTGCTGCCGTGCGAGGAACACGCGGCCGAATGCCCCGGTTCCCAGGGTCGTGAGTAGATCGAAGTCGTCGATGCGTTGCCCGGCCTCGACGTCATCGAGGGTGATGGGGTCGCCGGAGTCCAGGATGTCGGGGCGCGTCTGTGCTGTGACGGTGAGGTCGACGGGGCGGGTTCCGGCCGCACGAGTGGTCTCCGCGGGTTGTGTCCTGTCGGAAACCTGCGTGATATCGCGAGCTGTGGTGCCGGGAACTGTGGTGTCGGAAACCGGGGTGGTCCCGGCCGTCCGGGTCGGTTCCGGATCCCGCGTGGCCATGCTCGATTTTCCCACATGCCGCTGCATCGGATGCGGCACAACGTACTGCCGGACGGTGAGGGAACCCTGGCACGATTCTGCGCGTTGTCATAGCAGGCCACCCACGCAGGGGCATCGTGGCAGCGCCACGCGGTAACCTTGCGGTGCCCGATTGGTCACGGGTACGGGAAGAGCCACTACGACCACGTTGCTGACGTCACTATCGAAAGGACCGGCCGGCCCGGCCGAACCTGTATGAACCGCAAGACAGTGTTTCGTAATCTGGGGATAGTCCTCGGCATCCTGTTGGTCATCTATGCCTTCAGTTACTTCGGCGACGACACGCGCGGGTTCACGAAGGTCGATACGTCCGTCGCGATCGCGCAACTCGACGCGGGCAACGTCAACGAAGCGCAGATCGACGACCGTGAGCAGCAGGTTCGATTGTGGCTCGACAACGGTAGCGACGCGACAGAGGGCTCCACCGAGATCCTCGCGAAGTACCCGGCCTCGGCGTCCGAACAGGTCTTCGACAAGGTCGCTGCGTCCGATGCCGAGTCGTTCGACACGCAGGTCACGCAGGAGAGCTGGCTGTCGTCGATCCTGTTGTTCGTGCTGCCGATGATCATCCTTCTCGGCGTCTTCATCTTCGTGATGAGCAGGATGCAGGGCGGCGGACGCGGCGGCATGATGGGCTTCGGCAAGTCGAAGGCCAAGCAGCTTTCCAAGGACATGCCCAAGACGACCTTCGCCGACGTCGCAGGTGCGAACGAAGCCGTCGAGGAACTCTACGAGATCAAGGACTTCCTGCAGAACCCCGCCCGTTACCAGGCGCTGGGTGCGAAGATCCCCCGGGGCGTGCTCCTGTACGGTCCGCCCGGGACCGGCAAGACCCTGCTCGCGCGTGCTGTCGCGGGTGAGGCCGGAGTGCCGTTCTTCACGATCTCCGGTTCCGATTTCGTCGAAATGTTCGTCGGTGTCGGAGCCTCGCGTGTGCGCGACCTGTTCGAGCAGGCCAAGCAGAACGCGCCGTGCATCATCTTCGTGGACGAGATCGACGCGGTCGGCCGCCAGCGCGGTGCCGGACTCGGCGGCGGACACGACGAACGTGAGCAGACCCTCAATCAGCTGCTCGTGGAGATGGACGGCTTCGGCGACCGCCAGAGCGTCATCCTCATCGCAGCCACGAACCGCCCAGACATCCTCGATCCGGCGCTGCTGCGCCCAGGTCGCTTCGACCGGCAGATCCCCGTCAGCAATCCCGACCTCGCCGGGCGGCGTGCAATTCTCCAGGTGCATTCCAAGGGCAAGCCGATCGATCAGCACGCCGATCTCGAAGGCCTGGCGAAGCGCACCGTCGGCATGTCCGGCGCGGACCTCGCGAACGTCGTCAACGAAGCAGCGCTGTTGACCGCCCGTGAGAACGGCACCGTGATCACCGAGGCGATCCTCGAGGAATCCGTCGACCGTGTCATCGGCGGCCCGCGTCGCAAGAGCCGGATCATCAGCGAGCACGAGAAGAAGATCACGGCCTACCACGAGGGCGGACACACCCTCGCGGCCTGGGCGATGCCCGATATCGAACCCGTCTACAAGGTCACCATCCTCGCGCGCGGTCGCACCGGCGGACATGCGATGACGGTGCCCGAGGACGACAAGGGGCTGATGACCCGCTCCGAGATGATCGCCCGGCTCGTCATGGCCATGGGCGGTCGCGCGGCGGAAGAGCTGGTGTTCCGCGAGCCCACCACCGGTGCGTCGTCCGATATCGATCAGGCGACCAAGATCGCGCGTGCGATGGTCACCGAGTACGGCATGAGTGCGAAGCTCGGCGCCGTCCGCTACGGCCAGGAGCAGGGCGATCCTTTCCTGGGCCGGTCGATGGGCGTGCAGTCCGACTACTCGCACGAGGTTGCGCGTGAGATAGACGAGGAGGTGCGCAACCTGATCGAGGCGGCGCACACGGAGGCCTGGTCGATTCTCAACCAGCATCGTGATGCGCTCGACCTGATCGCAGGTGAACTGCTCGAGCACGAGACGCTCACCCGCAAGGACCTCGAGCGGATCCTCGCTTCGGTGGAGAAACGTCCCCGGATCACGGCGTTCAACGATTTCGGCGACCGTGTCCCGTCGGACAAGCCGCCGATCAAGACTCCCGGCGAACTCGCCAAGGAACGCGGCGAGCCGTGGCCGCCGGAGCCGCCGTCGCTGACCAAGCCCGCGCCGCAGGAGCAGCCGCAGCCACAGCAGCAGTTCCCGCCGCAGCAACAGCAGCCGTACCAGCCGCCTCAGCAGCCTGCAGGTCAGGCGCCGCAGCCTGCGGGTCCGGCTCCGACACAGCAGATGTTCGGGCAGCCGCCTGCGGGTCAGGCGCCGCAGCCGTCCGGTCCCCCACCGCAGCAACAGCAGCAGCATCAGCCGTCCGGCCCGGGCGGTGGCTACCAGGCTCCGCAGCCGGTACCCGCATCGGAGCCCATGCCGGGCTTCCCGGCGGCCCCCGACCAGTACACGGGCGGACCACGACACGCGACCCGGCCCGATTACGGCGCCCCCGCGGGGTGGTCGGCTCCCGGATGGCCGCCGCAGGACCAATCCGGCGGCGTCTACCAGCGGGGATACCCCGACTGGACGCAGCAGGGCAACACGGAAGGCGTGAACGGTGCAGGTGGTGACACCGGCTCACAACGTGACGACGAAGGCCGGACTCCACCTGAGCCGCCCCCCACTCAACCGTGGGACGGCCCGGCAGGCCACCGCTGAACTCGTCGGTAGCAGCGTAGTTCCCAGTTCACATCAGAAAGTGGAGGACGTCGGGTGTCGGTGAATCACCTCAATACGGAGGCGAGTTCTGCCTCGGACAGCCATGACGGCGCTGAGTCGTTGAGCCTGTCGACGGGTCGGCCCTTCGATCAGGCCCGCGCCGAAGCAGCCGTGCGGGAACTGCTCATCGCTGTCGGCGAGGACCCCGAGCGGGAAGGTCTGCGCGACACCCCGTCTCGTGTCGCACGGGCTTACCGCGAGGTGTTCAGCGGACTGTTCACCGATCCCGACGAGGTGCTCAACACCACCTTCGATGAAGGCCATCAGGAACTCGTCCTGATGCGCGATATCCCGATGTACTCGACGTGTGAGCACCACCTGGTCTCGTTCCACGGCGTTGCCCACGTCGGTTACATCCCCGGGCCCACCGGGCGCGTGACAGGGCTGTCCAAGCTCGCAAGGCTCGTCGATCTCTACGCGAAGCGGCCGCAGGTGCAGGAACGCCTGACGAGCCAGATCGCCGACGCGCTCATGCGCAAGCTCGAGCCGCGCGGCGCCATCGTCGTCGTCGAGGCCGAACATCTCTGCATGGCGATGCGCGGTATCCGGAAGCCCGGAGCGAGCACCACGACGTCCGCGGTGCGCGGGTTGTTCCAGACGAGCTCGGCATCTCGCGCAGAAGCCCTGGATCTCATCCTGCGCCGGTGAGCATCCTCCCGGACACACAGTGGCCCATCGTGCGGGACGCACAGTGGCCCATCGTGATGGGTGTACTCAACGTCACCAGCGACTCCTTCTCCGACGGAGGGCGCTACCTCGATCGTGACACCGCGATCGCCCGCGGACTCGAACTCCGCGAGCTCGGAGTCGACATCGTCGACGTCGGCGGCGAATCGACTCGGCCGGGTGCGGCACGGGTCGATCCCGAGATCGAGGCCGCGCGCGTCGCGCCGGTCATCGAGACGCTCGCCGCGGCCGGAATCGCCACCAGCGTCGACACGATGCGTGCATCCGTCGCCGAAGCTGCCATCGAGGCGGGGGTGACGATCGTCAACGACGTATCGGGTGGCAGGGCGGACTCGAACATGGCGTCGGTGGTGGCGTCGGCGCAGGTCCCCTGGATCCTGATGCATTGGCGACCTACCGGTGAGTTCGTGCACGCCGGTGGGAGCACCCACTACGACGATGTGGTGCGCGAGGTTCGCGACGAACTCCTCACCCAGGTCGATGCTGCTCTCGCAGCGGGAGTCGCCCGCGAGAACCTCATCCTCGATCCCGGACTGGGATTCGTGAAGGACCCCGATCACAACTGGGAACTCCTGCAGCGGCTACCTGAACTCACCGAACTCGGATTCCCGGTGCTGATCGGTGCGTCGCGTAAACGATTCCTGGGGTCGCTGCTCGCCGCACCGGACGGAACCGTGCGCTCGCCGGACGGTCGGGAGGTCGCCACCGCAGTGGTCTCGGCCCTCGCCGCGACACATGGCGCGTGGGGTGTGCGAGTGCACGATGTGCAGGCGAGTCGCGATGCACTCGCCGTCGTCCGAGCATGGCAACGAGGCAGTGCGGAAGGTGTGCACGATGGGTGATCGCATCGAGCTGCGTGGGTTGAAGGTCCGGGGCAACCACGGGGTGTTCGACCACGAGAAGCGTGACGGACAGGACTTCCTCATCGACATCGTCGCGTGGCTCGATCTGGCACCCGCCGGAGCCAGTGACGACCTGGTCGACACGCTCGACTACGGGGGGCTCGCCGAGCGGGCCGCCGCGATCGTCGCCGGTCCGGTACACGACCTCATCGAGACCGTCGCCGACCGGATCGCGGACAGCGTCCTGGTCGATGACCGGGTTTCGCGGGTGGAGGTGACCGTGCACAAGCCGTCGGCGCCGATTCCCCTGACGTTCGCCGACGTGGCGGTGGTGGTCGACCGGGCCCGGAGCGCCGAATGAGTCGTGCGGTGCTGTCGATCGGCTCCAATCTCGGAGACCGGCTCGCGCATCTGAGATCCGTCGTCGACGCGCTCGGGTGGCGCGTGCGCGCGGTGTCGAGCGTGTACTCCACTGCGCCGTGGGGCGGCGTCGAGCAACAGGATTTCCTCAACGCCGTCGTAGTGGCCGAGGATGACAGTTTCGGCGAGTACGACTGGCTGGCCCTTGGCCGTGAACTCGAATCTGCTGCCGCACGCGTGCGAGTCCAGCATTGGGGGCCGCGCAGCCTGGACGTCGACGTCGTCGTCTGCCGGACGGATGCGGGGGAGGTACGCAGTGATGACCCCGAGTTGCTCCTGCCGCATCCTCGCGCACACGAGCGTGCCTTCGTGCTGGTGCCCTGGCTCGACGTCGAACCGGATGCACGTCTCACCGCGAACGAGCACACCCGACCGATCTCGGACTGGCTCGCGGACCTCGACGAGGCCGAACGCGGCGGGGTGCACCGCACCGACCTCGCGCTCGTCGATCACATGCCGGGCGCGGAGGCCGATGCCGGGGACCGCCCGTGATGAACGCGACCCGGATCCGCGACCTGCTCGCTCTTGCCCTGCTCGCGGCGGTCATCGCGTGGTTGCTGATCCGCACCATGTACGGTTCGCTGCCGCCGATCCCGGTCTATGCCGGCGCGTCGTTGTATCCGGTGGCTGCGCTCGAAGTGGTGCTCGCATTCATGATCCGCTCACGTGTGCAGAATCATCAGCTCGGCGACGGCCCCCGCCAGTTGCATCCGATCACTGCGGCCCGTTCGGTGGCGCTCGCAAAGGCGTCTGCGCTCGTCGGCGCGGCGAGCACCGGAGTGTGGGTGGGCTTTCTCCTGTACCTCCTGCCGCAGTGGGCCACGGTGCAAGCGGCATCGCAGGACTCCACGGGCGTGATAGTCGGGGCGATCGCGGGCGTCGCGCTCGTCGCTGCGGCGCTGTGGCTCGAACACTGTTGCCGGACACCGGAGGATCCGGACGACCCGTCCGAGCCCGCCACCTGACGGCGTGTTCGGGCATCGTCGCTGATCGCCTGCGCAATCGCGACCATGTCTCTGCGAGGTCTGCCCGCGTCGGCCGGCGACCAGTACGCTGGTAGCCATGGTGTTTCGGGGGCGTGAGAGTAAGGATCGCCGGCCGTGGCGCAGTTCCGGCTCGGTCATCGTCGCCGGGCTGCTTGCGCTGGCCATGGTCGCCTCGTTGCTTCTCGTGTTCAGCGACAGCGTCCAATTGCTCCGGATCGCCGTCGTCGTGGCCCTGTGGTGCGCGGTGGTCGGAGCCATCGCGATGACGAAGTACCGCCGCGAGTCGGCACTCGACAAAGCCAAGGCGGAAGACCTCAAGACCGTGTACGAGTTGCAGCTCGAGCGAGAGATCTCGGCGCGCCGCGAGTACGAGCTGGGGGTCGAGGAGAAGGTCCGCTCCGAACTCCGGATCGACGCCGACGAGATGACGGCCCTGCGCACCGAACTTGCAGCGCTTCGCCGTAGTCTCGAAGCATTGTTCGACGGGAAGCTCCCCGACGACGCCCCCGCGTTGAAGGGTGCCTCCGTCCGCGAACTCGACAGCACGCCCCGGGTGAATGCGCCCAGTCCTTCGGGTCCGGCGTTCGCATCGCCCGACGACGAGCCGCTGACCGCGGAGACGGAAATCGTGACTTCCGGTGCCGAGCAGTCGGATGCGGACACAGCGGCCGATGCCGACGTCGACGACACCGAAGCCCACGACACCGAAACAGCGGACGGGAAGTCGGACGCTCCGGGTGTCCCTGCAGGTCGCCGGGCCCGCCGTCGACTCGATGCGGAGGCGTCGGGCAGCCACACGCAGGGCCGTTCCGTCGCCGAAATCTTGGCGAACCTCTCGTCGGATCGCTGAGACCCGACCCTGCCGAGCCGGGCCGGTGAGGTGTAGATCACTCTCGTTCGACATGGCCTGTCACAAAGGCGCCGCGCTATTCTCGTGCAGAACGTCTGGTACCCGCCGAGCGGGACTGGAACGAACGAGAGGACCCCCGTGACTTCCTTCGGGATCACAAACGCGCCTGCACCTGCCCGGTTGTCCGTGGGCATCGTCTCCGCAGGACGTGTCGGAACCGCGCTCGGAGCGGCGCTCGAACGTGTCGGCCACGTCGTCGTCGCGTGCTCGGCAGTGTCCGAAGCATCCAAGCATCGCGCCCACACGCGTCTGCCGGATTCGCAGATCCTGCCTGTCGACGAAGTCGCAGGCAAGTGCGATCTGCTCCTGCTCGCGGTGCCGGATTCGGAGCTTGCCGGCCTGGTCGCGGGTCTCGCAGCCACCGGAGTCGTGCGTCGCGGAACGCTGGTCGTGCATTGCTCCGGCGCCCACGGCATCGAGATCCTCGCGCCGCTCACCGCGGTCGGCGCAACTCCGCTCGCGATCCATCCCGCGATGACCTTCACCGGCCACGACGAGGACACGGCGCGCCTGTCGTCGACGTGTTTCGGGATCACTGCCGCCGACGAGGTCGGTTACGCGATCGCGCAGGCACTCGTCATCGAGATCGGTGGTGAACCGGTTCGCGTCTCCGAGGAGATGCGACCGCTCTACCACGCGGCTCTCGCCCACGGCAGCAACCATCTGGTCACGCTGGTATCCGACGCCGTCGAAGCCCTCCGTGTCGCACTCACGGGCGACGAACTCCTCGGCCAGCAACTCGTGGACGCAGATCCCGGTGGAGTCGCCGAGCGCGTCATCGCACCGCTGCTCACCGCAGCTCTCGACAACGTGCTGCGGCGCGGACCGTCGGCCCTGACCGGTCCGGTCGCGCGCGGTGATGCCCACGCGGTGGCCACGCACCTGCGTGTGCTGGAGGAGGTCGATCCGAAGATCGCCGCCGGATACCGCGCACTGTCGCTGCGATCGGCGCAGCGCACCGGTTCGAAGCCGGAACTGATGGAAATCCTCGAAGGGGCTGATCATGGTGAGTGACACGGAACAGCGCGGATACGTGCGCGGCGAACTGACCGTGCACGACGACCCCGCTGCCTTGACGAAGGTGACCAGGGCGCTGCGCGGTGTCGGTCGTACCGTCGCGCTGGTCCCGACGATGGGTGCGCTCCACACCGGGCACCTCGAACTCGTGCGGCAGGCGAAGCTGACCGGCGCGGTCGTCGTGGTGTCGATCTTCGTCAATCCCCTGCAGTTCGGTGCGAACGAAGACCTCGACGCCTACCCACGCACTGTCGATTCCGACCTCGAGTTGCTGCGCGAGGCCGGCGTGGAACTCGTGTTCGTCCCCTCTGCCGCCGCGATGTACCCGGCCGGGCGCCGCACCATGATCCATCCCGGCCCGCTCGGCGCCGAGCTCGAAGGCGGATCCCGCCCGACGCATTTCGCAGGCATGCTCACGGTCGTCGCGAAGCTGCTGCAGATCGTCGGTCCGAACAGTGCCTTCTTCGGTGAGAAGGACTACCAGCAGCTCACGCTGATCCGCCAGATGGTGACCGACCTGAACTTCGACGTTCGGATCATCGGTGTGCCCACCGTTCGTGAGTCCGACGGTCTGGCGTTGTCGTCGCGCAACCGCTACCTGGACGCCGAGCAACGCGAGATCGCCACGGTCCTGTCTGCGGCGCTCGTCGCGGGCGCGCATGCCGCCGCCGGCGGGGCCGACGCGATCCTGTCGGCGGCGCGCGCTGTGCTGGCCGCGGCACCCGCAATCGACGTGGACTACCTGGAGTTGCGTGGAGCCGACCTCGGGGAAGCACCCGAGCGCGGCGACGGCCGGCTGCTGGTGGCTGCACGCTTGGGCTCCACCCGTTTGATCGACAACGTCGGTGTCGCAGTGGGAACCGGTTTCCTGGAGCGCGCGACCGGCCCGGTCGATTCCGATGTCGAAGACGACCTGCTCGCTCGCTGACGCGAGTTCACGACGAGAAGAAAGAAACCGAGGACCGACATGTTTCGCACCATGATGAAGTCGAAGATCCACCGCGCAACGGTGACGCACGCCGACCTGCATTACGTCGGTTCGGTGACGGTCGACCAGGACCTGATGGATGCGGCGGATCTGCTCGAAGGTGAGCAGGTGTGCATCGTCGACATCGACAACGGCAACCGTCTCGAAACGTACGTCATCGCCGGTGAGCGTGGTTCGGGAGTTATCGGGATCAACGGTGCTGCAGCGCATCTCGTGAATCCCGGCGACCTGGTCATTCTCATCGCCTACGGCGTGATGAACGAGCAGGAATGCAAGGACTACGCGCCGCGCGTCGTGTTCGTCGATGCGGAGAACCGTCAGGTCGAACTCGGCAGCGACCCGGCGCACGCACCCGAGGGGTCCGGCCTGATCACCCCGCGGATGCTGTCGACTCTCGACGCTTCGATGGTGTAGCGGTGCTCCTGGCTGTCGATGTCCGGAACTCCAACATCGTTCTGGGCCTGTTCACCGGCAGTGGCTCGCACGCAAAACTGCTGCGGGATTGGCGTATTCGTACCGACTCGCGGATGACCGCGGACGAACTCGCATTCGCCTTCCGGGGGTTGCTGGGCGATCACGTGGAGCAGATCACCGGTGTCGCTGCGCTGTCGACGGTCCCGTCGGTGCTGCGAGAGTTGAGGGTGATGCTCGCCCGGTACTGGGATCGGGTACCCCATGTGGTGGTCGAACCCGGTGTGCGTACAGGTGTTCCGCTGCTCGTCGACAATCCGAAGGAGGTCGGCGCCGACCGGATCGTCAACAGCCTTGCTGCCCATCACTTTTACGGTGGGCCCTGCGTTGTCGTGGACTTCGGTACGTCGACCTGTGTCGATGTGGTGTCGGCCAAGGGGGAGTTCCTCGGCGGATGCATCGCCCCGGGCGTGGAGATCTCGATGGATGCATTGGCGTCGCAATCGGCAGCGTTACGCATGGTCGAACTCGTCCGGCCGCGTGCGGTGCTCGGCAAGAACACCGTCGAATGCATGCAATCCGGAGCGGTTTTCGGCTTTGCCGGCATGGTCGACGGACTCGTCGGCCGCGTGTGCGCGGAGGTCCCCGGATTCGGCGGTGACGACGTCGTGGTGATCGCCACCGGCGACAGCGCGCCGTTGATCATGGAGGAATCGCGTCTGCTCGAGCATCATGAACCGGACCTGACCCTCGAAGGCCTGAGATTGGTCTACGAGCGGAATCAGGAACGGCGTGCGTCGCGGCGGGGAACGCCCGAGGCTTCCGCACGGCGCGATTCTGTGTAAGAATATTTTCCGTGATCCGCCGCATGTGTGCCCAGGAGTGTTGTCGAGGCTGACGTCCGCCTCGACCGATAACACATTCCTGGGAGTTCTCTCATGCGCGCTGCGCTTGTTTCGTCCGTCTCTGCATCTACCTCCGCTCCGGTTTCGCTGCTGCCGCTTGCCGTCGAGCGCACCTATCCCACCGAGCTGGCTGCCGCCGTCGCTCGCGGTGCGGTCGTCGTCGATGTCCGCACCAACGCTCAGCGCGATGTTCAGGGCACCCTGCCGGGCGCCCTCGCGATTTCCGCGGAGTTGGTCGCAGACCGGCTCGACCCCTCGAATCCCGGTCGCCTGGCCGTGGCCGTCGACCAGGATGTCGAATGGATCCTGGTGTCCGCCGAGGGCGACGACTCACACCGCCTCGTTACGGGCCTGCAGCAGCAGGGGCTGCGTCGAGTGACCCACATGGTGGGCGGGTACGACGCGATCAAGGCGGCGCACATGGTTCGGGCCGTCACGCAGGCTCAGCACATCCTCGCCGACGTGGAGCGCGTCACCGCGCACTGACTTACGCGGAGCGCATCGTCCTTACGCGAGCGCATGGTCACAGAAGCAACTGCACGGCTGCGACGTTGTGACGTGGCGCTCTCGGATAGTCTGGTTACCCGTGAGTGATGCCAGCGTTCAGCAGCCCGACGATACCCCCGAGCAGATCCGGGTCCGCCGCGACAAGCGCGAACGACTCCTCGCCGAAGGCAAGGATGCGTACCCCGTCGTCGTGCCGCGGACGCATACGCTCGCGGAGATCCGTGCGGAGTACCCCGGCCTCGAACCCGACACCGCGACCGGTGTGCGGGTCGGTGTGGTCGGACGTGTGATCTTCATGCGCAACACCGGCAAGCTGTGCTTCGCCACGCTGCAGGAAGGCGACGGAACCCAGCTGCAGGTGATGGTCAGTCTCGCCGCCGTGGGGGAGGAGTCACTCGCCGAGTGGAAGGCGCTCGTCGACCTGGGTGATTTCGTGTTCGTGCACGGCGAGGTGATCAGCTCACGACGCGGCGAGCTCAGCGTCATGGCCGATTCCTGGACGATGGCGTCGAAGGCTCTGCGCCCGCTCCCTGTCGCGCACAAGGAGATGAACGAGGAATCCCGGGTCCGGCAACGTTACGTCGACCTGATCGTCCGCCCGGAGGCCCGCAAGAACGCCCGTATGCGCGTCGAGGTCGTGCGTGAGTTGCGTAACGCGCTCGAGCGCCGCGGTTTTCTCGAGGTCGAGACGCCGATGTTGCAGACGCTGCACGGTGGTGCTGCGGCGCGCCCCTTCGTGACGCATTCGAATGCGCTCGACATCGATCTGTATCTGCGTATCGCGCCCGAACTGTTCCTCAAGCGTTGTGTCGTCGGAGGCATCGACAAGGTCTTCGAAATCAACCGAAATTTCCGTAACGAGGGTGCCGACTCGACCCATTCGCCGGAATTCGCGATGCTCGAGACCTACGAGGCCTACGGCACGTACGACGATTCCGCGAGGATGACTCGCGAGATGATCCAGGAGATCGCGTTCGCGGTGTTCGGGAGCCATGTCGTCACTCTCGCGGACGGCACCGAATACGACTTCGGCGGGGAATGGAAAGTCCTCGAAATGTATCCGTCGTTGTCGCAGGCGATCGGAGCCGAAGTCACACCCGATTCCACGATCGAGGAATTGACCGCCCTGGCCGGCAAGGTCGGGCTCGAAATTCCCGAAGGTAAGGGGTGGGGCCACGGCAAGCTCGTCGAGGAACTGTGGGAGCACATGTGCAGCGACCAGTTGAACGAGCCGACTTTCGTCCGTGATTTCCCGGTCGAGACGTCGCCGCTGACCCGCGATCACCGCACTGTGCGCGGAGTCACCGAGAAGTGGGATCTCTACGTGCGAGGGTTCGAGCTTGCTACCGGCTATTCGGAACTCGTCGATCCTGTCATCCAGCGTGAGCGGTTCATGGATCAGGCGCGTCTCGCGGCCGAAGGTGATGACGAGGCAATGGCCCTCGACGAAGATTTCCTTGCCGCTATGGAACAGGGAATGCCGCCTACCACCGGAACCGGGATGGGAATCGACCGGTTGTTGATGGCGCTGACCGGCCTGGGAATCAGGGAAACTATCCTCTTCCCCATTGTTCGCCCGACCACTCGCTGAATAGGCAGGAAAGCTTTCGGTATAGACATGCGTTAATTGCGAGGTATTGTGGTCTCGTCCCGTGGGGGGAAAGCGCATTTCTTGATCGAGAGGGTTTCCAGCACATGGCAAAGAAGGTCACCGTCACACTTATCGACGATGTCGACCAGGAATCGGCGGCAGACGAGTCGGTGGAGTTCGGACTCGACGGCGTGACCTACGAGATCGATCTGTCGGAAGACAATGCGACAGCGTTGCGGGAACAGTTGGATTACTGGATCCAGCACGCGCGCAAGGTCGGCGGCCGTAAGCGCAGCAAAGCCGTTCAAAGTGCACCGGCGGCAAGCAAGTCGTCGCGGGGGACTACGGATCGCGAGCAAACCGCGGCTATCCGTGAATGGGCGCGGAACAACGATCTCCAGGTCTCGGCACGTGGACGTATCTCGGCCGACATTATCGAGCAGTACAACAACGCGCACTGAGTTTCTTCCCACCTCAGCCGAACAGCACCGTCGCCGTCCGCAACTGCGGACGCCGACGGTGCTGTCGTATTCCGTTGGCGTGCACTGTTTCGGGGTATCGTCCGGCGTAACATCTGTGCTCATGGTCGAACGTGTACTGGTGCCGGGAAAAACATGCTGGCGGACGGATCACGCCGACCGCCTCAGCTTCATCGTCGACGCGGCAGATTATTTTCGTCACGCGAAATCGGCGATGTTGCAGGCGCGTGAACGCATCATGTTGATCGGGTGGGATTTCGATACCCGGATCAAGTTCGAACCCGAAGGCCGCACCCTGGACGGACCCAACCGGCTCGGTGCGTTTCTGAAATGGCTCCCAGAGCAGAACCCGGACCTCGACATCCACCTTCTCAAATGGAACATCGGCGCACTCACGGCGATCGGCAGAGGTATGACTCCGGTGTTCGTCCTCGACTGGCTCAGCGACCCACGTGTGCATTTCGAGATCGACGGCGCACACCCGATCGGCGCAGCCCACCATCAGAAGATCATCGTCATCGACGACGCCATCGCATTCTGCGGCGGAATCGACATGACGGTCGACCGCTGGGACACCTCCGATCATCCCGACCGCAGCCGATACCGACGAGAACCGAGCGGTAGACGCTACGGCCCGTGGCACGACGTCACCACCGCGGTGGACGGTGAGGCCGCGCGAGCACTCGGCGAGCAGGCGCGTGCTCGGTGGAAGTCGGCCACGGGCGCGGACCTCGACCCCGTCGGGCCCCGGGAGGCGATCTGGCCCGACGGGCTCGCCCCCACGGTCACCGACATCGACGTGTCGATCGCCAGAACTCTGCCGGAGTACGACGGGCGCGAGGGCGTCCACGAGATCGAGGCGCTCTATCTCGCGGTGATCGAGAACGCCCGGCACAGCCTGTACCTCGAGAGCCAGTACCTGGCGTCCCGCGCCCTCGCGGAGGCGCTCGCCGCGCGTCTACGAGAGGACGGCGGTCCGGAGATCGTGCTCGTGATACCTCGCAACGCGGACGGCTGGCTCGAACAGAAGGCGATGGACGGTGCCCGCCGCTCTCTACTGCACATGCTGTGGCACGCCGACGTCCACAGCAGGTTCGAGGCCTATTATCCGGTGACCCAGGCGGGGGAGCCGATCTACGTCCACGCGAAGGTCGTCGTCATGGACGACACCGTGGTGCGGATCGGATCGTCGAACCTCAACAACCGGTCCATGGGTTTCGACACCGAGTGCGACCTCGCGCTCGAGTCCACCCGCGTGGGCGACCCCGTCTCCCGTGCAGCGGCGGAATTGCGCAGCAGGCTTCTCGCCGAGCACCTGGACGTCGATGTGGAGGCGTTCGACCGGGCGGTCGACGACGAGGGCTCGTTCCTCGCGGCGATCGAACGCCTGCGGGGTTCGGGTCGCTCCCTGCGCCCGTTCGAACCGGGTACGGTTGGGAAGGAGGACAGTCCCCTCGCGGAGAACGCGCTCATGGATCCGGAGCGGGCGCCGATGAGTGCCGCTCGGCGGATCCGACAGGTTCTCACTCGCTGACCGCCTGTTCGCTTCTGGCGTACAGGTTGCGGAAACGTATGCGTCACGTGCAGCGTTACCTCTTGTAGTCGTGTTTTCCGCTAGCACCTTCCGGGGTGGAGGGGAAGCGGGTGGAATGCACGCCAACTAGAGTGTCGAGTGGGATCGTGGAACCTTCGCTGGTTCGATGTGAACGACTCGAGTGCCGGAGCGAAGAGCGGCTGCCGGGGTCCGGGACAACCTCGTACCGGATCCGTCGGCCGAGAGTGTGAGGGAGTGCGATGTTCGAAAGGTTCACCGATCGCGCGCGGCGCGTCGTTGTCCTGGCTCAAGAAGAAGCCAGGATGCTCAACCACAACTACATCGGCACGGAGCACATCCTCCTTGGCCTCATCCACGAGGGTGAGGGCGTGGCGGCGAAGTCGCTCGAGTCGTTGGGGATCTCTCTGGAAGGTGTCCGCAGTCAGGTCGAGGAGATCATCGGCCAAGGACAGCAGGCCCCGTCCGGGCACATCCCGTTCACTCCACGTGCCAAGAAGGTGCTCGAGCTCAGCCTCCGTGAGGCGCTGCAGCTCGGACACAACTACATCGGCACCGAGCACATTCTCCTCGGCCTCATTCGCGAGGGCGAAGGCGTGGCCGCTCAGGTGCTCGTCAAGCTCGGCGCCGACCTGAATCGGGTCCGTCAGCAGGTCATCCAGCTGCTCTCGGGTTACCAGGGCAAGGAACCGCAGGAAGCCGGCACCAGCCGCGGCGAGGCCGGCACCCCGTCGACGTCGCTCGTGCTCGATCAGTTCGGCCGGAACCTCACGCAGGCCGCTCTCGAAGGCAAGCTCGATCCGGTCATCGGCCGTGCGAAGGAAATCGAGCGGGTCATGCAGGTGCTGTCCCGTCGTACCAAGAACAACCCGGTGCTCATCGGTGAGCCCGGCGTCGGTAAGACCGCTGTGGTCGAGGGCCTGGCTCAGGCGATCGTCAACGGCGAGGTTCCTGAAACCCTCAAGGACAAGCAGCTCTACACGCTCGACCTGGGTTCCCTCGTGGCCGGCAGCCGGTACCGCGGCGACTTCGAGGAACGCCTGAAGAAGGTCCTCAAGGAGATCAACAGCCGCGGCGACATCATCCTGTTCATCGACGAGCTGCACACGCTCGTCGGCGCGGGTGCGGCCGAAGGCGCGATCGACGCCGCGTCGATCCTCAAGCCGAAGCTCGCTCGCGGTGAGCTTCAGACGATCGGCGCGACCACCCTCGACGAGTACCGCAAGTACATCGAGAAGGACGCCGCGCTCGAACGCCGCTTCCAGCCCGTCCAGGTCGGTGAGCCGACGGTCGAGCACACCATCGAGATCCTCAAGGGTCTGCGTGACCGCTACGAGGCGCACCACCGCGTGTCGATTTCGGACAAGGCGCTCGTGGCTGCGGCAACTCTCGCCGACCGCTACATCAACGACCGCTTCCTGCCGGACAAGGCGATCGACCTCATCGACGAGGCGGGTGCCCGCATGCGCATCCGCCGGATGACCGCACCGCCGGATCTGCGCGAGTTCGACGACAAGATCGCCGATGCACGCCGCGAGAAGGAATCCGCGATCGACGCGCAGGACTTCGAGAAGGCCGCGAGCCTGCGCGACAAGGAGAAGCAGCTCGTCGCTCAGCGCTCCGAGCGGGAGAAGCAGTGGCGGGCAGGCGATCTCGATGTGGTTGCCGAGGTCGACGAAGAGCAGATCGCGGAGGTTCTCGCGAACTGGACCGGGATTCCGGTGTTCAAGCTCACCGAGGAGGAGACCACCCGTCTGCTCCGCATGGAAGACGAGCTGCACAAGCGGATCATCGGTCAGGAGGACGCCGTCAAGGCGGTCGCGAAGGCGATCCGTCGTACCCGTGCCGGCCTCAAGGATCCGAAGCGTCCCTCGGGCTCGTTCATCTTCGCCGGCCCGTCCGGTGTCGGTAAGACCGAGCTGTCCAAGGCGCTCGCGAACTTCCTGTTCGGCGAGGACGACGCGCTCATCCAGATCGACATGGGCGAGTTCCACGACCGGTTCACCGCGTCGCGTCTGTTCGGTGCGCCTCCCGGATACGTCGGATACGAAGAGGGGGGCCAGCTCACCGAGAAGGTCCGCCGCAAGCCGTTCTCCGTGGTGCTGTTCGACGAGATCGAGAAGGCCCACCAGGAGATCTACAACACGCTCCTGCAGGTCCTCGAAGACGGTCGCCTGACCGACGGTCAGGGCCGCACGGTGGACTTCAAGAACACGGTGCTGATCTTCACGTCGAACCTCGGTACGTCGGACATCTCGAAGGCTGTCGGCCTTGGGTTCACCAAGGGCACCGGCGCCGAGTCCAACTACGAGCGGATGAAGAACAAGGTCAACGACGAGCTCAAGAAGCACTTCCGGCCTGAGTTCCTCAACCGTATCGACGACATCATCGTGTTCCACCAGCTCACTCAGGACCAGATCATCGAGATGGTCGACTTGATGATCGGTCGCGTCGAGACCCAGCTCAAGAACAAGGACATGGGGATCGAGCTCACCGAGAAGGCGAAGTCGCTGCTGGCCAAGCGAGGATTCGATCCGGTTCTCGGGGCACGTCCGCTGCGTCGTACCATCCAGCGCGAGATCGAGGATCAGCTCTCCGAGAAGATCCTCTTCGGCGAGATCGGTGCCGGTCACATCGTCCTGGTCGACGTCGAGGGCTGGGACGGCGAAGGCGCCGGAGAGAACGCGAAGTTCACGTTCACGCCGAGCGAGAAGCCGGCCGAGGTGCCCGACACCCCGGCGGTCGCGCTCGCCAAGAGCGGCGAGGGCGAAGCAGAAGCCCAGTAACAACGCGCATACGCTTCAGGGGCGGCACTCCAACCGGAGCGCCGCCCCTCGGCGTTGTGGATCCCTGCGTTGTTGGTCCAGGTGTCAGTGCTTCCAGGGGGCGGTCGGCCGTCCGGACCAGTTGGCGAGGCGCTCGGTCGCTCCCGCGGTCGGAGCGGATTCCACCACCGGACCGAACGGGACGGGTCCGCCCCGCGGGGTCTCGGGGAGCGCATGCTGCATGATGCCGAGCGCTGCGTTCGCCAGAGCCGGGTCGGCCTCCGCCGGCTGCCCCGTTGCAGCCGCCAGGTCCCAACCGTGCACCAGCGCCTCATTGAGTGCGATGAGGACCGAGGCGCGTCCCGGGAAGGTGCCCCAGGGTGCGGTGACCACGGTGTCGAGCATCGCGTCGTCGTTCCACACCTCCCAGTAGCGGTCGGCGCTCGTGCGCAGTGTGGCGACCCATCCGCCCTCCGGTTCGTTGACTGTTTCGGGGACGGTCAGAGGGTCGCCGCCTGCGCCGATGACGCGGCCCCGGTCGATGGTGGACACGAGGTGTCCGATGAGGGAGCTCACGTCGAACTCGGGGCACGGTGTCGGATCGGTGAACTGGTCCGGCCGGACTCCGTCGATGAGTCCGGCCACCCAGTCGAGGGCGTCACGGAAGAGGGGGCGTGGGTCTGTCTGCATCGTCGTCATGACACACAGCATGGGCCCGAAACACGACAACCTCTGTCAGGTATTTCGGCGTCGTCGATGCCACGTGCGTGGCAGTGCGATTCGGAAAGTGCGGATCAGCCCGCCGTCACAGAATCTTTGTGCTTTGCCTCGTAGAGTTTCGCCCACTCGGCGCGGGATCGGATCGACACGTCCACGTCGGTCGCCTTGGCTCGCAACGCTCCGACGGTCGCGTCCTCGCGCTCGATCTTCGAGAACGGGTCCCAGTTGAAGAAGCGGCAGGAGTTCTGCCAGGTGATCTTGTCGATTTCGGCATCGGTCGCACCGGCGGCGTCGAGCTCGCCGAGCACCTTCTCCGGCGCATCGGGCCAGAAGCAGTCGGAGTGGGGGTAGTCGCACTCCCACGCGATGATGTCGATGCCGATCTCGTGACGCAACTTCAGCGCAGTGGGATCGGTGACGTAGCAGGCGAGCGAATGCTCCTTGAAGACCTCGCTGGGCAGTTTGCCGCCGAAGTCGCGGCGGAGCCAGCGCTGATTCGTGTAGTGCCGGTCGCAGCGGTCCAGGAAGAACGGGATCCAGCCGATTCCACCTTCGGAGAACGCGAACTTCAGATCGGGATAGGAACGCATGGCCGGGCCCCACAGGAGATCCTGTGCTGCGATGGCAGAGATCTGGGTGGCGAGGACGATCAGGTTGTCGATCGGCGCGTCCTTCGCCATGGAGATCGCGCCGAACCCCGAACCGATGTGCAGGCACATCACGACGCCCTCGTCGGACAGGGTCTGGAACACGGGGCCCCAGTACTCGATGTCGTGGTAGCTGGGTAGTCCCTCGAGGTGGGGGAGTTCCGGCATGGTGACGGCGCGGCAACCCTTCGCCGCGACGCGTCGGATCTCCTCGCACATCGCCGGCACGTTCCACGTGGGCAGGAGGGCGAGCGGCAGGAACCGGTCGGGGTAGGCGCCGCACCATTCGTCGATGTGCCAGTCGTTGTAGGCCTGCACCATCACGACGGTCACCTCGGCCTGGTGCTGGTTCAGGTGGCGGGCCGAGAATCCGGTGAAGGTGGGGAAGCACATGGAACCGACGATGCCGTTGCGGTCCATGTCGCGGACGCGTTCGTGGATGTCGTAGACGCCGGGGCGCATCTCGGCGAAGCGGGCGGGGTCGCGGCCCCATTCTTCTGCGGGCCACGAGACCACCGCGTTGAGCCCGCTGACTCCGGTGGGCTTCCCCTGGTAGACCCACTGGTCGATACCCTGCTCGGTGACGATGACCTTGGGTGCCTCGTCCCTGTACTTCGCCGGAACGTGGCGGGCGAACATGTCGGGTGGTTCGACTACGTGGTCATCGATGCTCACGAGAATCATGTCGTCGAGTTGCATATTCACTCCTGAGTGCTGCTCATCACATAGTGCTTACTCCTGTTGTACCGTTCATAGTCATGACCGTCTCCACGCAATCGGCCATGCATCGTGCAAAATCGGACAACCTCAAGAGTCTCCGTCGCAGTGCGGCAGTGACCGCCGGGAGTTACCTCTACGAGGGCGGGAGCCTCGTGACGGACTGGCACAGTCACGACATGCATCAGATCGAGTACGCCGTGGGCGGCGTGGTCGAAGTGGAGACCGCGACCACCCACTATCTGCTGCCACCTCAGCAAGCGGTGTGGATACCGGCGGGACTGCGGCATCAAGCGACCATGAGTCCCCGGGTGCGCTCGATCGCCGTGATGTTCGATCCGGAACTGGTGCGGTTCCACGGCGAACGCGCCGCTGTCCTCGATGTCTCTCCGCTGATTCGGGAAATGATCATCTACGCGCAGCGGTGGCCGGTCGGCAGACTCTCCGACGACGCCACGGCAGAGCGCTTCTTCGCGACCCTCGGCGGGCTCGTCATCGAAGCCATCGACTCCGACGAAGCGATGCTCAGCCTTCCGATGTCGGACCATCCCGTGGTGCACAACGCGATGGCATTCACGAAGGAGAATCTCCACGACGTCACCATCGGTGAGGTCGGCAGGGCCGCGTCGGTATCCGAACGCACCCTGCGCCGCCTGTTCGACGAGCACGTGGGGATGTCATGGCGTACCTACCTGCTCCAGGCTCGGATGCTGCGCGCGATGGCGCTCCTTGCGTCCCCCGAGCAATCTGTTCAGGAAACCGCCCGCGCCGTCGGATTCGACAACGGCAGTTCGTTCGCCCGGGCGTTCAGCGACTTCTGCGGTCAGTCCCCGTCGTCGTACCGGCACCGCAGTGCGAGCGAACGGTCCTGATCCGGGCATCGAACACGACACTCCCTGTCAGGTATCGGTGCGATGATTCGTCGATGCGCGCTGAACGGTTGCTGTCGCTGGTGCTGATGCTCAGGAACCGGGGCCGGATGACCGCCCCGGCGATCGCTCGCGAGCTCGAGGTGTCGGTGCGGACGGTCCTGCGCGATGTCGAAGCACTGTCGTCTGTCGGTATCCCTGTGTACGCGGAACGCGGGCGTGACGGAGGGTTCGCGTTGTTGCCCGGATTCACCACCGACCTCACCGGGCTGACGATCGACGAGGCCACCGCGCTGCTCGCCGCGAGCGCCTCCGCCGACACCGCCGCTCTCGGCATGGCCCCTGCATTCGCAGCCGCGATGCGGAAGGTCACCGATGCATTGCCCGAGGCGGGTCGCACGGCGGCGATCCGGGCATCGGAGCGGATCCTGGTCACCGGATCCGGATGGATCACGGAGGCATCGGTCGATCCGCACCTCGGCGCGGTGCAGCAGGCGGTGTTCGACGGTGTACGCCTACGAATCCGGTACCGCCCGCGCGACCGTGCCGCCGCGTGGCGGACCGTCGACCCGATCGGTGTCGTCAGTGCTGCCGGACGGTGGTATCTGGTGGCTCTGCACCGCGGCGACGAACGCACGTACCGGCTCTCGCGTATCGACGAGGTGAAGGTGCTGGATGTCCCGGCCGAACGACCCGCCGATGTCGATCTCGCCGAGATCTGGCATCGCAGGAAGACACGATTCCGAGCGGGCATGTCCACCGTCTCCGCGACCGTGACGGTACGCGAAAGCCGCCGGGACGAACTCGCTGCGCTCGTGATCTCCCTAGCCGAGTGTCATGCTGGCTGTCATTCGGACGGGGACGGATGGTGTCGCGCCGAGGTGGAATTCGGAGGTTCGAGCCACGCCGGGGCGGTGATGTGGCAACTCGGCGGCGACGCCGAACTTCTGGCACCCTCGGCCCTGCGCGACGAGATCCGCGCGCAAGCGCTGACTCTTGCGGCTCGCCACGGATGACCGGGCGGTGAAGCTTTCGTCGATTGTCTGCGAACCGGAGACCGTGGCGCGTTCGGCGGCGTAGGTTCGGGCCAGACTGTATTTTCCGGGCCAGATGGAGGGAGAAACCATGCCGACACGGAGTGCGCGGACCGCATGGAACGGTGGACTCGAAGACGGGTCGGGCCAGGTCGAACTGACCAGCTCGGGGCGCGGCACATTCGATGTGTCGTTCCCGAAGCGGGCGGCCGACGATGCCGACGGCACCACGAGCCCCGAAGAGCTGATCGCTGCAGCCCACTCGGCGTGTTTCGCAATGCAGTTGTCGGCGGTCATCGCCGAAGCCGGTGGTACTCCGCAGGCTCTCGAGGTCAAGGCCGACGTATCACTCGGGCCGCACCCGGAGTCCGGGTTCCGGCTCACCGGTATCACGCTGACGGTCCGCGGTGAAGTCACAGGCCTCGACGCCGACGGTTTCGCGACGGCGGCACAGACTGCCAAAGAGACCTGCCCGGTGAGCCGCGCGCTGACCGGAGTCGACATCACGCTCGACGCCGCGCTCGAATCCTGACCCGGATGCCGCTGCCGAGCATGGATCAGCGCTCGGCAGCGGCACGGTGACTCCGTCAGGTCGAACTGGGACTCTGATCGGGTCGGACTACCCGACCTGAGCGTTGACGGCGGCCTGCGACAGCTGTGGGAGCAACTCGTTCAGCAGCCACGGCATGCTGAGCACGTTCGGTGTGCTCGACGCATACACCAGCGGCGGGGCGGTCAGAGCCGTGTAGGCGTCGTCGCGCACCGCCTTGATGCCGGTGAACAGCGGGTTCGACTCCACCTCGCTCTGCAGATCGGGCGTCAGGTACCAGGCGAGAAGCACGTCGGGGTTGTACGTCGGCAGCAGTTCCAGGCTCACCGGAGCCGCGAACTTCGTCCGGTCACTGCTCTCGCGTAGCTGCTGAGCGAGTGGGTCGACCGTGAAACCGAGGCTTGCCAGCAGCTTCAGGCGAGGATCGGTGTCGAAGTAGAAGTTGTACGACGCCGCCTCGGTGGAACTACCGAATGCCACCGTCTTCCCGGTGAACTCGGGGTGCTGCGACTTCGCCTCCGCGATGGTGTCCTCGGTCCGCGTTACGAGTGCTTCGGCCTCTGCCGACCGACCGAGAGCCTTGCCGACGGTGGTGATCTGGTCTTCCCAGCTGGTTGCCCAGCGACGTTCCGGGTACGCCACGGTGGGGGCGATCTCGGAGAGCTGGTCGAACTGTTCCTGGCTCAGACCGGAATGCACGGCCAGGATCACGTCGGGGGTGAGCGCCGCGATCTGCTCGTACGGCATCTCCTGACTGGACGCCGTCAGTAGCGCGGGTTCCGCGTCGGGGTCGAGCTCTTCGAGCTTCGCTCGCGACCACGGCAGCAGGCCGTCGTCGGTTCCCGAGTCCGACTGCATGTTCTGCACACCGACGGGTACGACCCCGAGCGCCAGGGCTGCGTCCTCACTGCCCCAGCCGAGCGTGACGATCCGCTCCGGAGCCTCCGGGATCTCGGCTGTACCGAGCGCCGACGGAATCGACACGGGGAAGGCGGATGCGTCGGCCTGCCCGGTGGTGGATTCCGCTGCGCCGGTCGAGTCGGAACTCGACTCGCTGCCGCACGCACCCGCGAACAGCGCTGTTGCCGCAATCATCACGATTCCGGCTCGACGCCAGTACCTTCCGGACATTCTCATCGAACTCCCTTTTCTCTGTTGGCATGCACGAGCCGAATCGGCGAGAGCCTCGACGCCGACGGGCGCGCTGGCCTGCAACTATCAAGAGGGAAGGTTAACCTAACTGCAGGGGTTACGGAGATACGGCTCCACCGATGGGGGAACAATTCGCGACCGTGATGCTGTTGTTCGACTCGTGAGCACACCTGCCGACGTCGCCCTTCCCACCGCCCATATCGAGATCTGGTCGGACATCGCGTGCCCGTGGTGTTACATCGGCAAGCGCCGATTCACCGACGCCCTCGCCGGATTCCCGCAGCGTGATCGGATCACGGTGACATGGCGGTCGTATCAGCTCGCGCCCGACACCCCAGCGGGCCTGAAGAAGCCCGAGATCGACGCGTTGGTCGAGATGAAGGGCATGCCCGCCGAGCAGGTGCGGAAGATGTTCTCCCAGGTATCTGCCACCGCCGCGCAGGTCGGGTTGGACATCGACTTCGACACGGTCATCGCGGCGAACACCTTCGACGCGCACCGGCTCCTGCACCTCGCCGGCGACAAGCGCGACGAGCTGCTCGACGCATTGTTCCGTGCGCATTTCGTCGGCGGTGAGATCGTGGACGATCGTGACGCGCTCGTGCGCATCGCCGTCTCGGTGGGGCTGGATGCAGATCGGATCCGCGCGGATCTCGACTCCGACGCCGCTGCGGATGCTGTGCGTGCCGACCTCCTCGAAGCCCGGCAGCTGGGTGTCACGGGAGTGCCGTTCTTCGTTGCCAACCGCGCGGTCGCGGTGTCGGGTGCCCAGCCGGAGGACGTGTTTCTCGCATTGCTGGAACGCGCGATTTCAGACGCAGACAGCGCTGAGCCCGTCGTAGATCCGGTTGCCGATGACGCTGACGGATGCGCGGGAGACAGCTGCGTCGTGTGAGCGCACGTCACATCGACCGGAGGATCCTCGCGGTCGAGGCGTCGGCGGGGAAGAACGTCTCGACCGCGATCTCGTCGAGTGTCACATCGTGCGGGGACCCGAACACCGTCGTCGTATAGAGCAGGGCGAGATCGCCGTGAGCCGTTGCGAACACGAGAGGCATCGCGAGATCGTTCGGCACCGTGTGGGCGTCGCGCTGTCGCTCCGGCACCGGATACTCCGCGAGTTCATCGCGCAACTGCGTGAGCTCCGGCATCGCGGTGTGCGACAGTTGGCGCTCGACCCTCCGGAGGACGTGGGCTCGCCACGGCACGAAGTTGCGGATCGCCGGCGCCAGGCCCTCTGGGTGGAGCGTCGCCCGAAGGATGTTGACGGGCGGTTCGAGTAGATGGGGCGCGATGCCCGCGAGCAAGCCGTTCGCAGGCCCGTTCGCCGCGAGTAGTTCCCAGCGTGCGTTCACCGCCATCGCCGGATTCGGCTCGTGTCCCCCGAGGACCGCCTCCACCGCATCCCGCGCGGCCCCCAGATCCTCGAGCGGATGCTCGGGATGGGCAGGCGCGTAACCCGCCGCGAGGTACAGCCGATTGCGTTCTCGGAGCGGGATCCCGAGCTCTTCCGACAATCGTTCGATCACACCGCGGCCGGGAACAGATCGACCGGTCTCGACGTAGCTGAGGTGCCGGGTCGACAGGTCTGCAGCGATCGACAGTTCGAGTTGGGAGCGTCCGCGTTGCTCACGCCACGACTTCAGAAGCAGTCCGACCTCGTCTGTGCGTGTGGTGGGGCCTGTGCGTGTGGTGGGGCCTGTACGTGTTGCGGGGTGATCGGCCATATCTCCACGATCCGCGACCGCGTGCGGTGCAGCAATGACCTCCGACGTCATCGACTCGCGGCCTCCGGATGGATCAGGCTCGAGTCGGTCGCAGTACTTCGCGACCACGATTCCGACAGGAGGACGACATGACCGATACGACGAACCTCGAAGGAACCGACGTTGCAGCCGCGATCGAGCGGTACGTGCGGTTCTGGAATTCCGGCGACGACGAGTCGCTCACCCGCGCCACGTGGTCCGACGACGTCGAATACTGCGCACCCGTGGGGGTACTCGGCGGTCCGGCCGCGCTCGTCGACTTCCGGAAGCAGTTCAGTGAACACATGAGGGGCTACGAATTCGGACTTCGCGGTGAGCCCGATGTCCATCACGATCGGGCGCGGGTGGTCTGGGAGCTGATCACCCCCGATGCGGATCCGTTCGCGACGGGAACCGACATTCTCGTCGTGGACGATCGGGGCCGGGTACGCGGTGTGACGACCTTTCTGGACCGTGCTCCGGCCGGTTTCGATTCGCACGCTCACCACTGATCGTCGGCGATCCCGTCGAGGTAGCGCTGCGTGATCCGGCGTTGCACCAGGCGACCGAGCGGGCCCGCGAGCCGGGTGTACCAGCGTGCCGGGCGGGAGAACGCAGTGATCCGCGCGGTGACGCGGGCGTCGGTGTCGCGTTCGACGAGAAAGGTCTCCTCGCCGCTCTCGGGGTGCCCGGCCAGCGTGCCGTACGCGAAACCTCGGCGGTCGGGCTCGTCGACGACGTCGACCACCCGGCACCACGCCGACGCACGGATCGGCCCGACGCCCCATTCGAGACGTACATCGACTCCGGGGGCGGGTGGCGGGGTACTGCGCGCCAGCCGGATACCGGCGGCGCGATGCATCTGCCAGCCGAACAACCGGCGGGATGCAGCATCGAAAATCTGGTCGCCGGTGCCCAGTTCACGCACCATCTCCAACGACCGGTAGCCGGCCGGGGAGACATCGTCCCGGCCGGCGCCCACATCGGGATAGTTGAACTCGCGCCCGGATCCACCGGGCACGGGCATCAGGACTTCTTGACGTCGAGGACGACCTCGAACTCGAGCAGCGACGCGCCCGACGCAACAGGCTTCTTGGCCTCGCCGGCGTGGGCTGCGCGGGCATCACCGTCGCGCCATGCGGCGAAGTCCTCTTCGGTCTCCCACTGGGTGACGACGAAGTAGCGGGTCTCGCCCGCAGTCGGGCGGAGGAGCTGGAATCCGAGGAAGCCCTTGGAATTGTCGACGGTGTGCGCGCGATTGGCGAACCGCTTCTCCAGTTCGGGGCCTGCACCCTCGGGGATTTCGATTGCGTTGATCTTCACGACTGCCATGCGCGCGAGCGTACTCCGTTACCTTGGGCGATTGTGTTGCACGACGAGGGTGGTAGCGGACGTCCGATCCTGCTGTTGCACGGATTGATGGGAAGCGCGCGCACATGGCGTAGCCACGTGCCGTGGCTACGCGAGCACGGCCACGTCCACACGTTCGATGCGGCGGGCCACGGACGCCCCGCGCCCCCGGAGTTGACCACCGACGCGTTCGTCGCGGACCTGGCATCCCATCTCGACGGGTTCGACGAGCCGCTCGTGGTCATCGGGCACTCGATGGGCGCACTGCACGCGTGGTGCCTCGCCGCGGCGTATCCCGGCCGTGTGGCGGCGCTGGTGCTCGAGGACATGGCCCCGGACTTCCGCGGGCGTACGGCAGCGAACTGGGCCGCGATGATCGAACAGTGGCCGCAGCCGTTCCCTACCGAGCAGGCGATGATCGACTTCTTCGGGCCGGTGGCCGGACAGTACTTCCTGGACTCGTTCGAACGCCGTGACGACGGCTGGCACCTGCACGGCGAGGTCACGACATTTCGCGATATCTCGGAGGAATGGGGCACTCGCGCTTTCTGGGACGAGTGGTACTCGATCCGGGTGCCCGCGCTGCTCATCGAGGGCGAGTTCACCATCACACCGGAAGGACAGATGCGTCGGATGAGTGACCGGCCCGGTACCGAGTATGTGCGTATCGCCGGCGCCGGACATCTCGTTCACGACGACAGGCCCGACGAGTACCGCACGGAAGTGGAGCGGTTCCTGACAGCTCTCGACCGACCTGGGTCTCGCGGTTAGCGGGCGCCCTCCCCGGCGAGGGCGAAGCGGCCGTCGTCGGTCTGCTCGACCAGTCCGTCGACGAGCAACGAATGCAGTGCCCGGTCGCGCTGTCCCGGGTCTGTGAGCCACACCTGATCGAGCGCCGGACGCGCGACGGGTGTGTCGCTCTCTCGGAGGACGGCCATCAGTTTTCCGCGCACCTGACGGTCGGTTCCGGCGAACTTCTGCGCGCGCCTGGCGGGGCCGTCGTGGGCGGGACGACCGGCCTGCACCCAGGCGCATTCAGGGAGTGGACACCGATCGCAATCCGGGTTGCGTGCGGTGCACACCGTCGCGCCGAGTTCCATCAACGCGGCCGAGAACGTCGCGGCTCGCGTGCGGGTACGAGGCAGCAGAACCTCGACGTCTGCGAGGTCCCTTCGGGTGGAAGGGTTCCCGGGTTCCGCGTTGCCGTGGACAGCGCGCGCGACGACGCGCCGCACATTGGTGTCGACCACGGGAACACGCTGACCATACGCAAAACATGCAACTGCTCGGGCCGTGTACGCCCCGATCCCCGGCAGCGACAGCAGGACGTCGACATCGTCGGGGACCCGGTCGTCGTGCTCGGCGGCGAGGACCCCGGCGCACTCGTGCAAGCGCAGTGCCCGACGCGGATACCCGAGCTTGCCCCAGGCCCGCAGCACCTCGGCCTGACTCGACGCGGCCATCGCCGACGGGACCGGCCAGCGCCGGACCCACTCTTCCCAGATCGGCGCGACCCGCACGACGGGAGTCTGCTGCAACATGACTTCCGACATGAGGATCTGCCACCCCGTCACCCCTTCGCGGCGCCACGGAAGATCCCGCGCCTCGGCGGCGTACCAGCGCAGCATCACGGCCGAATCGACCGGCATCTCTCGTCTCCTTCTGTAGCGATATGCGGTGTTGTTCACCGGGCGGGAACATAGCCGCGTGAGTCCGTTCACAAGCGCAGGTGAATAATGTGCGTATGCCGAACTCGAATCCCATCTCAGCGTGGAAGGCCCTGACCGAGGGTAATCAGCGCTTCGTCAGCGACACCCCGCTGCATCCCAGCCAGGGCATCGACCGCCGCGCGGAGCTCGTCAACGGCCAGCATCCCACCGCCGTGCTCTTCGGATGCGGCGACTCCCGCGTCGCCGCCGAGATCATCTTCGACCAGGGCCTGGGCGACATGTTCGTCGTCCGAACCGCAGGGCATGTCATCGACAGCTCCGTGCTGGGCTCGATCGAGTACGCAGTCGAGATCCTCAATGTGCCCCTGATCGTCGTGCTGGGACACGACAGCTGTGGTGCTGTCGGCGCGACGCTCGACGCACTCGACGGCGGCGAGGTTCCGTCGGGCTTCATCCGCAGCATCGTCGAGCGGGTCGCTCCGTCGATCCTCCTCGGACGTCGGGAAGGGCTCAGCACCGTCGACGAACTCGAGGCGCGCCACGTCGTGGAAACAGGCAAGGTGCTCACCGAACGATCGCAGATCATCGCGGAGCGCATCGCCGATGGTCGGTGCGCTGTTGCGGGTGTGACGTACAAGCTCGACGACGGTCACGTACAGCTGCAGGGCCACATCGGCGACATCGGTGTGACCTCGGACTGACGCGACACGCCGCCGATCATGTGGCTATCGCCCGAGCTGACACATACCGTGTGAAGGGTGTTTGAACCCAACGGCCCACTTCCTCCTGAGATCTACTGGCGACGCCGTGTTCTCGCGATCGTCGTCGCGGTGGTCGTGTTGGCGTTGGTCATCTGGGCGGTTCTCGCCTTCACCAGCGGCGATGATCCGGAAACAGAACCCGCGGCCTCCGAGACCACGATGTCCGAGACCGCCACAACCACACCGGACGGCTCCGGTGTAGAAGCCGGCGCAGAGACCGGTTCGGACGGTGGCGGCTCGGCCACCGGTGGCTCCGAAGGCTCGGATTCCTCGAACGCGTCCGATTCGGGGTCCTCCGCGTCGTCCACCACGTCAGGTTCTGCCGAGCCGGGCTCGGAGGACGGCACCACACCGGCGGCCGCATCGACGCCGCCCGGGCAGTGTTCCGATCAATCGCTCGCAGTGCGTGTGACGGCCGGTGAACCCAATTACCAGGTCGGAACCGAACCGGAATTCACGATCGTCATCACCAACATCGGTACCTCCCAGTGCGAGCGCGATCTCGGTGCGGGGCTTCAGCAGGTCCTCGTGTACACCCTCGACGGCAACCAGCGAGTGTGGGCGAACACCGACTGTTTCCCGGACTCGACCGCCGATGTGCGCTCACTCCAACCAGGCGATCAGGCGGCATTCTCGGTGCAGTGGTCGGGTACGACCTCCGAGCCCGGGTGCGAGGCGCCGCGGGAACCGGTCCAGCCGGGGGCGTACACGGTAGTCGGGCAACTCGGTGGCCTGCGCAGCACGCCGGAGCCGTTCAACGTGACCGCGTGAGCCGTATCGCGCCCTGAGCAGGAGTGCTAGTCGTAGTGGTTGATCGACGCCTCGGCCAGGCGTGAGAGGCCCTCGCGGATGTACCGCGCCCACAGCGCTCCGATGCCTTCGACGGCCTGAAGATCCGCGGCCGTCGCGGCAAGTAGACCCTGCAGTGTCCCGAAAGCGGTCACCAGCCGGTCGATCTGACGTGCGCGAAGCCGCGGAACACGATTGAGGACGCGGTATCCGCGCGGGCTCATCGGGGTGTCCAGCGCTTCGATGGTGCTCGGATATCCGAACGCCCGCGCGAGTGTCGTGAGGTCGAGGAGGTCGACGTCGGTCAGGGCCCCCAGTGCATCGAGTGCCTGCTCCACGTCGAGGACCGACGGTGAATCGGTACCGGCAAGATAGTCGAGCACCAGCAGCTGCCGGGCGAGTTGATTGTCGCCGACGAGCTCTTCGAGCTGCAATGCGAGCTGTCGCCCGTCGGTTCCGAGCTCGAGCACATCCTGCTCGATCTCCACCGACAGACGATGCATCATCTCGAGGCGCTGCGCGACCGTGAGCGCATCACGCAACGTCACGATGTCTTCGATCTCCACGACCGAGAGCTGCCGGGTGACCTCGTCGAGCCGGGCCTTGTAGCGCTCGAGTGTCGCCACGGCCTGGTTGGCTCTGGAGAGGATCATTGCCGAATCGTCGATGACGTGCCGACGCCCTTCGACATACACACTGACGATGCTCATCGATTGGCTCACCGAGACCACGGGATACCCGGTCTCGATGGCGGTGCGTTCGGCTGCGCGGTGTCGGGTGCCGGACTCGACGGTGGGAATGCGGTGATCGGGCACGAGTTGCACGTTCGCGCGCACGATCCGGGTGCCGTCGGAGGACACCACCACTGCGCCGTCCATCTTCGACAGCTCGCGCAACCGGGTCGGGGCGAACTCGACATCGAGTTCGAAGCCGCCGTCGCAGATCGAGGCGACGTGCTCGTCGAAGCCGAGCACGATCAGACCGCCTGTGCGGCCCCTCAGAATGCGTTCGAGGCCGTCGCGCAGAGCTGTGCCGGGTGCCAGACGCGCGATCGTCTCGTTCAACGTCGCAGCGTCGGCCGACTCGGTCATGTGCGAAGTCCTCCTGGCGGCGCGTGCGTTTCTCGTCACATTCGCGCAGGCCACGGAAAAGTCGCAAGCGAGCGCGCAACTACATTACTTGCTCATGAGTAGTCTCTGGACCTTGCCCGACGACCTCGTCGTTCCTGATCTTCGCGAGGATCATCCCGGTCCGGGTGCGCCGATACCCCAGCACTGGTCCAAGTGTCTCGGTTGCGGCGACGATCAGCCGACCGGCCTCGCGATGGAGTGCACGGTCGGTGAGGGACTCTCGGTCCGGGGCCGGTTCGAGGTCGCCACGCGCTTCCAGGGCGGGCCGGGGTTCATCCACGGCGGCATTCTCATGACGGCGTTCGACGAGATCCAGGGTTTCGCCTGTAACGCCGTGTTCCGTAAGCCCGTGGTCACCGGGCACATGGGCACCGATTTCAAGCGCCCCATCCCGCTGGGTGCGGTCCTCGAATTCACCGCCCGGGTCGACGGGACGGTGCGCCGAAAGGTGTACACGAGTGCCGATGTGCGCATCGTCGACGGACCGTTCGCCGACCCCGACGTGATCGTGGGGAGCTCGCACGGATTGTTCGTGCTGGTCGGGCACGAGCATTTCGAGAAGGGCAAGGATTTCGCCGACGGACTGCCCGGATCCGAAGACATTTCGTCGATCTGAGGGTGCTTCTCAATCGGGGAGCATCGGAACGCCCTGCCTGTGGTCGCGGCCCAGTAGCGTCGCGGAGGTCAGAGCTCCGGCTCCGAACCGGTCGTGGACGTCGTCGAGGACCGTGTCGAGGGCGTGCCGGTCGATCGGGCGATGGGTTGTGGGGATCTCGCTTGCTGCCGGATCGTGTGCAGGCACCGGCTGGTCGAAGGGAAGCTCGAGCTGCTCGATGCCCTCGCCGTCCAGGTTCGTCACCGCGACGCCGATCAGGGTGAGCCCGCGGTCGGCGACCAGTGGTCTTGTCGATTCGAGCAGTGCACGTGCGGTGCCGCTGAGGATGTCTGTGCGTGTGGTAGGGACACCGAGCGTGTGCGACCGCGTGACACGCGTGTAGTCGGCGAAGCGCAGCCTCAGCACTACCGTGCGGCCTATCCGGTGGGCGCGGCGCATCCGGCCGGCGACCTTGTCGACGAGCAATTGCAGCGTCGCGTCGACGGACTCGATGCTGTGGGCTCCCCGGCCGAGTGCGTGCTGGGCACCCATCGAACGTCGGCGTTGCCGGTGAACGGGCCGCGGGTCGTGTCCGGTCGCGAGCGCGTGCAGGTGTCGGCCCGTTGCCCGGCCGAGCAGCGAGACGAGATCGGATTCGGATTCCTTCGCGATATCGGCGACCGAACGCAGGCCGTGCGCGTGCAGCGTCGCGGCGGTGACCTTGCCGACGCCCCACAGGCGTTCGACGGGCAGTGGGTGGAGGAACTCGAGTTCGCGGTCGGGTGGGACGACGAGCAGTCCGTCCGGTTTCGCGACGCCGCTCGCGACCTTCGCGAGGAACTTCGTTCGGGCCACACCCACGGTGATCGGCAGGCCGACCTCGGCCATGACCGTGGCGCGCAGACGCGCTGCGATGTCCGCCGGCTCGCCCGAGATGCGTCGCAGCCCCGACACGTCGAGGAACGCCTCGTCGATGGAGACACCTTCGACGACGGGCGAGACCCGATCGAAGATCGCGAACACCTCCTTCGACGCCCGCGAATAGGCGTTCATGCGCGGCGGCATCGAGATCACGTGGGGGCACAGAGCACGGGCAGCACGGCCCGGCATGGGTGTCTTGATTCCGTAGGCCTTCGCCTCGTAGCTTGCGGCCAGGACGACGCCACCGCCGACCACCACGGGCTTGCCTCGAAGCCACGGATCGTCGCGTTGCTCGACCGACGCGTAGAACGCGTCGAGGTCGGCGTGGAGGATCGTTGCGCGGGCGGACACGAACATATGTTCGCATGGGGGTCCGACAGAAAGCCCGATACGACATAACTACCGACTCCGCGGTGCTAGAAACAATTCATGCCTGCCCCCGACGTCGTTGTCGAACGCGACGGTGCCGTCACCACCATCGTGCTCAACCGTCCCGATCGCAGGAATGCCGTGGACGGACCGATGGCTGCGCAGCTCCGCGAGGCCTTCGAACAGTTCGACGCCGACGACGAGCAACGTGTCGCGGTGCTCTGGGGTGCCGGCGGTCATTTCTGTGCCGGCGCCGACCTCACCGCCGTGGGCGATCCGCAGCGGCGCCACGAACTCGACCCGGAGGGCGGCGGAACAGGCCCGATGGGGCCGTCCCGGATAGCGCTGTCCAAACCGCTCGTCGCGGCGGTGAGCGGGTACGCGGTCGCAGGTGGACTCGAACTCGCACTGCTTGCAGACCTGCGCGTGTGCGAATCCGACGCGGTCTTCGGGGTGTTCTGCCGCCGCTGGGGCGTACCGCTCATCGACGGCGGCACCGTGCGGCTGCCTCGGATCATCGGGCAGGGCCGGGCACTCGACATGATCCTCACCGGCCGCGCGGTGGACGCAACCGAGGCTCTGTCGTTCGGGCTCGTCAATCGGGTCGTCGACGCGGGATCATCGCGTGCTGCGGCGCAGCAGATCGCGCAACAACTGGCGGCATTCCCGCAGGAATGCATGTCCGTCGACCGTGCATCGGCCTACCGGTCGTTCGATCTGCCGCTCGACACCGCACTGCGTGCCGAGGGCGCCCACGGTGTGCCGATCGTCGAGCGGGAAGGTGTCGCCGGTGCCGCGCGGTTCGCGTCGGGCGAGGGCCGGCACGGTGCCTTCCGCTAACCGATGTTCATGAGCGCCTGCCCGAGGTTCGTCACCTCGCGGACCTTCATACCGGAGGGTGCGCCCTCGGTGTTGCGGGGGACCACTCCACGGGAGAACCCCAGCCGGTGTGCTTCTGTGAGCCGCCGACCGGCGCCGGCCACGCGCCGGACCTCACCTGCCAGCCCGACCTCGCCGAGCAGCACGGTGCCGGGCGGGACCGGCTGATCCCGCACCGCGGACACGATCGCGAGCGCCAACGCGAGGTCGGCGGACGGGTCGGTGATCCGCATGCCTCCGACCGTCGACGCGTACACGTCGCATTTCCCGAGGTCGCGGATGTTGCAGCGCCGTTCGAGCACGGCGAGGACCATCGCGACGCGCGCAGAATCCAGGCCGCTCACCGCGCGCCGCGGTGACGGATTCTGGGTGTGCACGACGAGTGCCTGTACTTCGCCGAGCAGCGGGCGTTTGCCGTCCATCGTGACGGTCACTGCCGTGCCCGAGACCTCCTCGTTCCGGTGCTGGAGGAACAATCCCGACGGGTCGCTCACCTCGACGATGCCGCCTTCGGTGAGCTCGAAGCAGCCCACCTCCTCGGCCGCGCCGAACCGGTTCTTGACCCCGCGCACCATGCGTAGCGTCGAATGCTTGTCGCCTTCGAAGTGCAGGACGACGTCGACGAGGTGCTCGAGCGAGCGCGGGCCCGCGACCGCGCCGTCCTTGGTGACGTGACCGATCAGCAACACGGGGATCCCGCTCGCCTTCGCGAGCGAGGTCAGTGCGCTCGTGACGGCCTTGACCTGGGTGACACCGCCGGACACACCATCGACATCGGCGGCGAGCATCGTCTGCACCGAGTCGACGACGAGCAGCGTCGGCTTGACCTGCTCGACGTGGCCGAAGATCGTCGCCAGATCGGATTCGGCCGCCAGATAGACCCGCTCGTGGACGGATCCGGTGCGATCGGCGCGGAGCCGGACCTGACCGGCGGATTCCTCGCCTGTCACGTACAGCGATCTGTCGTCGGCGCCGCGCTGGGCCCAGCGGTGTACGACCTCGAGAAGCAGCGTCGACTTGCCGACGCCCGGTTCGCCCGCGAGCAGGACGACGGATCCGGGCACGATCCCGCCGCCGAGGACGCGATCGAGTTCGGAGATGCCGGTGGACTTGGCGGCAGTTTCCTTCCCGTCGATCCGGGTCAGGGGAGTAGCCGGGGTGGTCGGGAGGATGGCCGCGGCGCCCGCCCGCGCGAGCGAGGTGCCCGCGCGCGACGCAACGGCTGCGGGCTGTAGTGGCGCCTCGTCCAGCGATCCCCACGTTCCGCACTCCGGGCAACGTCCGACCCACTTGGCTACGGTGTGCGAGCAATCGGAGCAGCGATAGATCGTCTTGGTTCTGGCCACGGCCGGAGGATATGCGAACGTGGTGACAGAACGCGGGAAGGCCTGGACGAGAATGTTCTCGTCCAGGCCTTCCTGAAGTGTTCTGCGTGGTCGCGCTGGGTCAGTGCGCTTCGCCGACGATCGGCGACAGGTCCGACTCGTGGCGTTCGAGCACCGGGCCCGCATCGACCGGGACGGCCAGAGTCACGTCGCCGGCCTCCTGGAAGGAGAAGGTGAAGGGGATGGTCAGGCCGGGCCGGACACCTTCCTTCAGATCGACGAGTTCGACGGTCTCGACAGCCGCGGGCACGATGGGGGTGTCCTCCGGCGAGGTGGGCTGCGGCGATTCGTCGACGGACTCGAGGAGATCCGTGGTCTCTTCGGAGACACCCGCGATGACCGAGCCCAGTGCCGGGATCTCGATGTCGTCGGCGCCGGTCACCGAACCCGCGAACTCGGTCTCGATGCCGGTGAGGACGTCGCCGCGGTAGCCGTCGAGATTCGCGATGGTGAAGCCCAGCAGAGCGGTGCCGCCCGGCTCGATGCTGTACTCCTCGGAATCCGGGTAGATGATGTGCACGTTGCGCAGCGCAATGGTGCCGACGTCCGTGTTGGTGCCGTTGATCGCAGCCACCTGGTCGGAGGTCTGGGTGATCTGACCGGCGCTGCACGCGGACAACGTCAGCGTCGCACCCGCGGCCAGGGCGACAGCGGTCGCGACTCGACGAGTCGACGTGTTGAGAGCAGTCACTTTTCCTCCACTCGGGGTAAGGCTCGCAATCCACTAGGCAGAGTAGTAGTTGTCGCACCGGGAGTGCGCGTCGGGTCATCGATATTGCCATTTTGTGCACCACAACGGGGCATAACGCCTCGTCCGGGTGGGTGTGGCGCACGTCACCGGATGCACGTAACCGGTTGCCTGTCAAGCCCTACGCTCACGTGTCGATGCCCCTGACCTGCGCTGTTGATGAGAGTCCGATGTGGTCACGTGTTAAACTCGAAGAATCGAAAGGGGCACGGGACACATGATTTTCAAGGTCGGAGACACCGTCGTATACCCCCATCACGGTGCGGCGCTGATCGAAGCAATCGAAACACGCACCATCAAGGGGGAGCAGAAGGAATATCTGGTTCTGAAAGTCGCGCAGGGCGACCTCACGGTGCGGGTACCTGCTGAGAATGCCGAATACGTCGGAGTTCGCGACGTAGTGGGGCAAGAAGGCCTCGACAAGGTTTTCCAGGTGCTGCGCGCACCGCATACAGAAGAACCGACCAACTGGTCACGGCGGTACAAGGCCAACATCGAGAAGTTGGCCTCCGGCGATGTCAACAAGGTTGCAGAAGTAGTTCGCGACCTGTGGCGCCGGGAACAGGACCGCGGCCTTTCTGCAGGTGAGAAGAGAATGCTGGCCAAGGCCCGGCAGATTCTCGTGGGCGAGCTCGCGCTCGCCGAGGGAACTGACAACGTCAAGGCCGAGAGCATGCTCGACGAGGTTCTCGCCGCCGCATCCTGACAGGCGACGCGACGCTCGAATCAACATCAAGTGAATCGAATACAGCAAGTACACGATCGCAGCGGGCCGGTCGTCGGAATAATTCCGGCGGCCGGCCGCGGCGTCCGTCTGGGGGAATCACTCCCCAAGGCATTCGTCGAGCTGGGCGGGCGCACCATGCTCGACCTGGCGGTCGAATCGATGCTCGGCTCGGGCGCGGTCGACCGTGTCGTGGTGGTGGCACCGCCCGAACTTGCCGCGACACCCCCGGCGGAGCTCGTATCGGAGAAGTACGCCGATCGGGTCGTGGTCACTGCGGGTGGCGCGGAGCGTGCGGATTCCGTGCGAGCGGGTCTGCGGGCGGCATCGGGTGCACAGTTCGTCCTCGTGCACGACGCGGCGAGGGCGCTGACTCCGCCGGAGTTGTTCACTCGGGTGGCCGACGAATTGCGGGCCGGGCGACGCGCGGTGATTCCCGTCCTGCCGGTCACCGACACCATCAAGAGCGTCGACTCCGGCGGTGTCGTCACCGGGACCCCGGACAGAGCGACCTTGCGCGCGGTGCAGACACCGCAGGGGTTCGACGCAGACCTGCTCGACCGCGCCAATCGCGATACGGGCGACGCGACCGACGATGCCGGGCTGGTGGAACGGCTCGGCGAATCCGTACAGACCGTGGCGGGCGACCCACTCGCCTTCAAGATCACTACACCGTTGGATCTGGTGCTGGCCCGAGCTCTGTTCGCGGCCGCCGACCGGACCGAAGAGGGGAACTGAACACACGTGCGTGTCGGAATCGGAACAGACGTACACCCGGTGGAGCCTGGACGCCCGTGCTGGATTGCCGGTCTGCTGTTCGACGATGCGGACGGTTGCTCGGGGCACTCCGACGGCGACGTCGCCGCGCACGCGTTGTGTGATGCGCTGCTGTCGGCGTCCGGCCTCGGCGACCTGGGGTCTGTGTTCGGGACCGATCGACCCGAGACGGCGGGAGCGTCGGGAGCCTCGATGCTCACCGAGGTGCGGCGGCTGCTGGCCGAAGCGGGCTGGGTCATCGGTAATGCTGCGGTGCAGGTGATCGGGAATCGTCCGAAGATCGGCCCCCGCCGCGACGAGGCCGTGCGCGTGCTGTCCGATCTGCTCGGCGCGCCCGTGTCGGTGTCCGCAACGACAACCGACGGCCTCGGGCTGACAGGCCGTGGAGAAGGTGTGGCGGCTATCGCCACCGCACTCGTATTCTCTGACGTCGATCAACGGTAGGATGGCCTGTCGTGACTTTGCGCCTTTTCGACACCGAAACACGAGCCGTGCGGGATTTCGAACCGCTGGTGCCCGGACACGCCTCGGTGTACCTGTGTGGCGCCACTGTTCAGGGTGAGCCGCATATCGGCCACGTGCGCAGCGGCGTCGCATTCGACGTGCTGCGACGGTGGCTCGCAGCGAAAGGCCTCGACGTCGCGTTTGTGAGAAACGTCACTGATATCGACGACAAGATCCTTCGCAAGGCCGGCGAAGCAGGCCGTCCCTGGTGGGAATGGAAGACGACGTACGAGCGCGCCTTCACCCGCGCCTACGACGCACTCGGCGTGCTGCCGCCCTCCGTGGAGCCGCGCGCGACCGGGCACATCACCCAGATGGTCGAGTTGATGCAGCGCCTCATCGGCGCGGGTCACGCATACGCATCCGACGGCAACGTCTACTTCGATGTCATGAGCTTCCCCGAGTACGGCGCGCTGTCGGGACACAAACTCGACGACGTCCATCAAGGTGAGAGCGTCGGGCAGGGCAAGCGCGACTCCCGCGACTTCACGTTGTGGAAGGCGGAGAAGCCCGGCGAACCGTCGTGGCCGACCCCGTGGGGTCGTGGCCGCCCGGGTTGGCACCTCGAATGCTCGGCCATGGCCGAGTTCTACCTCGGTAGCACTTTCGATATCCATTGCGGCGGTATGGATCTGGTGTTCCCGCACCATGAGAACGAGATCGCGCAGGCCCGCGCCGCAGGCGACGGCTTCGCCCGCTACTGGCTGCACAACGGCTGGGTGACCATGGGCGGCGAGAAGATGTCCAAGTCACTCGGCAACGTGCTGTCCATCCCCAACGTCCTCACCCGGGTGCGAGCTCAGGAGCTGCGCTACTACCTCGGCAGCGCTCACTACCGGTCGATGCTCGAGTACTCCGACACGGCGCTGGCCGAGGCGGCCGCGGCCTACCGCGGACTCGAGTCGTTCGTGCTCAAGACGCGCGACCGGGCCGGCGACGTTCCCGTCGGAACGTGGACCGGCGCCTTCGCCGAAGCGCTCGACGACGACCTCGGTGTACCCAAGGCGCTCGCCGAGATCCACGGCCGTCGCAGCGAGGGCAACAAAGCGCTCGACAGCGGAGACCTGACCGAAGCGGTGCGTATCGCTTCTCAGATCCGTGCGATGCTTTCGGTCCTCGGCGTCGATCCACTCGATGCACACTGGCAGGAGAGCTCCGGCGACGAGTCGGGTGCGCTCGCCGCCCTCGATGTGCTGGTGGGAGCAGAACTCGACCGTCGACAGAGCGCCCGCGCCGAGAAGAACTGGGCGGTCGCCGACGAAGTACGTGACCGGCTGACAGCGGCGGGGATCGAAGTAACGGATACGCCGAACGGACCCGAGTGGTCCCTGAAAGCAGGGCAGTGATGGCAGGCAATTCCCAGCGTCGCGGAGCAATCCGCAAGGGCGGAACGAAGAAAGGGCAGGTCGTCGGCTCGGGCGGTCAGCGGCGACGCGGTCTCGAAGCCCGCGGAGCGACCCCGAAGGCCGAGGACCGTTCGTACCATCCTGCGGCACGGCGCGCTCGCGCATCGGCGAAGGCCGCCGACAACCGTGGTCGTCGTCCGGGTGGACGTAAGCCGGAGGATGGGCCGGAGATGGTTCTCGGGCGCAACCCCGTCGTAGAGTGCCTGCGTGCCGAGGTGCCCGCGACCGCGCTCTACGTCGCGATCGGCGCGGAAGCCGACGACCGGCTCAAGGAAGCAGTGCAGCGCGCGGCCGATGCCGGCATTTCGATCCTCGAAGTGCAGCGCGGCGAACTCGACCGGCTCACCGCCAACGGAATGCACCAGGGCATCGGCCTTCAGGTGCCGCCGTACCGCTACGTGCATCCCGATGATCTGATCGTGCGCGCCAAGGAACGGCACGAGCGGCCTCTGCTGGTGGCGCTCGACAACATTTCCGACCCGCGCAACCTCGGTGCGATCATCCGGTCCGTTGCGGCGTTCGGTGGCCACGGCGTGGTGATTCCTCAGCGTCGGAGCGCGTCGGTGACCGCTGTCGCATGGCGTACCAGCGCGGGTGCCGCGGCGCGGCTTCCTGTCGCCCGGGCAACCAACCTGACGCGCACGCTCAAGGACTGGCAGTCCCAGGGCATCCGTGTCGTCGGTCTCGATGCCGGTGGCGACACCGATCTCGACGATTTCGACGGCACCGATCCCGTGGTCGTGGTGGTGGGGTCCGAAGGCAAGGGGCTCTCGCGGCTCGTCCGTGAGACGTGCGATTCGATCCTGTCCATCCCGATGGCCGGCGAGGTGGAGTCGCTCAACGCGTCGGTCGCGGCAGGCGTGGTGCTCGCCGACATCTCGCGCCGTCGTCGCTCCTGAGACTTCTCCTGGGCAGTCGTTCCTGACGTCTACTGCGGACACACGGGAACCGATCCGGCGCCCGGTGCGTCTGTATCGGTAGGACCGGACGGAAGCGGGGCAACGGGTGGCGTATACGACGGTGTTCGACGGGCGTTTCGAGATCAGACCGCCGTTGGACCGGCACGAGATCGACTTCCTCACCGGGTTCGCGGGTCCCGCGAGTGGTCCGCACAACGCGGGCCGCGACGGTCTGCCGACAGATGGGCGGCCGCTGTCGTGGTGCCAGTGGGTCCCGAGCAGTGACGGAAGTGCCCTCGAGTGGGACGGCGACCCGGTCTTCTACCGCTACGCCGACTGGCTGGAGTACTTGATGGCAGCGTTCCTGACGCCCCGGGGTCATGGAGTGTCCGGAACGGTGGAGGTGCGCACGAGTGCTGGTGATCGAGGCTGGATTACCGTGCGGGACAACAAGGTTGTGACTCAGATCAGTCGGACGAACCGCACGCACCGACCCGGCCGTAACTGCGCGGCAGTGGGAAGGTCCGCTGTCGTCACCACGGCGATCACCGGATATCCGCCGGTGACGGGATGATCCGCGAGGAACAACACGGGGTGTCCCTCCGGCGGTACCTGAATGGAGCCCGCAACCAGGCCCTCGCTGGGAAGCTCGTCGTGGCGTGAGCGGTGCAACGGGCCGGGGCCCTGGAACCGGATCCCCACCCGGTCGAGTTTCGGCGTCACCGTCCACGATTCGTGCAGAAGTGCGCGGACCGAGGCCGGGGTGAACCAGTCGTCGCGGGGGCCGATCCGCACACGGAGTTCGACGGGATCGCCGGTCGGGGCAGGTGGAGGAATCTGTTCCTCGCCCGGGAGTTCGTCGGCGAGCGCGCCCACCAACAGCCGATCACCGGTGTCTACCGGCTCGGGGCCGGTGTCCGACAACGTGTCGGTCGATCTGCTTCCCAGTACCTCCGGGACATCGATACCGCCGCGGACCGCCAGGTACGACCGCAGGCCCTCGGACGGCGCACCGACCGAGACGATGTCCTGGTCACGGAGCAGCACTCTCGCGTAATCGCCGACCAGCCGGCCGTTGACCGTCACGTCGACACGTGCTCCGGTGATCGCGACGATCGTGTCGCCGATACTCCGGACGGAGAGACCGCCGCCCGTCATTTCGAGGGCGGCGGCGTCCGGGTGGTTGCCCACGAGCCGATTCGCGGCGTCGTGTGCCGTGCGATCGGCCGCACCGGATTCGGTCACGCCGTCGGCCCCGTGTCCGGTGCGTCCGTGATCCTGCACGGTCGTGAACATTCCACCGGTGACGACCTCGAGCCATGCCATGGGTCCATGGTCCCGCAATCCGGGGTCGGCCGCGAGAGCAGTTCGGTGGGCTCACCCGGATCACGTTAGGTTTGAGTGCCGCAGTTCGAGGGAGACGTGATGAGCCGGGACGATCCGAGCAACCGTATCGAGGCCACCCGCACCGAGGCCACCCGGGTCGAGGCGACCCGGATGGTCGAGCGTGCATTGGCCGACGGCGATCTGACCGCAGCGCACGCTGCGGTTGCCGACCTGAGCGTGGAACTGCTCGTCGACGTGCTCGAGCGGTTGAACAAGACCGACCGCGCGGTGCTCTATCGGTTGCTTCCCAAGGACCAGGCGATGGAGGTGTTCGAGCAGCTGGATCCGAGCCTGCAGAGCGCCCTCGTCGGGGGTCTGCAGGATGATCAGGTTGCATCGATCTTCGCCGATCTCGAGCCCGACGATCGAGTCGAACTGCTCGACGAGTTGCCGGCCACCGTTGCCGCGAAGCTCATGCGCGGACTTCCCTACGACGAACGTGAGTTGACGGCAGCCATCCTCGGCTACCGGCAGGGCGCGCTGGGTCGGCGCATGAGCCCGGAGTTCGTCTCGTTGCGCCTCGACATGCCCGTCGACCGAGCGCTCGCGATCGTCCGGAGCCGCCTCCACGATGCCGAGACGGTCTACACGCTGCCGGTCGTCGACCGGAACCGGATCCTCGTGGGCGTGGTGGGGCTGCGAGAGCTGATGGGCGCGCCGACCGACAGCGTGGTCGGCGACATCATGAACGAACCGTATTTCGCGCGGGCCACCGACGACGCAGAGGAAGCGGCCCGCCGCTGCGCCGAGCTCAAACTGCTGGCGCTGATCGTCGTGGACAGCGAGACACGGCTGGTGGGTATCCTCACCGTCGACGACGCGCTGGGCATCCTGGAGTCGGCCGAGAGCGAGGACCAGGCCCGCATCGGTGGCACCGAGCCCCTGCGGCAGCCGTATCTTGCTACTCCCGTGGGGCAACTGGTGCGCTCACGGGTTGTGTGGCTGTTGGTGCTGGCGGTCGGGGCGACGCTGACCGTGCAGGTGCTCGAGGTGTTCGAATCGACCTTGGAGCAGGCTGTGACGTTGGCGTTGTTCGTGCCGTTGCTCATCGGCACCGGCGGCAACACCGGAAATCAGGCGGCGACCACCGTCACGCGCGCGTTGGCCCTCGACGACGTGAGTCCCCGCGACATCGGTCGTGTCGTCGTCCGTGAGAGCCGGGTGGGGCTCTCACTCGGGGTGCTGCTCGGAACAGTGGCGTTCGTGCTCGCGAGTCTCGTCTACGACGCGTCGGTCGGAGCAGTGATCGGATTGACGCTGCTGACCGTGTGCACGCTCGCGGCCACCGTCGGTGGGGTCATGCCGTTGGCGGCCAAGGCGATCCGGGCAGATCCTGCGGTCTTCTCGAATCCGTTCATCACGACATTCGTCGACGCCACCGGATTGGTGGTGTACTTCCTCATCGCGAAGGCGGTGCTGGGAATCTGACGCCCGCTCGGCGCTCAGATCGACTCGAACCGCACCGCGGTCCCGGGACGAAGCAGTGCGGGCGGGGTCCGATCCGGTTGCCACAGCACCTGTTCGGTGGTTCCGATCAATTGCCAGCCGCCGGGGGAACTTCGCGGGTAGACGCCGGAGAACTCGCCGGCCAACCCGACCGCGCCCGCCGGCACCGAGGTGCGCGGGGAATCGCGCCGCGGTACATGCAAGCGGCTGTCGCCGCCCGTGAGATATGCGAATCCGGGGGCGAAACCGCCGAATGCCACAGTCCAGAGGCGGCCGGTGTGCGCGGCGATCACCCCACTCGCAGTCAGCCCGGTTCGTTGACCGACCTCCTCGAGATCGGGGCCGTCGTACCGGACTTCGATCACCACTTCCGTACCTGGGGTGGTGTCCGCACGCATCGGCGGCGTCTCGACGAGCCAGCGGCGTATCGCGTCGGCGCGGGTCGTCTCGGTGTCGTACCGGACCAGCAGTGTGCGGGCGGCGGGAATCAGATCGAGGACACCGTGCATACGCTCCGCGTCGAGTGCGCGGAAATGCGCGAGTACGTCGTCGAGCGAATCGAACTCCGCGAGTATCGCGGAGTCGCCGTTGCGCAGGATTCTCACGCTCCGCCGCCTAGACGAATGCCCGGATGTCGACGTTCTCGGCATCCAGCAGGGCCCTTACGGCCACGGCCATGGCGGTGGCGTCGGGTGAGTCGCCGTGGATGCACACGGACTGCGCGTCCACGTGCACATCGGTGCCGTCGATCGCCGTGACCACACCCTCGGTGACCATGCGCAACACACGCTGGGCCACCACATCCGGGTCGTGCAGCACGGCGCCGGGTTCGCGCCGCGACACCAGGGTGCCCTCGGGTGTATACGCGCGGTCGGCGAACGCCTCGGTCACCACGATCAACCCTGCGCGTTCGGCTTCCTTGAGGAACGCCGATCCGGGAAGCCCGAGAACAGGCAGTGTGGTGTTGTACGAGCGGATCGCCTCCACCACCGCGCGGGCCTGCTCGCGGTGGTGCACGATCGCGTTGTACAGAGCGCCGTGCGGTTTGACGTAACTCACCGCCGATCCCGCTGCTCGGGCGAGACCGTCGAGCGCGCCGATCTGATAGATGACCTCGGCGGTGAGTTCGGCCGGCTCGACGTCGATGAACCGTCGACCGAATCCCGTCAGATCGTGGTACCCCACCTGTGCTCCGATGCGCACGGTGTGAACGGCTGCACCCCTACAGGTTTCGAGTAGAGTCGATGGATCGCCCGCGTGGAATCCGCAGGCGATGTTTGCGCTCGTGACGAGCGAGAGCATGGTCTCGTCGTCGCCGAGTCGCCACTGCCCGTAGCTTTCGCCCAGGTCGCTGTTGAGGTCGATACGGGTCACGTGTCCGATTCTAGGCGTGTGTCAGATACTCGCCCCGACGTCCTTCGCGACGATGTTGTCGAGCGCACGTTCGGCGACGGCGGCGATGGTCATCGACGGGTTGCACGCACCGGACTGACCCGGAAGCAGCGCACCGTCGAGCACGTACAGGCCGCGCTGGCCGTGTACTCGTCCGTCGAGGTCGCAGACGCGGCCCATGCTTGCACCGCCGAGCGGGTGCCACGTGGACGGCACGATGGCGTTGGTGTCGGTGGCAACGCCCGTATTGCCGACGATCCTGCGCACCATGGGATCGATGTGGCCGTTCTGGATTGCTGCGTCGCCATCCCTCGGCCAGTGCAGGATCGCATCGTCGGCCGCGGAGTCGTAGACGAACGACCCGCGGCTGTCGCTGATGCCGTAGCCCACGAGCACGGTGCTGCGGGTGTTGAGGCCGATCGCCGGAATCGATGCCTGGATCACCGTGAACGCGGTGTTCGGGTCGTCCCAGTTCTTGCTGCCGTAGACGACCGGGCCACCCTGCAGTGCGCCGAAGTCCTCACGCATGTCGGACCAGAGGTAGATGCGGTCGGCGTTGCTGCCCCAATTGCGTCCGAGATCGTCGGGGAGATCCGGGATCTGCCCCTTCTGCGACGCCCGGACCAGCAGCCGGGTCGTGTTGAGGCTACCGGCGGCAAGGATGAGCGTGTCGGTGGTGAGGATCTTGTTCTCGAGGAGCTTCCCGGAGGTGTCGATCCGGTCGACGTACACCGTCCACCGGCCGTCGGATGCTCGCTCGATGTCCTTGACCTCATGTTGGGCCTGGACGGTCACCAGACCCGTCGCCTCGGCGGCGGCGATGTAGGTGACGTCGACGGAATGCTTGCCGCCGTTGTTGACACCGAGAGCGCCGGAGCCGTCCGTGTACGACGGAGCCATCTCGCCGCGCAGTTCGGCGAGGGCGTAGTCCCAGTCGATAGGCATGGGAATCTTGTCGAGCGGAAGCCCGGCCTGTTTCACGCGCTCGGCGAAGATCCGCGCGGCGGCGTAGTTGGGGTGGGAGACGAGTTCGTCGGGGGCGGTCGCGAGCCCCAGCATCCTCGACACGCGCGGGTAGTGGACGCGATTCATGGTGGTCCAGTCGAGCTCGTTCGGGAAGTGAGTGTTGAACACTTCCTCGCTGGGCTGCAACGACATTCCCTGGTAGACCAGCGAGCCACCGCCGACGCCTGCGGCGCACACGGCGGTCATGTTCTGTCCGACGACAGCCTCGACCAGGCCGGTGTGCGGCTCGACCATGACGGGCCTGCCGAAGAGTTCGGGTGCGGAGCGGAACCACAGCATGCGCCCGTCGGGTGCGTCGACTCGCGGGAAGGTCGTCGCGTCGGGGCCGGTGGGCCAGCGCTTTCCCCGTTCGAGAATGGTGACGGGCACTCCGGCTTCGGCCAGGCGCAGTGCGCTCACACCGCCGCCGAATCCGGAGCCGATGACGACGACGCGGTGTTCTTCGCGTGTCAGCGGAACTCTGTTCGCCCGGGCAGCGGTGCCGGTCGAAGCGTATGCAGCCGATGATCCCGCCAACGTGGCGCCGATGGTGGCTGCGCCAGCGAGAAATGTGCGCCTCGTGATGATCGACAAGTTTCCGTCCCCCCAGAATGTGCTCGGGCCGGGTGGATGTCCCCCTGGCCGCGTGCAAAACTAGACAGAGTGGTCCAAAGTGTCAAGGTTTTGGCATCGCGGGGCCCAGCCACCTGGTGAGAAATTGCCGCAACTCGTCGTCCGAGTGCATCTCGGGGTCGTCGAACAGAACCACCGACAATCCGAGGAAGAGCGTGACATCGGTGATGTCGTCGATCTCGGGAACTGTCTCCGGGTACTTCTCGCTCATGGGCTCGAGCAGTTGTCGCACGACCGGCTCGGCCCGGCTCACCATGCCCGTGTCGAAGAAGGGATGCTCACGGCCCGAACGGTGCAACGCGGAGAGCACCGGGTTGCCGCGCACCGCAGCTCGTCCCGCGACGAGCAGTTCGACGACGTACTCGCACGGCGACTCGGTTCCGTTCAACCGCGTGAGGATATCGTCGAGCTCTGCCAGCGCAGCGCTCGCGACCGCTTGCGACACCAGATCTTCCCGACTCCCGAATATCGAGTACACGGTCTGTCGGGAGACACCGGACGCCTTCGCTACCCCTGCGATGCTGACGGCATCGAACCCGTCGCGCGTGATGAGCGTGAGCGTCGCGTCGAGAACCTTCGTACGGGAGCGCATCTGCTGATTGTCCCGTACCGAGCGGGCGTCATGACGCCGGTGTGAGAACCCGCCCAGCGCCCCGGCGACGTTGCACCGATCCGATGGTCCGGCACACGAGGTAGATGACGAAGGCGATCGTGGTGATGAAACTCGACACCGGGACACCGGGTGCGAGCGCGAGCAGGATGCCACCGACGGCCGCGACCTCGGCGAAGATCACCGACAGGACCGTTGCCGCGAGTGGTCCTCGAGTCACCCGCGCCGCTGCGGCGGCCGGTGTGATGAGCAACGCCATGACGAGCAGCGCACCGACGATCTGCACACCGAGTGCAGCGGTGATGCCGACGAGCACGGCGAAGACCATCGAGAGTGCCCGCACCGGCACGCCGCGTGCGGCGGCGACCTCCGGGTCGGTGCTCGCGAACAGCAGCGGGCGGTACATCAGGAGCAGGGCGCCGATCACCACCACTGCGCAGCCCGCGAGCAGCGAGATGCCGGTTCCACCGGGCGCCACGATCTGTCCGGTCAACAGCGAGAACGCTGCGCCGGTGCGCCCGTCGTACGCCCACAGCAGCAGCACTGCGAGGCCGAGTCCGAAGGCCATGACGACGCCGATCACCGAGTCCCGTTCGCGGGCACGGGTACCGAGCAACCCGAACAGGATCGCGGCGACCACCGCGCCGACGACCGCACCGAGCCCGACGGACACCCCGACCAGCAGTGCTGCGGCGGCGCCGGTGAGCGACAGTTCGGAGGTGCCGTGCACCGAGAACGCCATCTGACGGCTGATGATCAGGGGCCCGATGACGCCGGCGAGGAGACCGAGGATCGCGCCGGAGATCAGCGCCTGCTGCACGAAGTCGTACTGCAGCAGATCGGCTGTGGCCCGGAAATCGAACAGACGTCCCATTGCGTCCGTGAACTTGCTGCTCATTCGTTGTCTTCCGGGTGGTGATGGTGGACGCCTTCGCCGGGACGGAGCCCGCCCGCGCTGCCGAGTGCATCGATGGCGTCGCCCGTGCCGACGACGACGAGCCGCCCTCGCATCTCGAGCACTTCGACTTCGGTGCGGTACAGCTCGGAGAGCACCTCGGAGGTCATGACTTCCGAGGGTGTGCCGATGCGGAACTGGCCGTCGACGAGATACAGCACTCGATCGACGAGGGGGAGGATCGGATTGATCTCGTGGGTGACGAACAGGACGGCGGTGTCGTGGTCCTTGCGTCGCTGGTCGATGAGCGTCGACACGAGATGCTGGTTGGCGAGGTCGAGGCTGAGCAGCGGTTCGTCGCACAGCAGTACCTGCGGATCACCCACGAGCGCCTGCGCCACGCGGAGTCGTTGCTGTTCTCCGCCGGACAGGTCGCCCACCAGCGCGTTCGCGTACGACTGCGCGCCGACCTGGGCGATTGCGGCGTCCACAGCGGCCTTGCGGCGCTTGAAATGTCGAATGCCGGTGCCCCACAGGTGCCCGTCCACGCCGAGTCCGACGAGGTCGCGGCCGCGCAGCGGGACACCCACCTCGAGGGTCTTCTGTTGCGGCACGTATCCGACGTGGGGGCTGCCGGTGTGGACAGGTGTGCCCGCGATGGTGGCGGTGCCGGAGCTGAGCGGTAGCTGACCGAGCAGGACCTTGAGCAGGGAGGTCTTTCCGGCGCCGTTCGGCCCGAGGACCGCGACGAACTCTCCGGGGTGCACCGCGAGGTCGAGGTGGTCCCAGAGGGTGCGTTCGCCGAACGCCAATCGGGCGCCGCTCAGTTCGACCGCGTGGGGATGGTCGGGTAGGGATGATGTCACCGGGTCCGCGTTCTCGAGCTGTGGTCAGGGGCTGTCAGGGATTACGACGCAGAATCGAGTCCGGCGGCGAGCGACTCGGCGGTCCGGGTCTGCCACTGAATGTAATCGACTCCCTCGGGGAGGGTCTCGAAAACCTCGACGACGGGAATGCCTGAGGTCTCGGCGGCGGAGCGCATCTCCCGGCTCACTTTGTCCTCGGTCTGCGGATTGTAGAGAAGGACGCCGACCCTCTTGTCCAGCAGCAGTTGCCGGGTTTCGGCGATGCTCGCGGGCGACGGGTCGGTGCCGTTCTCGATCGCGTTGGTGAAGTCGGTGGGGGTCACGTCGTCGAGGCCGGCCGACAGTACGAGATAGTGGCCGATGGTCTCGGTCTGCGCGATGGGTGCGTCGGCGTGGGTGTCCGCGATCCGGGTTGTCACGTCGGAGATGCTGTGCAGGCTCTCGTGGAAATCGGCGGCATTGGCGCGGTACACCTCGGCGCCGTCCGGGTCGAGTTCGGAGAGCTGCTCGGCGATGGCGTGGGCAACGGCATCGGCGGTCGCGAGGTCGTACCAGACGTGCTCGTTGACGCCGTTGTGATCATGGCCCGCGTGATCGTCACCGGCGTGATCGTGTGCGGCCTCGTCTTCTGTCGGTGTTTCGGATGCGGGGGCGTCCGTGCTCGTGCCGTGGTCGTGGCCTGAGTGCAGGTCGCTGTATTCACCCGACTCGAACAAGGCGAACGCTTCGACGGTAGGGACATCGTCACCGATGGACTCGAGGATGTCGTCGACGAAGTGGTCGTATCCGCCGCCGTTGTAGACCACCAGCGACGCGTCGCTGATCGCAGCGGCATCGAGCGGGCTGGCTTCGTAGGAGTGTGGGTCGGCGTTCGGCTCGGAGATCAGCGATTCGACCTCGATACGGTCTCCCGCGACGGCCTGGGCGACCGAGCCCCACACGTTCGTCGACGCGACCACGCTCAGGTCGCCGTCCGAGCCGGAGTCGCCGGTCGTGCCGGAGCCACACGCTGCGAGGACGGTGGCGCACGACAGTGTGGCTGCGGCGAGCGCGGCGCGGGAGGACATACGCACTGGTGTTCTCTCCTGAGTCGGGGAGCGCAGGAAGGTGGTGAGGCCACCCTAACGCTATTGGAAACCGTTACCGTTCCACTTTAACGGACGATTTCGCGCATTCTTCCCAACCCGCCTGGTCGTGAGCATCGCCACAGGACTACGGTCCGATCATGTCCAGGTCCCGTCAGCCGCGCCGACAGGCGACTCTGGCGTCGATCGCCGCCGAGCTGAGAATCTCTCGCACCACGGTCTCGAACGCGTACAACCGACCAGATCAACTATCCACCGAGCTGCGCGAACGGGTCTTCGAAGTCGCCAAACGCCGCGGCTACGCAGGTCCCGATCCGATGGCCCGCTCGCTGCGTACCCGCAAGGCCGGTGCGGTCGGGGTGCTCCTCACCGAGGCGCTCAGCTACTCGTTCCGCGACCCCGCCGCGATGAGTTTTCTCTCCGGCCTATCCGAAGCATGCGAGGCCGCCGGACAGGGTTTGCTCCTCATTCCTGCAGGACCGGGCCTCACCGACGCCGAGGCCGCGCAGGTCGTGCATCGCTCGTCCGTCGACGGGTTCGTCGTCTATTCCGTACCGCCGGAGGACCCCTATCTGGCCGCGGTGCTCGAGCGGCACCTGCCGATCGTCGCGTGCGACCAGCCGCGCGGTATCGGTGCGGCGCCCGTCGTCGGAATCGACGACCGCCGCCCGATGCGTGATCTCGCCACCCACCTGATCGAGCTCGGGCACTGCGAGTTCGGGATCGTCTGCATGCGGCTCGGCCGCGAACGGCACGACGGCGTCGTCGACCTCTCCGTCCTCGAGGACGCGGGCTTCCACGTCCAGCACGAGCGTATCCGCGGGGTGCGCGACGCCATGCGCGATGCCGGGCTGGACGACTCCGCGCTCACCGTGGTCGAACGGTTCACCCACACCTCCGGAGACGGGCAGTCCGCCGCGGCACAGATCATGAGCGTCAACCCGCGCATCACCGCGCTGATGTGTACCACCGATGTGCTGGCGCTCGGTGCACTCGCATGGGCCGACCGAGCCGGACTCGATGTCCCCGGCCACCTGTCGATCACCGGGTTCGACGGCGTCGACGAGGCACTTCGCGAAGGTCTGACGACGGTGAGTCAGCCCCAGAAGGACAAAGGACGTCGCGCGGGTGAGCTGCTGCTGGCCTCACCCGCGCACTCGGGCATCCCCGAGATCGAGACCCTCGACACCCAGCTGGTGTTCGGCAAGACCTCGGGGCCGGTCGAGAGCACCGGCTGGTACGCAGAGTAGGGCTGCTCAGGCGGGGTTGGCTGCGAGCAGTTGCGCGCAACGCAGGAGCCCGATGTGGCTGTACGCCTGCGGATGATTGCCCAGCGACCGCTCGGCCACCGGGTCGTACTCCTCACTGAGCAGACCGGTCGGCCCCGCGGCGGCGACGAGCTGAGTGAAGAGCGCCTCTGCGTCGTTGCGCTGCCCGATGAGCAGATACGCCTCGACGAGCCATGCCGCGCACAGGTGGAAGCCACCTTCGACGCCCGGCAGTCCGTCCTCGTGGCGGTACCGATACACCGTCGAACCACTCCGCAATTCCGATTCGGTGGCCCGAACGGTCTCGCGGAACCGCTCGTCGGTGGGGTCGATCAGTCCGGTCAGTCCGATGAACAGGGTTGCGGCGTCGAGATCGGTGCCGTCGTATGCGGCGGTGTAAGAGCGGACATCGTCGTTCCAGCCCTTCTCGAGGACCTCCTCCGCGATCTCGTCGCGGAGTGATTCCCAACCTTCACCGGCGGGACGTGAGAACCTCTCGGCTAGTGCGAGGGCGCGATCGACGGTGAGCCAGCCCATCACCTTCGAATAGACGTGGTGTCGCGGGTTGTCGCGGATCTCCCAGATGCCGTGATCAGGCTCGAACCAGCGACGTTCGACGGCCGTGACCATCGAGCACACCAGCTCCCAGTCGCGATCGGTGAGCGCGGACACGTGGTCGGCGCCGCGTGAATCACGGCGATGCGCGATCGCGGAGATCAGATTCACGATGGGTCCGAACACATCGAGTTGGACCTGCTGATTGGCCGCGTTCCCGACGCGCACCGGTCGTGAACCTGCATATCCGGGAAGGGAATCGAGCACGGCCTCCGGAGGTAGCGGGCCACCGGTGAGGGTGTAGAGCGGATGCAGACGCTCCGGTCCTGGGAGTGTCTCGAGGACATCGTGTACCCAGTCGAGGTAGTTCTCGGCCTCGGTGAGGGAACCCACGTCCACGAGCGCGTGGGACGTCAGTGCCGCATCGCGCAGCCAGCAGTACCGGTAGTCCCAGTTGCGCACGCCGCCGATCTCTTCCGGCAGCGATGTGGTCGCTGCCGCGAGGATCGAGCCGGTCGGTTCGTGGACGAGGCCGCGCAAGGTGAGCGCCGACCGCTTGGCGAGATCGGGCTTGAGAGTAGGGAGGTCGAGCTCGGCGGCCCACTGCCACCAGTACGCTTCCGCGTGTGCGCGCCGCTCCACCTCGGACGCCGGATGTGGTCCGAGATCGTCTGTTCCGCAGCGTAATTCCAAGGTGATGTCGCCGTCGGTCGGGTCGACGACGGCGTGCGCGGTGTGGTGGACGCCCTCGCTGGTGATGTCCCAGCGGACTCCCGGTGACCGCAGGACGAACGGTTCGTTGAAGCCGTGCACGCGCAGACCGTCGTCGATGGCCTCGAGGATCACCTGGCCCTGGCCGAACTCGGGACGCGGTGCGAACGTCACGGCTGCCGATGCGCGGCCGGAGATCACGCGCGTCAGGTCGGTGCGGCCGGCGTCGACGTCGTGCGGCAGGTAGTCGATCACCGCGAGGCTCGCCCAGCGGGTCACGACCGTCATCGTAGAGTCGACGTACCGCTGGCTCAGCGGAAGTGCTTCGCGCGTCGGGCCGATCGTGAAATGACCGGCGGCGTCGCCGCCGAGGAGATGAGCGAAGATCGCGGCCGAATCAGGTTCCGGATGGCACAACCAGGTGATGGTGCCATCGGGGGTGACCAGCGCCTTGGAGCGCGGGCTTGCGAGCATCGTGAGTCGTTCGATCGGTGCGGCGTGCGCGCCCGAGAGCCACGTGCGGCGTTCCTCGAGGAGGAATGCCAGGGCGGCGACCACGTCCTCGGAGCGATCCACCCGGTACTCGGCGACTGTCTCGCCTTCGCCGACCTTGATACCCACATCGGGTCCGTGCAGGGAGGCGAATGCCTTCTCGTCGGTGACGTCGTCCCCGAAGAACACCGCGGCGCTCGAGGCTTCCTGGTGTCGGATGATGTCGAGTGCGCTGCCCTTGTCGGTCGGGACGACGGACAGTTCGATGACGGCCTTGCCTTCGGTGACCTGGATGCCGGGGAGCAGCGCGAGATCGCCGCGTACCGCCGTCAGGGCGGATTCGGCATCCTCGGGTGCGGCGTTGCGTACGTGCAGGGCGGCGCTGGCGGGCTTCGCCTCCACCCCGACACCGGGGAATCGCCTCGCGATGGCCTCGAGCCCCGCGACGATGTCGTGGAGTCGGCTCCGGGACTCGTCGTCGATCGCATGCACGAATCCGACATCGAACTCGGAGCCGTGGCTTCCCACCAGCTTGACTTCCACAGGCAGACGCGAAAGCACTGCCAGATCCTTGAGCGCGCGTCCCGAGATGACCGCGGCGGAGGTCGCGGGCAGTACCGCGAGGCCCCGCAGGGCTCGGACCGCTTCGGCGTGCGGATGAGCTTTGTCCGGATCGGACACGATGGGGGACAACGTGCCGTCGTAGTCGCTCGCGACCAACAGCCGGGGCGCGCGTGCGACGGCGGCCAGCGCCCGGCGCAGCTCGATGGGGAGATCTAGTGCGCTCACCTGTCCCAAGGTAGGCGAAAAAACCCGTGCATCCACCCGTGTGGAGGCAATAGTGGGGGTGTTTCGTGTTACACCGTCGGAGTGCCGGACGAAAGGGTCGTTCGGCTCAGGAATCGCCGCGCGATTCGGCGCCACCGGGCGTGGAGTACACCTCGCGTGGGGAATCGCCGAGCAGCAGGTCGACGGTCAGTTCCAGCCGGCGTGCGACGTCGGTGGCCGAGGAGCGGCGGGTCAACCACGCCACGAGGTTCGACAACCACACATCGCTGATGACGCGCGCGATCGCGAGTTCTTCCTCGGTGGGTTCGCCCTCGTTCATCGCCTTGGCGAAGAGCCGGTCCATGAGCTTGCCCACCTGGTCGACCTCGGCGGCGGCCGACGCATCGGCGAACATGAAGGCCCGGGTCATCGCCTCGGTGAGCAGTGGGTCGCGCTGCATGGCCTTGGTGATCAAGCTCAGGATCAGATGCATGCGTTCGAGCGGACTGTGGCCGGGCGGGATCTTCCCCCGGCCTTCGATGCGGGCGAATTCGCGCCCGAGTGCCGAGACCAGCAGGTGCACCTTCGACGGGAAATACCGGTACAGCGTGCCCACCGCGACGTCGGCACGCTCTGCCACCGCGCGCATCTGCACGGCCTCGTAGCCGCCCTTGGACGCGAGCGTCAGGGTGGCATCGAGAATCCGCTTGCGCCGTTCCTTCTGGGCGTTGGAACTGAGATCGTCCTCGGTGAGGGCGGTCAGGGTTCCGTTGCCATTGGAACGCGAGCGAGACGGGGTGGCCATAGATCGTTTTCCTCACACCTTGACTCTGAACCGGTGTCATATTAGAACACGTTCTAGGTAAGAATGTCATTTCGAAAGGTCGGAGACCCGCTGTGAGTATTGCCATGACAGAGGAACAGCGGGCCGTTCAGGCTTCTGTTCAGGCCTGGTCACGAGCCGTGGAGCCGGTGTCCAGGATACGTCGGAACCCCGACGACGCGTGGCGCGAGGGCTGGACGTCGCTCGCCGAACTCGGACTGTTCGGTGTTGCAGTTCCGGAAGAGGCCGGAGGGCTCGGTGCCACCGTGGTCGACCTGGCCGTCATGCTCGAACAGGCCGCACACGAACTCGCTCCCGGGCCCGTCGTGACGACTGCCGTCGCTGCGCTCGTGTTCGGTCGCGGCGGAGATTCGGCGGTGAAGACGGCCACCCTGCTCGCGGAAGGTGCCCTGCCCGCTGCCGTCGCGCTCGACCCGGTCGCCGCCGAGTCCACTGCCGACGGTGTCGTGCTGACCGGTGAGGCAGGCGCGGTGATCGCGGCGGAGTCCGGTGTTGCAGTCCTCGTCCGGCTCGACGCCGACGGCCCCGAACTCTGGGGGCTGGTGGATCCCGACGCCCCGGGCATGCATCTGGACGTGCTCGACACGATCGACAAGTCGCGCCCGCTCGCACGGGTGCGGTTCGACGGAACGGTCGTTCCTGCAGACCGGGTGGTGCAGGCTCCCGCAGGGTTCGTCCGCGATCTCACCGTGGCACTCTCGGTGGCCGAACTTGCCGGTGTCGCAGGCTGGGCACTGACCACCGCAGTCGAATACGCCAAGATCCGCGAGCAGTTCGGCAAGCCCATCGGTTCGTTCCAGGCCATCAAGCACCTGTGCGCGGACATGCTGTGCCGCACGGAGAAGATCCGAGCCCTCGCCTGGGACGCAGCCGTCGCCGTGGACGCCGATCCGGCCGAACTGCCCGTCGCGGCCGCCGTCGCTGCGGCGGTGTCGCTGGACGCTGCTGTGAAGACCGCCGAGGACGCGATTCAGGTGCTCGGCGGAATCGGCTTCACCTGGGAACACGACGCGCACTTCTACCTGCGGCGCGCGGTGGCCACGAGGCAACTGCTCGGTGGTTCCACCGAGTGGCGCGCCCGCCTGACCGGTCTGACCCGCGCGGGCGCACGCCGTCACCTCGGAATCGACCTGTCCGAGCACGCCGCCGACCGCGAACGCATCCGCGGCGAGGTTGCGGCGATCGCGGCGCTACCCGAGTCCGAGCGCCGAGTGGCGCTTGCCGAATCCGGTTGTCTCGCACCGCACTGGCCCGCCCCATACGGGCGCGGGGCCGGCCCCGCCGAACAGCTCCTGATCCAGGAAGAACTTGCGGCCGCAGGAATCACACGGCCCGACCTGGTGATCGGATGGTGGGCGGTGCCGACCATCCTCGAGCACGGGACCAACGAGCAGATCGAACGTTTCGCGATGCCCACCCTGCGCGGCGACATCGTGTGGTGCCAGCTCTTCTCCGAGCCGGGCGCCGGATCCGATCTCGCGGCCCTGCGCACCACCGCGGAGAAGGTCGACGGCGGCTGGACACTGCAGGGACAGAAGGTGTGGACCTCACTCGCGCACGAGGCCGACTGGGCGATCTGCCTGGCCCGCACGGACCGTGATGCCCCGAAACACAAGGGCATCACGTACTTTCTGGTCGACATGAGGTCCGCGGGTATCACCGTGGCACCGCTTCGCGAGATCACCGGCGACGCGCTGTTCAACGAGGTGTTCCTCGACTCGGTGTTCGTGCCCGACGAGTGCGTCGTCGGTTCGCTCGGCGGCGGCTGGAAACTCGCACGGACCACGCTCGCGAACGAGCGGGTCGCGATGGGCGGGAAATCGTCGCTCGGCCCCGCAGTCGAAGAGCTCCTCGCCTCGGCTGCACCCGGCGACGCGGTGGCCGACGACCGGATCGGCACCCAGATCGGCGAGGCGCTGGTGGGGTCCCTGCTGGATCTGCGCACCACCCTCGCACAGCTCGAGGGCCAGGATCCCGGCCCGGCGTCGAGCGTGCGGAAGCTGATCGGGGTGCGTCAGCGTCAGGACACCGCGGAGCTCGCGATGGATCTCGCGGGGGAGGCGGGATGGGTGGAAGGTCCACTCACGCGTGAGTTCCTCAATCTGCGGTGCCTGACGATCGCGGGCGGTACGGAGCAGATCCTGCTCACCGTGGCGGCCGAGCGTCTTCTGGGACTGCCGAGGAGCTGACGGGTCCGGGGTATGGCGAGTCCCGAAGGCCGGGACGGGTCCGTCGTCGGTTTCGCGAGGCAGGCACGATACGAGCCGACGGCGGTTTCGCCGACACCGGAATGGTGCTACAACTAGAACACGTTCTAAATAGAAGGTGGTTACGGTGGATTTCGCACGTGACGAGACGCAGGAGGAAGTGGCCGGAGTCGCTGCCGACCTGCTCGGTCGGGGTCTGGGCTCCGACGAACTCTGGACCGCGCTCGCCGGTGCGGATCTGCTCTCCCTGGCATTGCCTGAACGGCTCGGTGGTTCCGGGCTCGGAGTTGCCGAGGCGCTCACCGTCCTCACCGAGGTCGGCCGCACCGCGGCTCTGATCCCGGCGCTGTCCACCATCGGATTCGGTGTGCTGCCCGTACTCGCGCTCGCCACCGACGAGCAGCAGGACAAATTGCTGAGCGGGGTCGCCGCCGGAGGTGTCCTCACCGCGGCGCTCGCAGAGCCGGGCCGTCCTTTCCCACAGACACCCGCCGCGACGGCCGTCGCGGTCGACGACGGTGTCGCGGTCACCGGGTCGTTCGTCGCGGTTCCCTACGCGGATCGGGCACACAGCATTCTTGTGCCCACCACAGCCGGTGTTGTCGCCGTGGCTCCGGACGCCGACGGGGTGACCCTGCGGGAGAGCCCCACGTCGGCGCACACCCCCGAATTCTCCGTCCGGCTCGACTCCACGGTCGGAATCCGGCTCGGTGCAGGGGCCGAGCCGGCATCCGACGTCGAGACCCTGTACCGCCTCGCGACCACCGCGATTGCCGCATACTCCGACGGACTGCTCACCGGCGCCACCGAACTCACCGCGAAGCATGTGAGCGAACGCCACCAGTTCGACAAGCCGCTCGCCACCTTCCAGGCCGTCGCGCAGCAGATCGCCGACGTATACGTCACCGCCCGGACCCTGCACGTGGCGGCCCTGTCGACCATCTGGCGGGTCTCCGAGGGACTCGACGCCGCAGACGATCTCGACGTCGCCGCCTACTGGATCGCCGCGGAGCTGCTCCCGGCGATGCGCGTGCTGCACCACCTGCACGGCGGCATCGGCGTCGACGAAACCTATCCGATGCACAGATATTCGTCGACGGCCAAGGATCTTGCGCGGCTGCTCGGCGGCGCTTCGTACCGACTCGACCTCGTGGGGGCCCGGTGTTCATCGAACTGACCGAAGACCAGCGCGCACTGCAGAACGAACTGCGCAGCTACTTCTCCAACCTGATCTCGCCCGAAGAGGCCGAGATCATGCGGACCGAGCGGCACGGACCCACCTACCGTGACGTGATCCGTCGCATGGGCAAGGACCGCTGGCTCGGCGTCGGCTGGCCCACCGAATTCGGCGGTCACGGCTTCGGCGACGTCGAACAGCAGATCTTCGCCAACGAGGCCGTCCGCGCCGACGTGCCGCTGCCCAGCGTCACGCTTCAGACCGTCGGCCCGACCCTGCAGGTGTACGGCACCGACGAGCAGAAGCAGAAGTTCCTGCCCGCGATCCTCGCCGGTGAGGTGCACTTCGCCATCGGCTACTCCGAGCCCGAAGCCGGCACAGACCTCGCGGCGCTGCGCACCACTGCGGTTCGCGACGGCGACGAGTACGTGATCAACGGCCAGAAGATCTTCACCACAGGCGGCCACGACGCCGACTACATCTGGCTCGCTGCCCGCACCGGATCCGCGGATTCCCGCCATCGGGGCATCTCCGTGTTCATCGTCGACACCAGCGACCCCGGCTTCAGCTGGACCCCGATCATCACCGCCGACGGCGCCCACCACATCAACGCCACGTACTACAGCGACGTGCGTGTGCCCGCGAGCATGCTCGTCGGTGAAGAGAACAAGGGCTGGCGCCTGATCACCACCCAGCTCAACCACGAACGCGTCATGCTCGGACCGGCCGGCAAGGTCGCGGGCATCTACGAACACCTCCTCGACTGGGTGCGCGAACACAAGCTCACCGACGAACCCGATGTACGCCGCGCACTCGGCGAGATCCACGCGACGTACCGGCTCAACGAACTGCTCAACTGGCAGGTCGCCTCGACTGACGGCGACGCCGTCGACATCGCCGACGCGTCGGCCACCAAGGTCTTCGCCACCGAACGCATCCAGCGGGTCGGCATGCTCGCCGAAGAGATCGTCGGACGCCATGGAGATCCCGCCGACCCCGACACCGGCGCGCTGCTCAGCTGGCTCGACATGCAGGCCAAGCGGAACGTCGTCATCACCTTCGGAGGCGGCGTCAACGAGGTGATGCGGGAACTGATCGCAACGGCCGGTCTCGGGATGCCCCGGGTGCCGCGATGACGGAGGCTGCGATGACTGACACAGGCACCATGAGCACGCCCGACGAGATCTTCGCCGCCGCCGACGGCGTCCGCGCCGACGGCCCGTCCGCGCCGCGCTCGGGCCGTGACCCGGTGAACCTGCCGATGATCCGCAACTGGGTCGAGGCGCTCGGCGACGACAACCCCATCTACACCGACGAAGCCTCGGCCATCGCCGCCGGCCACGGCGGTCTCGTCGCGCCTCCCGCGATGGCGCAGGTGTGGACGATGCGCGGACTCGGTGCCGAACGCGAGAAGGACGATCCGCTCGGCCGGATGACCGACATCCTCGACGAGGCAGGCTACACATCGGTGGTCGCGACCAATTGTGACCAGATCTACCACCGCTACCTTCGTCCCGGCGAAGAGGTGACGATCGAGTCCACACTCGAGGACGTCGTCGGGCCCAAGAAGACCGGACTCGGTGAGGGCTGGTTCTTCACCACCCGCAACATCTGGAAGGTCGGCGACGAAGCGGTCGCCGAGATGATCTTCCGCATCCTGAAGTTCGCACCCCCTGCCTCGGATGGTGGAGCGTCGAAGACGGTTGCAGCGCAGCAGGTACCCGAGGATCTCGACCCGACCCGCATGCTCCGCCCGTCCGCGTCGCACGATACGAAGTTCTTCTGGGACGGAGTCGCCGAGCACGAACTGCGGATCCAGCGCCGCCCCGACGGCTCACTGCAGCACCCCCCGGTCCCCGCGCTGTGGCTCGACAAGAACGAGACGACCGACTACGTCGTCGCGAGCGGTCGCGGCACCGTATTCAGCTTCGTGGTGCACCACGCACCGAAGGCGCCCGGGCGGCAGTTGCCGTTCGTCGTTGCGCTGGTGGAACTCGATGAGGGTGGCAGGGGCGACAGAGGAGGAATCCGCATGCTCGGCGAGCTGCGCGGTGTCGATCCGGCCGACGTGAAGATCGGAATGCCCGTCCAGGCAACCTATCTCGATTTCCCCGGCGACGACGAGACCGGCGGAAGCCCGTGGACCCTCTACGCCTGGCAGCCCTGTGAGGAGGACGCGTGAGCACATCCGCGACGACGGTGGGGGAAAAACTCCCACCCCTGTCCATCCACGGCGACCCGACGTTCGTGATCTCGACGGCGTTGGCCACCAGAGACTTCCAGGACGTCCATCACGACCGCGACCTCGCACAGCAGCGCGGCTCGAAGGACATCTTCGTCAACATCCTCACCGACACCGGACTCGTCCAGCGGTACCTGACCGACTGGGCCGGACCGCGTGCCGTCGTCAAATCCATCTCACTGCGCCTCGGTGTCCCGTGGTACGCGTACGACACGCTCACGTTGAACGGCACCGTCGCCGACATCGACGACGACGGTGTCATCACCCTCGACATCGTGGGCAGCAACTCACTCGGTAACCACATCGTCGCGAAAGCCACGTTCCTCGCAGGCGAGGGCGCATCCGAAGGAGGGGCCGCATGAGCGGGCTGTCGCGTAAGGCTGCGATCGCCGGAATCGGCGCGACCGATTTCTCCAAGGACTCCGGTCGCAGCGAACTGCGCCTCGCTGCAGAAGCAGTGACCGATGCCCTCGAGGATGCAGGACTGTCGCCGTCAGATGTCGACGGTCTGGTCTCCTTCACGATGGACACCAACACCGAGGTCGCAGTCGCGCGTGCGGTGGGTGTACCGAGCCTGAAGTTCTTCTCCCGCATCCACTACGGCGGCGGGGCTGCGGCCGCGACGGTGCAACAGGCCGCGATGGCGGTCGCGACCGGTGTCGCCGACGTCGTCGTCGCCTACCGCGCATTCAACGAGCGTTCCGGCGCCCGCTACGGGCAGGTCAACAGTGCTCTTGCGACCCAGGTGAATTCGTCGGGCACCGACAACGCGTTCTCCTACCCGCACGGACTGAGCACCCCGGCCTCGTTCGTTGCGATGACCGCGCAGCGCTACATGCACGTCACGGGGGCCACCAGCGCCGACTTCGGTGCTGTCGCGGTGGCAGACCGCAAGCACGCGGCGACGAACCCGAAGGCGTTCTTCCACGGTAAGCCGATCTCCCTCGAGGACCACCAGAACTCACGCTGGATTGCGGAGCCGCTGCATCTCCTCGACTGCTGCCAGGAATCGGATGGTGGTGTGGCACTGGTGATCACGACACCCGAGCGCGCCAAGGACCTGAAGCAGGCGCCGGCGATCATCACGGCGGCGGCGCAGGGTAGCGGCCCGGATCAGTACATCATGACGAGCTACTACCGGGACGGACTGACGGGTTTGCCCGAGATGGGCATCGTCGGCGACCAGTTGTGGGACCAGTCGGGCCTGACCCCGCAGGACGTGCAGACCGCGGTGCTCTACGACCACTTCACCCCGTACGTGCTGATGCAGCTCGAAGAGCTGGGCTTCTGTAAGCCCGGCGAAGCGAAGGACTTCATCGCCGACGGAGGAATCGAGCTCGGCGGGCACCTGCCGCTCAACACGCACGGCGGCCAGCTCGGCGAGGCCTACATCCACGGAATGAACGGAATCGCCGAGGGTGTTCGTCAGATTCGTGGTACCTCTGTCAATCAGGTGGATGCCGTCGAGAATGTGCTCGTCACCGCGGGCACCGGTGTCCCCACGTCCGGCCTGATGCTGGCGCGGTCCTGACCGGTCGAGCCCTGCCATCACCCAACCGAGAGGGACACTTTCATGAGCAACTTCGAAGGCAAGGTCGCGTTCGTCACCGGAGCCGCCCGCGGCCAGGGACGCTCGCACGCGCTCGCATTCGCTGAGGCGGGAGCGGATCTCGTCCTGTGCGACCGCTGTGAGGATTCGCCCGTGGTGCGGTATCCCCTCGCCACCGAGGACGATCTCGCGGAAACGGTACGTCTGGCCGAGGCCGCCGGCGCGAAGGTCGTCTCCGAGAAGCTCGACACCGCAGATCGCGCAGCGATGGACCGGCTCGTCGCACGTGCTCACGACGAGTTCGGCCGCATCGACATCGCGGTCGCCAACGCCGGTGTGTCGACGGCCGCGCCGGTCCAGTCGATGCCGCAGGCGATGTGGGACGAGACGATCTCGTCGAACCTGACGGGTGTGTTCAACACGATCGCCGCCGTGTCGCCCGGAATGATCGACCGCGGCTACGGACGGATCGTGACGATCTCGTCGATGCTCGGGCGCGCCGGCAACACCAACATGGTCGCCTATGGTGCGTCGAAGTGGGGTGTCATCGGCCTGACCAAGAGTGCCGCATTGGATCTCGCGCAGAACGGGATCACCGTCAACGCCATCGCACCCGGCAACATCTCCACCCCGATGATCCACAACGACGCGCTCTACGGCATGCTCCGACCCGATCTGGAGAACCCCACCGCCGACGACGTCGCCCCGGTCTTCGCGTCGTTGCATGCGCAGCCCGTGCCGTGGCTCGAGCCCGCCGAGATCACTCGCGCGGTGCTGTTCTTCTGCGATGAGGCCGCCGCGCACATCAGCGGCACCGTCCTGCCGATCGATGCGGGGAACGCCGCGCGGGTCACCGGCTAGCGTCTTCGGGACCGGCTCCGCTCTGCGGGGTCGGTCCCGACGGCATGCGTCGGCAACCGACCCGTTCCGAACAGCGCGGCCACCGCGAGCAGAGCAGTCACACCGAACGCCACCTGCAGGGATTCGAGCCGTGCATCGCTGTTGACGGCGACGACGGCGTCGCGTGTCTGCTCGTCCAGACCCGCCGCGGCCAGGGCGCCGTCGAGTTCGGTATTCGACAGGAATGGCACGCCCTGTGCGATCCGAGTGCCGGCCTGCTGCTGGACGGTCGCCGGGATCTCGGGGTTGTCCTCGATCCCCGCGGCCACCGAGGTGGAGAGCGTGGCGATGAGGATCGACCCGATCAATGCCGTACCGAGCGACGCACCGAGGTTGGTGGCGGTGTTCTGCACGCCACCGACCTCGGCGCTCTGCGACTCCGGCACCGCCGACACCGTGATCGCTCCGAGCTGTGAGGACAACGCCCCGAGCCCGAGACCCATGAACAGCATCGGGATCGCGACGACGGCTGCCGTCGCGCCGGGATCCATGCCCGCGGTGAGTACGACGATCCCGATGATCATCGACGCGAGTCCGAAACGCACCACTCGCCGGGGATTCGCGTGCGGCCAGAGCTTGGGGATACCTGCCGCGGCGAGCACGAGTGCGAGCGAAAGCGGGAGGATTCGCACACCCGTCTCGAGTGCACTCAACTCCAGCACCACGGACAGGAACAGCGGCACCGAGAAGAACACCCCGGCCTGAACTGCGAACTGGGCGAAGAACATCGTCAACCCTCCGGTGAGCTGACGGTTCTCGAACAATGCCGGATCGATGAGTGGATCGCGCTTCTGCGCGACCAGCGCGTGCTGCCGTCGCATGAACACGTAGAGGACCAGCAACCCGCCGAGGATCAGCCAGATCACGGGGGACGCACCGATGATCTCCGGGCCGGCAGGTGCGGCGATCACCCAGCCCCATTCGCTCGACCGCAGCACGCCGTACACGACCATCGCCAGCCCTACCACCGACGTGACCGCGCTGGGCACGTCGATCGACACCGGCGACGCCGGAACATCCTTCACCTGCCGCAACACGAGCAGGATCAGCGCCACCACGACGACCTCACCGAAGAACACATACCGCCACGACGCGAATGTCGTCACCGCTCCACCGAGTAGGGGGCCGACTGCGACGGCCATCGCACCGGCTGCTGCAACGAGGCCGTACGCCGCTGCGCGCCGTTCGGGCGGGAAGTTGGCTGCGACGAGTGACACGATCGCCGGCATGATCAGCGCCGCGCCGATCCCTTCGAGCAGCGACCATCCCACCAGCAGGACCACCAGGTTCGGGGCGAGGCCGGTGACAAGCGATCCGACCGCGTAGATCACGAGGCCGATGGCGAAGGCCCTGCGTCGTCCGAGCGCGGCGCCGATCTTGCCGCCCGTGATCATCAGAGAGGCCATCACCAGCGTGTACAGGGTGATGGCAGTCTGAATTCCGGTGATCGTCGTGCCGAGATCCTGCGCGACGGTCGCCATCGACACGTTCATCACCGAGCTGTCGAGCGTCATCAGGAATTGGCCCGATGCCAGCACTGCCAGGACGAGTGCGGAGCCCGATCGCACTTCCGGACCTGATCTACGACTCTTGCCCATTGTCGAACCGGCTTCCGATTCCAGAAGTGACCCGCGCAGTAGAAGATAAAAATACAGCAGAACCGGGCCTCGATGGCGAGACCCGCTGAATCGGTCGCAGGGTGTCGGTGCCTCGGTGCACACTGGGCGAGCAACCCACATCCAGGAGAGAACTCATGGCTGATGCCATTGTTGTCGAAGGATTGATCAAACGGTTCGGGGGTCTCACCGCGCTCGACGGTATCGATCTCCGTGTTCCCGAGGGCACGGTCACGGCGCTGCTCGGCCCCAACGGTGCCGGGAAGACCACGGCGGTTCGTGTGCTGACGACGCTGCTCGTACCTGACGGTGGGCGCGCCGAGGTCGCCGGTTTCGATGTCGTCGCCGACTCCGCAGCGCTGCGCACGCAGATCGGTGCCTCGGGCCAGTACGCCGCGGTCGACGAGTATCTCACCGGGTACGAGAACCTCGAAATGGTCGGGCGCCTTTACCACCTCGGGGCCAAACGGAGCCGCGAGCGGGCACGCGAGCTGCTCGACCAATTCGACCTTGTCGATGCCGGCGACCGTCCCGTGAAGACCTACTCGGGTGGTATGCGGCGCCGGCTCGATCTCGCCGGTGCTCTGGTCGCCGAGCCGCCCGTGCTGTTCCTCGACGAGCCCACCACAGGCCTCGATCCCCGCGCCCGACTCGGCCTGTGGGACATCATCGAGAAGCTTGTCGAACGCGGCACCACCCTGCTGCTCACCACGCAGTACATGGACGAGGCGGAACGGCTCGCCGACCGGATCGTCGTGATCGATCGGGGCACCATCATCGCCCGCGGTACCGCCGACGAACTCAAGGCGCTCGTCGGCGGTGAACGCATCGAGCTCCTCGTTCCCGACGCCGGGCAGGTCGAGACGGCGCGCTCCGCGCTCGCCGAACTCGCGGCCGGCGACATCCGAATCGAATCCGGTCGGGTGATCGTGCCTGCCACCGGCGGAACCGAACTGCTCGTTGCGGCACTCGGGCGGGTCGCGGAGGTCGGCGTCCGGGTCACCGACGTCACGCTGCGCCGGCCCACCCTCGACGATGTGTTCCTCACCCTGACGGGCCACGAGGCGGAGGAGAAGATCGAGGAGTCGGCGTCGTGAACACCTTGCAGATGACCGCCTCCGACGGTCTGACCATCGCAAAACGCAACATCATCAAGATCAAGCGCGTTCCGGACCTGATCGTCTTCACGACGCTGTCGCCGATCATGTTCGTGCTGCTCTTCGCGTACGTGTTCGGGAGCGCGATCCAGATCCCCGGCACGTCGTACCGGGAGTTCCTCATCGCCGGCGTGTTCACTCAGACCGTGATCTTCGGTGCCACGTGGACGGGCCTCGGCATGGTCGAAGATCTGCAGAAGGGCATCATCGACCGATTCCGGACGCTGCCGATGGCGCCGTCCGCCGTGTTGATCGGCCGCACCTCCACCGACGTGCTCATCAACATCGTGAGCTTGGTGGTCATGTCGCTGACCGGCCTGGTGGTCGGTTGGCGTATCAATTCGTCGCCCCTCGAGGCGCTCGCCGGCTACGTCCTGCTGTTGTTGTTCGCCTATGCCTTGTCGTGGCTCATGGCGGTGGTGGGCATGTGGATCCGCACGCCGGAAGTGTTCAACAACGCCAGCTTCATGGTGATCTTCCCGCTGTCGTTCATCGCCAACACATTCGTCGATACGTCGCAGATGCCGCCCGTGCTGCGCACGTTCGCCGAATGGAACCCGGTGTCGGCGGTGACCCAGGCCGTCCGCGAGTTGTTCGGCAACACCAATCCGATGATGCCGGTGCCCGAGGTGTGGCCGTTGCAGAATCCCATCATTGCGTCATTGTTGTGGACTGCTCTGATGCTGGTCGTGTTCGTGCCGTTCGCGATCCGTCGCTACAAGAAGGCAGTGAGCCGATAGAAGGAAGTGAGCCGCTGATGCTTCCACGGAGCGGGGGCGCCGTGTAACAGCTCATTGCCCGCGCTGTGCGGCCCATCCGTTGATCGCGGTCGCGAACTCGGTCGACGCGGGCAGCAGTGCCGGGCCGTCGGCGATGCCTGCGGGCAGCGGGCCGAGTTCTTCGAGGGTGTGGTTGGCCGTGGTGAAGTGCCCGAACTGCAGATCGGTGTGTTCGAGCGAGATCCGCAGCGGCTCGATCTGATCGCAGGTGATGTTGAGGTCCTTGTCGGAGCACGTCAGTAGCACCGGGGTGCCGTCCGGGAGAGATGCGGCGAGGTCCGGAGGATTGAGCGCGTCGGCCTCGGCCAGGAACGTCGCTGTGAACTCGTTGAAACCGAACTGTTGCATCATCGGGCTCATGCCCTCCGGGACGGTGCCGGTGCTGCGAAGTGAATCGACGGCGCGGGGAATGTCGTTGCGCAGTGCGTCGGCGTCGGCTTCGGAGAGCTGCCCTGAGTTCGCGAGCGCCTCGAGCTGGCCGCTCAGCAGGTCGAGGTAGCGCATCGACAGCGGTGCGAGCAGCCCGTAGCCGTCGCCGATGCCGCGCTCTGCGAGCGCCAGTGTGGTCAGGCCGCCTTCGCTGTGGCCGAGGACGAGGATGTCGTCGACTCCGAACCCGGTTCGCTCCGAAAGGAGCTCGGCAGCGGCCTGAGCATGGTCTACCTGATCGGTGAATCCGTAGACGTTGCCGGTCTCGGGCGCGTACGAGCCGAGTCCGGTGGCGCCCGCGCCGATCTTGTCGAACCGCAGGCTGGCGATGCCCTGGGCAGCGAGCGACTCGGAGACGCGAAGCAGGGTGTCGGCGACCATCATCGGTGCCTGGTTGCCGTTTCGATCGGTGACTCCACTGCCCGGTAACAGCAACGCGGCGCCCTTGACCTCACCGTCGGGGTTGCGCAGGCTGCCGTGGAAGGTGGTTCCCGAAGCGTCGAACGTGACTTCGGTGTCGGAGCCGGATGGTGCGATGACGGATCCGGTGTCGGGCAGTGCCGACGCGGTTCCGGTGAATGTCGCACCGCCCGCCACGACGAGCAGAGGAATCGTTGCTGCACCGATCACACTTCGAAGGCTTCGCATAGTGGCGAACCCTAACAAACCTCGTAAACCTTCACCATTTCCGAGCGAATGTAGCACTCGTCTCGTCAGACAGAACCAGGGATACATTCGCTCGGAAATGGTTGGGTCGGATAGGTCGGCTCAGGGGAGCAGCCGGTCGATGAAAGTGTTGCTGTACACGCGGTGCGGATCGAGCCGGTTGTACACCGCCCGAGCACTGTCCCAGTTCTCGTCCGCGGGAACACCTTCGCGGTAGGTGTCGGGCAGGCCCTGGGTGACGATCTGCTCGTCTGTATACGGTAGTTCGGGGCCGAATGCCCATCCCTTCGACCACTCGGGACGGAACGTGGAGTCACCGCCGTTGTAGCGCTGACGCATCCACTGTTCCATCTCGCGGTAGAAAGCGAACATGCCAGGTGTGCCCGGAACACCCAGCACATTCAGCCAGATCGCAGTGTCCCACTCGGGCTTGTCCGGGCGCGGACGCGTCGCCGCGATCGTCGGCGGGCCCGCCGACGGCACGCGCACATCGGATGACTGATCGAGACCGCAGCAACGAATCTCGACGGGGCCGTTGAGCGGATACTGGCCGAGCCCGCGGTAGTGCTCGATCCGTTCGTCGAACCACTGGGTGAAATCGTGGATGACGTTGGCGATGTTGGCGCGGTTGGTCAGTACTGCGCCGCCGCCCTCGGTCAGTCGCAGCGTGGTCGCCTTGATGTAGAACTGCAGGTCCTTCGACCAGCCCCAGATGTCCGACGACGCCGTCGCGGCGAGGCCTGCAACGGTCACGCCGTAGTAGGTCTGGCCGAAAAGCGGGGCAATCTGGGGGTTTCCACCCGTCAGTTGCCCGAGCAGATCGGTGATCGGCTCGGGAACGTTGTCGGAGAACGGGTAGTTGTAGGGTCCGGTGACCTCGCGGGACTCGGCCGGTTTCTCCGGCGCGAGCGACCACACCTTCATCCACGGCTTCTCGGTGAACGGATACCAGATGGCCTCGGCTCGGCCCGTACTACTCACGAACGATTCGAATGTCCGGCCCGAAGCGCCCGCAGGAGCGAACAGTTCGCGCCAGTCGATGTCGGTGTAGCTCTGGCATCGCATCCGGTAGTTGGGTCCGGCCTGGAGCGTGACCGACGTCAGGAACGTCCTGCCCAGGTGCGTGAGGAGTGCCGTGATGTCGGGATCTGCGCGGGTGAAGGTGCGCAGTGCATACTTGCTGCCGTCCCAGACGACTGCGGTGAGTTCGGTGACGAGGTTACTGAGCGACCCGAATGTATGTCCGGGCACATTGCTTTCACCGTCGGCCGGAAGAGCTGCTCCGTGAGCATTGACCGCAAGCGATCCTGCGATCGTCAGGACACCCGGTGCGGGCAGGTTCGCGAACCCGAGTCCGTGATCCTGCAATGCCGAGGTGATCGCATCGAGTGTGGCGCCCGGCCCGGCCGTCACGGTCGCCGGGTCGCCACCCGGATTCACGCTCACGGAGTTCAGATGAAGCATGGTGTCGGCGAGGATCACCCGGTCGACCGGAGCACCGTTGACGATCGTGAGTGGCGTCCAGCCGTGCATCGCGCCCCGTGGCCGGATGGTGTATCCGTTCTCGTGGGCCCAATTCGTCAGCCGCACCACGTCATCGGCGTTGTTCGGTGCGCATGTCCAGATCGAGTCCAGCATGATCTCTTTGGACCAGTTCTGGTACGCCTGCTGGTACAGATCGATGCCCTCGGGGAATGACGGCGGCGCCGGAAGCGTCGCGTCGGAAGATCCGAACGGAATCGCGTGCGCGGGTGTCCAGCCGCCGACAGCGGTCGCGGCCAGAGCGCCGGCACCGACGGCGAGGAAACCCCGTCGGGACAGACGCGGAGCGGAATCTCGAATTGTCATGTATAGAGCATCTTTCCGGGAGGGTGGAACTCACGCGATGGTGAGCACCACATCGGCCAGGGCTGGTGCAAGGTCTCGGTCTGTGACAGTGACAGTGGCGAGGAGCTGGTTCCCGCTCTTCCATACGCGTACGCGCAGTGTCTCACCTGGGAACACGACGCCGGCGAACTTGGCGCGGAACCCGGCGACACGCGTCGCGTCGGAATCGAGGAGATGGTCCGTGATGGACTTGCACACCGTGCCGTAGGTGCACAGGCCGTGGAGAATCGGCGCCGGGAACCCCGCGGCCTTCGCGAATTCCGGATCCGAGTGGAGAGGGTTGCGATCACCGCAGAGGCGGTACAGGAGCGCTTGCTGAGGCAGGGTCGGGACGTCGAACTCGGCATCCGGTTCGCGGTCGGGCAGTGCGACGGCCTCCGACGGTCCGCGTTCACCGCCGAAGCCGCCTTCTCCGCGTGCAAAGATCGATGACCGGGCGGTCCACAGCGGGTTTCCGTCGAGATCCTCGGTGACGGATTCCTGCACGATGACCGCGGCCTTGCCCTTGTCCCACACCTCGGCGATACGAGTGGTGGTGCGGCCCTTGCCGGATGCCGGGATGGGCGCGTGGACCTTCACCTCCTGGCTGCCGTGCACCACCTTCGCCAGATCGATCTCGACACCGGGGAAGGACACCTTCGGCGGTTCCGTGTCGTGGAATGTCGCGGCCACCGTCGCGAATGTGGGAAGTACCTGGGGGTCACCGTCGCGGAGGTAGCGCAGCTCGCCGGCATCGGTGGGGCGGGCGCCGGCACCGAGTCCGAGATTGTACAGCTGGACGTCGCTGCTGCTCCACGAGAATTCCTGGATGGGGAGCGATGCGCCGAGGGCGACTGAGGGGTCGATGGGCACGGGGGTCCTTTCTTGACGACCGGGCCGCACTTCGGCGCCGGACGGGCGCAGATTAGGTGCGATCGGCGGTGTCCGCGACGGCGCCTTCCGCGCAGCGGGACCCGTTCCTGCGGAGAATGTCGAGTACGGCCAGGTAGCCGAAGGCCATCGCCGGTCCGATGGTGGCCCCCGGGCCGGCGTACGTGTGGCCCATCACGGGGGAGCTGACGTTGCCGGTCGCGTACAGGCCGTCGATGACCGTGCCGTCCTCTTTCAGGACGCGGGCATCGACGTCGGTGACGAGACCGCCCTTGGTGCCGAGGTCGCCGGGAACCACCTTGATCGCGTAGTACGGCGCCTTGCCGATCGTCGCGAGGCTCGGGTTGGGCTTGTTGCGAGGATCGCCGTAGTAGTGGTCGTATCGCGACTCGCCGCGACCGAAGTCCTCGTCCTTGCCGGACCGGGCGAATCCGTTGAAACGCTCGACGGTGTCGGTGAGTGCTGACGCCGGAACGCCGATCTTCTCGGCGAGCTCGCTGACGGTGTCGGCCTTGACGATCACCCCTGCCTTGAACCACCGCTTCGGGAACGGCTGCCCGGGCGTGATGCCGGCAAAGGTGTACCGATTGCGGTAGCGCTGATCGAGGACCAGCCAGGCCGGGATGTTCTCGCCCGGCCCGTCGCCGCGGCCGTGCTTCCCGCCGTACATGGCGTGGGTTGCCTCGACGTACGGAGCGGATTCGTTGACGAACCGCTTGCCGGCGCTGTTGACCATCATGCAGCCCGGCAGGCTGCGCTCGGACAACGCGAACCACGGGCCGCCGGTGAGCGGGAACGACGGACCCCACCAGGCGTCGTCCATGAAATCGACTGCGCCCCCGACGGCCTGGCCGGCGCGGATACCGTCGCCGGTGTTGGCCTTCGCTCCCACCGACCATTCGGTCCCGATCGGCTGACGCTGGTACTGCTCGCGCATCTCCGCGTTGTGTTCGAACCCGCCCGTGGCGAGGATGACGCCCTTGCGTGCGCGGATGGTGCGTTCCTCACCACCGGATTCGACGCGCACTCCGCGCACGACGCCGTCCTCGACGACGAGATCGGTCAGGGCGGTGTCGAGCAGCAGTGGAACGCCGGCGTCACGCAGGCCGATGCGCAGTCCTGCCATCAATGCCTGGCCGCGGACCAGCAGGTTCTTCTTGGTGATCTTGGCCCACACGAATCGTGCGCCGACCTTCGCTGCGCGCAGCGGGCCGCGCGGGTTGCGCATCAGCAGGTTGAGCCACTTGTAGTCGGCCTGGGTGATGACGAAGTTCGACGGTGCCTTGACGTAGTCGGGTTCGAGGAGTTTCAGGTCGTCACCGAGACGGTTGCCGTCGAACGGCTTCGGTTCTACCGAGCGGCCGCCGGCTCGCCCTCCTGGAGCTTCGGGGTAGTAGTCGGAATATCCCGGCACCCAAGCGAGTTCGAGTGCGCTGTTCTTCTGGATGAACGACAGCATCTCGGGTCCGCGGTCGATGTAGGTGTCGATCCGCTCGGCCGGAACGACGTCGCCGATGATGCTGTGGAGGTAAGTGCGTGCGGCATCCGGGGTGTCCTCGACACCCGCGGCCTTCAGGGCGTCGTTGTTGGGGATCCATACGCCGCCACCGGAGCGCGCGCTCGAGCCGCCGTAGTGGGGTGCCTTCTCGATCAGGACGACGCTTGCGCCCTTGTGGGCGGCGGTGATCGCGGCGGTCATGCCGCCGGCGCCGCTGCCGACGACGACGATGTCGTACTCCTGCTCACTCATGTAGAACACGTTATAGAACTACGGTGCCCGGAGTCCATCCCTTCCGGGTAAATCGCGTTTATCCGTCGGGTGTTCCGAATCGGAACTCGTTCCAATGTGGGTGTGGGCGGCATGGCAACCGGACGGGTGGCCGCTGACCGCTGCCGGCTGATCCGATGACAGCCACTATGGATCCCGTCCATGCGGAATGCCGTCCATACGCAGTATCGAGAAGCGGAACAACCTGCGAACGGGACCGGCGAGACGAGTGCTACTTCGGGACGGGAATCGTTCCGTCGATCACGGCTTGCTCGATGCTGGCCCGCAGATTCGGGCATCCTTCGCGCGGTGTGATCGATGTGCCCGTGTCTGCGGCGTCGGCGCGGAGGGCCGGGCACACGGCGTCCGGGTCGTCCTGCCACTGCACACTCGTGTGCCGGTAGCTGTTCTTGCGTACGAGGACGCACGTGCCGCACTCGCGACACGCGACCTCGTTGAGGCCGGAGTCGAGATAGTTGATCTTGTCTATCGCGGTCTGGGCTGCGATGGCCTCGACCCGGTCGGGGCGATCGGCGAAATCCGGGGACTTCGCCCATTTGGCTTCTCGGGTCGAGGCGCTCATGTCAGACCTCCGCTTCCTGCTTACGCTTTTCCTCTTCGGCCGCCTTGCGCTCGAGGTTCTCGGCGACTTCCTTCTCCCAGGCCTCGTTTGCCTTGACGGTGTCGACCTCGAACTCGAAGCGTCCGGTCATCTTGTCGGTCACGTCGGCGACGTCGACGTAGAACTGCTCGTACCAGCGACGCAGCTGGTAGACCGGACCGTCTTCTTCGCACAGGAGCGGATTCTCGATCTTGGTCTTGTTCTTCCAGATCTCGACGTCCTGCAGGAACCCTTCGCCGACGCCCTCGGTGAGTTTGCCGGCCAGCATGTCGGTCTGCTCCGCGTTCATGCCCGTCGGCTTCTTGACGATGATGCCGTACTGCAACATGAACGAATCGTGCGTGATCGGGTAATGGCAGTTGATGAGCACCGATTCGGTCTCGTATCCGCCGTAGTTGTTCTTCAGCGGGTTGATCATGTACGACGGGCCGTAATACGCCGCGTACGACTCGAGTTTCGACTCCATGCCGTACTGGGTGGCCATGCCCTTGTCCGGGCGTCCGCGGGTGTTGAGGTACTGCTCCGCGACGTGTCCTTCGAAGACGTTCTTGAAGAACGTGGGGAAGGCGTAGTGGATGTAGAAGAAGTGCGCCATGTCGACGACGTTGTCGATGATCTCGCGGCAATTGGATCCCTCGATGAGGATCTGATGCCAGGTCCAGTCGGTCCACTCGTCGGTCCCGTACTGCTCGAGTTCGGGAATCGTGACGTTCTCCGGCGGCGTGTTTCCCTCCGGGTCGTTCCACACGAACAGCTGACCGTGCTTCTCCATCGTGGTCCACGCGCGAGTGCGGGCGAGCGGGGGGACGCGACGCGCGTAGGGGATGTCGGTGCATTTGCCGTTGCCGCCCCAGCGCCAGTCGTGGAACGGGCACGCGATCGAATCGCCCTTGATCTCGCCCTGCGACAGGTCGCCACCCATGTGCCGGCAGTAGCCGTCGAGCACCTTGATCTCGCCGTTGCTGTCGGCCCAGACCACGAGTTTGGTGCCGAAGGCCTCGACGGAGTGTGGCTTGCCGTCCTTGAAACTGCGACTCAGTCCGAGGCAGTGCCAACCCCGCGCGAACCGGGTCCGCGCCTCTCCGACGTCGATCTCGCGAATCTGTGCCATGTCCGCTCACTTCCTTCCGGATCTCTTAGTAGAACACGTTATAGAATTTCGCCCGCGACCGAAAGGGAACGGGGACTTTGGTCCCCGTGGAACCTGTGATGCCACGGAACTCGTCCGGTCTCGACACAAATAAGAACATGTTCTAGTCTCGAACCAAGCGATCAATTCCTGAACAGACGGGAGCGTCCAGTGGGTGACCACGACAGCCACGAGGTACTGCAGCGGATCGACGCTCTGCTGCCCAGCCTGCGGGAACGCGCGCAGGAAGCCGAGGATCTTCGCCGCATCCCCGATAGTTCGATCAAGGCGCTCCAGGAGTCCGGCTTCTTCAAACTTCTGCAACCGGCGCAGTGGGGTGGATACGAAGCCGACCCCGTCACCTTCTACACCGCGGTGCGCACCATCGCGAGTGCCTGCGGATCCACCGGCTGGGTGTCCGGAATCATCGGTGTCCACAATTGGCACCTCGCTCTGTTCGACCAGCGGGCACAGGAAGACGTGTGGAGTGAGGACGCCGATGTGCGTATCTCCTCGTCGTATGCGCCGATGGGTGCCGGCGAGGTCGTCGACGGCGGCTACAAGGTCAACGGTGCCTGGGCATGGTCGTCGGGCAGCGATCACGCGACCTGGGTCGTCGTCGGAGGCCCGGTCATCAAGGACGGGCGTCCCGTCGACTTCGGTAGCTTCCTGATACCGCGCTCGGAATACGAGATCGACGACGTGTGGAACGTGGTCGGGCTGCGTGGAACGGGCTCCAACACCATCGTCGTCAAGGACGTGTTCGTTCCGCGTCACCGTTTCCTGAGCTTCAAGACGATGAACGATCTGGCTTCGCCCGGACTCGAGCGCAACACCGCGCCCGTCTACAAGATGCCCTGGGGAACCATCCATCCCACGACCATCTCCACACCGATCGTCGGCATGGCGTACGGGGCCTACGACGCCCACGTCGAACATCAGGGCAAGCGTGTGCGCGCCGCCTACGCGGGGGAGAGGGCCAAGGACGACCCGTTCGCGAAGATCCGCATCGCCGAGGCCTCGAGTGATATCGACGCTGCGTGGCGTCAACTGTCGGGCAACGTCGCCGACGAGTACGCTTACCTCCTCGAAGGCAAGGACGTTCCGATCGAGCTCCGCTTGCGCGCACGCCGCGACCAGGTCCGCGCGACCGGTCGCGCCATCGCCTCTATCGACCGGCTCTTCGAGAATTCGGGTGCCACTGCCCTCGCCAACGGCACGCCCATCCAACGCTTCTGGCGCGACGCACACGCCGGTCGTGTGCACGCTGCGAACGATGCCGAACGCGCATACGTGATGTTCGGTGGCGCCGAGTTCGGTCTTCCGCTCACCGACACGATGGTTTGAGGACCGCCCATGACTGCAACGCAAGAGATCACCTACGAATCGACGTCCCGCTTCGCGCAGGTCCGTGACGATCTGCGCCTGCACTACCACGAGGCGGGCGTCGGGCACGATACGACGATCGTGCTGCTGCACGGAGGCGGCCCCGGTGCTTCGGGCTGGTCCAACTTCTCGCGTAACATCCCGGTACTCGCCGAGAAGTTCCACGTCATCTGTGTCGATCAGCCCGGATACGGCAAGTCCGACAAGCCCACCGAGCACCCGCAATACTTCGTGCACAGTTCGACCGCGCTGAAGGACCTGCTCGACCACCTCGGCATCGAGCGGGCACACTTGCTCGGAAATTCTCTCGGTGGCGGTGCCGCAGTGCGTTTCGCCCTCGACTTCCCCGACCGAGCCGGCCGGCTCGTCCTCATGGGCCCGGGCGGGCTCAGCGTCAACCTGTTCGCCCCCGACCCGACCGAGGGCGTGCGCAATCTCGGCAAGTTCAGCTATCAGCCGACGCGCGAGAATCTCGAAGCCTTCCTGCGAATCATGGTCTTCGACCAGTCGCTCATCACCGAGGAACTCATCGACGAACGATTCGAAGCCGCCAGCGCCCCCGAATCTCTCGCTGCTGCCAAGGCAATGGGAAAGTCGTTCTCCAGCACCGATTTCGAACTCGGCATGCTCTGGCGCGACGCCTACAAGCTCCGGCAGCGCGTCCTGCTCATCTGGGGACGTGAAGACCGCGTCAATCCGCTCGACGGTGCGCTCGTGGCACTCAAGATGATCCCGCGCGCGCAATTGCACGTGTTCGGCGGCTGCGGACACTGGGCACAGCTCGAGAAGTTCGAGGAATTCAACCGGATCACCGCGGACTTCCTCACGGACGGAGGCAAGTGATGACGATCCGCTCCCTCGCGTATCTGCGTATCGGCGCGACCGACGTGGCCGCGTGGCGCGACTACGGCCTCAAAGTGCTGGGCATGGTCGAGGGCAAGGGCACGAATCCCGACGCCCTGTACCTGCGCATGGACGATTTCCCGGCTCGTCTCGTCATCGAGCCGCACGACACCGATCACCTGCTGGTGTCGGGTTGGGAGACCGCGAACGCCGGCGACCTGCAGTCGGTGCGCGACAACCTGTCGGCCGCCGGTGTCCCGTTCAAGGAGGGCACCGCCGAGCAGATCGCCGACCGCCGCGTCGACGAGATGATCGTGTTCCAGGACCCGTCCGGCAACACGCTCGAGGCGTTCCACGGTGCCGCGCTCGAACACCGCCGCGTCGTCAGCCCCTACGGGCACCGGTTCGTCACCGGCGAGCAGGGTCTCGGGCACGTCGTGCTCTCGACCCGCGACGACGAGGAGTCGCTGCGCTTCTACCGCGATGTCCTCGGCTTCCGCCTTCGCGACTCGATGCGACTGCCCCCGCAGATGGTGGGCCGGCCCGCCGACGGTAAGCCGGCATGGCTGCGGTTCTTCGGATGCAACCCGCGCCACCACAGCCTCGCGTTCATGCCGATGCCCACGCCCAGCGGCATCGTGCACCTGATGATCGAGGTCGAGAACTCCGACGATGTCGGGCTCGGACTCGACCGGGCGCTGCGCAAGAAGGTCAAGATGTCGGCGACACTCGGCCGTCACGTCAACGACAAGATGCTCTCGTTCTACATGAAGACACCGGGCGGATTCGACGTCGAATTCGGTTGTGAAGGACTGCAGGTCGAGGACGAGGGCTGGATCGCCCGGGAATCGACCGCCGTGAGTCTGTGGGGACACGACTTCTCGGTGGGGTTCCAGTGATGGGTGTCCCCACGGACGGCGGCGCCGGTGCGTTCGAACAGTCGCAGGGGGTCGCGCCCCTCGACCCGAGGGCGTTCCGTACCGTCCTCGGACAGTTCTGCACCGGCGTCACCATCATCACCACCGTCGACGACGGCGCTCCGGTCGGATTCGCGTGCCAGTCGTTCGCGGCGCTGTCGCTCGACCCGCCTCTCGTCCTGTTCTGTCCCACGAAGCAGTCCCGCTCGTGGTCGGCGATCGAACGAAGCGGGCGATTCTGTGTGAACGTGCTCGCAGAGGATCAGCAGGATGTATGTGCCCGCTTCGGGTCGCGGGAGCCGGACAAGTTCGCCGGTGTCGAGTGGACGTCGTCTCCGCTCGGATCGCCGATCCTCGCCGGATCGCTCGCGCACATCGACTGCACCGTCGAGACCGTGCACGACGGCGGCGACCACTGGGTGGTCTTCGGTCGTGTCGCCTCGTTGAGCGAGGTGCACGACGAGTTGGAACGGCCGCTGCTGTTCTATCGCGGTCAGTACACGGGCATCGAACCGGAGAAGACGACACCCGCGCCGTGGCGCGATGACCTCGAAGCCTTCCTCACAACGGTGTCGGAGGACACCTGGCTCTGATCGCGGCTGCGCGCACCCATCGGCACCCAGCGAGCGAATTCAACAGCGCAACCGCGCGGTAGGAAGACAACAACTCGCCGTCGACGAGGGGTTCTTGTCCGTTTCATTCGCCGTTGTGTCTCGGACCCGGTCAGGCGCGACGTAATGGGGTAGTGAGTGGAGCGTGATAGGTCTGTGATCTTCGTCGGCGTGGGCGGGCGATTGTGAAATCATGCTGTGATCGGGCATAAATACTCCCGGACGTGCGTTGTGCTCTACCATCGGTCAACCAAGCCCTGGTATAGCCGCCAGAAGTCCACGAATGGGAGGAGCCCATGGCAACCGACTACGACCGCCCCCGGGTCGAACAGAACGAGGAATCGCTCGACATCCTGGGCCCCGGCCGCAATACCGCGCAGGCCGCGGTCGCGGACGTCGAGGAATCCGATACGGCCGAATCGTTCGAGCTGCCCGGCGCAGACCTGTCGGGTGAAGAGCTGACGGTTCGCGTCGTTCCTCGTCAGGCAGACGAATTCACCTGCACGCGTTGCTTTCTCGTTCAGCACCGCAATCGCATGGCTGATCCGGCAGAGAACATCTGCATGGACTGCGCCTGAGAGTTCAGGTTCCGGTGCTGTAGTCGTCAGCGCTGCAGTATCCGGGACATGAGCTGCCGTCCCTGCTCGAACGACATGTTCGGCAGGTACGCGTGGCTGACCGCCATCCCGATTCCCGGCAGTGCAGTGGAGTCGGGGAACACCATGTACATGGGGCGATAGCGGGGCTGGAACTTGGCTTTGAACGCCAGCAGCGATCGGAACCCGTACACCGGCTCGAGGGTGTGCCCGAGCAGGTCGAGCAGGTCGTCGAGTGCCCCGCGATCGTCGCCGTCGGATGCGTCCGCGGCACTGGCGAGCGGGGCACCGGACAGGCTCAGGAACTCGAGGCCGTCCTCCTGGGCGGAGAGCGCGGCCGATGCGATGAGGAACTCCATCGCCGGCGGAAACCCGTCGGAATGCCGCCGCATGAAATCGAGCGTGAGACCTACGAGCTCGCCGTCGCGGAACACGGGCATCCACGAAGTGACTCCGTGGACGTGCTCGTCGGCGTCGAGCGCCACCAGCAGACGTACCTCGGGGTCCTTCAGCTCGTCGAGACCCCCGAGAGTGAACCCCATTTCGGGGAGGCCCTTGTCGGCGACCCATTCCTCCGAGATCTCCACGATCCGAGAGGTGACGGACAGGGGTGCCTCCGCGAAGGTGGTCCAGCGTGCCTCGATTCCCTGCTTGGCTGCGCGGTTGAGCGAGGTGCGCACGTCCTGGAATTTCTTGCCCTTGAATGCAAGATCGGGCAGGTCGATCATCGTTTCCTCCGCGATCTGTACACAACCCCAACCGTGCTCGCGCGCGATCACCGCGAGATCCTCGCCCACCGAGTAGAAACACGGTGTCCACCCGTTGCGCTGGCAATAGGCGGCGAAGGCGTCGACCGCGCCGGCCCGCGTGGCCGGATCACCGACAGGGCCGCCGGTGGTCAGGGCGACGCCCGAATGCACGCGATACGCGATCGTATGCGCGCCGTTGTCGCTGAACCAGTAGCTGTTGCCCGGCCACGTGATCATCCACGACAGCGAATCTCCGCCCGGCGACCGCAGCAATGCACGCACTCGTTGTTCGTCGGCAGGGGAGTGGCCCAGCACGGGCACCATGAAACTTCGGAGCATCAACACGGCAAACACGATCCACACGGCGACACCCACCCATTCGAACAGCACGGTCGCGGGCGTGGTCGACGGGAGCACCGGCGGATCGAACAACTGCAGGTACACCGGTGGCACCAGCCGGTGAGGGAAATCGCGTAGTAGCGTCACCGGTCCGGAGTCGCGGTCGAAGCCGTCGGCGAGGAGGCTTCCCACTGCGACATAGACGACCAGGGCGACTGCAGCTGCCGCGACGGTAGTGAGAAACACGTGCCGGTACGTGCCGCGAGGTGCGCGTACGTCGAACAACCGATGTGTTGCCAGAAGCACGATGAGCACAGCGAGGAGTGCCGACAGCGGCGCCAGTTCCTGGTACAGCGAACCGTGTCGGTGCACTCCGTACACCAGCGACCGCGCCTCGTCGCGTTCTGTGATCCGCACGATGATGCTCGCTGCGGCCGCCGCGATCAGGGCCGCATGACCCCACGTCACGAGCAGCCATGCCGCCCGCCGCCCCCGCCGGAGCCCCTCTGCCCCCACGAGCAGCACCACGGCCGGCATCAGATTCGCGACCACCGGACCGAATCCTGACAGTCGAAGGGCCTGCTGTCCCTTGCGACACTCACCCTGCAGAGTGGGATCGGCGCACACGTCCACGAGTTCCCGGGCAGTGTAGGGAACCTGGCCGAACAGTTCACGCAGCGCCGACAGCGGTCCGATGGCGTGCGGGGAGAACGCCGCCAGCATCGGTCCGAGCACACTGGCCGCGACGACGAGTGCGACAAGTGTGCGTTGTTCCCTGATGGTGCCGCCGAGTGTTGTCGTGTGCGTGCGGTCGCGGAAGAGGATCGGTCCCAGCGCCAGCCCGGCGAGGGCCGCGCACAGACGCGTCAGGTCCTGCAGGTGTCCGGCGAACAGCGCGGTGGTGACCAGGAAGACCACTGTGACCATGCGGATTCGTCGTCGCCACAGTGTCGGCATCGCGGCGGTGGCGGCCAGCAACGTGCCGATCACCCAGGGAAGGGGATCTTCGATCAGGTGGCCGTGCAGCTCGAGGCCCCACGCGTTCGGAACCATCGAGGCGATCTGCGCCAGGGCCAGGGCCGCTGCTGCGCCCGCCCCCTGGGTCGCGACCGCGCTCACCGCGAACCGTCCACTCCCACTGATGTTCTCGACCGGAGCCGCGACTGCCACGATCACGACCGTCGCGAGGAGATACTCCGAGAGCCGCGACGCGAACAACCCGGATGTCCACAGCACCCAGGCATGTCCGTCCGAGAAGCTCGCGATCCCGAGTGAGACGTTGTGCGCGACGTCTCGTGACGGCCCGTGCAGGACGCTTCCCGTCGCCGCCGCCAGAATCCAGAGGCCTGCCAGCAACCCGAGCGTCACGGGGGCGCGGCGCAGCATCGATGTGCCGCGCGTGAGCACAGTCCGACGGCGCTGTCTCACGGGCCGACGAGTCCGAGTCGCTGGCTCAGCCACGGTAGCTCCTTCTCCAACCCGGCGGACCATACTTCGAAGCTGTGGCCGCCGGGTACTTCGGTGAGGTGGACATCCATTCCGGCTGCCTTCGCGGCGGCGGCGAGTTGTTCGACTCCGGACCGATACTCGGTGTCGTCGAGCCCGACCACGAACGCCCCTGCGGAATCGGGGAAGCGTTCGTGAGCGAGCAGGTCGGCGGGATCGATCCGCGCATAAGCCGCTTCGTCGCCACCGAATAGCTCGTCGATCGTCTGGTCGCGGTCGCCGAGGGTCGGTTCGGCCTGCCCGGATATGTCGAGGAAGGTCGGATAAACGTCCGGTCGAAGTGTCGCGAGTTGGAGTGCGCATGTGCCGCCGTACGACAGGCCTCCGATCGCCCACGCCCGCGGGTCGGCGTCGACCTGGAGGTTGCTGCGCACCCACTCCGGGACGTCGACCGACAGGTATGTTGCGACGTTGCCGAGACGCGAATCGACGCACATCGGGTTTGCGAACTCGCTGCCGGTTCCGTCGGCGAGCACCACGATCGGTGTGAGTCCGCTGTGCTCGGCTGCGAAGGCATCCATGGTCTGCGTGAGCCGACCTCCGACGAGCCAGTCCTCGGTACTGCCGGGCTGTCCCGCCAACAACACCAGGACGGGCAGTTCCGGGCGGGGATCGGCGAAGTAGGCGGGCGGAAGGTAGATGTTCGCGGCGCGGGCCTCGAACTCCGAGGTCGCGCCGGGTATCGGCGTGGTGGTCACGGCGCCGGTGGATGGCATATCGGGCGGTGGCGACCATGTGTCGCTCGGGACCGTTTCCACTCGAGCAAGCTCGTCGAAGGGCACGGTCCGATAGTCGCTCACTCCCAGTGCGGCGCGGACGGTCGGGTATTCGTCGTACACGGCATTGATCTGCGCGGCGGCCGCCACCGTCACCACGAGCCACGCGGCGATCAGCCCGCATCCCGCGAGGACATGGCGGTCCTTGCGATCGCGGCAGAACCACCGGCCGGCGAGCAGCGCGAGGGCGAGGAGCGCGAGCCCGGCCCACACGTAGACCGTCGTCGGGAGGCGGTCGGGGAACGGCCGCCACAGCTTCTCGACGACAACCGCGGCGATCACGGTCACCGCCAGCGCACACAGTCCCAGTACCGGCAAGAGGAGCAGCCACCGCCGGCTTCGCCGGATGGCGAGCACGCCGAGCCCGGCGACAGCAGCAACGGTGAAAGTGATCGCCGCTGCACTCGTGGTCAGCGGCAGATCCAGCACTGGGTCGGCGATCCCGGACCAGGACACCGACTCAGTATGGATGGGTCTCGACGTCTCCGGAGTCGTTGTCACCAATGAGCGCCTGGACGATCACCGGCGACGCCACGAGCACAATCGCGACGACGAACAAGTATCCGACCATCGTGAACACGATCCCGAGCGTCCCGAAGTGTGCTTCGGAACTGGCAGTGACGTGGGGCAGCGCGACCCGTCCTCCGATGCTGACCGCGGTCAGGAGAGTGGCGGTGAGAACGCCTGTCGCGACCAGGACACGAGTGGGAACGAGGCCCGACGTCAGTAGCGTGGGGCACGCCGTCCACACGCAGACCCACATGCACCACTGGGCGATCACTGCGAAAACCGGTGAACCGAGCTGGTGAATCAGCCCGGTGAGCAGTGCGGATGCCGCTACCAGAAGCAGAACCGCGCACCACCGCCACGCGTGGGACAGGCGCAGCACGGGCGTGTCCCAGATCTTCCCGTACACCCTGCCGAGTGCACGTGCGAACGATGTGCCGCTGATGAGGACCATCAGCAAGCCCACAGCGCCGAACGCCGCTGCTTCCGACGTCACCTCGAACCCGTCCTGGACGAGTACATCGGGATCGACTCCGAACGGGTCGAGGAGCGTCTCCCGGATCGCGGACGTGTCGACGAGGACCGACGCGGCCATGATGACGGGAAGCACCGAGGTGAACAGCTGCGCAGCGAGCGTCATCGAGCGGTCGACGAGTTCGATGCGCCCGAGCCCCACCAGAATGCGCTCGAGGGCGCGGCCCACCGGGTGGGTGTTCAACTCGGCGCGGAACCGCGCCACCGTCGTGGCCAGCATGGAGCGATCCTGCCAGGGAGCCGCTCCTCGTGCGCGCCGAACGACTGCAGTTCCGTACGGCTACAGCGCCACGCCGATGTACTTGGTTTCGAGGAACTCGTCGATTCCTGTGAAGCCGCCTTCGCGCCCGAGACCGGACTCCTTGATCCCGCCGAAGGGTGCGGCAGGGTTGGAGACCACTCCCTGATTCAGCCCCACCATCCCGGCTTCGAGCGCTTCGCACACGCGCAGCCCTCGTCGCAGATTCTCGGTGTAGACGTAGGACACGAGCCCGAAGGGGGTGTCGTTGGCACGTCGGATCGCTTCGTCTTCGGTCTCGAAAGTACTGATCGCCGCGACCGGGCCGAAGATCTCGGTGTGGCACATCTGCGCGTCGTCGGCGACGTCGGTGAGCACCGATGCCGGATAGAAGTATCCGGGTCGGTCGACCGGGGTGCCGCCGAGGGCGACGGTCGCGCCGCGGGCGACGGCGTCGGCGATGAGCTCGCCGACCTTGTCGACGGCGGCGCGGTTGATGAGCGGCCCGACGACCACCCCGTCCTCGACACCGCGACCCATCGGCAGCTCGGACATGCGTTCGGTGAGACGCTTCGTGAATTCCTCAGCAACACCGCGCTGGACGAGAATACGGTTCGCGGCGGTGCAGGCCTGCCCGATGTTGCGCATCTTCGCGGCCATCGCGCCGTCGACGGCGGCGTCGAGATCCGCATCGTCGAACACGAGGAACGGGGCGTTGCCGCCGAGCTCCATCGAGGTGCGCATGACGGTGCGCGCACACAGTTCGAGCAGGTGTTTGCCGACTCCCGTCGATCCCGTGAACGACAACTTGCGCGAGCGCGGATCGAGGATCAGTGGGGCCATCACATCGTCGGACTGCGACGTGGTGACGACGTTGACGACCCCGGGCGGAAGTCCCGCCTCGCTGAGCAGGTCGGCGAGGGCGAGTATCGACAGCGGGGTCTGCGACGCCGGCTTGATCACGCTCGCGCAGCCGGCGGCGATGGCCGGGCCGATCTTGCGGGTGCCCATCGCCATCGGGAAATTCCACGGGGTGATGAGCAGGGTCGGGCCCACCGGCTGCCGGGTCACGAGAAACCTCGATCCGCCCGCGGGGGCCTGCATGTAGCCGCCGTCGATGCGGACGGCTTCCTCGGCGAACCAGCGGAAGAACTCGGCCGCGTAGCTGACCTCGCCGCGTGCCTCGGCAAGCGGCTTACCCATCTCGAGCGTCATGATCAGCGCGAGCCGATCGACGTTCTCGATCATGAGCCGATACGCGTCCGCGAGGATCGTCGAGCGTTCACGCGGTGACGTCTGCGCCCACGAATCCTGGGCCGCCGCCGCGGCGTCGAGAGCGCGCATCCCGTCGGCGGGACTCGCGTCGGCGACCGAGCACAACTCCCGTTCGGTGGACGGATCGACGACGGGCATCGTGCGGTCGGCGTCCTGCCATCGCCCGTCTATGAAGAGGCCCGTCGGGACCGTGCGGATGGCTGCGTCTTCGTTCGGGCTGAGCTTGTCGTTCTGAGTGACCGCCTGATCGGGCATGGCATGCCTTTCGTCCGTTGCCTTCGGCCTCCGTCCATGTTATGCATATTGTCAACAATCCAACAATAGGATTGGGATTCGAACTCGGTCGCCTAACCCGGGAGGGTTGTCATGACTCGACTGTCTCCATTGCTTCAGCAAGCCACGCCCGTCACCGTCGACCACGCCGCCGGCAGCTACATCTACGGCACCGACGGACGCAGATATCTCGACTTCACGGCGGGAATCGGTGTCACCAGCACCGGTCACTGCCATCCGCACGTCGTAGAAGCGGCACAGCGTCAGATCGGCTCGCTGATACACGGCCAGTACACGACCGTCATGCACAAACCCCTGCTCGAACTCACCGAAAGGCTCGGCGCCGTCCTGCCCGAGGGCCTCGACTCACTGTTCTTCGCGAACTCGGGGAGTGAGGCGGTCGAGGCCGCGCTGCGCCTCGCCCGCCAGGCCACCGGACGCCCCAACGTGATCGTGTTCCACGGAGGATTCCACGGCCGCACCGTCGCCGCCGCGTCGATGACCACCTCCGGCACACGATTCTCCGCGGGGTTCAGCCCCCTGATGGGTGGCGTGCACATCGCGCCGTTCCCCAACGCCTACCGCTACGGATGGACCGAGGAGCAGGCCACCGATTTCGCCCTCAAAGAACTCGACTACCTCTTCGCGACGGTCACCTCACCGGCCGAAACCGCGGCGTTCATCGTCGAACCCGTTCTCGGTGAAGGTGGTTACGTCCCGGGTAACACCCGCTTCTTCCAAGGCCTGCGTGAGCGTGCAGACCGGCACGGAATCCTTCTCGTCTTCGATGAGATCCAGACCGGATTCGGGCGCACCGGAAAGTTCTTCGGACACCAGCACTTCGACACCCGGCCCGACGTGATCACCATCGCGAAGGGCCTCGCCAGCGGGTTCCCCCTGTCCGGTATCGCGGCATCCGAAGAGCTCATGGCCAAGGCATGGCCCGGATCCCAGGGCGGGACCTACGGCGCCAATGCCGTGTCGTGTGCGGCGGCCGTCGCGACCCTCGACGTCATCGAGAAGGAAGGCCTCGTCGAGAACGCCGCGGCGCGCGGGGCCGAACTGCTCGCGGGTGCGCGCTCCCGGGCGACCGATGCCGTGGGTGATGTGCGAGGCCTGGGGCTGTTGGTGGGCAGTGAGTTCGTCACAGCAGACGGCGAACCCGATCGCGAACGCGCAGCAGCTGCGCAGAAACTCGCGGCAAGCAAGGGGCTGTTGCTCCTGATGTGCGGCGCGTACATGAATGTCGTACGAATGATTCCGCCGCTCATCGTCACGTCCGACCAGATCGAGGACGGCCTCGGAATCTGGTCCGAGGTGCTCGACGAAGTCTGATCGCGTCCAGGAGGTTCTGTGACCCGCTTCATCACGATCACGCTCGACAAGCGTGGCATCTCCTGCCGCGCAAGACTCCTCGACGCGGAGGCGCCGCTCACCTGTGAGGCGGTATGGAACGCCCTACCGCAGAGCGGCGCTGCGTTCCACGCGAAATACGCACGCAACGAGCTCTATACGCTCGTCCCGCGGATCGAGATGGCGCCACACCGTGAAAATCCCACGGTGACACCCATTCCCGGTGACGTGTGCCTGTTCGATTTCGAACCGTGGGAGATCGGTAACCCGGCGTACGGGTACGAACCGGGATCGGAGGCCCACCACGAGCAGGGCGCCACCGACCTGGCGCTGTTCTACGGCCGCAACAACCTGCTGATCAACGGTGACGTCGGATGGGTGCCGGGAAACGTGTTCGCGACCATCGATGACGGGCTACCCGAGCTCGCGGTGGCATGTAACGACCTGTGGATCCAGGGGGTAGTGGGGGAGACGCTGACCTTCGCCCGAGCGACGTAGGCCGGGTCACCCTGCCAGCCCCGTGTGGGAGCAGGCAAGATGGGGCCCATGCAGACCGTGCCTCTGACCCTCCAGTCCTCTGTCGTCGTGCGCGCAACTCCGGAGGAGGTGTACGCGTTGGTGTCGGATGTGACCCGGACCGGGGAGTGGTCGCCGGTGTGCGCCCAGTGCTGGTGGGACGAGGGACAAGGACCGGAGGCGGGTGCCTACTTCACCGGGCGGAACGTGACCCCGGACCGCACCTGGGAGACGCGTTCGGAGGTCGTCGTCGCTGATCCGGGCCGGGAGTTCGCGTGGTCGGTCGGTCCCGGCGTGGTGCGCTGGGCCTATCTCATCACGTCCACGGACGACGGCACGGAGTTGACGGAGACGTGGGAGTTCGGCGAGGGCGGGAGGGAATTCTTCGACAAGCGCTTCGGCTCCGAGGCTCAGCGGGAGATCGCGGAGCGGGAGCAGGCTGCTCGCGAGGGGATCCCCACGACGCTCGCCGCGATCAAGCGGATCCTCGAGGGCTGACGCTCCGCGTCGGTCGCGTGATCCGGCTCTCGCGTGCTTCGAACGAGAAGGCGTGCATCCGCGAGCTCCCGGCGGCGACCCTATTCGACGTTGGTCCGTGAGATAGTTTGCCGCACCAGGAAATCCACCGCGACACACACCCACGCGGTGAGTGCAACCCAGATGAATACACGCCCGACATCGTCGATGAGTGGGATGCGTAGCGTGCCGCCGACGGTCGTGCTCGCCACCGAGTAGACCCCCATGGGGAAGACCATGGCCCACAGCTCGGTCGTATAGCGGATCGTGACGTGGCGCCGCAGGTGACGCCAGGTACCCATCAGCAGCAAGCCGGGAACGAGCCACGTCGCGAAGCCCCACAGCGCGAGGGCGGCGCCACCTGCCGCCCCGTGCACGGCACTTGCTGCAGGACTCGTCGGTGCCATCGCATGCAGATGCCCGGAGGCCAGCGTCGAGATCGCCAACGCGCCCATCACCACCCAGAAAGAGGGCCCGAGCTCGTTCACAGGGACCCCGTACCGCAGAACCCGCACGACGAGGGCCGCGCCCACCACCGCATAGAGACCGAGTCCTGCACCCCAGCCGATGACGGCAACGACGGCAACCAGGTCGCGTGTGCCGTTCAGGTGCGGCTGCAGCATCGCAGCCAGGACGGCAACCGATTGCATCGCAACCACCCAGACGAACCATGTGCCGTCGATGTCACGGATGAGGTCCGGGTCTGCGCCGGGGGTATCTTCCGCGGCCGCAGTTCTTCCCAGGTGGTGGTCGCGCAGCACGACGAGCCACGGCACCGCGTACCCGAGGACGAGCCACAGCGCGAGACCGAAGAGCCACAGCGCCACGGCCCACCCCAGTAGATCCGCGACCGCGAACCGGATGCCGACCACGCAGGTGCCCGCCACCAGTGTGAAGAAGCCGAAGGCACGGTGCGGATCACCGAGATCGGTGCGTAAGCGGTCCGGGGCCGTCACCGTTCGCACACAGAGCAGCAGCAGAAGCGTCAACCAGCCGGCGCCGGCGCACACCCAAAGAACGAGGGAGACAAGATTCCGGTCGACCGCGTGCATGCCGACGGACACGACACCCGTGGCCATGACGAAGGCGAACACCGACGGAGGCATCGTGTGGATGTACGTCAGAATCTTCTTCACGGACCTGATGCTGACAGACGATCCGTGTAGCCAATAGCAGAATACGTACAGCAGGAGGCATTTCCGAGGCAGGCAACCGAATCTTGCTTACGAACCATGTGGCCCGGCTACCCTCACCGGGTCCAGTGCGGGCCGCGTAGGGTGTCCAGCCCCCGATTGCCGCGTATCAATGCCCTGTTGCCGGGATGATCGGGGCTTGTTCGCCGACGTCTCCGAACAGTTCGATACTGCGTGTTCCCACCGGTTACAGGTCCATACTCTGGCGCACGCGCAGCTTGTTGTAGGCGCTGATCCCGATGACCAGCGCGAGCAGCGTGTAGAGGGTGATCGTGATCGGGGTGCTGATCAGCGTGAGCGGGTTGTTCTGCGAATTGTTCATGGCAGCGCGCAGCGATGACTCGGCGAGCGGGCCGAGAATGACCGCGATGAGCACAGGTGCCAGCGGGACGCCGTAGCGGCGCATGCCGAAACCTACGATGCCGAGCACCACCATGAAGGCGACGTCGATGATGGACGCACTCGCCGCGTAGACACCGAAACACGCGAACATCGAGATGCCGGCATAGAGATACTCGCGGGGGATATTGAGCAGCTTCGCCCACAGCGGTGCGAACGGCAGATTCAGGATCAGTAGCACGACCATGCCGATGAACAGGCTGGCCATCAGGGCCCACACGAGGTCGGCGTTGCGCGTGAACAACAAGGGTCCCGGTTGGATTCCGTACTGCTGGAATGCAGCGAGCAGCATCGCTGCCGTCGCGGACGTGGGGAGGCCGAGAGCGAGCAGTGCACCCATCGCGGTGCCTGCCGTCGCGTTGCCCGCCGCCTCTGGACCGGCGACACCGCGAATCGCGCCCTTGCCGAACATCGGGGTCTTGCGTCGACGGTCGAGTCGCTGTTCGGCTCCGTATGCGAGGAACGTCGGGACTTCGGCGCCTCCGGCCGGTATGACACCGAACGGAACGCCGAACGCCGTGCCGCGCAACCACGCGGGAAGTGCCTCGCGGAACTCGGAGCGCGTCAGGAAGGGCCGACCCTTCGAGGAGATGAGACTGCGGTCGTCGGGCCGACCGATACGCGACGCGACGTGGATGACCTCGCCTACCGCGAGCATGGCCACGGTGATCACGACGATGCTCACGCCGTCGAAGAGCGCGACATTGCCGAACGTGAATCGTTGGGAACCGCTGACCTGGTCGGTTCCGATCATCGCGAGAACCAGGCCGATCAGGAGTGCTGCCATGCCCTTGAGCACCGAGTCGGAGACCACCACCGATGTCGCGATGAATGCGAACAACGCGAGTGCGAAGTACTCGCCGGGACCGAAGCTGGTGGCGAGATCTGCAAGGGCGGGGGCGAAGAACACCACGAGGACGGTGGCGATCATGCCGCCGATGAACGCGCCGATCGCGGAGGTCGCCAGTGCCTGCGGTGCGCGACCTCGTCTGGCCATGCGGTGGCCCTCGATCGATCCGGCGATTGCCGTCGAGTTCCCTGGGGTGTTCATGAGGATGCCCGCGATCGCGTCGCCGAACAGGCCACCGAAGTAGATTCCGGCGAACATCACGAGGGCAGCCAGCGGGTCGAGCGTGAAGGTCACGGGCAGCAGCAGTGCCACCGCCATCGCCGATCCCAGACCGGGCAGCACGCCCACGGCCGTGCCGATCAGTGCACCGACCAGAACGTAGAGCAGGCTCACAGGGGTGAGGACGTCGCCGAATCCCCCGAGCAGACCGAGTATCGAATCCATCAGAACAGTCCCATCACACCGGGTGGAAGAGTGAGTCCGAGTAGTCCGCCGAAGACCAATTGGACGATCGACGACAACGCCAGTCCGATCAGCAGGTTCGCCACGTACTTGGTGCTACCCAGGCCCACGGTGACGCCCCAGAACACGACGGCACCCGCGATGATCCATCCGGCCGGAACGAGCAGCACCGTGAACACTACGAACGAACCGATCGTGATCCCTGTGGCGCGCCAGTTGCTTGCCGGACCGCTGATCGGTTGTCCGTTGTCGTCGACGGGTGCATCGGGGATCTCGGGGTGCCGCAGGATGCTTACTGTCAGCAGCGCTGCGATCACGAAACAGAATGCCGCGGCGATCGCGGGAAACGATCTGGGGCCGAAGATCTCCGAGTCGTCGGCGATCTCCATGTCGACTATGCCGTAGACCAGGAACAGACCGACGACCACCAGCAACGCCGGCATGATCAGTGCGCTCTTGCCCACCCATCTCCCCGTTGGACGAGGTGCGGGTTCGAGTGTGGTGTCGTGCTCGTCGGTCGTCATGACAGTTCCAAGTCTTCGAGAATGGCATCCACCCGCAGTTGTTCCTCGACGAGGAACCTGCCGAATTCGTCTCCGGGCAAGAAGGATTCCTCCCAACGGTTCCGTTCGACTGCGGCCTGCCAGTGTTCGGTCGCGATCATTTCTTCGACGATGTCGATCAGCTCCTGCTGTTCGCTGTCCTCGATCCCGGCGGGTGCGACGAGGCCGCGCCAGTTCACCAGGTCCACCGCCGGATAACCCGCTTCCTCGGCCGTCGGCGCCTCGAGGCCCTCCAACCGCTCCGGTGCGATCACGACGAGGGGGCGGAGCCTTCCGTCGATCAGCAGGTCGCGGAAGTCGTTGTAGCCGCTGATCCCGACGCCCGGGGTGCCCGGGGCCGTGGAGAGCAGGTTGATGGTGAGCTCTCCGCCTCCGGCATAGGCTGCGTATCGGATTGCGGCGGGATCGATACCGGCCTCGCGGGCGAGGAGCGCGGCGACCATGTGGTCGATTCCGCCTGCCGAGCCGCCGCCGATCGGCATGGCTGCCGGGTTCTCCCGCCACGCCTCGATCATGTCGTCCAACGTCTGGAACGGTGAATTCTCTGGTACGACAATGACTTCGAAATCCTCGGCGAGTCGGGCGATCGGTGTCGTATCGGACAGGTCGACGGGGGAGTCGTTGCGGGCGATGCCACCGAGCATCACGGTGCCGGTGACCATCATCGTGGTGCTCTCTCCGCCGAGTTCTGTCAATTGCGACAGTCCGATGGTGCCGGCGGCGCCGGGGATGTTGACGACCTGCACGTTGTTGGAGATGCGGTCGGTGCGTAATGCCTGCTGGGCCTCGCGGGCGACGAGATCCCATCCACCGCCCGCGGCGGCGGGCGCGATCAATGTCAGTTTCGCGCGGGCATCGGCGCCCGAGCCGGTCCGGCTCGCGTTGATCCCCGCCGCTACCACCAGGGCGATCACGCACGCGACTCCGACGATCCACCGGACCGGAGGCGAGAGCTTCATGTACATCCTTCCCTGGCGCTGTGAGTCCCGCAATTCTGCAGCTCGGAAGTGATCGGTGTCACGTGAAAGCTCGTAATGGTCATTATGCGCATTTCGCTCATGGTGATGTAGTCATGATCGGGAAACTTCTGCGGTTAGAGTTGGCCCAGCAATTCGATCCGGGAGGCCGACATGACCATCGCCGTTGCCTACAGTGACAGTGCCGAAGGCAGGGCCGCGTTGCTTGCGGCCGCCGCCGAGGCGAGCCTGCGTACCACCGAACTGTTCGTCCTCCACGTCGGAGACGGTGACGAGACCACCCCTGCACCTGATCTTGTCGACGAGATCCGCGGTCGGGTCGACTCGGCCCTGAACGAAGGCGGGACACACGTGTCGTGGACTCTGCGCACGGCGGGGCGCGGCCACAACGTCGCGGGGGCGCTCGTCGATCTCGTCGCCGAAACTGGTTCCGACATGCTGGTTCTCGGATCGCGACGTCGTTCAGCGACGGGCAAGTTCCTGCTCGGTAGCACTGTGCAGAGGGTTGTGCTCGACTGCCCTGTACCAGTACTCACAGTCAAGGCTCCCGAGAGCTGACGGCACCTCGGCGACGGTTGCTGCCGGCGGGTTGCGTGGAACCGAGATCCTCGGCCGAGACGGACCGACGTAGCAGATCGGAGCTGGGCCCACCTCCGTTTCGGCCCATCGAAATATGCTCGCGCCGAATCGAACACCGCCTGCAGAGTCGTGTGAACGACTCGAGGGGCTCGGGTCGGCGGGTATGCCGATATACGGGTGACCACCACCGCGCCGCCGGGTCCGATGTTGTGTTGCAGGGCCACTCCGCCCGCTTCAGCCGCAGACGCGACTTGCCGCACACCGGGGGTGCCGCGCAGCTGTCAGGTCAATTCGGCACATTGAGTGCTCCCGGACATCCGGTCCGCCTGTGTCGCCGCAGAATTCTCCTCACCCGTCAGTAACGCCGTACACAGCTCGGTGAGTCGGTCGGCGAGATCGGGGCGTCGGTGTAATTGGGTGACACGGGCAGCATTGCCTATCAACGTCAACGCGGCGCTGATGGTGAATTGCGCCTCGTCGGTGTCCAGATCCGGAAGGATCTCGAGCAGGGCCCGAACCCACAGCTGGAGGTAGTCCCGCTGCGCCTGTAGGCAAGCTTTCCGAGCGTTGTCCGGGAGTTCGCCCAGTTCGGTGGCCATCAGCCCGACGAGGTGCCCGTCTTCGAGCGCGAACGCAATGTGCACGCGTAGGAGCTCGGCGAGTGTGTCCTGCGGATTCACGACGCCCGATAGCGCCTGTCGTACCGCGAGATCGCGTCGGTCGAAGCCGCGGGTGAGGGCAGTGACCAGCAGATCCAGCTTCGTGTCGAAGTGGTTGTACACGTTCGGGCCTGTCGTGCCGCAGGCCTCGCCGATGTCCTCGTTGTTGACCGTCCGGTACCCGCGGTCGTCGAACAACCGGATCGCTGCGGCCAGCAGCTGTTCCCGTCGTGACACCGGTATCTCGATGGCATCGACCGGTGTCTCGGATTCGTCGGCCACCTCGGAGCCGAGGGGGCACAGCGCCACTCGGGTCGCGAGATCGAGCATGAGCGGTTCCATTCGCTTTTGGGACATGACGATTCGGTGACTGGACGAGCTACTGAACACCGCGAGGATCGAGAACGCCACCAGTCGGCAGTCAGCCTCGGGGAGTGCCGGCCGTTGGGCATAGACCGTGTCGAAGACCTGCGAGACGATGATGCTCAATCGCTTACGCAAGAAGGCTCGCTGTTCGTCCTGTAGGTAACGCGCCTCGCGCTGCCACAGTAGCGGAAGCCCGCGCCGCCTGACCGATGTCGCGGACAGCGCGGCCAGTAATGACATCAGATCAGGCGAGCCGTCGATGGTGTCCTGTAGGTCGTCGATGCCGGCCAGGACTGTGTGGTAGAGCAGGTCGTTCTTGTTCCGGTAGTGACGGTAGAGCGCGGAGGCGGTGATGCTCACCTTGGTGGTGACGTCAGATACTGCGACGTTGTGGTATCCCCGCTCACGAAACAGTTCGCTCGCAGCCGCCAGGATCTGCTGCTTGCGGTCACGTGGTCTACGCTCGACCATTACCCACCCCTTCCGACGTGTATACCAATACACGTTACAACTCATTCACAAACCTATATGTATAGGCATCACCATCGTCCTCTCCTCACGGTTTGATAGTTATCAACAGTTCTATGCAGGAGGCCCGGCGGACGATGCCAGTGTGCGCTTGAGGATCTTCCCCACCGGGCTCATCGGGAACGCGGTCACGAACCTGACTTCCCGGATCCGCTGGTGGGGTGCCACCCGGGCCGCGACGAACCCGGCGAGTTCGTCGGCCAGCCCCGTGTCCTGCGCGTATCCGGCCGCCCGGATGACGAAGGCGACGGGCAACTGCCCAACACCGGGGCTCTCGACCCCGACCACGGCGCATTCGTCCACCGCGGGATGGGCCGACAAGATTTCCTCGAGATGGACGGGATAGATGTTGTAGCCCTTGTAGATCAGCATGTCCTTTGCACGGCCGTCGATGAACAGGTTGCCGTCGGCGTCGATGTGCCCGAGATCGCCGGTGCGGAGCCATCCGTCGACGAACTGCTCTTCCGTCTGTTCCGCTGCACGGTGGTACCCGTCCGTCACCTGCGGCCCCTGGGCCCAGATCTCGCCGATCCTGCCCTCGGGCAGCGGTTCTGCCGTGTGGGGGTCCCGGATATCGATCCCGGTGTCGGGCAAGGGAACCCCGACGCTTCCCATTGGCGACGGGCAATCGGGGTGCATGGGCTGCATTGTGAGGTAGCACGTTGCTTCGCTGAGCCCGTACCCCTCACATACCCGCGCGTTCGAGAACACGTCATGGATCCTTTGCAGCGTCGTGGTGTCGGTCGGGGCGGCGCCGAAAGAGATGGTCAGCACCGATCTGAAGTCGTGTTCGTGCAGCCGTGGGAGGTTGACGATGCTGTGGAACATCGACGGCACACCACCGACCTTCGTCACCTGATGCCGGGTGATGGCCTCCGCGTACGCTTCGGGTTCGAACCGGCCCATCAACACCGTCGTGGTGCCGGTGAAAATGTTGCCGAGCAGTCCGTTGAGCCCGGCCCCGTGAAAGTTGGGTGCGATGTGCAGGGCCACGCCCGTTCCCGGTAGATCGCTGTATCGGTGCTGTGCCCCCGTGTGGAGTCGTAGGCGCACTCGTCCGTGCTCGTCCAGTCCGGCGACCGTACCGCTCCGGCAGGCGGCCAGCTGAATCATGTTGGCGAGGATATTTCGGTGTGTGATGCGCACCGCCTTCGATTTTCCGGTGGTGCCGCCGGTGAACTGAAGATGTGCGATCCACTCCGGGCGACATCTCGGCAGAGGTACCGGATCGTCGCTCATCAGCTCGGCCAGAGAGATCATCTCGTTCGAGTGCGCTACCTCGACTTCTTTGTCGTCGACCGACGGCTCGCCGGGCACTCGGACGGTCAAACCGATGCTGGGTGTCCTGGCAGCCAACGGTTCCGGGCCCGACAGTGGGTGGACGAACAACCCCGCCGGGTCGACCTCCTCGAATTGTTCCTCGATCGCTTGCGTGGGTGCCACAGGGTTGACCGTGCACGCGGTGGCCCCGGCCAGGACCGTCCCGAGGTAGACGACGGGGAACCACAAGTTGTTCGGCATCGCGATCGCGACGTGGTCGCCGTTGCCGATGCCGCGCGCACGGAGTCCTGAGGCAACTCGGATCGCTCTGTCGTGAATATCCGTGAAGGTCAGTTCCCTCGTGCCGTCTGCGAGCCCGACGCGGTCACCGTACGAGGCGGCCGCACCGGCCAGGACGGCGTCCAACCCGACCTCGGGGTACGACATGGGAAGTTCGCCGCAGTCGGATATGCGGTGGGGATTCATTCGCTCAACCATTGCTGCCCACCGCATTTCGGATGACGGCTCGGTCTCGTTCGGGGTCGGCGAAGATCAGGGTACCGACTGCGAAGACCACGGCGACCACTCCGAACGCTTGGAAGGCGGTGGCGTAGCCGGCGGCCGGGGTTGCTGCGGCGTCGACGATCCGTCCGGTGATGTATGGGCCGATGAGGCCGCCGATGCCCATCATCGCCATGAACACTCCCAGCGTTCCGGCTGTTTGCCGAGGCGGGCAGATCTCGGAGATGGACGCAATCACCAGCGGATAGCCCGATGCGAGGAACCCGTAGCCGATCGAGATGATTGCTACGGCGAGGGCGGGCGTCGACACAGACGGCAGGAACACCAGAATTGCGCCGCTGATGAGTACGCCGATCGAGGGAACGATGATGCGAATCAGTCGTGAGGTGGCTCCCCGCGAGGTGAGCCGATCACCGGTCGAGGACAGGAGCAGCATCAGGATCAGGCCCGCAATACTGGGGAAGGCGAACATGGAGCCGGCTTGCAACCTGCTGTAGCCCAGTCCCACTTCGAAGTACGAGGGCAGCCAGGTCAGCACGATCGCGACGAGTGCGTAGATCGACATCACCAGCATCATGCAGCTGATGAATGTTCGGGTCCGGAAGATGTGAATCCACGGCACGGCAGGGGCGTCGGCTCCTGCCGCGGCGCCCGCCGAGTTGGAGTCCTTTTCACTGCGGATATAGGGCCCGACCGACCAGGACGGCAACCACACCAGGCACCACAGGATTCCTACCACCGCCATGCACACCAACGCCGCCCGCCAACCCCAGGTGACCGTGACCAGGGCGAGCGCGGGTGCGACCGCGATCTTTGCCAACGACGCCGATCCCGCAAGCAGCGCGCCCGGGAGTCCTCGTTTGGCCGGCGGATGCCAGGAGAAGGCTGCGGTGTGCGAGAGCGGTCCGCTGGGCCCCTCTGCGAGTCCGAGGAGCATCCGGCTCGCGATGAGCACTGCGAAGCTTGCGGTGATCACCATCGGCAGCATTGCTGCGGACCAGAGGAGTACCAGCACCGCGAGTGCCCACCGTAGCGTTGTCACTCTGGCGATGGCACCGGAGAAGAAGCCGCCGATGGTGAAGGTGAGGAAGAACAGGCTGCCGACCAATCCGATCTGCGACGCGGTCAGGCCGAGTTCGTTGGACAGTGGCTGCGCGATGATGCCCAGCACGGCCTTGTCGCCCCAGTTGATGACGGTCAGGAGTACCAGAAGTGAGGTCAGTCCCCAGGCGCGCCTGCCCGATACGAGTGGTGAGGGCGAAGCGGAGCTCGGCTGCCCGGCTCCGACGGTGGGGTCTTGTGTGTCTTCGTGTGTTGTCACTGGCGGATCCTTCGAGGGAGGGCATGATGAACAACCATGTTGAGCGGCGGGCAGGACGGACTGGTGTCGGTGGGAGCCTGAGGGGACGCCTCGGTGCGGCGGTGAGTGGCCTGACTGACGGCTGATTCGCGTCATCAGCGCGCGAGGAACACCTGATGGGTATTCGGCCGTGATCGTGATGTGTCCGGGTCGGACGAGGTCGAGCGCACGAAAGGTGTTGTAGCAACGCCAGCACTATCCAAGTCGATGACTCCCGCCTCGGGAGAGGTGATCATCCGGTCGATCGCCTGGGCGATGGCTCCGGTTGTGGGGAACGTCGGTGTCTGTCGATTACTGCGTATTCACTTTTGACTATATCTCCTGATGTGTCAAGGGTCACTTTCCTTCGGTGCGCCGCGTGGCGGTCGCGCCTGCGTGGCCGGGTGTGCGGCGACGCCCCACGCCACCGGAAGTGTGAAGATTTCGGCACCGAGATTCCCAATACCTAGATGTCCACAGTGCTTGACAGCCAGGCATTCAGGGATTAGAAGTGAATTGAGAGTAATCACAGAATGTCTGCAGAGTGAGCGGAGTCCCAGCTCGAAGGCTGCGGAAGGCTCCGCTTCCGAGACGACTGAAGTCGTGAATCATTTTCCACCTCATGGCAATCCACCAGAAAGGGCAATGGCATGGGAAATCTGGAGGGTAAGGTCGCCGTGGTTTCCGGGTCGGGGCGAGGGATCGGCCGAGAAATCGCGCTCAAGCTCGCCCATGAGGGTGCGGCCGTGGTGATCAACGACCTCGATCCCGAGCCGGCCGCGCAGACCGAACGGGACATCAAGGAGGCCGGCGGGCAGGCGGTGACCTGCCTGGGTTCGGTCTCAGAAGAGGGATTCGCCGAACGGTTTGTCGCTACCGCCACCGAGACGTTCGGCAGCCTGGACATCATTGTCAACAACGCCGGCTACACCTGGGACTCGGTGATCCAGAAGATGACCGACGAGCAGTGGGACACCATCTTGGACGTCAATCTCAAGGCGCCCTTCCGTATCCTGCGTGCCGCACAGCCATTCATCAAGGCCAATCCCACCGAGTACCACCGCAAGGTGGTCAACATTTCCTCCGTGTCGGGCTACTACGGCAACGCCGGACAGGCCAACTACGGCGCGGCCAAGGCCGGACTGCTCGGACTGACCAAGACCCTCGCCAAGGAGTGGGGGCGGTACAAGGTCAACGTCAACGCCGTGGCGTTCGGGCTGATCGTCACGAGAATGACCGAGGTGACGGCCGACGCCAACACGACCCTGAAGATCGACGGCCGCGAGATCCGCGTCGGCGTCAACCCGCAACGGATGGCCGCCGCGTCGACGATGATCCCGTTCGGTCGTGGCGGCACGCCGGCGGAGGCCGCCGGCGCGGTGTACCTGCTGTGTACTCCCGAATCGGACTACGTCAACAGCCAATGCCTTGTCGTCGACGCCGGCCGCGTCTGACCGCGACCGTCCTCATCTCCGCCGCCCCCCGCATCACCACATACCCAGGAGCACAGACATGAAGCGCACCGTCTACAACGCCGACCACGAGGCGTTTCGAGAGACCATCCGGACGTTCATCGCCAAAGAGGTCACTCCCCACTACCCGGAATGGGAGAAGGCGAACCAGGTTCCCCGCGAACTCTTCAACAAGCTCGCCGAGCTCGGCGCCACCAGCTTCGACATCCCCGAGGAGTACGGCGGCGCCGGACCCACCAGCTTCAAGTTCCAGGCCGTCATGCAGGAAGAAGTCAACCGCGCGGCAGTCGCCTTCGGCCACTACACCGTAAGTATCGGCATCGTTCTGCCCTATCTGCTGCGCCTGGCCGATGCGGAACAGAGACAGCGTTGGTTGCCCGGTGTGGCCTCGGGCGAGACGATGCTGTGCATTGCCATGACCGAGCCCGGCACCGGCTCCGATCTCGCCGGCATCAAGACCACCGCGACACTCTCCGAGGACGGCACCCACTACATCCTCAACGGCGCCAAGACCTTCATCACCGGCGCACGCAACTCGGAACTGTGCGTCGTCGTCGCGCGCACGTCCGCTCCCAACGAGGACCGTCGCTTCGGCCTGAGCCTGTTGGTCGTCCCGACAGACAGCCCCGGGTTCGAGTTCGGGCGCAAGCTCGACAAGATCGGTATGAAGGCATCCGACACCAACGAGATCTCCTTCACCGACATCAAGGTGCCCGTCGAGAACCTGCTCGGCAAGCAGGATCAGGGATTCTCCTACCTCGGTCAGAACCTGCCGCGCGAGCGGCTGTCGATCGGTGTCGGCCAGACCTCGATGGCCGTCGCGGCGATCGAGTTCGCGAAGGATTACGTCCAGGGGCGGCACGTGTTCGGCAAGCCGGTCGCGTCCTTCCAGAACACCAAGTTCGTGCTCGCCGAGTGTGAGACCGAGGTCTCGGCCGCGCAGGCCCTGGTGGACAAGGGACTCGAACTCGACGACACCGGCGAGCTCACCGCCGCCGACGCTGCCCGGATCAAGCTGTTCTGCACCGAGACGGCCGGCCGCGTCATCGACAAGTGCCTGCAGCTACACGGCGGCTACGGCTACATCCTCGAGTACCCGATCGCGCGACTCTACGCCGACACCCGGGTCTCGCGCATCTACGGCGGCACCAGCGAGGTCATGAAAACCATCGTCGCCAAGGACATGGGCCTGTAACCGAATCCCTTCTCTCCCAGGAGTTTCTCATGCGCGATGCCGTCATCGTCGATGCCGTGCGAACCCCGGTCGGCAAACGCAACGGCGCCCTGTCCGGGATGCACGCGGTCACCCTTTCCGCTCACGTCCTGAACTCACTCGCCGAACGCACGGCGCTGGATCCCGCGCTGGTGGACGATGTCATCTGGGGTTGTGTCGGCACACTCGGGATGCAGGCCGGGTGTATAGGGCGCTCCGCGGTGCTCGCTGCCGGGTGGCCGGAGCACGTACCCGGCGTCACGGTCGATCGGCAGTGCGGTTCGTCCCAGCAGGCCGTCCACCAGGCCGCCGCCGGGGTCATGTCCGGTCAGTACGACGTCGCGATCGCCGGGGGCGTGGAGATGATGAGTGTCGTCCCACTCGGAGCCGCCGCCCGCGCCGGCGACTACGGCCCGATGCACGGCCCCCTCGTCTTCGACCGCTACGGCATCACCCGGTTCGACCAGGGCAAGGGTGCCCAGATGATCGCCGACGAGTTCGGGATCAGCCGGACCGAGATGGACCAGCATGGTCTCGACTCGCACGCCCGTGCGGCCGCGGCCGTCGACGCGGGCCGGTTCGCCGGACAGATCACCCCACTGAAAGTGCGGGACGCCGACGGCGCCGAGCGCCTGTTCGACACCGACGAGGGTATCCGCCGCAGTGGCACACTCGACCGGCTCGCAGGCCTGCCGGTGGCGTTCGAGAGCACCGAGATCACGGCCGGCAACGCCTCTCAGGTCTCCGACGGCGCTGCCGCACTGCTGGTCACTACCAGTGAGATCGCCAGTGTCAACGGGTGGACGCCGATGGCGCGCATCCACACCGCGGTGGTCACCGGCACGGATCCGGTGAGCATCCTCAAGGGGCCGATCCCGGCAACCGCACTGGCACTGAGACGTTCGGGCCTGACGCTCGGCGATATCGGCACGTTCGAGATCAACGAGGCATTCGCGGCGGTCACTCTGGGCTGGCTGAAGGCGACCGGCGCCGACTACGAGCGGATGAATCCCAACGGTGGCGCGATGGCGATCGGTCACCCCGTCGGCGGTTCCGGGGCCCGGCTGATGACCACCATGGTCCATCACATGCGCGACAACGGAATCCGGTACGGCCTGCAGTCGATGTGCGAGGGCGGCGGGATGGCCAACGGGACGGTGCTCGAACTGCTCTGACCGGCAGCTGACCACGGAATCGCAAAGCGTAGAACAGTCAACACAACTGATGGAGTCGAAATGAGTCGCAGAGTACTTGTCGCCGGCGTGGGAATGGTCCCCTTCACCAAGCCCGGCCGCAGTGACCCCTACTTCGAGATGGGTGCGGGAGCCATCCGGGCAGCGCTCGCGGATGCCGATCTGGCATTCGAGACAATCGAGCAGGCGTACGCCGGATACGTCTACGGTGATTCGACCAGTGGACAGCGGGCGATCTACATGGTCGGCATGACCGGAATCCCGATCGTCAACGTCAACAACAACTGCGCGACCGGTTCGTCGGCGCTGTGGTTGGCACGCCAGGCCGTCGAGTCGGGCGCGGTGGAATGCGCATTGGCCGTCGGGTTCGAGCAGATGCGCCCCGGCGCACTCCTCAACCAGTGGGACGATCGTCCCGCCCCGATGGGCCGCCACATCGAGGTACTCGACCGCACCTTCGGTGTGGACAGAGACAACCCGTCGATGGCCATGCAGTACTTCGGCGCCGCTGGACAGGCGTACCTCGACCGATACGGCATGGACCCGGAGATCTTCGCCCGGGTGGCGGTCAAATCCCGCATGCACGCCGCGAACAACCCGTATGCCGTCTTCCGTGATCCGATCACCCTCGACGAGGTCATGAATTCCAAGCCCCTCTACGGCCCGGTCACTCGCCTGCAGGCGTGCCCGCCCACCTGTGGCGCCGGTGCTGCCATCGTGTGCAGCGACGAGTTCGCCCGCAAGCACGGACTCACCCCGACCGTGGCGATCGCCGCACAGGAGCTGACGACGGACCGGCCGAGTGTGTTCGAGGACGACGACATGTTCAAGATCGTCGGCTCCGACATGACTGCGCGGGCTTCGAAAGCCGTCTACGAGAAGGCCGGTGTCGACCCCTCCGACATCAAGGTCGTCGAACTGCACGACTGCTTCACCGTCAACGAGGTGCTCTGCTACGAGGCACTCGGCCTGGTCGAGGAGGGCGGCTCGGAAAAATTCGTGCTCGCCGGTGACAACACCTACGAGGGTCGGGTCGTCATCAACCCCAGCGGCGGCCTGATGTCGAAGGGCCACCCACTCGGAGCCACCGGACTGGCTCAGTGCACCGAGCTCGTCTGGCAGCTGCGCGGCACTGCGGGCAACCGTCAGGTGGACGGCGCCACCCTCGCCCTCCAGCACAACCTCGGCCTCGGCGGGGCCGGCGTCGTCACGCTGTACGAGAAGGTCTCCTGACCTGTATCGCTCGCACTGATTCTTCAACACGTTCAACAACACCGGCTTTCAGGCAACACACATTGCCGATGATCAAGTGAGGACACACATGATGGGTCAACTGGACGGACGCGTTGCGATCGTCACCGGCGCCGGCGCCGGAATCGGACGCGAACACGCATTGCTGATGGCTGCCGAGGGTGCCGAGATCGTCGTCAACGACATGCGGGGTGCACAGGATACGGTGGACGAAATCATCGCTGCCGGCGGCGCAGCCGTTGCGGTCGAAGGCTCCGTCGCCGACCTCGCGGTCGGTGAAAAGCTCACCGAGGTAGCAGTGTCCACCTTCGGCGATCTCCACTCGGTCATCAACAACGCCGGCATCATCCGCGACGCGATGCTGTGGAACATGACAGAGGACGAGTTCGACTCCGTGGTGGCGGTGCACCTCAAAGGTGCCTTCTCGGTCACCCGCGCCGCCGCGATCCACTGGCGCGCACAGGCGAAGGCCGGTAATCAGGCGGTCCGCACGATCGTCAACACCAGCTCAGGGTCCGGCCTGCACGGCAACTTCGGTCAGTGGAACTACTCGGCGTCCAAAGCGGGCCTGGCGATCCAGGCCGTCAACGCCTCGCGTGAACTCGAGCGCTTCGGCGTCAAGGCGAACGCGATCGCGCCGGTCGCCCGTACCGAGCCGGTCAAGGCCACCCCCGGCATCAAGGATCTCGTCGGCGAGCCGGTGGACGCGGCCGTGTTCGACCGCTACAACCCGGCGAACTGCTCACCGTTGGTCGCCTACCTGTCGAGTGAGCAGTGCGCGTTCAACGGTCAGGTCTTCGGCGTGTACGGCGGCTATGTCGGCCTGTACAGCGGTTACTCGATCGCCGCCGAGGTCCGCGACGATCGGCAGTGGAGCGTCTCCGAGCTGGTCGACGTGCTCGGTGCCGAGTCGTTCCCCAAGTCCGTCGAAACCAAGCGCGCGGGCATCCCGGCCGTTCGAGGAGAGACCAAGTGAGCTACGAATTCCCCATCGACTACAGCAAGGTCCAGGAGTTTGCGCGGGCCGTGCACGCCGATCCGCAGGCACACGCCGGCCGCGACGCCGTCATCCCGCCCACGATGCTGACGAGTGGCCGGATGATCTGGGAGCCCCAGGAGCAGTCGGGTTTCCGCAAGCTCGGATTCGACCGTCGCCGCATCCTGCACGGCGAGGAGGAATACATCTTCCACGGACCGCTCCCGCGAGCGGGCCAGACACTGACCGCCGAAACCCGCATCGGTGACACGTTCGACAAGCCAGGCAAGCGTGGCGGTGTCATGACCTTCGCGAAGATGATCACCGAGTTCCGCGACGAAACGGGGCAGCTGGTCGCCACCCAGAACAGCACCATCATCCAGACCGCCACCACCGGCGGAAGCGAGGAGGGCAAATGACGACCACGACCGCCGCAGTTACCGTCGGACAGCAGGCGGAGCCCAAGACCTACGGTCCGCTGACCCGGACCGACTTCGTCAAGTACCAGGGCGCCTCGGGCGACTTCCACCCGCTGCACCACGACGACGTCTTCGCCCGCGAAACAGGATTCCCGTCCGTATTCTCCGTCGGCATGCTGCAGGCGGGCATGCTGGCCAGCTACGTGACCGACTGGATGGGCGTGGAGAATCTCCGTCGCTTCAAGATCCGTTTCGCCGACAAGGTCTGGCCCGGCGACGAGCTGACGTGCTCGGCGACCGTCACCGACATCCTCGACGCGGCCGACGGCCGACGGGCTGTCCTCGAGGTCACCTGCACCCGCCAGAACGGCGTGGTCGCCTTGGTGGGCGACGCGGAATTCTTGCTCAACTGACGTGGTATCCGGGGGCGCCGACCGATCCGGCGCACCCCGGAACTCCACCAACCATCCGACCTGAGGAGCACGCGAGCCAATGCACTTGACGCAACCCCTGCACAGGGCAGTCCAGCAGCAACCACACCAACCGCTGACCGTGTCTGGCACTCGTGAGCGCACCGCACCGCAGATCGCGCACAATGTGGCCCGGCTCGCGGGGGCGTTGCGGGAACTCGGCGTCGGACCCGGTGACCGAGTGGTCATCGTGGCCTTCAACTCGGACCGCTACTTCGAAGCACTGATGACGACGTGGTGGCTCGGAGCGGTCGCCACCCTGATCAACCGGAACTGGTCCGCGGTAGAGGTCGCTGACGCCGTGTCAGGTGTGGGCGCCAGGTGCATCCTCGTGGACGAGGAGTGCTTGCCGCTGGTCGGTGGCCTCGACGCCGAGACTTCGACGGTCTACCTGGGGGACGGTCCGGCGCCTGCGGAAATGGCGAGTTACGAAGATCTGATCGCGGCGGGGCCGGTCGTCGCGGACGTGCGGGCCGGCGGTGACACGCTGGCAGCATTGATCTACTCGGGCGGCACCACCGGCAGGCCCAAGGCGGTCATGCACTCACACCGCAGCCTGACGATCTCGATCCTGTCCAGCACGGGCTACGCCCGTTCCTGCGAGCCGGGCGGTTCCGCGCTGGTGATGGCCCCGCTGTTCCACATCGCGGCGCTGCTCGGGATGCTGGCGCAGACCGTGGTGGGCGGCACGCTCGTGTTCGCGAACCGCTTCGATCCGGACGAGGTACTCGGTCTGATCGCCGACCGCGCGATCAACACGATGACCTCGATCCCCAGCATGCTGCAGCTGCTCTACAACCATCAGGCGTTCCCGGACACGGACGTCACCAGCGTCAGGTCGATCGTGTACGGGGCGGCGCCGATGCCCGCGGCGATCCTGGACCACGCCATGGCGGCCTTCCCCAATGCGAACTTCGTTCAGGGCTACGGCATGACGGAGACCGCTGTGATCGTGTCATTGCTCGGCGCGGACCACCGAGCCGGTGGGGCCCGTCTGCGCTCGGCAGGGCGCGCGTCCCTGCACGCCGAAGTCCTCGTCATGGGTGACGACGGCGAGGAAGCTCCACGTGGCACGGTCGGCGAGATCGTCACTCGCGGCGAGCACGTCATGCTCGGGTACTGGAACAACCCCGAGGAGACAGCCGCCGCCCTGCGTGGCGGTTGGCTGCACACCGGGGACCTCGGTTACATGGACGACGACGGCTACATCTACATCGTCGACCGCGCCAAGGACATGATCATCACCGGTGGTGAGAACGTGTACTCGGCCGAGGTCGAGGACGTGATCGCCAACCACCCGGCGGTGCTGCGCTGCGCCGTCATCGGGCTGCCCGACACTCGTTGGGGCGAACGGGTGCACGCCGTCGTCGTGCTCGCGCCGGGCGGGGTCGCGACGGCCGAGGAAATCCGCGGCCATGTCAAGGCGCAGATCGCGGGATACAAGGCACCGCGCACCGTCGACTTCGTCGACGCGCTGGCCACCACCGCCACCGGCAAGACCGACAAGCGGTTCATGCGCCGGCTCTACACCTAGACCATTCACTGCGCCGTCGGCAGGACGAGGAGAACCCCATGAAACGCACCATTTTCGACGATCAGCACGACGCCTTCCGTGAAATGTTCCGTAGCTTCCTCCGCAAAGAGGTGGTGTCGGAGTTCCCGAAGTGGGAGGAGCAGGGATACGCGCCGCGCGAGTTCTTCCGGAAGCTCGGCGACATCGGGGTCACAGGGTTCGACATTCCCGAGCAGTACGGCGGGGCGGGGCCGACAAGCTATCGCTATCTGATGGTCATCGGAGAGGAAGCCGCCCTGGCCGGCGTCTCCCTGGGCAACTACCAGGCAAGTTCCGGGATCGTACTGCCCTACCTACTGATGCTCGCAAACGAGGAACAGCGCGCACGCTGGCTGCCGCTGTGTGCGCGAGGTGAGGCGGTGCTGTCGGTGGCCATGACCGAACCGGGAACCGGATCGGACCTCGCCGCCATCCGTACCACCGCGACGTTCTCGCCGGACGGTGACCATTACGTCCTCAACGGCGCGAAAACGTTCATCACCAACGCATCCCAGGCCACCCATATGATCGTGGCGGCACGCACAGGTGAGCCGGGAGCGGACCGCCGGGGTGGGCTGTCGCTGTTTGTCCTGGACACCACCACACCAGGTTTCGAGGTGGGCCGCCGGCTCGACAAGATCGGCCTGAAGTTCAGCGACACCTGCGAAGTCTCGTTCACCGATGTCCGAGTGCCGGTCGGAGACCTCCTTGGCACCGAGGGCGCAGCCTTCGACTATCTCGGACGGAACCTGCCGCGAGAACGTCTCGCGATGGCGGCAGGGGGGTGCGCCACCGCCGCTGCGGCCATCGCACACGCGAACTCCTACACCCACGAGCGCCAGGTCTTCGGCAAGCCGGTGGCAAGTTTCCAGAACACCAAGTTCGTGCTCGCCGAGTGCGTAGCGGAGCTCGCAGCAGCCCAGGCCCTCGTCGACCACGCCGTGCTCCTCGAGGAGACGAGCGAGCTGTCTGCGGTCGACGCCGCGATCTGCAAGCTGCACTGCACCGAGATGGCCGGCCGGGTGATCGACAAGTGCCTGCAACTACACGGCGGGTACGGCTACATCCTCGAGTACCCGATCGCGCGGCTGTACGCGGACACGAGGGTCTCGCGAATCTACGGCGGCACCAACGAGGTCATGAAGACGATCATTGCGAAGTCTCTGAGCCGGTAGGAGAATGCAAATGCACGATTTGTTGCGCCTCGACGCGTGCGCTTCCGGTGCGACGCACGAGTTCAGCGGAATCTGCTGTGCGGGTAAGCCCGACCGCGCGTTCGGAGGGCTCACCGTTGCCCATGCCCTGCTGGCGGCGCACCGCACCGTCGCACCGGCCTGGCACGTGCACTCGCTCCATGCCTACTTCCTGGCCATGGGCCGTCCCGATGAGAAAGTGCGCTATCGAGTGCGCACGGTGCGGGACGGCGGCACCTACACGCTGCGGGAGGTCACCGCGCTCCAGGGCACCGAGGAACTGCTCACGCTGACCGCCTCGTTCAAACGGCCCGAGCCCGGGCCCGACCGTCACGTCGCCATGCCTCCCACCCCGGCACCGGAGTCACTCCCGGATCGAGGGGAGGCCGTCGACCGGCTCTGGTCCGGCATCACCCCGTCGTCGGCAATTCGGCAGGTCGTTCAGGTGCGTCCGGTGGATGGTGATGCGGCCGATGACGACGCGGACCAGTACGGCAGCCGTGCCCGGCGGATGTGGATCCGGTTCTCCGGCCGCTTGTCCGACGATCCTGCACTGCATTCCGCGGCCCTGTCGTTCTGTTCCGATCTGACTCTCGGACGCACCGCTGCCCTCGGTCATCTCGATGCGCTCGGCGGTGGAAACCCTGCGCAGAGGTTGTTTCTCGCCTCGATCGACCACGCCATGTGGTTCCACCGACAGTGCCGCGCGGACGACTGGCTGCTGTACGTCCACCACAGCCGCACCTCCGGGGATGGCCGAGGTCTGACAACTGGCGAATTCTGGACACGCGAAGGCGCTTTGGTGGCCACGGTCACCCAGGAAGTGCTCCTCCGTGAACGACGTACGACACCGACGGCAGACAGGTCTGTGCTGGCCGACGTGGCGCTCGGTTGACCGGGCCGGGTGGATGCCTCGACGACGCACCCTCCGGTGCGAGGAGAAGTCTCGACCGATGCCCGCACGCCGTGGCGGCGGGTTCGGTGGCGCTCTCGTCGGGCCCGCCATGTGGGCGTACCTTGCCGAAACGGCAACGCCATGCGAACGCGGACGGGCAATCGCGCGCGGCACCGCCGCTTACGCCGGCGGTCAGATCATCGGGGTGCCGTTGGAGACCTTCCTCGCGGCCGGTGCGCTGATGGCGACACGATTCGGGTTCTCCACCGACCCGCCCAGCGCGGTAGTTCAATTGACACAATCTAGCTATTGGCGTTCTCTGCCAACGGTTCTCGAATCTGCATCCACTCGTCTTGCCGAGCGCCGATGATGGACGCACTATCGTGCTCCCGACAAAGGGGTCGCTTCGGACGGGATGTACTCCGTCGACGACGGTTTCTCTCTACGTGTCCTACGCCCAACCGCCGGCCACCTCTGCGGCCTGGAAATTGAATACCCGCTCAGCCTCAACAAGCTCGGGGCGGGACACGTCGAACGTTCAGCCCGCCACCCGACTCCAGGCGCTGGGAACTTCCGCTCCGGCCTCGCAGTCGAACACGGTCGGTTGCCCGCGCCGGTCGGCATGATCGAGCGCCTCGTTGAGGTCCCCGAACCAATCTACGATGTCGAACCACCGCCGCGGGCCGACCTGACGGACAAGCACATACTGGCAGGGTCGGAGCAATCGGCGCTCGGTCGCGATGTTCAGGAATGCTTTCGTGAGTACCTCGACATCTTCGTCGAGTGCGGCGTCATGGACGAGCTGCCCCGTCGGGACCAGATAGCCGAACGGGGGACGGAAATCGACGGCTCGCATAGCACCGTTCCCTCCGATCCAGGCGGACTGTTCGTGGTGTGCGCTGATCATCGTCACTCCTCCTCCGTCGCCCCTTGCCTGCAATTGTCCACAGGAACCCTGTGAGGACCCTGTGAGTTCGGGCCACTGGACCGTCCGCCATCAGGGCTGACCAGGTGCAGCGGATTGGTGTCAGCGACCGATGCTCGAGTCCATGTCGAAGACGTCACTTGTCTCACCTGCATCGTCCTGCCCACGAACGTGGTCGTGCGTCGTCGGACGGCCCGTCCGCGCCAAACGATGTCCACAACAGCTGTCGCAATTCAGACCCCGTAGCCTGCGACTACGCGCCAAGCGGGTAGGTAACGGGCAGCGCTTCGGCGCGATCGTGTGGCACTGACCTGGCGCACCCGCGAAGGCGGGCTCCAGGCTTGGCCGGCCGCAGTGCCGTCGAACTCGATTCTTCCCTCGAGACCAGTTTCGAGGTGCCCGCTTCTGAGGGGGAGGCGGGCGCGGGTGGAATATTCGACTGTGTATCGCAGCGTTGGCCGACGGTGCGCAAGTATTCGGGCAGCTCGAATGCCGCCGTTTCAACCCTTCTGATCGGCCAGCACATACTCCGCGAACCGTGCGACTGCGAGGACCAGGTCGTCCGAGTGCCGCGGCCCCACGATCTGGAGTCCGACGGGAAGCCCCGCCGCCGTCGTCCCCGCAGGAATACTGATCGCCGGCTGTTGAGAGAGGTTGAACGGGTAGCTGAACGGCGTCCACTGCGGCCAGGTGGTTGCCGACGACCCGGGCGGCACGTCGTGGCCTGCCTCGAACGCGGTGATCGGCACCGCGGGAGTCAGCAGCACGTTGTGGGTCATGTGGAACGTGCCCATGGTGATACCCACGGCAGCGGCGACGGCACGCGCATCGAGATATTCGACGGCGCTGAGTTTTTCGCCGCGCTCCCACACTCGACCGAGACCGGGGTCGACCTTGTCTCGGGTGCCGTCGGGGAAGTTCTTCAGCATCGCGGCGGCGCCGGATGCCCACAGCACGTCGAATGCCTCGAGCGGGTCGTCGAATCCGGGATCGGCGTCGGTGACGGCCAGTCCGGCATCGGCGAGCCTGCGCACCGCGCGGTCGACGATGTCGCCGACCTCGGGGTCGACCGAGACGTAGCCGAGTGTTTTCGAGTACGCGACACCGAGACCGACGACCTCACGATCCAATGCTCCGCGGAACGTCATGACGGGAGGTGCGAGCGCAGTAGGGTCGCGGGGGTCGGGCAGCGCCAGGATGTCGAGGAGCAGGGCGGCGTCCTCGACGGTTCGGGTGATCGGCCCGGCGTGTGCGAGCGGACCGAACGGGCTCGCGGGGAACAGCGGAATCCGTCCGTGCGTCGGTTTGAATCCGACGACACCGCAGAACGCCGCGGGGATGCGGATGCTTCCGCCCCCGTCGGTGCCTATCGAGCAGGGGCCGAAGCCGGCGGCGACAGCGGCGGCGCTCCCGCCGGACGATCCGCCCGCCGTCTTCGTGGTGTCGAGAGGGTTGCGGGTGATTCCGTACAGTGCCGAGTCGGTCACGGCCTTCCATGCGATCTCCGGCGTGGTGGTCTTGCCGACGAACACCATTCCGTCCTCGCGCAGGCGTGCGACGGCGGGACTGTCGACGTCCCATGCTTGATCGGGGTCGACGGCCTGCGAACCGCGCAGTGTCGGCCAGTCCTTCGTCAGGAAGATGTCCTTGATCGAGATGGGTACCCCGTCGAGCAGTCCCTTTGCGTATCCGGTGCGCCAACGTTCCTCGGATCGGCGAGCCTGTTCCAGCGCCCGTTCCTCGTCGACGAGGCAGAACGCGTTGATGGTGCGGTCGCGCTCGGCGATGTCGTCGAGTACTGCCCGGGTGGCCTCGACCGGGGACAGCTCACCCGCGGAGAAGGCAGTCACCATTTCGACGGCGGTCATGTCGGTGGGCTTCATGTGTTGCCTCCCTGGTGTTCGGGCCCGCTCCCGGGCGTCAGGCTCAGGTACTCGGCACGTAGCCGAGGCGCTTGTCCACGACATTCTCGAGCTCGCCGCCGGAACGCCACCGCTGGAAGTTGTCGACGAACACATCGACCAGCGCATCTCTCCATCCGCGGAAGTCGCCGGAATTGTGCGGTGTGATCATGACATTCGGAATATCCCACAGCGGGTGTTCCTGCGGGAGCGGTTCGGTGTCGACGACGTCGAGTGCGGCGCCGGCAATCTCGCCGGAACGCAGGGCCTCGACCAGGTTGTCGGTGCGGACGAGGTCGCCGCGTCCGATGTTGACGAACCGCGCACTCGGTTTCATCGCGCGGAACAATGCCGTGTCGAACATGCCGCGCGTCTGCTCGGTGAGTGGAGCGGCGACGACCACGAAGTCGGCGCCGGAGAGTTCTTCGGGCAGGTCTTCGGTGGCGGTCACGATGCCGAAATCGGGGTCGTCGTCGCGTGCGCGTCGTCCCGACCCTCGGACCTTCATGCCGACTGCGGTGAGCAGGCGTGCGATCGCGCGGCCGATGGGGCCGGTCCCGACGACGAGGGCGGTTCGTCCGGCGATGCGCTCGGATTCGCGGTGTCGCCACGTGTGCTCGCGCTGGAGTCGCAACGACTCGGGGAGATCTTTCGCGAACGAGAGAATCTGTGCCAGGACGTATTCGGCGATGGGTTGATCGAAAACCCCACGGGAATTCGTGACGATGACGTCACTGTCGCGTAGGGCCGGGAACATGATGGGGTCCACGCCCGCGGCTGCCGCGTGGACCCACCGCAGCGACTCGGCAGCGTGCCACGCGTGGGGGAGTGCATCGGTGAGGAAGTCGTAGACGAACAGCACGTCGGCGCCCTCGAGGGCGGTGGCGAGGCCGTCGCTGTCGGTGTAGCGGATCTCGGCGTGTTCGGCCACCGGGGCCAGGAGTGTCGTGTCGGGCACGGTCTCGGCATGCAGTACCGCTACTACCGGGTTCGCTGTCACGTTTGACACCGTATGAGGGCATCGTATTATTGTCAACAATCCTCGTATGGTGGTGTCTTCGGGTAGAAGCAGAGGGCCCTATGGAATTGAACATCCCCGAATTCGAGGGACCCCTCGCACAGCGAGGCATCGGCATCATCGCACCGTTCGACCTCGCGCTCGAACGCGAGTTGTGGCGCTGGGCTCCACTCGAAGTGAGCCTGCACCTCGCGCGCACACCCTTCGAGCCCGTCGCGGTGAGCAGGGCGATGGCCGAACTCGTCTCCGATCGTCGTCACCTCATGGCCGCAACCCGCGACATCCTGCAGGTCGAGCCCGAGGTGGTCGCCTATCTCTGCAGTTCCGGGTCCTTCGTCAAAGGCGTGGCGTACGAGAAGACCCTGTGCGACGCGATCTGTGAGGCCGGGGCACCCGAGGCGGTGACGACTTCGGGGGCGCTGCTCGAAGCGCTCCGCGAACTGGGCCTGACCAGGATCTCGGTGCTCACCCCGTACGACGAGGAGCTGACGCTGCTCCTGCGAGATTTTCTCGCCGAAGCGGGAACCGAGGTTCTGCGTTCCGAACACCTCGGGCTCGGTGGCGGCATCTGGAAGGTCAACTACCGCACCATCGCCGAGCGCATCATCGGCGCCGATACCCCCGAATCCGAAGCCGTTTTCGTCAGCTGCACCAACCTTCCGACCTACGACCTGATCGCACCGCTGGAACGTGAACTGGGCAAACCGGTGCTCACGGCCAATCAGCTCACGATCTGGGCGTGTCTCGGCCGGATGAGGCTGCCGATGACGGGACCCGGCCAGTGGTTGAGAGGTGTCTTCTGATGGTCAGCTGCCCGACGGTCGGCATCATCTATCCCGACCACGCCGCTGAGGACGACTACCCGTTCGCCGCGGAGCTTCTCGGCGTCCGGATTCCCGTCGCCCACATCTACGGAACCGACTTGCATGCGGTCCCCGAGCTGCTCGACCTGGGCAGCCCCGAGAAGCTCGCCGCCGGGGCGGCGAAGCTCGAGGCGGAGTCGCCGGACGTCGTCGTGTGGGCGTGCACGTCCGGGAGCTTCGTGTACGGGCCGGACGGTGCGCGCAACCAGGTCGAGCAGCTGTCGGCGTCGGCAGGTGGCATCCCTGCGTCGAGCACGAGCTTCGCATTCGTCGAAGCGTTGCGTGCGCTCGGCGCAACCCGCGTCGCGGTCGCCGCAAGCTACCCGCGCGACGTGAGCGAGCTCTTCGTCGAGTTCCTGCGCGTCGCCGGCATCGACGTCGTCTCGTTCACCGGTGCCGGCATCGAGACTGCAGCCCAGGTAGGCACCCTCACCTCCGGTGAGGTGCTCGACCTCGCCGCTGCCAACGATCACCCCGATGCGCAGGTGCTCCTCGTGCCCGACACCGCCATGCATACGCTGCGCTTCCTGCGGGACATCGAAACGCACGTCGGCAAGCCGGTTCTCACCGCCAATCAGGTGACGGTGTGGGAAGGCCTCCGGCTCGCGGGATATAACCTAGGACGCCCGGAACTGGGCACACTGTTCGAGGAAGGTGTCGATCATGACACTCGGTGATCTCGGGGATCTCCAACCCGTGGCTCAACCGTCGACGGCGGAACTGATCGCTGATCAACTGCGGTCGGCCATCGTCCGCGGCGCCATCGAACCGGGCGCGCAGCTCGGAGAAGCCGACCTCGCGACACGTTTCGCCGTGTCGCGAGGACCGCTGCGCGAGGCCATGCAACGCCTCGTCTCCGAAGGTCTGCTCTACAGCATCCGCAACCGCGGGATCTTCGTCACCGAACTGACCTTCGACGACGTCGTCGACATCTACAACAATCGCCGTGTCATCGAGGGCGGTGCACTCGACCTCGTGCTCGACGGGCGCCGTGAGCAGACGTGGCAGGATCTCGGGACTGCGATCGATGCGATGCGCGTGGCTGCGGACAGGGGCGACGCCGGCGGTGTCTCCGACGGCGACCAGATGTTCCACGAGATCCTCGTCGCCGGTGCATCCAGCCCGCGGCTGATCCGGTCGGCGCGCACGCTACTCGTCGAAACCCGTATGTGCCTCGGGGCGCTGCACACGACCTATCCGGATCTGCACGTGCAGGTCGACGAGCACGTCGCACTGCGCGAGGCGATCCGCACCGCCGAACCCGACGTGGTGCGCAAGCTTCTCGGCGAGCACCTGCACGACACCGTCGATCGGCTCAGAGATCAGGGTCTCGGGGGCCAGGAGTAACGGCCTCGGCGCTGCCGAAGGTCATTCTCAGATCGGGGATCGACGACGTGACCAGCGCGCGTCGCGGCAGACCCAGGCGGTGTAGTTCCTCGGCGATCGGATGGGTACCGAGCCGCAGAGTTGCCCCACCCGTCCGGGTGCGGACTCCGCTGGGGTTCATGTCCCATGTGGTGCGACGCGTGACGTCGTCGAGGTGCGAGTATGCGGCCAGCGACGCGGCGATGCCCTTGCCGGGCACGGGCAGGCCGGGAGCCACCGACAGCTCTGCGATCAGCGCGCCGTCGCAGCTCACAGTTCCTCGCTTGGTGGCGCTGCTGTGGTCGGTGTCGAAATCGGCCAGGACCTTCGGGAACCCCCAGATGCCCCGACCCGCCGCGCGCGTGAATTCTCCGTCGACCGGCAACTGATGGATCAGCGCGCCCGCGCCTCCGGTCGCGAGGTCGCGCAGATCCTGCGGCACGCCGCCACCGCGCCGGGCGTGGTCGCGGACGAGGAAGCAGACCCCGAACTCGTTGTAGGGCCCGAGGTCACCGTCCACGTAGTCGACGAACACGAGTGTGCACAATCCACGGCCGGGGCGGTACTGCAGGAGTTCGAGTCCGGTGTGGGCGATCAGCGCCTGAGTGGGGGAGACGGGGACGGAGAAGACGGCCATGAACGCCGTCGCCGTGCGCACCTGCACGGGCATGCCGATGGGAGTGCCCAGCACCATGTGAACATCACTCATACCAGCAATGAGAACACGTTCTAGTCGCCAGTGGAAGGGAGCGTGGGTAGAGCGGTCAGCTGGGCGCGCCGATGTTCATTTCGTCCGGATGCGCGCCCACGCGATTGCCGTTGTCGAGGGTGTCGATCTCGCTGAGATCGAGGTCGGACAGTTCGAAATCGAACACGTCGATGTTCTGGGCGATGCGCGCGTCGTGCACCGACTTCGGGATCACGATCAGACCGTTCTGCAGATGCCACCGAATCAGCACCTGCGCCGCGCTTTTGCTGTGACGATCGGCGATCCGGTCGATGACGGGGTCGGTGAGCAGGGTGTTGGGCTTCGAATTCGGTCCCCAACCGGCGTTGCTGGTGCCGCCGAGCGGACTCCACGACTCGACCGCGATGCCGTGTTCAGCGGCAGCCGAGCGGATCGCATGCTGAGGAAGGTTCGGGTGCAGCTCCACCTGGTCGACGGCCGGCAGAAGCCCACCACGGTCGACGAGCAACTGCAGGTGGTGCGGCTCGAAGTTGCACACACCCACGGCCTTCGCCCGGCCGGATTCGGCGATCTTCTCCAGGGCATCCCACGTGCGCAGCAGACGATCGTTGTCCTGGAGCGGCCAGTGGATCAGATACAGGTCGATGTAATCGGTGCCCAATTTCGCGAGGCTCGTGTCGAAGGCCTTCAGCGCAGATTCGTATCCCTGGTCGGAGTTCCAGAGCTTGGTGGTGACGAAGATGTCCTCGCGCGGAACCGAGGTGCCCGCGAGCGCGCGGCCCACGCCCTCCTCGTTTCCGTACGCGGCGGCGGTGTCGATGTGTCGGTAGCCGGCTTCGTCGATTGCGAATCGGACGGCGTGCTCGGTCTCATCGTTCGTGGCCTGCCAGACGCCCAGGCCGAGCTGCGGGATGGTGGTTCCAGAGTTCAGCGTGATATCGGGAGTCGTCATACGTTCGAGGTTAACGCCTCCCCGTTGTGAGCGAATGGCACAGCCGATCGCGTGATCGAGACGAATGTACCGTTCGCTCACAACAAGCGGAGCTGCCCGGCCCACCGATCGACGTCGGACCTGCTCGTCAGCCGTACGACCGGCAGTTCGGGACGCCGCTCGAGCACTTCGCGGATGCGCTTCGGGAAGAGCCCGTACGTCGACCACGACCAGCGGATGATGTGCGTGCGGTCGGTGAAGATGGTGTGCAGCGGCGGTTCGACGTTGCCGTTCCACAACACCTCGTGGCGGATCCGGCGTCGCAGTGTCCGGCGGATCACCTGTCGCATCACGACGGAGCGAGGGAGATCGAGCCACACCATCAGATCGGCGCGGTCGGCGAGCAGCGGTCGCACCACCGTGTATTGCCACTCGGTCACCCAATGCGGCTTCGCGGTGAAGTCCTCGACGTCGGCGACGAACGACGGCAGCGGCGTCCAGTTCGGTCCGTGATACAACCCGTCGATCTCGATGTGCTCGATACCGAGTGCGTCGCCGAGGCGGGCGGAGAGCGTGGTCTTCCCGGAGCCCGACGTCCCCGCCACAACGATGCGGCAGGGACGGTCGGGTGGCGGTGTCGTCGAGTCGAGGAGAGGCACCGCCGGAGGTTATCGCAGCTCAGGCAGAGACTGCGAGCAGATATTCGCGCGGCTGCCCGAACAGCTGCGCGGTGCCGTGCGCACGCTTGAAGAACAACTGTGTGTCGTGTTCCCACGTGATCGCAATGCCGCCGTGGAGCTGCACCGCTTCGGCCGCGACCTGCTCGAACGCCTCGGAGCAGTAGATCTTCGACGCGTAGGCATCCTGCGGATCCTGCGACAGCGCCGCCGCGTACGACATCGACCGGGCGGTCTCGACCAACGCATACATGTCGGCCATGCGGTGCTTGAGCGCCTGGAACGAGCCGATGACGCGCCCGAACTGCTTGCGGTTCTTCGTGTATTCGACCGTCAGATCCAGTGTTGCCTGCGCAGCGCCCACCTGCTCGGCCGAGACCGCGATCACCGCGGCAGTCCGCAGTCGCTCCACCAGATCGTCGGTCGACGACAACCGGCGCGCGGACACCGCAGCGAACGACACCTCCGCCAGCGTGCGGGTGGGGTCCATCGTCGGGACCCTGCGACGGACTACCCCGTCGGCCGTCGGATCCACCTCGAACAGCGTTGTCGCGTCACCGTCGGCAGCGATCACGAGTAGCGTGGATGCGACGTCGCCGCCGAGGACGTAGTGCGCTGCGCCGGTGAGCACGTCGCCGTCGGCGACCACACCGGGGCGATGCCAACCCGCTTCCGACGCCCAGCACACCGCGACGACCTCGCCGGCCGCGATGCTCGGCAGCAGCCGCGCCGCGGCGTCGGTGTCGCCGGACAGCAACACCGTCTGCGCGGCGAGGACCGCTGAGCCGAGGAAGGGCGACGGAGTCAGCGTGCGACCGAGTTCTTCGAGCACGACATGAGTTTCGGCCCACGACGCACCGACCCCGTCGTACTCCTCGGGAATCGCGAGCGCCGCGACCCCCACCTGCTCGACGAGCCGCGACCACAGATCCGGGTCGTAGCCGTCGGGGGTGGTGATCGCCTTTCGGACTGCGGCGGAGTCGGAGTGCTTCGCCAGCAGGCTGCGCACCGACTCTCGCAGTGCCGTGCGGTCCTCGGTTTCGAACGTCACGACGCCACTCCGCTCTCCAGAGCCGCGACCACGCGTGAGCGGTGGAAATCGGGTGTACCCCATGCGGTGACGAGTGCGCGTGTCTTCGTGATCCACAGCGACAGATCGTATTCCTGCGTGTACCCGATCGCGCCGTGCACCTGCAGTGCGGTACGTGCCGCGAGGTAGGCGGCGTCGCCGCATGCGACCTTGGCGGCCGACACATCGCGCGACGCGGTAGGCAGACCGTCCCGCACTGCGAGCGCTGCGCCGTGGAGCAGAGGACGTGCCATCTCCAGTGCCACGGCGACGTCGGCGAGGTGGTGCTTGATCGCCTGGAACGAACCGATGACGCGGCCGAACTGCTTACGCTGCTGCACGTATTCGACGGACGTGTCGAGCAGTGTCCGGCCGAGTCCCTGCAACTGTGCGGCGGTCGCGAGGGCGCCCAGGTCGAAGGCGGCTTCGAACGAGGTGGACCCCAGGGTCTCGGCGGACGACACCTCGAACAGACGACGCGCGAGATCCACCGATGAGTGTTGCTCGCCCGCGGTGGCCGCGGAGACGGTGTCTCCGTCGACGTTCAGGACGAGGTCGACGGAATCGGCGTCGACCGCGAACGGCGTGTGCGGAGCCGCGGCGACTGTGGCGAGCGACCCGGAAGCCAGCGCCGCGAGACGCTCGGGCGCGACGGCCGAAAGCAGGGCCGGCGCAACCGCGACGGTTTCGACGACCGGACCCGGCACCGCGTGACGGCCTAGCTGCTCGAGCGCGACGACGAGATCGACGGCATCGGCACCGAGGCCGTCGTGTTCCTCGGAGACGAGCAGTCCGTTGACGCCTGTCTCGGCGAGGCGCTGCCACACCGTCAGGCCGGGTTCGGTGTCGCCGGTGTTCCATGCGCGGATGACGGTGGGCATGTCGGACTTGGTGAGGAGCGCGTCGATGCTCGACGCGAAGTCCTCGTGGGACTCATCGAGTGCGAATCTCATCGGTCGCCCTTCGGGAGGCCGAGCAACCGCTCGGCGATGACGTTCTTCTGAATTTCGTTGGTACCGGCGTAGATCGGTCCCGACAGCGAGAACAGGTAGCCGTCGGTCCAGTTGTCCACGACCTCCGCATGTGCGCCCTGGAGATCGAGGGCGGTCTCGTGCGCGGCGATGTCCCATTCCGACCAGAAGACCTTGTTGATCGACGATTCGGCACCGAGTTGGCCGCCGTTCGTGAGCCGGGTGACCGTGCCCCACGTCGACAGTTCGTAGGCGCGTGCACCGATCCACGCGTCGGCGACCTTGTTCCGAAGTGCTGTGTCACCGTGGAGCGGCGACCGAGAGTATTGCTGCAGCAGACGGTCGGTGGTGGCGAGAAACCGGCCAGGCGCACGCAGCGACAGGCCACGCTCGTTCGACGCGGTGCTCATCGCGACACGCCATCCTGCGTTGACCTCACCGATCACGCCGGATTCGGCGGGATTCGACGGGTCGTCGGGGACGAAGACGTTCTCGAGGAAGATCTCTGCGAAGCCGGGTTCGCCGTCGAGCTGATCGATCGGGCGGACGGTGACACCGTCGGCGCGCAGATCGAACATGAAGTACGTGATGCCCTTGTGGCGCTGTGCCTCCGGGTCTGAGCGGAACAGCCCGAAGCCCATGTCGGCGAACGAGGCTCGCGAGCTCCACGTCTTCTGCCCGTTGAGCAGCCAGCCGCCGTCGACCTTGGTGGCGGTCGAGCGCAGCGACGCGAGATCGCTGCCGGATTCCGGTTCCGACCAGGCCTGAGCCCAGATGTCGTCGGCACGGGCCATGCGCGGCATGATGCGTTCGAGCTGCTCGGGCTTCGCGTGCTCGAACAGGGTGGGGGCGAGGAGGAAGATGCCGTTCTGGCTCACTCGACCGGGCGCACCCGATCGGTAGTACTCCTCCTCGAACACGACCCACTGCTCGAGCGTCGCGTCGCGGCCGCCGAGCGCTTCGGGCCACGAGACGACGGACAGGCGCGCGTCGGCGAGAAGGGCCTCCCACTGCCGGTGCTCTTCGAAGCCCTCGGCGGTGTCCATCGACTTCAGCGGGGTCTTCGGAACGTTCTCCGAGAGGAATGCGCGCACCTCGTCGCGGAATGCGAGGGTGGCGTCGTCGAGTGCGAGATCCACTACTTGCTCCCCTCGGCCGGGCGGGCGCTGGCAGCCATCGACTTGGCGTCCATGCCGCCGAGGGAGTCGGTGCCGACCTCGGCGTTGTACGAGTGCGCGAAGTGATGCAGACCGAAGACCGAGTCCATGCCGTTTCGCATACCCATCTGGTCTTCGCACTGGTTGACGGCGCGCTTGGTCAGGGCCAGGCCGAAGCGCGGCATCTCGGCGATGCGACCGGCGAGAGCGAGGGTCTCGGATTCGAGATCGTCACGCGACACGACGCGGCTGACCATCCCCACCTCGTACGCACGCTGCGCGGTGAAGCGGTCGCCGGTGTAGAGGATCTCCTTCGCGAAGCGGGTGCCCAGGATCCAGGGGTGCGCGAAGTACTCGACACCCGGGATGCCCATGCGCACCACGGGATCGGAGAAGAACGCGTCGTCGGAGGCGACGATGAGATCGCACACCCACGCGAGCATGAGGCCACCGGCGATGCAGGCGCCCTGAACCATCGCGATGGTCGGCTTGGGGATCTCCCGCCAGCGGCGGCACATCCCGAGGTAGACCTCCATCTCGCGGGCATACCGCTGGTCGCCGCCCGGCTTGTCGACGTGGTCCCACCACATGACGGCCTTGTTGTCGTAGTGCACGTGGTGATCGCGACCGGGAGTGCCGAGGTCGTGGCCGGCGGAGAAGTGCTTGCCGTTGCCGGCGAGCACGATCACCTTCACCTCGTCGTCCGAGGTGGCCTTCTCGAAGGCGGCGTCGAGGGCGTAGGTCATCACCGAGTTCTGCGCGTTCCGGTAGTCCGGCCGGTTCAGGGTCACGATGGCGACGCCGTCACGCACCTCGTAGGTGACGACATCGGGCTCGAATGGGACGGTCATGACTTCTCCTCACGCAGAACGTTCTTCAGGACCTTGCCGGATGGGTTGCGGGGTAGGTGATCGACGAATCGCACCGACCTCGGCCGTTTGAAGTTGGCCAGCTTTTCTTTGGAATACGCGATCACGTCGTCTTCGGTCGGTGAGCTTCCGTCCAGCGGGACCACGAACGCCCGGCCGACCTCTCCGGCGCGTTCGTCGGGGACACCGATCACCGCGACTTCGTGCACGCCGGGCATCGACAGCAGCGCCGCCTCGACCTCGGCGGGATAGACGTTGAATCCGTTGCTGATGTACATGTCCTTGAGCCGGTCGGTGATGTCGAGGTATCCGCGTTCGTCGAGGGTGCCGACATCGCCGGTGTGGAGCCAGCCGTCGGCGTCGATCGTCTTCGCCGTCGCTTCGGGGTCGTCGAGGTAGCCGAGCATCACGTTCGGGCCGCGCAGCAGGATCTCGTCGTTGTCTCCGATGCGTACCTCGAAGTCGGCGGTCGCGCGCCCGGACGAGTTCGACACGGTGACGGGGTCGTCGTCGGTGCGGCACATCGTCGCAACCACGGCTTCGGTCTGACCGTAGGCGGTGATCACCGCGTCGAAGTTGAGCTCGTTCTGCATGCGTTCGACGAGCGAGACAGGGACGGGTGCCGCCCCGGTGACGGCGAGCCGCAGATTGCTCAGGTCGTAGTCGCTGCGCCGGGGGTGATCGAGGATGTTCTGATAGATCGTGGGTGCGCCGGGAAGCACGCTGATGCGTTCGGCCGAGACCATCGCCATGACCTTCTCCACGTCGAACACCGCCATCGGAATCACGGTGGCGCCGGCCAGCAGGGCCGCCACGATTCCGGCCTTGTATCCGAACGTGTGGAAGAACGGGTTGATGATCAGATAATTGTCGTCGGCGGTCAGTTCCGCGCACTCGGTCCATGCCTGCGCGACTCCGATCGTCTGCCGCTGCGCGCTGAGTACGCCTTTGCTCTTACCCGTGGTGCCGGAGGTGAACAGGATATCGGCGATGTCGTCCGGCCCGACGGCTGCGGCGCGGGCGTCGGCCTCGGTGCGGGAGGTGTCGGTGGCGGCCGCGAGGAAGTCGTCCCAGTCGAGGACTCCCTGAGCCGGAGTGTCGTTCCCGCTCACCGGGACCCGCACGACTGTGGACACGGTGAGATCCGGCGCGGCCTCGCGGAACTGCGCGTAGCGATCGGCGCCGAGGAAGTCGCCCACGACGACGAGCGCAGCGGCATTCACGCGTTCGACGATGTCGGCCGCTTCGTTGCCGGTGTAGCGGGTGTTGATGGGAACGACGACGCCACCCGCCCAGTGCACACCGAGAGCGGCGATTTCCCAGTGGTACGTGTTCGGCGACCAGATCGCGACGCGCGCACCGGGTTCGAGGCCGCGGGCGACGAGCGCTGCAGCGAAGTCCCGTACATACGCGTGCACTTGTGCAAAGGTCAGTCGAGTATCGCCGTCGGCGATCGCGAGCCGGTCCGGCCGGTTGTCGGCGGCGTCGGCGAGGGCGGCCGGCGTGGTTCTCGGATGTGTGTTCACTGAGCTCCCTACCTAGCAATTGCTTGGTAGGTTATCGTACAGACGTGCAAGAGAGCGAGAGCCTGGAAAATACCGAGTACGCGGCCACCGTGCGGGCGTGGCTCGACGAGAACCTGACCGGCGAATTCGCCGCGCTCAGGGGCAAGGGCGGGCCCGGCAGCGAGCACGAGTTCTTCGAACAACGACTCGCGTGGGATCGCCACCTCGCCGAGGCCGGATGGACCTGTATCGGCTGGCCCAGCGAATACGGCGGACGTGGTGCCACCATGGAAGAGCGAGTCACCTTCCATACCGAGTACGCGAAGGCCGACGCGCCCGCCCGCGTGAACCACCTCGGTGAAGAACTGCTCGGCCCCACCCTCATCGCGTTCGGGACCGAGGAGCAGAAGAAGCGCTTCCTCCCCGGCATCCGCAACGTCACCGAACTGTGGGCCCAGGGTTACTCCGAGCCGGGCGCCGGGTCCGACCTCGCCAACGTCTCGACCACGGCGCGGCTCGAGGACGGCAAGTGGATCATCAACGGTCAGAAGGTGTGGACATCCCTAGCGCACGTCGCGCAGTGGGCGTTCGTGATCGCGCGCACCGAACCGGGCTCGACCCGGCACAAGGGCCTGAGTTTCCTGCTCGTGCCACTCGACCAGCCCGGCGTCACCGTCCGGCCGATCCAGCAACTCACCGGCACCTCCGAGTTCAACGAGGTCTTCTTCGACGATGCGGTGACCGACGCGAACCTTGTCGTCGGTGAACCGGGCGACGGGTGGAAGGTCGCGATGGGTCTGCTGACCTTCGAACGCGGCGTCTCCACACTCGGCCAGCAGATCGGGTTCGCCAGGGAACTCGACGGTGTCGTCGACCTCGCGCGGGCCAGCGGATCCCTCGACGACCCCAACATTCGCGAGAAGATCGCCCGCGCCCGCGTCGGGCTGCGCGTGATGCGCGCCCACGCGCTCCGCACGCTCGGTGACGCCGATCCCGGCCAGGCCTCGGTGGCCAAGCTGCTGTGGGCCAACTGGCACCGCGACCTCGGAGTCCTCGCGATGGAGGCGCAGGGTGCCGCGTCGCTCATCGGACCCGACCACGATCACGCGGGCGCACCGTCGAACATCACCGACCCGGAACACCTCGAGCTCGCCGAATGGCAGCGGTTGTTCCTGTTCACCCGCGCCGACACCATCTACGGCGGGTCCAACGAGGTCCAACGCAACGTCATCGCCGAGCGGGTGCTCGGCCTACCCCGAGAGGCACGCGCATGACCACCTCACCCCTGTCGGTTCCCCCGGTGGAAACCCCGGGCCACGGATTGCTCACTGGCAAGAAGGTCGTCGTCACCGCGGCCGCCGGAACGGGTATCGGCTTCTCGTCCGCCCGACGTGCTCTGCTCGAGGGCGCCGACGTGCTCGTCTCCGACTTCCACGAGCGCCGCCTCGGTGAAGCTGCAGACAAGCTCGCCGCGGAGTTCCCCGAGCAGCAGGTGCACTCCATCGTGTGCGACGTGTCGTCCACCGAGCAGGTCGACGCGCTCATCGCCGGTGCTGCCGAGAAACTCGGCCGCATCGACACGCTGATCAACAATGCCGGTCTCGGAGGTGAGACCCCCGTCGTCGACATGACGGACGAACAGTGGGATCGTGTCCTCGACGTCACCCTCACCAGCACCTTCCGTGCGACGCGCGCCGCGCTGCGCTACTTCAGGTCGGCCGGCCACGGCGGCGTCCTCGTCAACAACGCCTCCGTCCTCGGGTGGCGTGCCCAGCATTCGCAGGCGCACTACGCTGCCGCGAAGGCCGGTGTCATGGCGCTCACCCGCTGCTCGGCGATCGAGGCCGCGGAGTACGGAGTGCGGATCAACGCCGTCGCCCCGTCCATCGCGCGCCACGCCTTCCTCGCGAAGGTCACCAGCGAGGAACTGCTCGACAAGCTGGCCTCCGACGAAGCGTACGGTCGTGCGGCGGAGGTGTGGGAGATCGCGGCGACGATTGCGATGCTGGCGAGCGACTACACCACCTATCTGACCGGTGAGATCGTGTCGATCTCCTCGCAGCGGGCCTAGTAGTTCGACAGGGCCAGAAGTTCGAAAGGCTTTCCTTCCATGACCCCACCTCGCGACGACTCAGCGAAGACCGGCCGCCGCGCCGAACTGCTCCACATCGCGGCCGACCTCTTCGCGTCACGCGGTGTCCGCGCCACCACGGTCCGGGACATCGCCGACGCCGCGGGGATCCTCTCGGGCAGCCTCTACCACCACTTCGACTCGAAGGAGTCGATGGTCGACGAGATCCTGCGAGGTTTCCTCGACGACCTGTTCGATCGGTACCGCAAGATCGTGGCTGCCGGCCTCGACCCCCGCGCGACGCTCGAAGCGCTCGTCACCACGTCCTACGAATCGATCGACCGGTCGCATGCCGCGGTCGCGATCTACCAGGACGAGGCCAAGCACCTCGACGGCGACAGGTTCTCCTACATCGCCGAGCTCAACACCGAGTTCCGCACACTGTGGGTGGGGGTGCTCGAGCGTGGAATCTCCGAAGGCTCATTCCGGCCCGACGTCGACGTCGACGTCGTCTTCCGTTTTCTCCGCGACACGGTGTGGGTCGCGGTGCGCTGGTATCGGCCTGGCGGAGCGCTCAGCGTCGAACAAGTTGCGCAGCAGTACCTTTCCATCGTTCTCGATGGACTGTCGAACCCGAACCCCGCATAAGGAGCAACAATGACCGAGGCGTACATCGTCGATGCGATCCGCACTCCGATCGGTAAGAAGAACGGCAGCCTGGCTCCCGTGCACCCGATCGACCTCGGCTCGCACGTCATCAAGGCCGTCGTCGAGCGCACCGGCATCGACCCGTCGGACGTCGACGACGTCATCTTCGGCTGCGTCGACGCGATCGGTGGCCAGGCCGGCAACATTGCGCGTATGTCGTGGCTGGCCGCGGGCCTGCCGCAGCACGTGCCCGGTGTGACCGTCGACCGCCAGTGCGGCTCGAGCCAGCAGGCCATCCAGTTCGGCGCGCAGGCGATCCTGTCCGGCACGGCCGACCTCATCATCGCCGGTGGGGTGCAGAACATGAGCCAGATCCCGATCTCAGCCGCGATGATCGTCGGCCAGCAGTACGGCTTCACCACCCCGACCGCCGAGTCGACGGGCTGGACCGAGCGCTACGGCAACGAGGAGGTGTCGCAGTTCCGCGGCGCCGAGATGATCGCCGACAAGTGGGATATCAGCCGCGAGGACCTCGAGAAGTGGGCATTGCAGAGCCACGAGCGGGCCAAGGCTGCCATCGCCGACGGGCGCTTCGAGAACGAGATCGTCCCGGTCGGGGAGTTCACCACCGACGAGGGGCCGCGTGAGACCAGCCTCGAGAAGATGGCCTCTCTCAACGTCCTCGTCGACGGCGGACGCCTCACCGCGGCCGTCGCCAGCCAGATCTCCGACGGCGCCAGCGCACTGCTGCTCGCTTCGGAGGAGGCCGTTCGGAAGCACGGTCTGAAGCCTCGCGCGCGGATCCACCACATGAGTGCCCGCGGTGACGACCCGATCTTCATGTTGAGCGCGCCGATCCCGGCCACCCAGCACGCGCTCGCCAAGACCGGCCTGACCATCGACGACATCGACCTGATCGAGATCAACGAGGCGTTCGCGCCCGTCGTGCTCGCGTGGATCAAGGAGATCGGCGCCGACCCGGCCAAGGTCAACGTCAACGGTGGCGCGATCGCGCTGGGCCACCCGCTCGGCGCGACCGGCACCAAGCTCATGGCAACCCTGCTCAACGAGCTCGAGCGCACCGGCGGCCGTTACGGCCTGCTCACCATCTGCGAGGGTGGCGGCACCGCCAACGTGACCATCATCGAGCGCCTCTGAGTTCGGCTGCTCGACACTTCTCGCGTGCCCGTCAGTTCCCGCGGCTGCAATCGCAGCCGCGGGAACTGACGCGTTTTCTCTGGGCCGGTTCGACGACGAGGTCTACCCTCGAATGTATGTGCCGGAACATCACGGAGCTGCGCGGGCTCGAGCCGGTAGCGACTGCCGAAGAGATCGAGGCGGCCGCTCGGCAGTACGTCCGTAAGGTCAGCGGAATTCATAAACTGTCCGATGCCACCCGCGAGCCGTTCGAGCAGGCCGTCGCGGAGGTCACCGCGACGACCACCAGACTGCTCGACCTCCTGCCCGAGCGACGACAACCCCCACCGACGGTGCCACCCCTGCGCCGTCCCGAAGTCCGGGCCAGGATTGCGGCGCGCGGTTGAGGTTCCTCGATCGCCGAATCCCTGATTTCGGTTCCTGCTCACCCCTCCGCGGGTAGCACCCCGACTGCCAGGGTCAACGGACCCACTCGAGCTCTTTCGTCTTGATCCGTCGCGCGGTGTCGTCGAGCCAGTCGACGTCGTGCTTCAGGCGTGAGCGCAAGAAGTGGGCTTCGATCATGTGGATTTCGGGCTCTCCCGAATTGTGCACGGCCTGATCGAGCCGGTCGATCTCTTCGTGGATGAGCGCGACCCGCTCGTCGAGTGCCGCAACGGCATCGGAGGGCGGCAGGATTCCGATGTATGCGAGCGCGGTGACGAATGCCGGTCCTCCGGTGAGATCGGAGCTGCGAAGCTGCTGTGCGACACGTTCGGCGAGTGCGGCAACGCCTGATTCCGTCGCGATGCGCTCGTCGCCGCTCGCGCTGACCCATCCTTCATCGGTCAGACGCTGCAGGAGTGTGTAGACGGTCCCATTACGCACCTGGAGATAGTCGTACCGGCGCCTGACCTCGCTGAATACCGCGTACGGGTGGCGGGATCGCTCGACGAGGAGGCCGAGTATGGGCAGTACCAGAGGATTGTCGAGCGCATTCGTGGGCACGCCCGAAGTGTAGTCGAGTAGCTGTATACGTCTAGCTGTGTACGGTTAGCCGTATACGTCTATAGGAGGAATCATGATCTTCGGGATCTGGCCCGGCGTCGTCGCGGCCGACCTTGTCGACTTCCACCCACCCGAATGCCCACCGGAAGACTCCGTTGCATCCCTGACCGCCATTCGCGAACTGCAGGGTGATGCGCCGGCCTTCTATGTGCGCTGCTACCGACATTTCGGAGCGGGGGCGCAGCGGTCGCCCGGGGCGACCCGCACGCCCGAACAGCCCGAGGTTTACGCGGGAGACGGGCGGTTGATCGACCTGGTGGCCTGCTACCAGAGCGCGGTACCGGACCCGGACGGCTTCGGCGAATTCGTTCGCGAAGCCGTGCGGGATGTCGCCGCATGGGGCGGCGGCAAGGTGCAGATCGGTGAGGAGCTCAACATGCCGTCACCGCAGGACGGTGGCAGCCCGGGATGGTTCGACGCCGTCGCGGTCGGCATCGCTGCGGCGCTCGACGAGCGTGAGCGACTCGGTGTCGGGGTCGAGATCGGGGTGAACTCGGCGGGTATGGCCGCCCCGGCATTCTGGGGGCAGATGGCACGCTCGATCGGCCCGGATCTCCTCGGGTCCCTCGACTACATCGGCCTCGATGCCTTTCCCGACGTGTTCCATCCCGTTCCGCACGATCGGCTCGCTGGGGCCGTCACCTTTCTGCTGGACCGGTTCCGTTCTGTCACATCGGAAGTCAGGGTTCCCGCGTCCACGCCGATTCACATCACGGAGACGGGGTGGCCGACGGGAACCGATCGGGACGAGGCGACCCAGCGCGAAGTCCTCGAGACTGTGGCCGCCGCTGTCCTCGATGCAGACGTGGGCGTTACCGCATACGAGTTCTTCGGCCTGCGCGATGGGCGCACTGACGCCGGATGGACCGGCCGATTCGGACTCCTCCGCGACGACTACACACCCAAACCGGCCTTCGATGCGATCCGGGGCCTCATCGCACGACGGGGAGCGTCACGTAGCTGGGCGTAGACGGATCGAGTTCGACATGTTGGGGAGCAAGCTTGCTGTCGTGGAGCATCGGGCCGAGCGGCAGCGACCGCGGAATGCTCGACGCGTACACGTCGATCCGGATGCGGTGGCCCGGCTGCAGGATTGCGTCGGTGGGCAGCATGCTGATGTCGAGTTGGGTGGGCTGACCGGGCACGACCGGCTGTCGCGTGTCGAGCGTGAGGTACGGGTGGGCCTGCGCGTAGTCGCCCGACTCGGTGAACGTGCTCTTGGAATCGTCGATCGCACGGAGTGAAGCAACCAAGGATCCGGTGGACAGAACCGTGGAGCGGCCGTCGGGCGCAACGTCGTTGATCGACACCGACCAGAACCCGTCCGGGTTGTCGAGCACGGTGTTCAGGTGCAGGTTGATCGGGCCGGAGAGCGGTGTCGGGTCGGCCACCGGCCCGGATGTGAACACCAGGCCCTCCGCCTCGTTGAATCGTGCGTCCTTCGTGCAATTCGATCCGAGGACGACCGCGATGCCCGCGGTGCCTTGCGCGGCCTCCCTCGAACACACCCCGCGAAGGCCGGGTGCAACGGTGAGCCGTGCAGGTGAGTCCGGCGGGGTTGGCCGCAGGCTTCCGTCGTGGACCGCGTGCGCGGCGGTGCCGCTCGGGGCAGTCGACAGGTACATCCGTTCGTATTCGACACCCGCACGCGGGAATTGGTCGGTGGTGGTCCAGCCGCCCCCCTGCTGCAGAAGCGTCACCGGCCCGTACTCGGTGATGCCGTTGTCGATGTCCTTGAGCCAGTGGTCGAACCAGGCGCGCTGCAACGCCACCATCGTCGGCGGGTGACCGGTTGTGCCGAAGCCTTCGCCGAGCACGGCGTGGTACCCGTCGCCCATCACGAGCTGCTTGTTGCCGGGGGACACCGGAATCGAGTTGTAGATCTCGGGCTCGCTGTTGGCGAAGATGTCGTGCCAGTTGCCGAACACGAAGGTGGGTACCTCGACGGCGTCGAGATCGGCTTGTCGTTCCTGGTAGAACGAGCCGTCCTGCGCGACTTCGAGGGCATCGGGGGAGACGCCCTCGATCGTCGGTGCGGTGAGCGCTTCGACGAGTTCGGGGATCTTGGTGAACGGATCGGCCATGCGGTCGCGGAGCCATTGCGCATCGAATCTGCCTTGCAACAGCGCTTCGACGTCAGGTACCCATTTGAGTCCGTTGACGAGGCCGAGCCACGCCGGCATGAATCCGACGCCGATCGCACCGCCGGTGCCGACGATGTCGCGGAGGAGGTCGTTGCCGGGTTCGACCGCGAATACCGCGTCGAGTTCGGCGGGCCGGTGTCCTGCGGCCTGGATCTGATTGATCGCCGAATACGACACGCCGGTAGTGCCGATGCGGCCGTTGGACCACGGCTGCGCCGCGACCCAGTCGATGACCTCGACGGTGTCCTGTTGTTCGCGAGGACCGAGCACGTCCCACTGACCCTGGGAGAAGCCCGTACCGCGGACGTCGACGATCACCTGGGTGTAGCCGTTCTGCACGAGGTCGCGGTTGAGGCCGAAGACGCGTCCGAGCTGTGCCGCGGGTGCGGCAAGTTCTGTGATTCCGTCGAACGGGACGTCGAGATTCAGGATGGTCCCGAGGTCTTCTACGAGCGGTTGGAGCGTGGGGTCCTCCATCGCGACGGACGCGAGCGTCGACAGGAGTTTGGTGTACGGCGTGAGGTTGAGGACCACTGGGGTCTGCTCGTCGACCGGTGTCCCGTCTGCCTTGGCTGGGCGGAACACGTTCGCGCGGAGGATCGTTCCGTCGCTGAGGGTGATCGGAACGTCCCACTCGACTGCGGTGTTCGGATAGGCGTCGGGCGCATCGACTACTTCCTGCCACCCGGCTGCGTCGGCTCCACCCGATGGATCGGCAGCGGCCGGCGGTGCGAGCGTGACCGCGGTCGCGGTCGCCGCTGCCAGGACGACAGCACTCATGAAGCGTCTTCTCACCTTGTATTCCCCCCGTACCGGCAGTAACAGCTTTCGGCAACGTTAACCGTCGGTAATTCCCAGGTCAACGATGTGCACACGTCGGTGTACCGATTTGTGGATTTTCACCGGGACCTCGCCTGGATGCCCCGTCGTTCACGGCGGGCAGGAATGGTGTTCGACATGTCGGACCCTTCTGTTGCCATGGGCAGATGAGGACCGCGTACAAGGTCCGGGCCTACCCGGACCCCGAACAGTCGACGCTGCTGCGCCGCACGTTCGGCTGCGTGCGCGTGGTGTGGAACGAGACCCTCGCCGACCGGCAACGCCGGTACACCACCGAACAGAAATCGACCTCGTACAAGGACACCGACGCCGCACTGTCCGAGTGGAAGAAAACCGAGGAGCTTGCGTTCCTCGGCGAGGTGTCCTCGGTGCCGCTGCAGCAGACGCTGCGCCACCAGCACACCGCGTTCCAGTCGTTCTTCAAGGGCACCGCCGAGTACCCACGGTTCAAGAACCGGCATTCTCGCCAGTCCGCGCATTACACTCGCTCGGCGTTCCGCATCAAAACGGACGGGCTGTGGCTGGCGAAGACGACCGCGTCGATGAAGGTGGCGTGGTCCTGGCCCGGCATCGACCTTGCCAGGCTCGACCCGACGATGGTGGTTGTCTCCCGCGAGGCGGACGGGCGGTGGTTCGTGACGTTCGCCGTCGACACGACCGATCCCGCTTTGTTGCCGGTTACTGGCGAGTCGGTCGGTGTGGACCTCGGGATCAAGGACTTCGCGGTCCTCTCGACCGGGGAGAAGATCGGGAATCCGAGGCACATGGCCCGGCACGAACGTGGCCTGCGCCGCCACCAGAGGCGCCTGGCGCGGATGCAGAAGGGCTCGAACAACCGCGCCAAGCAACGCCGGAGGTTGGCACGCAAACACTCCCGTGTCCGCGACGCCCGCCGTGACTTCCTCCACAAGACCAGCACGGATCTCGTGGCGCGGTTCGACACGATTGCCGTCGAAGACCTGGCCCCGCGCAATATGGTCCGCAACCGCCGGTTGGCGAAGTCGATCAGCGAATGCGGGTGGGGTGAGTTCCGATCCATGCTCGAGTACAAGGCCGAGCAGTCCGGACGCCGGTTCGTGGTGATCGACCGCTGGTATCCCAGCTCGAAGACGTGCAGCGCGTGCGGGCATCTGCTCGCCGTGCTGTCCCTCGGGACACGGCACTGGTCGTGCCCCGACTGCGGCACCCGGCACGACCGGGACGTCAATGCCGCGAAGAACATCCTCGTCGCCGCCGGGCTGGCGGAGACACCAAACGCCTGCGGAGGCGATGTCAGACGGCACGGGTTTTCCCGTCCGCACTCGCCGGTGAAACAGGAATTCCCGGATGTGAGTCCGAGAATCCCCGTCCTTCAGGGCGGGGAGTAGTCAATGAGGTATCTTTCGCAGCGTGATGGCGGGAAAGAACTGGTTCGATCGTGGTGGTCAGGCTTACGCGCAGTTTCGTCCCGAGTATCCAGCGGAGCTCGCGGAGGTCCTCGCGTCCCTTGCTCCGACGACCGATCTCGCGGTCGATGTCGGATGTGGAAACGGCCAGCTGACGGTGCAGCTCGCAGCCCATTTCGATGCCGTGATCGGAGTCGATCCCAGTGCCGATCAGATCGGGAATGCCAGGCTCCATGACCGGGTCCGCTACGTTCGGGCGCCCGCCGAGAACCTTCCCGTGCCGGAGCGGAGCGCCTGCCTGATCACCGCTGCGCAGGCCGCACACTGGTTCGACCGGCGCGCGTTCTACAACGAGGTACGGCGGATCGCGGTCGACGATGCTGTTCTGGCGTTGGTCAGCTACGGGGTGATGCACCTCGCCGCAGATCTCGACGAGCGGTTCCAGCACTTCTACCGGACCGAGATCGGCCCGTACTGGCCGGAGGAACGCGCACTCGTCGACAGCGGGTACGCCGACATCGACTTTCCGTTCGACGAGCTGTCGGCTCCACCGATGCAGATCCGGAAGGAGTGGGATATGAACGGCATACTGGGCTATATCTCGACGTGGTCGGCGGTCCGCAAGGCCGCGGAGGCGGGCAAGTCCGAGGTCTTGGAATCCTTTGCCGCTGACCTGACGGAATTGTGGGGCGATCCTGCGGCAACGCGAGAGGTTGTGTGGCCGATCAACATGCGACTCGGGATCGTCTGATCGAACTCGTACCGGGGGTCAGTGCGTCGGAAGTGTGCCTACATCGGCAAGTACCCTTTTTGCCACGGGGTGCCTGTCGGTTCAGGGGGGAGCGCTACCCCACAGGACGCGCAGAGTGGGCGCGGGTGACCGGTCTGGATTGTGAGGCGTGGTTGGGTGGTGTCCGGGAACGCTCGGCTGCCGGGCGCTGACCGTGACCTCTACCTCCCGGGATCGGGCCGTTCCTGCAGCACCGGCGCGGCGGCGGCCAACAATGCGTTGCGGTCTCGATTCAATGGGGGATAGATGCGTCGTGTGTTGATGGTGACCTTGGTGGCTTTGGCTCGCGCGCCACGCGCGATCACCTGACGACCCCACCCCTCGGTGTATACCGCGCCTGCCGCTCCGAGGTCGAGAATCGTTGTATACCAGGGTATTCGGAGTGGCATCATCGGCTCCTCGAGAAGATCGCCGATGACGTTGTAGCCCGCGTAGCGGCCCATCGGGCGCCCGTGCTGGCACGACATCACCGACAGGTGGTCGTCGTCCACCCGCGCCGCGGCGACGTCACCGGCAGCGAACACGCCGGGCGAGCCGATCACCTGCAGATAGTCGTCGACCGGCAGGCGACCGAGCCGGTCGCGTTCGGCACTGAGCTGTGCTGTCAGCGGGTTCGCCCGCATGCCCGCGCACCAGATGACAGTGCCCGCGGCCACGACGTCTCCGAAGGAGAGCGTCACACCGTGCTCGTCGACCGCTGCGACGCCGACGCCGGTCATCGTTTCGACGCCGTTGTCGGACAGAGCCGCTTGGATCACAGGGCGCGCCGATGCCCCCATGTCGGAACCGATGTACGGGTTGTGGTCGATGAGCACCACCCGCGGTTCGACGTTGCGTCCTGCGCACACCTTTGCCAGTCTTCCGGGTAATTCGGATGCCGTCTCGATGCCCGTGAGGCCGGCACCGACCACGACTGCGGTCGCCGCGGCCGCGGCCGTGTCCACTGTGCCGTCGGACAGTGCGGCCAGGTGGCGCTGTAGTTTCATGGCACCGTCGTAGGTGTCGACATCGAAGCCGAATTCCCGCAGGCCGGGGATATCGGGTGTGGCCACCCGACTGCCGAGCGCCATGACCAAGCGGTCGTAACTCTGTGTGCCCGGTGTGCCGTGGTCCGAGACGGTGACGGTGCGCGTCTCGGTGTCGATCGCTGTCACTTCGGCGGCGATGTGCCCGACGTCGACCGGGTCGAGCAGGTCGCGCAGCGGGATGCGGCAGGCGCTCAGGTCTGCCTCGTAGTTACGGACCCGGATGTCGTGGAACGGCTGCGCACTGATGACTGTGACGTCGACGGTGCCGGCCGCGTCGAGTTCGTCGAGCCGCCGCGCCGCCCCCAGCGCGGACCATAGACCGGCGAAACCCGAGCCGAGAACGAGGACGCGATAGGAGGCGGTCACCCTCCCATCGTGCCAGTTCGACGCTGGAGAACTACGGCGTGAGCCACATTCCCTCGGGCAGTGCAGATCCGAGCGCGTACATCTGCACGCCATGGAGATTCTGACTACTGATCACCGAAGGTGCGGATCGGATGTACCAGATTCCCGGTTCGAGCTCGGCGAGCCGTTCCTGCACCGTGCGGTAGGCGGCCACGCGTTCCTCGCCCGAGGTGCCTGTACGGCCGGCGTCGAGCGCAGCGTCCAATTCGGGGTCGGAGATGCCGGTGTGATTTCCCGACGACGTGGAATGGAAGGCGTTCCACAACGTGGTGTCGGGTTCGGGACTGTCCGCGGCCCAGATGATCATGTCGAAGTCGCGGGCTGCGGTACGAGGCATGTACCCCGCGATGTCGAGCACCTCCACCTGGACGTCGACGTTGTCGTAGGCGGCGAGCTGCGCCTGAAGGCTTTCGGCGACGGATCTGATCTCGACGAGCGAGGTTGCGGTGAAGGTGAATTCGACTGGCTTTCCCTCCGCGGCCAGTTCGTCGAAGAGTTGCTGTGCCCGCTCGGGGTCATCCTGCCGGAGGGGGATGTCCGCATGGAAAGGTGAGGACTCCGGGAACAGTGTGTCGGGAACTTCGCCGTGTCCCTCGAATACGGCGGTGTTGATGTCGTCGAGATTCACCGCCGCGCTCACCGCCTCCCGGGCTCGCGGGTCGTCGAACGGGGCACGTCGGGTGTTCATCACCAGGTACTGTCCGCCGCCGACGGGTACGGCGTCGGTGACCAAGCCCGCCTGATCGGCCTTTGCCAGTGCCGCCCAGCTGGATTCGGACGCCAGATCGGCGCCACCGCTGACCATCATGTTGACGCGCTGGTTCGCGTCGCTGACGGCACGGAGTTCGACGGAGTCGAGATAGGGACGTGGCGCATCCCAGTAGTCGGGATTGCGTTCGAGGTTCATGCGATCCTGGCGCGTCCACTCGGTCAGTGTGAACGGGCCTGCGCCCACGGGATCTGCGTTGAAGGCGTCGGACCCCTTGTCCAGCGCGGTGGGAGACGCTATCCAGTTGAGCGCGCTCGAGGTGATCGAATTCCCGAACTTCGGGTTGGGTGCGACCAGGATGACCTTCAATGTTGCGTCGTCCACGACCTCGGTCGACGCGATCTGCGACGCCAATGTCAGCGAACCGGATCCGAGCGACGGATCGAGAATGCGATCCCAGTTGATCTTCACGGCTTCGGCGTCGAGCGGTGTTCCGTCGGTGAACACGAGATCGGGTCGCAGGGTGAGCAGGAATGTGGCACCGCCGTCGGATGTGGCGAAATCCTCGGCCATCCGATACTCGAGTTCGAGCGTGTGGGGGTCGTCGATCATGAGCGTCCCGTACAGGGCATTGCCCAGCAGGCCCTGCCCGACCCAGTTGTTGGCGAGGATCGCGGGGTCGAGCGACAGCGGTTCGCGCACCTGGATGACACGTGCGACACCGCCGGACACCGGCTCGCCGTCGGATCCTGCGGACGTGGCGGAGTCGGTGCCCGACCCGCACGCCGTCAGGAGCAGTGCCGCCGCGCAGACAACGACCAGCGCAGTAACCGGGTTTCTGTGCCGGACAACCCATCCGAACATGGATGTACCTATCTCTCAGGTAGCGGAGCCTGGTGTGTCGCTAACCCGTGACCCACATTTCCGCGGGGATCGGGGAGCCGAGCGAGTACATGCGGATGCCGTGAATGTTGTCGGTGGTCATGACCGCCGGAGCCGCCCGTGTGTACCAGACGGCCGGGGCGACCTCGTTGAGTCGTTTCTGCACGATCTCGTAGGCGGCGTCGCGTTCCTCGGGTGTCGTGCCCACTCGGCCGGCATCGAGAGCCGCGTCGAGTTCGGGATCGGAGATGCCGGTGACGTTGCCCATCGACCGTGAGTGGAAGGCATTCCACAAGGTGGAGTCCGGCTCTTGGACATTCGCCGACGAGATCATCATGTCGTAGTCGCGGGCGATGTTGCGCGGAATGAACGCGGCGAAATCGACGGCCTCGACGTTCATGTTCACGTTGTCGTATGCGGCCAGTTGTGCCTGGGTGACTTCCGCGGTCGCCTTGGTCTCCGGCAATGTCGTTGCAAGGAACGTGAAGTTGACGGGTTTTCCTTCTGCGGCGAGCTCGTCGAACAGACGCTGGGCTTCTTCGGGGTTGTTCTCGGCCAACGGAATGTCCTTGTAGAACGGCGATGACTCGGGGAACAGGGTTTCCGGGACGTCGCCGGTGCCTTCGAACGCGGCGACGTTGATGTCGTCGAGGTCCAGTGCCATCGAAACGGCGCGACGTGCACGGGGGTCGTCGAATGGGGCACGGCGGGTGTTCATCGCGAAGTACTGCCCACCGCCGACCGGTGCGAGTTCGGTGCCGAGCCCGGCATCTTCAGCGCGGGCCAGGGCCGTCCAGCTGGTTTCCGACGCGAGATCGGCGCCGCCCGACGCGAGCATGTTCACCCGCTGGCTTCCGTCGGGGACATTGAGGAGGGTGATGCTGTCGAGGTACGGCCGGGGTGCATCCCAGTAGTCGGGGTTGCGCGTGAACTCCATGCGGTCCTGGCGGCGCCACTCCGTGAGAGTGAACGGGCCTGCACCGACCGGGGCGTTGTTGAAGGCGTCCCGGCCCTTCTCCAGGGCAGCGGGCGAGGCGATCCAGTTCAGCGTGCTGTTCGTGATCGAGTAGGCGAACATCGGGTTCGGGTTGGCCATGACGACCTTCAGCGTGGTGTCGTCGACCACCTCCGTTGTGGAGATCTGGGAGGCCTGCGGAAGAGAACTCGAGCCCATGTCGGGGTCGGCGATACGCAACCAGTTCAGGTGCACTGCTTCGGCATCGAGGGGAGTCCCGTCGGTGAAGGTCAGGCCTGGCTGTAGCTCGAGGGTGAACGTGTTGCCTCCGTCGGCGGTCGAGAAGTCGGTCGCCATCTGGTATTCGATCTCGAGGGTTTCGGGATTGTCGATCATCAGCGTTCCGAAGAGCGCGTTTCCGAGGAGGCTCTGGCCGACCCAGTTGTTGCTCAACGTGGCAGGGTCGAGCGACACCGGTTCGCGAACCTGGATCATGGTGGCCGAGCCCCCGGAGACGGGATCGCCGACCGGTTCGTCCGAGGCGCCGCCGGAGGCAGGGGCGCCGCATGCCCCTACGAGCAGTAGTACCGAACATGCCGCGGCGGCGGTGGTCAGAGTGCGCCGGATCATCGATCTCCCTCATTGTGGGGTGTGTCACAAGCCCTGCGGAGAGAAGTTAGCAAGATCGGACGAGATATAGAAGACCCTCTCCTGAAATGGTCGATCTGGGTACGATCGCCCACATGGCGGACACGTCCCGTCGTCCGGGCAGACCGCGCGACACCAGCATCGACGAACGGGCCCTGACAGCCGCGCGCGAACTGCTCGCCGAACAGGGATTCGAGGCGACGACGATCCAGGCCGTCGCGGTGCGGTCGGGTGTGCACGCATCGGCGATCTATCGCAGGTGGTCGTCGCGGATCGAGTTGATCGAGGATGCCGCCTTCCCCATGGAGAGTCCGTTACAGGTGGACCCGACGGGGGATCTTCGCGAGGATCTGCGCCGCTTCATCCTCGCGTACACCGCCACGTTCAGTGATCCGGCGACACGTGCGGCGGCGGGTCCTCTACTGGCGTATCGCCGGTCCGATGCCGGTCGCGACGCGGCCTATCAGCGGGTGTCGGTGCGCCCCCAGTTCTTCGCGATCCTGGAAGCTGCGCCACCCGGCACCGTCGATCCGACGGTCGATCCTCACGACGTGTTCGACATGCTCCTCGGTGCGGTCTGGACGCGCATCGTCGTGCCGATCACGGACTCCCGACCCGACCCGGTCGAGCGGACGGTGGAGATGATCGTGCGCATGCTGCGGCCCTGAAGGCGAGGGCGCGAATCGCGGGAAGTAAGCAGGGGAACTGTAAAGCTCGCAGCCCTGGTGGGTGACCACCAGGGCTGCGAGCTTCACACCAGGCCTGCGAGCTTCGTCAGGCGACGTGCTTGGAGTCTCGGAGCGCACCGAGTGCGTCGATGCGAGCGACGGCGTCGGTCATGATCCGGTCGATCAGCTCAGCACAGGTCGGCAGATCGTCGACCATGCCCACGGCCTGACCCGAGGCGAGCACGCCGGCCTCGGTGTTGCCTTCTACGAGACCGGCTTTGAGCAACATGGGTGTGTTGGCCGCCATGATGATCTGCTGCCAGGTGCGGTCGCTCGCCTTCTTCATAGCGAGTCCGTCCTTGACGAGCGTCGACCACTTCATGCCGGTCATCGACTTGAACTTCGTCGCGTTCCGCGCGGCCGCGACGAGTCCCTTGGCGTAGCTGGACTTCTCGAGGCTGTTCACCAGATCGGTGTTGAGGACACGGTGGGGCATCCCGTCGACCTTGAGGGACACGGTGGTGTCCTGCAGTCCGCGAGCGAGGTACTGCTGCTTGACCGAGTCGGGGACCGCGCTGTCGCTGGTGAGCAGGAAACGGGTGCCCATCGCGACACCGGCGGCACCGTACGACAGTGCCGCGGCCAGGCCACGACCGTCGAAGAATCCACCTGCGGCGATGACGGGGATGTCGACGGCGTCGAGCACGCTGGGCAGCAGCAACGTGGTGGCGACGGGGCCGGTGTGACCACCGCCCTCACCGCCCTGCACGATCACTGCGTCCGCACCCCACGATGCGACCTTGACCGCATGCTTGGCGGCGCCGATCGACGGGACCACGACGATGCCGTGATCCTTGAGCTTCGCGATGAGTTCCTTCTTGGGAGCCAGCGCGAACGACGCGACCTTGACCTTCTCGCGGATCAGCAGATCGATGCGCTGGGCCGCATCCGACGCATCGGCACGCATGTTCACGCCGAACGGTTTGTCGGTCAGCGACTTCGTCTTCGCGACTGCCGCTTCGAGTTCCGGGTACGTCATCGTCGCGGATGCGAGGATGCCCAGACCGCCCGCATTCGACGTCGCGGCCGTCAAGCGCGGACCCGACACCCACCCCATGCCCGTCTGGACAATGGGGTGCTCGATGCCGACGAGTTCGGTCAGCGGAGTACGCAGGACCTGTGTAGATTTCCCGTCGCTTCGCTCGCCCTGCGCAGATTTCCCGTCGCTTCGCTCGCCCCCGCTGCTCACAGCGAGACCTCGCGGTCACGCAGGCTCTTCGGGTCGATGACCTCGCGGATCAGCCGCAGCTCCTCCGCGGTGGGCTCGCGGGTCACGCCCGCCTCGGCGAGACCGGCGACCTCGAACGATGTGTTCGCGGCGACGGTGTCGGCGTCGACACCCGGATGCAGCGACACGGCGCGGAACGCGTGGTTCGGCCCGCCGAAGTCGAACACGCCGAGGTTTGTGACCACGCGGGGGATGTCGAGGAATCGGAACGCGGGGTTCTCAGGGTCGATCTTGTCGTAGCCGACACCGCACACGACGTCGACGGTGTCGGTGAAGACGCGGGTCGAGTGCTTGCCCACCCAGTAACTGGTGGCGTGGTTGATGGTGTTGCCGGGCGCCCCGCGGACACCGAACATCTGGCGTGTCGGCTTCTCCAGTGGACCGAATGCCGAGAGGTTCTGGTTGCCGTAGCGGTCGATCTGGTTGGCGCCCATCACCACGTGGCGGCGACCGGATGCAACGACGTCGAACACCTTGCGGAACGGCATCCAGCCCTCGACCGGGGCCTTCGCGCCGAGTGCGGGCACCTCGGCGAGGATGAGGGCCTCGCCGTCGGTGATCACGAGGTCGGGTTCGGTGGTGAGCTTGGCCAGGCGCGCTCCGATCTGCGGGAGCGTCGCCATCGGGCTGGCGACGATTTCCCCTGCACCGGAAAAGATCTCGGCACAGGAGATCGCGCAGTACTCGGCGCGGGTCACGGTTTCAGTGGTGGTCATGCCTGCTGCTCCCCGGTGTTCGATTCGGCTGTGAACTTCTTGACGGCGGCCTGGTAATCCTCTTCGGATCCGGAGAGGAAGCGGTCGACGAAGGCCTGCCACGACTCGGGGGTCTTCGCCGCCTCGGCGTAATGGCGTTGGAACTTCTCGTCGCGGCCGTACGAATCGCCGGCGAGGGTGAAGTGGGCGCCGTTCGGTGCCTCGACGACACCGTCGACCATCAGACGGTTGAGCAGCAGCTGCTGCAGCGGAACTTCCTTGACCAGCTGCTCGGTCTCGACGACCTTCTCCACGGAGACGTACCGCTTCTCGGCGGCCATGCAGTAGAGATCGTCGAAGTAGGGGTCGACGCCCTGGTAGCCGGCGTTGCCGTGCTTGTCGCCGATGTTCAGGTGCACGAACGAGGCGTCCAGGTTCAGCGCGGGCATCGCAATCAGAGTTTCGTGCTTGCCGGATTCGTCGGCGTAGGGCGAGGTGACAGTCTGCAGTTCGTCGCCCCAGAAGGTCTGCACATCGGAGCCGAGTCCGGCGCGGATGGGCAGGAACGGCAGACGCGCTGCCGCGGCCTCAAGACCGCACTTGACCATGCCCTCGTCCATCTCGCGGGCGACGAGTTCGCCGGAGGTGCGGGCCTTGGCGAACCACGGGTCGTAGAACGGTGCCGAGTCGAGCGACACGAAGCCGTAGTACGCCTTCTTGACCTTGCCGGCGGAGCACAGCAGGCCCAGGTCCGGTCCGCCGTAGGTGACGACAGTCAGGTCCTTGATGTCCGAACGCAGAATCGCGCGGACGAACGCCATGGGCTTGCGGCGCGACCCCCAGCCGCCGAGGCCGATGGTCATTCCGCTGCGCAATTCGCCGACAACCTCGTCGAGCGACATCCTCTTGTCACGCATGAGTGTTCAAGCTCCTTCTCGTACTGCTCAGTGGTTGCTTCGGGGCTTGCCGGTGGCCACGAACTCGTCGCGGTGCTCGTCGGCGACACCGGCGAGGTTCAATTCGAAGGTGAAGCCCTGCTCGATGCGGTAGGCGGTTTTCACGTCGACCGGATCGATCCGATTGATCGCTTCCTTGGCGCGACGGATGACGCGTGTGTCCTTCGCGGCGATCATCCCGGCGACCTCGAGTGCGGTGGCGTCGAGTTCCTCGCGCGGCACGACCTTGTAGACGGATCCGAAATGCTCGAGCTGCTGGGCCGTGACGTTCTGCGCCGTGTAGTACAGGGTGCGCATCAGGTGCTGCGGGACGAGGCGCGAGAGGTGGGTCGCGGCGCCGAGCGCGCCGCGGTCGACCTCGGGGAGCCCGAATACCGCGTCGTCGGATGCGACGATCACATCGGCGTTGCCCACGAGACCGATGCCGCCTCCGACGCAGAAGCCGTTGACCGCGACGACGACGGGGACCTCGCAGTCGTACACCGCGGCGAATGCGGCGGCGCAGCCGTGATTGGCGGCGATGAGCGCGTCGAAGCCTTCGGTGGCCTGCATCTCCTTGATGTCGACGCCGGCGTTGAAGCCGCGGCCCTCGGCGCGCAGGACGACGACGTGCGTGCTCATGTCCTTGCCGGCGGCCACGATGGCGTCGGCCAGCTCGAACCAGGCGGCGGAGGGGAGTGCGTTCACGGGCGGGAAGTCGACGGTGACCGTGGTGATCCCTGCGCCGTCGGAGGTGGAGGTGATGCCCATGGCATTTTCCTAACGTCGGTACCGAACCAAGCGATTGCTTGGTAAGTTAGCACATGCCTGTTCAGGGGCACAGTGACATCTGATTGCGCGTCAGTACCCGGGCAGGTCGTCGCCGGGAAAGCGGCGTCGGACGATCTTTCCGGTGGTATTGCGAGGCAGCAGATCCCGCGTGAGCCGCCAGCGGGTGGGTATCTTGAAGTAGGCGAGATGATCGGCAACGTAGGCGGTCAGTTCTTCCCGGGTGGCACACGTCCCGGGATTCAGGACGACGACCGCGCACACCTCCTGCCCCCATTCGGGGTGCGACACGCCGCTGACCAGGCACTCACGTACCGCAGGGTGGCCTCCGAGGACTCGTTCGACCTCGGAGGGGTAGATCGACTCCCCGTTCTGTTCGATGAGGTCGGCCCGCCGCCCCAGGAGTCGTAGCCGACCGCCCTCGACGACGCCGTAGTCGCCTGTTCGCAGCCATCGGTCGGCGGTGATCGTCTCCGCGGTGGCCTCGTCGTCGTCCCAGTACCCGAGCATCACGAACGGGCTTCGCACACAGACCTCGCCGGGTTGGCCGTCGGGGAGCCATCCTCCATGTTGGTCGCGGATCTCGAGGCTCACCGTGATCACCGGCTCGCCGACGGTGCCCGGATACCGGTCGAGTGACGCAGCAGTTGCGGCGGTGATCGACGTGCTGCATTCGGTGATCGTGTAACTGTCGACCACGGCATGACTGCCGAAGGGCAGTTTCTCGCGGATCCGCTTTTTGAACTCGGGGGTCGACGGTTCGGAGGACAACGTGAAACCGATCAGTGAGGTGAGGTCGTACTGGTCGAGATCGTCGATCTCGAGCATCCGCGCCGCCATCGACGGCACCGCGTTCCAGTGGGTGATCTCTTCGCTTTCGATCAGTTCCAGCACGGGACGGATTCCGAGCCAGCCCTGGTTCATGACGACGGTGCTGCCGGTCGCGAGCCGGGGCACCACGGTGTTGTGCAGGCTTGTGATGTGGCACAGGGAGGAGGTGAGCAGGTGGCGGGTGTCCGACGGGACACCGTGTGCGTACTGCTCTCCGGTCCAGGCGGCGGTGATGGCGTCGGAGTAGCGGTGATAGTCGGCGACCGCCAGCAGATTCCGCTGCGAATGCAACGCACCTTTGGGCTCACCGCTCGTGCCGGAGGTGAACAGAAGCACCGCCGGATCGTCCTCTTCGACGCTCGGTGGGGGAGGCTGCGCGCCGGCGAACTCCCCGATCAACCGCGGCATATCATCATCGATGGTGAGGACGATCGCGTCGCTCGCGCCCATCGCGGCAACGGTTTCGGCACGTTGTTCGTCCACGAACACCACCCGCGGACGCGAATACCGGATCCCGAACTCGATCTCCGGCCGCACCCACCACGCGTTGATCCCTACGGTGATCGCACCCAGCGCCTGCGTCGCCCAGAACGCGGTGACCCATTCGGGCCGATTCGCCGACAGGATCGCGACCCGGTCACCGACCGAAACCCCATAGCGTTCGCGTAGCGCCGCGGCGAGCGCGTAGGCGTCGCGCGCGTGCTGGGCGAACGTGATCCTGCGCTCCGACGTGACGAGATATTCGCGGTCCCCCCACACGAGCGACTGAGACAGCAGGTCGGCGACGGCCCGGCCACGGTTCTTCATCACCGGCATCTCGGTGCCCAGCACCTCGTCCATGACGATCTCGAAGGCCCCGCCTCGGCCGGTGAGACGAGAAATCAGCTGGTCCAGGAACGGCCGCGGATCCGACGGGACGGTCACCGGGACCTCGCCTGGATGCCCCGTCGTTCACGGCGGGCAGGAATGGTGTTCGACATGTCGGACCCTTCTGTTGCCATGGGCAGATGAGGACCGCGTACAAGGTCCGGGCCTACCCGGACCCCGAACAGTCGACGCTGCTGCGCCGCACGTTCGGCTGCGTGCGCGTGGTGTGGAACGAGACCCTCGCCGACCGGCAACGCCGGTACACCACCGAACAGAAATCGACCTCGTACAAGGACACCGACGCCGCACTGTCCGAGTGGAAGAAAACCGAGGAGCTTGCGTTCCTCGGCGAGGTGTCCTCGGTGCCGCTGCAGCAGACGCTGCGCCACCAGCACACCGCGTTCCAGTCGTTCTTCAAGGGCACCGCCGAGTACCCACGGTTCAAGAACCGGCATTCTCGCCAGTCCGCGCATTACACTCGCTCGGCGTTCCGCATCAAAACGGACGGGCTGTGGCTGGCGAAGACGACCGCGTCGATGAAGGTGGCGTGGTCCTGGCCCGGCATCGACCTTGCCAGGCTCGACCCGACGATGGTGGTTGTCTCCCGCGAGGCGGACGGGCGGTGGTTCGTGACGTTCGCCGTCGACACGACCGATCCCGCTTTGTTGCCGGTTACTGGCGAGTCGGTCGGTGTGGACCTCGGGATCAAGGACTTCGCGGTCCTCTCGACCGGGGAGAAGATCGGGAATCCGAGGCGCATGGCCCGGCGCGAACGTGGCCTGCGACGGCACCAGAGGCGCCTGGCGCGGATGCAGAAGGGCTCGAACAACCGCGCCAAGCAACGTTCGAGGGTGGCACGCACGCACTCCCGTGTCCGCGATGCCCGACGTGACTTCCTCCACAAGACCAGCACGGGTCTCGTGGCGCGGTTCGGCGCGATTGCCGTCGAAGACCTGGCCCCGCGCAATATGGTCCGCAACCGCCGGTTGGCGAAGTCGATCAGTGAATGCGGGTGGGGTGAGTTCCGGTCGATGCTCGAGTACAAGGCGGAGCGGGCCGGTCGCCGGTTGGTGGTGATCGACCGCTGGTGTCCCAGTTCCAAGATGTGCAGCGTGTGCGGGTATCTGCTCGCCGTGCTGTCCCTCGGGACGCGGCACTGGTCGTGTTCCGAGTGTGGTACCCGGCATGATCGGGACGTCAATGCCGCGCAGAACATCCTTGTCGCCGCCGGGCTGGCGGAGACACGAAACGCCTGTGGAGGCGATGTCAGACGGCACGGGTTTTCCCGTCCGCATTCGCCGGTGAAACAGGAATTCCCGGACGTGAGTCCGAGAATCCCCGTCTTTCGAGGCGGGGAGTAGTCAAAAGTGCTCTCCCCTCCTCCGTCGGCGCTTGTGTGTCGCGAAAGGCTCTCATGCCCCGGACCACGACCTTCGAATGTACCGGTGAGTGAGATCCCCGAGGGGACCGGTCGCCCGTCCACTTAGCCTGCTCACAGTGGAGAAAGGACCCACACGATGACCACCACCGAAGAATCGTCGGCCGCTCGCTGGCGCGGCGTCGAACTGGGTACGCGCACCGTCTGTTACGACGAGAGCGACGCGATTCTGTATGCCCTCGCCGTCGGTGCGCCCGCCACCGACCTCGATCTCGTGTTCGAAGAGCGGCTCAGAGTGCTCCCGACCTTCGCGCTGACGCTCGCGCAGTGGGCACCCGATGAGCTCGGTGCCCGCGGCGGGTTCGACACCCGCACCGCCGTGCACGGGTCGCAAAGCCTCGAGGTTCTCGCACCGCTGCCGCGCGCGGGTGAGCTCACGTTGTCGGCGAAGGTCGGCGAGGTGTGGGACAAGGGCCGCGCCGCGGTGTTCGAAGTGCTGGTCGAATCGGAGTTCTTCGTCGCCACGTGGTCGCTGTTCGCGCCGGGTGCGGGCGGCTTCGGTGGGGAACGCGGACCATCGGCAGCGGCGGCGCCCGAAGGCGAACCGGACCGGACGACCACCCTGAGCACCCGTGAAGACCAGGCTGCGTTGTACCGATTGACCGGCGACCGGCACCACATCCACATCGACCCCGAGGCGGCGGCACACATCGGGCAGCCCCGCCCGATCATGCACGGACTGTGCACGCTCGCCGCTGCGACGATCCCGCTGGCCCGCGTTGTCGGTGCGCATCCGGCAGACCTGACGTCGCTGTCCGGACGCTTCGCTGCCCCCGCGTTCCCCGGCGACGACCACGAGCTCCGCATCTGGGGTGAGGGCACCGACCTGCAATTCGACGTCCGCACCGGCGACAACGCTGTGGTGTCGGGTGCGCGTGCGACGTTCGCCTGACCGCCCTTGCACAGGGCCGGAACTTTCTGGAGGAAAAAGTTGGACACGTTCGCCGAAGTAGTGCGTTCTCGCAAGGGCGACGACAAGATCGGACTGCGGTTCGAGGACCGGCAATGGACCTGGGACCAGGTGATCCAGGAGAGTGCCGACCGCGCGGCCGCGCTCACCGTCGCCGTCGGGGAACCCGCCGATCGTCGTCGACACATCGGCGTGCTGCTCGAGAACGTCCCGGACTTCGTGTTCTGGATCGGAGCCGGCGCGCTCGCCGGTGCGGTGGTGGTGGGCATCAACGCGAGCCGCAGCGGACCGGAGATCGCCGACGACATCCGTCAGGCCGACGTGGACTTCGTCGTCACCGAATCGCGCCTCGCGCCCCTCGTCGACGGCACAGACCACGGCCTGCCCGCCGACCGGATCCTCGACATCGACTCGCCCGAGTACCTGCGCTTCCTCGAACCGCATCGCGGCGCAGACCTGCCCGACACCGTCCCCTCGCCCGACGACATCGCCCTGCTGCTGTTCAGCTCCGGGTCGACAGGCCGGCCGAAGGCGGTCATCGTCACGCAGGGCAGGCTCGGGAAACTCCTCGACGTCCTCGTCGAGCGCACGCAGATGCGACGCGACTCGGTGGCGTACCTGTGCATGCCGCTCTTCCACGGCAACGCCGTCATGCTCAACCTCGGCACCGCCATGCGTGTCGGCGCGACCGTCGGCCTGATCCGGAAGTTCTCGGCCAGCCGATTCGCCGACGATATCCACCGTTACGGCGCAACTTTCGTCAACTACGTCGGGCGTGCGCTGTCGTACGTGCTCAACAAGCCCGAAGATCCGCGTGACCGCACCGGCACGCTCGAAATAGCTTTCGGCACCGAAGCATCCGAGGTCGATGTCGCCCGATTCTCGGAGCGATTCGGGTGCGCGGTCATCGAGGGCTACGGCTCGAGCGAGGGCGTCTTCCGGATCAACCGCACTCCGGACACCCCGGTCGGGTCGCTGGGTGTGGCGCCGGGGGGCGCCGACGTGCGGGTCCTCGACGAGAACACCGGCGAGGAATGCCCCCGCGCGCAGTTCGACGACACCGGGCGCCTGCTCAACTCCGAGGCGGTCGGACAGATCGTCGCGATCGGCGGCGCCGCGTCGTTCGAGGGCTACTACAAGAACCCGGGAGCGGCCGCCGAACGCGTCAGGCACGGCGACTTCTGGTCCGGCGACCTCGCCTACCGCGATGCCGACGGTTTCTTCTACTTCGCCGGCCGCGCATCGGATTGGCTGCGCGTGGACAGCGAGAACTTCTCGGCCGCACCCGTCGAGCGCATCCTGGTGCGGATCCCCGGGATCTTGTCGGCACCGGTGTTCGCGGTCCCGGACCCGGCGACGGGCGACCAGGTGATGTGCGCAGTCGAGCTCGACGCCGGCGCGGCCTTCGATCCGCAGGTATTCGGGCGGACGCTCGCCGAGCAGCCGGATATGGGCGATAAGTGGTGGCCGCGTTTCGTGCGCGTGACCGATCACATCCCGCTCACAGGCAGCAACAAGATCGACAAGGCGCCGCTGCGCGCTGCCGCGTGGAGCACCGCCGATCCGGTATACGTCCGGGTGGGCCGTACCCCCGAATACGTTCGGCTCGACGACGAGGCGCGTGCGCAGATCGAACGCGACTTCACCGAGCAGGGTCGGGCCGCGTTGCTGCCGGCTCCGCTCACCTCTGCCTAGTCGCGGCGGGGTGGTCTCACCGAGCGGGACCTGCAGCTCGGCCGTGACATCGCTCACCTACCGTGACGTTCATACAGCCCTACCGGGACTTGTCTCGCAGCCCGCGACGAGTCCGCGCCGCGAACGGAACACGCCGTTCCGCTCACTCGATCACTACTTCCGAAAGGACGGACGACCGTGAGCCTGGATACTTCTGGTGACACCGAAATCCGCGAAATCGTCGTCGGTTCCGCTCCTACCCGCTTTGCCCGCGGGTGGCATTGCCTCGGTCTGGCGGAGTCCTTCAAGGACGGCAAGCCGCATTCCATCGAAGCGTTCGGCACGAAGCTCGTCGCCTGGGCGGACAGCAACGGAGAGTTGAAGGTCCTCGACGGGTACTGCCGCCACATGGGTGGCGATCTGACCCAGGGCACCGTCAAGGGTGACAACATCGCGTGCCCCTTCCACGACTGGCGGTGGGGCGGCAACGGTCGTTGCAAGGACATTCCGTACGCCCGTCGCGTACCCCCGATCGCCAAGACCCGCTCGTGGCACACGCTCGAGCAGGACGGCCTGTTCTTCGTCTGGCACGACCCCGAGGGCAACAAGCCGCCTGCAGACGTCACGATCCCCCGGATCGAGGGCGCGACCAGCGACGAGTGGACCGACTGGATCTGGTACACCACCGAGGTCGACACCAACTGCCGCGAGATCATCGACAACATCGTCGACATGGCGCACTTCTTCTACGTGCACTACTCGTTCCCGGTGTACTTCGAGAACATCTTCGAGGGCCACGTGGCGACGCAGATCATGAAAGGTCAGGCGCGCCCGGACATGCGCCCGAACACCGAGGGGCAGCCGAAGATGCTCGGCAGTCACTCGGAGGCGTCGTACTTCGGTCCGTCGTTCATGATCGATGACCTGAAGTACGAGTACGAGGACTACGACATCGAATCGGTGCTTCTCAACTGCCACTACCCGGTCTCGGCCGACAAGTTCGTGCTGATGTACGGGATGATCGTCAAGAAGTCCGACCGCCTCGAAGGCGATGCGGCCTTGAAGACGGCGCAGCAGTTCGGCACCTTCATCGCACGTGGCTTCGAGCAGGACGTCGAGATCTGGAAGAACAAGACCCGGATCGAGAACCCGTTGCTGTGCGAGGAGGACGGCCCGGTCTACCAACTGCGTCGCTGGTACGAGCAGTTCTACGTCGACGTCGAGGACGTCAAGCCGGAGATGACCGACCGCTTCGAGTTCGAGATGGACACCACCCGGCCGGTCGCAGCCTGGATGAAGGAAGTCGAGGCCAACCTCGCTGCAAGGACAGCCGCGGGCGCGGAGCAGGAAAATGCAGCCCCTCAGGTGTAGCGACTGCATGGCGCAGGTGCGAGTGAAGAAGAACAGCTGGGAACACACCGAGATTCAGTGGGACCAGCAGTCGCGTCAGCAGTGTCACCGGCCTCGGGGAGACTTCGGGGCCGGGGCGGATACGTCCCGGCGCCCGGGCGCGCCGCGGCCGACGTGCCCGTCGATGGTCGCCACCATCACTCGCGCCGCAGCCGAGGGGCTGATCGATGTCGTCGACGATGCACCGGTTCCGGCCCCGATCGTCCAATAGTCTCTGTGGCCGGATAGCCGGCGCCACAAACCTTTCGAAGGATATTGATGACCGACACCCTTTCGATCGACCGCGCTCAGTACGGACAGTGGGCGGTGATCGCCGGTGGTTCCGAGGGCGTCGGCGCCGCCTTCGCCGACGAACTCGCCCGCGCCGGATTCGACCTGCTACTCATCGCCCGAAAGCCGGAACCCCTCGAAGCGACCGCGGCAAGAGTGCGTGTGCACGGCGGTGAAGTGCGCACGCTCTCCCTGGATCTGCTCACGGCCGACGCCGTCGAGACGATCCGGTCGGCGACCGCCGACCTCGAGGTGGGCCTGTTCATCTTCAACGCCGGAGCCAACAGCTACGGCCACGAATTCGTCACCGGCGACCTCGACGGCTTCCGCGGCGTGATCGAACTGAACGTGCACCGTCAGATCGAACTGTCGCACCTGTTCGGGTCGCGGATGAAGGAGATGGGTCGCGGCGGCATCATGCTGCTCGGGTCGCTTGCCGGCTACATGGGTTCGGAACACCAGAGCATCTACGCCGCGTCGAAGGCATTCAGCCGGGTATTCGCGGAAAGCCTGTGGATCGAACTCGAGCCGTACAACGTGCACGTGGTCGAGCTGATCCTCGGCGTCACCCGCACACCCGCGATGGAGCGTGCAGGCCTGAACTTCGATGTGCCGGGCATGTTGGTGTCGGAGCCGGAGGACGTGGCCCGCGAGGGCCTCGAGCATCTGGCGGACGGCCCGGTGTGGGTTGCCGGCGGCAATTACGATGCGGCGATCAAGCGCAGCGGCTTCCCGCGAGACAAGATGGTGCAGGGTGCCGCGAAGGCGATGCGGGCACTGCTGAACCGCTAGACACTGCTGAACCGCTGGACACTGCGGTGCGGGTGAACATGCCGTCGCGCTCCAGTGCACTCCTCGTCCTCGGCCTCTCTCCCTCGGGTTGGCTACGCACTTTCAGGTGCCTACTTCCCGAGGGGGAGTTACTCCCCGATGATGATCGTGGGTAGCGACAAGCGCCACCCGCGACCAAGGACAAGGCGAACGCGATGGAACCACTCAGCACTGCACTTCCCGGTGGCACTTGGACTTTCGTCGACTCTCCCGTCACCAGGTTCGGCTACGGTGCGATGCAGCTCGCAGGCCCATGGGCAATGGGGCCACCCGCCGACCGCGACGCTGCGTCGGCCGTGCTCCGCGAGGCCGTCGACGCCGGCATCACCCATATCGACACCAGCGATGCGTACGGCCCCCGATTCACCAACGAGCTGATCCGCGAAGCCCTGCACCCGTATCCCGATTCGTTGGTCATCGCCACCAAGGTCGGGGCGAACCGCGACGCACAGGGCGGCTGGCCCACCGCCCGGCGGCCCGAGGACCTCCGCAATCAGGTCCGGGGAAACCTCCGATCACTCGGCGTCGAGGTCCTCGATCTCGTCAACTTGCGCATGGGCGATGCCAACGGTCTCCGCCCCGGTTCTCTCGCCGAAGCGTTCGGAACTCTCGTCGAACTTCAGCAGGAGGGCCTGATCCGGCACTTGGGGGTCAGCAACGTCAGTCCCGAGCAGGTCGACGAAGCGCAGGGCATCGCCCCGATCGTGTGCGTGCAGAACATGTACAACCTCGCGCACCGCTACGACGACAACCTCATCGACCGACTCGCTGCGCACGGCATCGCCTACGTCCCGTTCTTCCCGCTGGGCGGATTCACACCGCTGCAGTCCGAGACGCTGTCCGGGGTCGCCGAGCGGCTCGGGTCGACACCGAAGTCGGTGGCACTCGCGTGGTTACTGCAGCGCTCCCCGAACATCCTGCTCATCCCCGGCACATCAGCGAGGGCACACCTACACGAGAACATCGACGGCGCAGCCCTTGCTCTCCCCGAAGACGCTGTGGCCGAACTCGACCGGTTCGGCCGCTGACGCCCCAGGGTACGAGATCCGGACAGGGCCGGTGGACGATCCCGATCAGAACTCGATCTCGATGCGCTCGCTGATCGGACGCGCCTGGCACGCGAGCACGTATCCGCTCGCGATGTCCTCGTCGTCCAGGATCGCGGAGTCGGGCATGTCGACCTTGCCGGACACGACAGTGCACGCACACGAACCGCATTCGCCTTCTCGGCACGAGTACGGCACGTCGAGGCCCTTGGACAGCATGACGTCGACGAGGGTCGCGGACCGCGGCCAGGTCAGTTCGTGGTCGTCGCCGTCGAGACTCACCTGCACGGACGAGGTGTCCTCGTCGTCGGACACCTCCACCGGGGTGATCTCGGCGAACGGATCGCCCGACAGCGAGGTGAACACCTCGGCCTGGATCCGGTCCGACGGCATCCCGGCCGCACCGAGCCCCTCTCGCACCGCATCCATGAACGGCTGCGGACCGCACATGTACGCGTGATGCTCGGTGTACGGCGAGAGCAGCGCCGTGAGCTGACCCGTGACGGGCAGACCCTGCACGGTCTCGAGCCAGTGCAGCACGGTGAAGGCGCCTGGGTACCGGATCGCCAGTTCGCGCAGTTCCTGCGCGAAGATGACGGATTTCTCGTCGCGGTTGGCGTAGAACACGACGATGTTGCGGTTGCCCGCGGCGAGCGCCGACTTGAGGATCGACATCACCGGCGTGATTCCGCTGCCCGCCGCGCACAGCAGCAGCTTGTCATCCAGGCTGCGCGGCGTGAATACGCCGGCCGGTGGCAGTACCACGAGCTCGTCGCCTGCAGAGACGTTGTCGCACAGCCAGTTCGATCCGTACCCGTCGGCGGTGCGCTTGACCGTGACCTTGAGCTGCTCGTCGCTGTGCGGTGAGCTCGCAAGTGAGTAGCACCGTGCCACCGAGCCCGTCCGATCGCTCGGGATGCGGAGCGTCAGGAACTGGCCCGGCTTGTACGAGAACCTGTCCTTCGCGTCCGCGGGGATGTCGAATACCAGCGAACACGCGTCGGCGGTTTCCTGTACGACAGCGGCCACGGTAACCGCCACCGCGCGCGTGCTCACTGCCGTCTGAACGGATGTCATCGTGGCTTCCTTCAATGCGGGAAAAGGTGTACGGATCACGGTAATGGGAACACCGACAACGACGAACGGCTCTCCCGATGGCTGGGACACCAAGCAGGAGAGCCGAAGTCGAGTGAACGCGATCCGGTGCGCTCAGGTGAGGGTGCCCTCGTGCGCCGATCGGTCGAACTCCGGGAGTGCAGCTCCGTCGCGGAGTTTGGTCGCCAGCGCGGGATCGGCGAGGTGGAGGCGGCCGATGGCGATGAGGTCGAACTCGTCGTCGGCAAGCCGGCGTTCGAGCTCGGGAATGTTGTCGTCGGTGGGAGCGACGCCGGCGAGACGGCTCTCCCGAAGGCTGGCGCCGATGCCCACGCTGCCGACCGCCATGGCCGTCACGCCGGTCAGCTTCTTGGCCCACCCGGCCAGCGACAGGTCGCTGCCCTCGAAGACCGCTGCGTCGAAGCGACGGATGCTCGCGTCGAACACGTCGACGCCGGCGTCGACCAGTGCGGTGAGGAGCGTCCTCAGCTCGTCGGGGGACTGGGCGATCCGCGCGTGGTAATCCTGCTGCTTGTGCTGGGAGAAGCGGAAGAAGATGGGAGCGTCGTCGCCGATCGCGGACCGGATGGACGACACCACAGCGGCGGGGAAACGGGCACGTCGTTCGAGATCGCCGCCCCACTGGTCGTCGCGCTGGTTGGTGGAAGCCCACAGGAACGAATCGAGCAGGTAGCCGTGACCGCCGTGCAGGGCGATGCCGTCGAACCCGACCTCCCGGGCATTGCTCGCCGCCTGGGTGTAGGCGGCAATGACGTCGGCGATGTGGTCCTCGGTCATGGCGCGACACGGCTCGGAAGCCCGCGTGACGTACTCGTCGGAATAGGAGGTCACACCCGGCTCACCCCACAGACCGGAGGGGCGCATCGGGGTGAGAGCGGGATCGACGTTGCCGGCCATTGCACCCCAGAGCGGTCCGACGTGCCACAACTGCGGGACGATCCGGCCGCCCTCGGAGTGGACTGCGTCCACCACGCGCTGCCAGCCCTCGAGTGCATCGTCGCCGTACATGCGGGGGACGCGCGAGTTGTCCATGGCCGTCGGGTGCTCGATCGCGGTGCCCTCGGTGATGATCAGTCCGGTGCCGCCGGCGGCGCGTCGCCGGTAGTACTCGGCGACGTCGGCTCCGGGTACGCCGCCGGGGGAGTGCGAACGCGTCATCGGCGACATCACGATGCGGTTGGGCAGTTCCAGCGATCGGACCGACAGGGGACGGAAGAGAGGGGACAGCGTTCGAGTCATGTGCGAGTGGCGCTTTCGTCGATATCGGACAGGGGCTGGGCGTCGAACGCGGCGCCGATCTCGGGTGCGAGATCGCGCAGCGCATGCAACTGATCGCAGTAGTGCTCGACGCCGGTGGCGGAGACGGCCGTGCTCACGATCGTCGCTCCGGCCTGCCTGCGGCGGTCGAGCGCGCGCAGGGTCAGGTCGCGTGAGCCGAGCGGGTCGAGGGATCTGCTGGGGGAGAGCACGACCTCGAACCCTTGGGGGAGCTCTGCTCTCTGCAGCATCGTCTCGGTCTGTTCCAACGTGAGGCCGAACGGCAACCAGCCGTCGCCGAGCGTTGTCGCGCGTCGCAAGGACCTTGCTGTGCGCCCGCCGATCCAGAACGGAACACGCGGCTGGATCGCATGCGGCCTGACGTAGACGTCGTCGAAATCGTAGTAGACGCCGTGAAACTCGGGTGTCGGTGTCGACATGCAGGCGCGCAGAGCGGTGAGGGCTTCGTCGGCGCGTGCGCCGCGGTCGGCGAAGGGCGCGCCGAGGAGGTCGAATTCTTCCTCGAGGCTTCCGACTCCCAACCCGAGGACGAGCCGGCCGCCGCTGACGGTGTCGAGGGTGCCGTACCGCTTCGCGATCTCGAGTGGGTGGTGATAGCCGAGGACGAGAACGCGGGTGTTGAACCGGATCCGTGAGGTGCGCGCGGCGAGGTAGCCGAACGTCGCCAGGGGATCCCAGTAGACGCCGCCGCGTTCGGCCGCGACGTCTGTCGGTACGGCGACGTGTTCGCTGCAGGTGAGGTGGTGGAATCCGAGGCTGTCGGCTGTCTCCGCAACACGTGCGAGTTCGACGATGCCGGCATCGCGTTCCCACTCGGCGAGTGTGGCCGGGTGGCCTGTCACCACAGGTGACGTGATCCCTATGTACATCCGATCGATCACCTCGAACCGACTTGGGCGCGGCAGCGCGGGGTGGACGCGTGCTCGTCCTATTCGACTTTTCTACCCGGCGAGCCGGGGCGGGCCACGCGATCTCCTGCTCAGTGGGACGCGTCGGGTCGTCGTGGCAGCGTCGTCGTGTGGTGGTGGATTCGGTGAGTGGGCGACGCAGTGCACGGTGGCGGTACTTGTGTTATCGGTGCCCGCTGGGTGATACTAGTCACGTCGGCACAAGAATGAATTTCAGTTTCTCTTGTTCGCCCAGGTAGAGGCAAGTTTCGGAGAGGAAGAAACGATGGTGCAGTCCGCAGAGATGCAGGCCGTTGCAGTGCAGAGCGCGACCGTGCAGAACACCTCGGAGTCCAAGCGTGAGCTTCCGGCGTCGATGGTCGAGCGCATGACGCTGATCCTCGACGCATTCGACGGTGCCGGTTCGCGTCTGACACTCGAAGAGGTGGCGTGCCGCACAGGTCTGCCCCGCTCGACCGTCCATCGCATCCTCGACCAGATGGTTCGTCTCGAATGGGTCGACCACGCCTCCTTCGGCTACTGCCTCGGACGCCGCGCGAAGTCGCTCGGCGCAAGCGACAACGGTCACAGCCGCATCCGTGAGGCCGCGGCCCCGCTCCTCCACGAACTCCACCTGCAGACCGGCATGGTCGCGCACCTCGCCATCCTCGATCGCGGCGATTGCATCTACCTCGACAAGATCGGTGGCCAGCTCGCCGCCACCCTCACCTCCCGTGTCGGCGGCCGCGTCCCCGCGTACATCACCGCGTGCGGCAAGGCGATCCTCGCCGGCCTCGAGCCCGAGCACGTCGACGCGTTCTACGGCACCCACCTCGTGCGACGCACCGAACGAACCATCCCCGACCTCGCCACCCTCCACCAGGAACTCGGCCGTATCCGGCAGCGCCACGGCCTGGCCTTCGAAACCGGCGAGGCTCAGAACGGCATGGCATGCGTCGGTGCAGCGGTGCGTAGCCCGGTCGGCCCGGTCGCGGGAATCTCCCTGTGCGGGCCTGCACGCCCCGGCCACCTCGAGCGTGTCGCGCCGCTGGTCGCCGACGCCGCCCGCGACATCTCCCGAATCCTGCATCCCGAACTCGGTACCCCGCGACGCGCCCGCCGTGCCACGGCCGAGCCCACACAGTCGTGGTCGCCGCAGGCGATGGAACGCTTGGTCGCAACCCAATCCGGGCAGTGGATGTAGGCCCGGCCCGGGCAGTGGATGTAAATGAAATCGTCTCAATGAACGGGAGCCTCGGCACATTGTGAACGGCATCACTGGGAATGTCGAGGGTATGACGACGGAACTGACGCAAGAAGGCACCGCACGCGAACTCGCGACCGATCGTGGAGTTCTCCGCTACCACGAGGCCGGCGACGGCCCGCCGCTCCTGTTGCTGCACGGCTCGGGCCCGGGTGTGACGGGATGGCGGAACTACCGCGGCGTCCTCGCGGACTTCGCGGAACACTACCGCTGCCTCGTCCTCGAGTTCCCCGGCTTCGGCGTCAGCGACCCGTGCGACGGCCACCCCATGGCGATGGCCAAGTTCGCGGTCAAGGATTTCCTCGACGGACTCGGTCTGTCCGACGTCGCGATCGTGGGCAACTCGATGGGCGGCATCGTCGCAACCCAATTCGCCATCGCCGAACCCGAGCGGGTGAACAAGCTCGTCACGATCGGCGGTGCAGGTCGTTCGGTGTTCGCGCCCTCGCCGGGCGAGGGCATCCGGTTGCTCATGGAATTCACCGACGACCCCACACGCGAGAAGCTGGTTCGCTGGCTGCGCTCGATGGTCTTCGACCCGGCGATCGTCACCGAGGAACTCATCGAGGAGCGCTGGGCGCTGGCCACCGAGCCGAAGACGCTCGAGATCGCCCGTCGCATGTACAGCACCGAGGCGTTCGCGGCGGGCGCGCGTGCCGCCGCAGCGTCGAACGACACGCCGTACTGGGCGCAGCTCGGAAAGATCAAGATCCCCACACTGCTCACCTGGGGTCGCGACGACCGCGTCAGCCCCGTCGACATGGCAATGCTGCCGATGCGGGAACTGCCGCGCGGTGAACTGCATGTGTTCCCGAACTGCGGGCACTGGACCATGATCGAAGCCCGCGAGGCGTGGCTGGCAACCGTCCTCGCGTTCCTGAAGCGGGACGACGCCTGATCCGCCGAACTCTCAGCGGCTCACCGAATTCCCGCTGAGCGGAAAATTCGCACACAGTCGTCGCTGATCCTCCACCGTAGGGATCATCATTTCCGTCGCTCCGCTCGCCCGTCACCAGGTCGAGACGGCAAGCGGCCTGACGCCACCTCGCCCGGTCAGCCTCCGGGCGTCACATCAGAAAGCTGGAGAGAAAATGGGACAGGTTCTCGACTCCATCTCGCCGTTCGCCGACGAGATCCGTGCCGACGGTGCAGAAGGCGACCAGCTCATGCGCCTGACCGATCGCAGTGCCAAGCGTCTGAAGGACGCCGGTGTCATCCGGATGCTGCAACCCGAGGAGTTCGGCGGCCTCGAAGCGCACCCGCGTGAATTCGCCGAAACCGCCATGGCGCTCGGCGCGATGGACGGTGCGACCGGCTGGGTCAGCGGCATCGTCGGCGTGCACCCGTGGGAGATGGCGTTCTTCGACCCCAAGGCGCAGCAGGAGGTCTGGGGCGAGGATCCCGACACCTGGATCGCATCTCCCTACGCCCCGATGGGTGTTGCCACACCCGTCGACGGCGGATACATCCTCAACGGCCGCTGGTCGTTCTCGTCGGGTACCGACCACTGCCAGTGGGTCATGATCGGCGCGGCAATCGGCGACAAGGACGGCAACCGCCTGAACCCGCCGCAGGCCCTGCACGTCCTGCTTCCGCGGTCGGACTACGAGATCGACCAGGACAGCTGGAACGTCGTCGGTCTGCGCGGTACGGGTTCGAAGGACCTGATCGTCAAGGACGCCTTCCTGCCCGAGTACCGCACCCTGTCGGCTGCGCGCGTCATGGGTGGTGTCGCATGGAAGGACGCCGGGCGCGACGAGACGCTCTACAAGTTCCCGTTCTCGTGCATCTTCCCTCTCGGCATCACATCGTCGCTGGTGGGTATCGCCCAGGGTGCGCTCGATTGCTACATCGAGACCCAGCGTGAACGTGTCACCGTCTCCGGCACAGCGATCAAGCAGGACCCCTACGTGCTTTCCGCGCTCGGTGACGCGGCGGCAGAGATCGCGGCATCGCGCGCGGCACTGCTCGAGACCGTGGATCGTTTCTGGGACATGACCGAGAAGGGTCAGGAAGTCACGTTCGAGCAGCGGGCGATCGGCCGCCGGACCCAGACGGCCGCCGCCTGGCGCGCGGTGCGGGCAGTCGACGAGATCTTCTCCCGCGCAGGTGGCGGAGCCCTCCAGCTGTCGAACCCGTTGCAGCGTTTCTGGCGCGACGCGCACGCAGGTCTCAGCCACGCCATCCACGTGCCCGGGTCGATCTTCCACGCGGCAACCCTCACTCAGCTCGGCGGCGAGCCCGAGGGTGCTATGCGCGGAATGATCTAGAGCCTCCCGAACCCACAACTGCGAAGGAATTGCGGACATGACGGATATCCGGGGCCTGGGCTATCTCAGGATCCAGACCACAGACATCGCCCGGTGGCGCGAGCTCGTCGTCGACGGGCTCGGCATGGCGGTCGGTAACGGACCGGAGGACGACGGACTCTACCTGCGGATCGACGAGCGCCGAGCACGCTTGATCGTTCTGCCCGGCGACACAGACAAAGCACTCGCCGTCGGCTGGGAGGTGCGGGACCAGTTCGCGTTGCAGCGCGTGCGCGAGGTCGTCGAGAAGGCCGGCATCGAGGTGCAACTGCTCTCGGAGGAGGAGGCGACCTACCGGGACGCGGAACAGGTCATCGCGTTCGACGACCCGGGTGGAACCCGCGTCGAGGTGTTCTTCGGTCCGGTCCTCGACCACAGTCCGATCGTGACCCCGTTCGGGGGTCGCTTCCACACCGGTGAGGAAGGCCTCGGGCACGTCGTGCTGCCCATCGCGAACTTCGACGCGGAGTACGCGTTCTACACCGAGGTGCTCGGATTCCTTCCCCGTGGCGCCGTCCGGCTCGGTGGGCTGTCGGCGCCGCCTCCGGTGCGACGGGTGCGTTTCCTCGGCGTCAACCGACGCCACCACAGCCTGGCGCTGTGCCCGGCACCTCCCGGCGGCGAACCGGGGCTCGTGCACCTGATGCTCGAGGTCGACACCCTCGATGCCGTCGGGCAGGCCCTCGATCGCGTTCGGAAGCTGGGTTTCTCGATCTCGTCGACCCTGGGCCGGCACACGAACGACAAGATGGTCTCGTTCTACGTGCGTGCTCCGGGAGGCTGGGACCTCGAGTTCGGCACCGAGGGCATGCTCGTCGACGAGACCTTCTACACCGCAGAGGAGATCACGGCCGACAGCTACTGGGGCCACGACTGGTCCGAGTCGGAGCCGCTCGCGGCGTTCGCGCCACCGAAGAAGGACTGATCCAGCAAGCACCGACGCTGCACCCGACGATGCCACGACCGCTGCGCGGCGTGGCATCGTCCACTTTCACCGACAGGAGTTCGAGATGAGCAACGACGTAGCGACGGCCGTGCGCGCGTTGCTCCCGGACATCGCCGAGCGGGCCGCCACGATCGACGAGACCAGGCGGGTCCCGGACACCGTGGTCGACGCACTTGCGTCGACCGGAGTGTTCCGGATGCTGCAGCCGCGCCGCTACGGCGGCGCCGAGACCGAACCGGTCCGGTTCTACGACGTGGTGCGGGAAGTATCCGCGGCGTGCGGTTCGACGGGGTGGATCACCTCGGTGCTCGGCGTCCACCCGTGGCACCTCGCGTTGTTCGACGACCGTGCCCAGCACGACGTTTGGGGTGACGACCCGTCGACGCTCGTGAGTTCGGCGTACGCACCGGTCGGGCAGCTGACCCGGGTGGACGGTGGGTACGAACTCTCCGGCACCTGGATGTTCTCCTCAGGCTGCGAATACGCCTCGTGGGTACTGCTCGGTGCCGTCGTCACCGGACCGGAGGGGCGGCCCGTCGACTTCATGACGGTGCTCGTGCCGCGCAGCGATTACGGAATCCGCGACGTGTGGAACGTGGTCGGGATGCGCGGTACCTGCAGCAACGAGATCACCGTCGACCGGGCATTCGTGCCCGATCACCGAGTCAAGAGCAACTTCGAGACCGCGAACCTGCGCGGTCCCGGTCAGAAGGTCAACACCGGCCCGCTGTACCGGCTTCCGTTCGGCGCATTGTTCGGTACAACGGTGAGTATGCCCGTCGTCGGAGTGGTCGAGGGCTGTTACGAGCACTATCTCGCTTCGATGCGCGAACGCGTCCGATTGAGCTTGGGCGGTGGACGATTCGTCGACGACCCGTTCGCGCAGACCTCGGTGGGACGCGCCGCGTCGGAGATCGATGCCGCGATCCTGCAGACCACCCGCAACCTGCGCGAACTGTGGGAGCATGCGGTCGACGGCCGGGAGATCCCGATGATGTTGCGTGCGCGTGCCCGCCGCGACCAGGTACGGGCGACCGAGCGCGCCGTCGAGGCGATCGACCTGTTGTTCAAGACGGCCGGCGGCTCGTCGCTGTTTCTGGGAAACATCGTCGAACGTGCCTGGCGGGACGCACATGCCGGAAGCGTGCACGTCGCCAACGAACCGGAACGCGCACTGGCGCAGTACGGTCGGGCCGCGTTCGGACTTCCGGTCGAAGACAACCTGCTCTGACCTCACCGAACCACAGTCGAACGAAAGAGAGTGTCCCCTTGAGTAATCCGGATGTCCGGCCGGTCTCGGCCGACAGTATCGAATCCTGGGATCACGAAGCCGACGTCGTCATCGCCGGATTCGGCATCGCCGGTGTCGCCGCGGCGATCGGGGCGGCCGAGAGCGGGGCCGACGTCCTCGTCCTCGAACGCACCGGCGGCGGGGGAGGCGCGGCGGCACTGTCCGGCGGCATCGTCTACCTCGGCGGCGGCACCCGTCTGCAGCAGGCGTGCGGCATCGACGACACCCCCGAGAACATGAAGACGTTCCTCGCCGCGGCCCTCGGACCGGGGGTCGACGAGAAGAAACTCGACGTCTACTGCGACGGAAGTGTCGCGCATTTCGAGTGGCTCGAAGCATGTGGCGTGCCGTACAAGGACGGGTTCTGGAACCAGCCGGGCTGGGAGATCCCGAACGACGATTCGCTGATGTACAGCGGTGGGGAGAACGCGGCTCCGTTCTCGACGCTCGCCCCGCCGGCACCGCGCGGGCACCTCGCGCAGGTGCCGATGCCCCGCACAGGTGAGCAGGGCGCGGGCCACGTCCTGATGACGACGCTCATCGCGAAGGCCGGGGCGCTCGGCGTCCGCGTCGAAACCGATGTGCGGATGCAACGCCTCGTCACCGACGCCGACGGCAGGGTCGTCGGGCTTGTGACAACCCGGTTCGGCAAGCAGATCGCCGTCCGTGCCCGCAACGGCGTGGTCCTCGCGACCGGATCGTTCGCGTACAACGACGAGATGATGCAGGCGTACGCTCCGCGGCTGTACAAGCGCCCTGCCGCGACGGTCGAGGAGCACGACGGACGCGGAATCCTCGTTGCACAGGCACTCGGCGCCGGTCTCGCCCACATGGATGCGTGCGAGGTCGCGTTCTTCTGCGACCCGCAGTTGATGGCCCGCGGAATCCTCGTCAACGGTCGCGGCCAGCGGTACGTCCAGGAGGACACCTATCCGGGCCGGATCGGGCAGCTCACGCTGTTCGAGAACGACAATCAGGCGTTCCTCGTCATCGACCAGAAGTCGTACGAGGAAGGGATGGAGGCGCCCAGCTCGAGTCCTCAGCTCAGGCGTCAGCCGACGTGGGTGTGCGAGACGGTCGACGAACTCGAAGCCGAAATGGGCCTTCCTGCCGGTTCTCTCACGTCGACGGTGGAGATGTACAACCGGCACGCCGCCGAGGGTTCGGATCCGGTACTGGGCAAGAAGCCCGAGTGGGTCGCGCCGATCGGCTCACCGGTCGCGGCGATCGACCTCCGCGGAAACACGGGAGGCTTCACGCTCGGCGGGCTGCGGACGTCGATCGACTCCGAAGTCCTCCACGTCGACGGCACTCCGATCCCGGGGCTGTACGCGGCCGGGCGGTGCACCTCGGGGCTCTCCGCCTTCGGGTACTGCAGCGGGATCTCGCTCGGGGACGGCAGTTTCTTCGGGCGTCGCGCCGGCATCCACGCCGCCACCTCGTAGTCCTCGTCGCCGTAGGTGCGGGCCGCCGGAGGGGCGGCCCGCACCGTAGTCAGTGGCCGAGGCCGGTCAGTGGCCGAGGCCGAACGCACCCCGGTAGAAGACCATGGGGCGTTCGTCCTCGAAGCATTCGAGTTCCAGGACCCGGCCGATGACGACATCGTGGTCGCCGGCGGTGTGCACGTCGTGGATCTCGCAGTGCGCGCGCATGAGTACACCCGGAAGCGACGGGGTGTCCCACCGCGACAGCTCCCAGTCGAGGCCGTCGAACTTCGTGCCGCGTGACGATCCGAAGCGCCCGCACAGGTCGGATTGTTCCTCGCCCAAGACGTTGATGGCGAAGCGTCCCGTCGGGCGGATCCGCGGCCAGGCGCGACCCCGGTGGTCGGCGCAGAACAGGATCAACGGCGGCTCGAGCGATACCGACGCGAACGACTGGCAGGCAAAGCCGATCGGCCCGTCCTCGTCGAGGCCCGTGACGACGGTGACGCCGGTGGCGAAGCGGCCCATCGCATTGCGCATGTCGAGCGGACCGGGGAGTTCGGGTTCTGCTGCGAGGACCTGCGTCCGCGTCTGGGTGTACATGCGCCTCAACTCCGATTCATCTCGGGTCGCCTCGATGCGGCGACGTTCGCGTGCCATGAATGTATGGACGACCCGGCAACCGACCATCGTGGATTCTCGCTGAGCGGACTTCTCGGCGGTTTTCGTCGCGTCGACGGCGCATCCGATGCTTCGTCTCGATGGGCGGGAGTAGTGGGCACGATGAAGTGAGGGACCGCTCGATGGGACAATCGTTGTCGATCGTCCGTTGTCGATGATCACGAAAGGGCCGATCGTCAGGAAAGGAGAGTTGTCGATGCCCAGAATCGGGGTGGCGCGAGATGGTGCCGAACCCACATCGGCCGAACAACGCGACCGGCACGAACGCATTCTCGACGCGGCGGCTCACCTCGCGACAGAGTTCGACCTGCCTCGGGTACAGATGACCGAGGTCGCGAAACGGGCCGGTGTCGCGATCGGCACGCTGTACCGTTATTTCCCGTCGAAGACCCACCTGTTCGTGGGGGTGATGCTCGATCGGCTCGAGCGGTTCAGCGGATACACACCTGTCAGCGACCCCGATGTGCCGGTGCAGGACGCGATCTGTGACGCGTTGATCGGCATGACCCGGGAGATGGTCGCGTACCCGTCGCTCGCGTTGGCGATGCTGCAGTCCAACAGCACGGCGGTGCCCTCGGTTGTGCCCGACACTGTCAGGATCGAGGTGAAGTTCCAGGAGATTCTGCTGGCGACCGCCGGTATCGCCGATCCGACCGAGGGGGACAAGGACCTGCTGCGGTTGCTGTCGATGCTCTGGTTCGGGGTGATCACCGCGTTCCTCAACGACAGGTCGACCACCGCCGAGGCGGAGGCGGACATCCGGCGCAGCTGCGATCTGCTGCTCGTCGAACTGAGCCCTCGCTCGAGCTGAGCGCTCATTCGGGGTGCATTCCGGATGCCCGCCGCTGCGGTGAAGGCAACGGTCTCAGGAGCGATCTGCCGCGAGGATGTTCGTCGCGGTGCGGGAGTGTCGTGGAGTTCTCCGGACGGATCGGCGACCGACGTCTGCGGGTCGTTGCCCGTCCAGTTCGGCGCGCAGCGCCTCTACCTTTCCCACGCAAAGAACGCTCATGTCACAGGCGAGCTGCTCAACGTCCACCCCAACACGGTGCGGTACCGCATCCGTCAGGCAGAAGAGCTTCTCGGCCGCTCCGTAGATCAGCGTCGGATCTGCATTTCACGGCTTCCCACGCCGGAGTCGTCAGCGCACCACCAAGTCGTGTTCGGTGGCGCTGAGTGTGATCGGTGCGATCGCGCTGTCCCGCATCCAGTCACGCACGAACGCGTCCACCGCGGGACCGGCCGAGCCGGCGGACAGCTCGATTGCGCCGACAAGGTGCCTCGGCTCGCCGTCGAGTCCCGGAGCCCGCGGCGCGAACCGCAGGCCGTCGGCGGTGTGGAGCAACACCGGGATCCGGGTGCCGTCGGGTGCGACCACCGACGCGTCCCGGGTGCTGACCGCCGGATCGAATGCGCCGACCTCGAGTCGGTACCCCGACGGCCCGGCATGGGCACTGATGGAGTCCAGCATCCGCGGGTCGACCACCGAGTACGGAAGGCCGACGTCGATGAGGAGCTGACCGTCGATCAGCGCCTCACGAGAAGGTAGGTCGGCGCTCAAGTTCCACGGCGCCGGCGGGGCGAGGGTCTCCGACGACCGATCCTGCGACGAGTTCGCCACCGGCGACCCGAGTTTCGGCCCCTCTGCCGGAGTGAACGCCCACGCGCCACCTTCGACGGGCTTGTGCCAGAAACCGGTGGCGCCGTCTCGATGGCCCTCGACACGCAGCTCCCGGCGACCGGGGCCCGGGCCGGTGGAATGCACACTGATAGCCGACGTGATCTCGCCGGGGATCTTCGGCTGCCGAACCCAGTCGGGGGCCGGTAACTGGATCACGGTGGTGGTGCCGTCCGGCCCGACCGGACGATTCGGGTCGTGATCCCAGGAGTAGCTGAAGAAGATCGAATCCGACCCGGATGAGTCGAAGTCGAAGTTGCGCGTGTACATGTCACCGAACTTGTTGATCACGAACGTCGTCGAACCCGCCGACGACAGCGACACCGATTGGAACCGGCCACCGAGAGGGCTACCGATCTCATAGCTGTCGTCATTCGGGAGCCACGGGTCGGCGTACGTGATGCGGCTTCCGTCGCCGGTCAGGGCAGGTGCCATCGTCATCTTTGCGAGTCCGACCCGGTGGATGCGTCCGGCCGCGTCGGCGTAGGTCTGGTTGTCCCACGGGGACGACACGCTCAGCGCCCATCCGTTCGGCCGGGTGTCGGGCATGGTGCGGCCCGGCCCGCTCCACAGCGGCGCGCCCCATGCGGACGTCCAGTTCCAGGTCAACGGATCCTGGGACGCATTGTCCATCGTGTAGATCCAGCCGGAGCCGTCGATCGCGATCAGTTCGTCGTCGTCGACGGAGATCCCGACGAGTTGCCCTCGCAGGCACTCCGGCATCGGTACGAACCGCCAGGGGTCTGTGGAGCCGCGTGGACGTGTCAGCAGGTCGTGGCCGACGAGCGAATAATCCCAGAATCGGTTGAACTGGGTTGTCGGCGTCCGCAGTTCGACCGAGGTCGGGGCGTTGGCCCCTTGGAAGGTGGGTAGCAGGTTCAATCCCAGGTGGCCTCCGCCGGAGGGAACTCCGGGAGGGATCTGCGCGGTGCCGAATGGCACGCAACCGGCGGGAACTGCCTCTGCTCCGGCATGCGCGGGCATGGCCACCGCACCGACGACGGCGGCAGTGAGGGTGCCGGCCACGAGCGACAGGCGAAAAGGGAGCAGGGCCTCTCGAATCCGATCCACGGGGATCAGTGTCGCTCACGGTTGCGCCATGGCCTCTCTGCCACGCCGAGTAGGGCCGATACGGGCAAGACCGGCCCGCAGTACCAAACCAAGCGATTGCTTGGTAAGTTCTGGGTACGGCTCACGTCCGGAGCCGTGGGAATTGATGCGGAGGCAGGATGGATCTCGGACTCGACGGCGCAGTAGTGCTCGTCACAGGCGGTGTGCGAGGAGTCGGCGCGGGCATCACCAGGGTGTTCCTCCGCGCGGGCGCGACCGTGGTGACGTGCGCGCGTAACGAGCCGGAGAACCCGAACGAGGTCGACGGCCGCACCGCGGAGTTCCTCGCGTGCGATGTCCGCGACGCCGACCAGGTCCACGCCATGGTGGCGACCATCGTCGAGCGGCACGGACACCTCGATGCGCTCGTCAACAATGCCGGCGGCTCCCCGTACGCACTCGCGGCCGATGCGAGCCCGAAGTTCCACGCGAAGATCGTCGAGCTCAACCTGCTCGCGCCGCTGCTCGTCGCGCAGGCCGCGAACGCGGTCATGCAGACCCAGGACGGCGGAGGCTCGATCGTCAACATCTCGAGCGTCAGCGGGTCGCGCCCGTCGCCCGGCACCGCCGCGTACGGCGCGGCGAAGGCCGGAATCGACAGTCTCGGAGCTTCTCTCGCGGTCGAGTGGGCGCCGAAGGTGCGCGTCAACTCCGTGGTGGTGGGCATGGTGAACACCGAGCAGTCGCACCTGTTCTACGGCGACGACGCCGGTATCGCCGCGGTCGGCGCGACCGTGCCCCTGGGACGTCTGGCCAACCCCGACGACATCGGGAACTGCGCGGCATTTCTGGCCTCGCCGCTGTCGGGATACGTCAGCGGATCGACATTGACCGTCCATGGCGGCGGCGAACGCCCTGCCTACATGGCAGCGGCACAAACGAAGGAGACAAAGTGAGTGGACTGCTGGACGGACGCGTCGTCATCGTGACGGGTGCCGGGCGTGGGCTCGGACGTGCCCACGCGCTGGCCTTCGCCGCAGAGGGCGCCAAGGTCGTTGTCAACGACATCGGCGCAGGCGCCGATGGTTCCGAAACGGGAGAGAGCCCGGCGGGACAGGTCGTCGAGGAGATCCGGGCGGCCGGGGGCGAGGCTGTCGTCAACGGCGACGACGTCGCGGACTGGGCCGGCGCCGAGAACCTCATCAAGACAGCGCTCGACAACTTCGGTCGCCTCGACGTGCTCGTCAACAACGCCGGCTTCCTGCGCGACCGCATGCTCGCGAACATGAGCGAACAAGAGTGGGACGCGGTGACCCGCGTGCACCTCAAGGGCCATTTTGCGCCGATGCGGCACGCGATGACGTACTGGCGCGCGGAGTCGAAGGCCGGCAACCCGGTCGACGCCCGCATCATCAACACGAGTTCCGGTGCCGGCTTGATGGGCAGCATCGGCCAGGGCAACTACGCCGCCGCCAAGGCGGGCATCGCGACGCTGACGATCCAGGCCGCCGCCGAGTTCGGTCGCTACGGCGTCACCGTCAACGCGATCGCACCCTCCGCACGCACCCGGATGACCGTCGGTGCGGGCGGCGCTATGGCCGAGATGATGGCTGCGCCCGAAGAAGGATTCGACGCGATGGCACCCGAGAACGTCTCGCCGCTCGTCGTGTGGCTGGGCAGCAGCGAATCGAAGGATGTCACCGGCCGCGTGTTCGAGGCCGAAGGCGGCAAGGTGTCGCTGGCCGACGGCTGGCGACACGGCGAGGCCGTCGACAAGGGCGACCGCTGGGATCCGAAGGAGCTCGGACCGGTGGTCGAGAAGCTCATCGCCTCGACCGAGCCGCCGACCCCCGTCTACGGCGCCTGAAAAGCTCCCGCTCCCGGTCCGTGCCGGAGAACACCGGGCCGGGAGCGGGTTCACCACCTCTGATCGGCTGTGGCCGTCACCCGTGTACGGGCCGAGTGGCTGCAGCTATGCGGGTGTGCGGATGATCAGCGTCGAGCCCGGGAAGTAGGCCGCGAGCTCGGTACGGGCCTGCTTGAGCGTGGCGGTGCCGTAGCCCTGCTTGCGTGCCTCGGGGCGAACCCAGATCCGCACTTCGACCTCGTTGCCGCTCAGCTCACCGAACGCGAAACCGATCTTCTTCGGCTCGTCACCGGACAGATCCTCCGCGACGAGCCACATGCCCGATTCGTCGTCCATCAGTACAGCGCCTTTGCGGCGCTCCGCCGCGACCGCCTCGTCGCTCCCGTCGCCGAGCTGTTCGGCGCAGCGCGCCTTCAGCAGCTCGATGTCGGCGGGATCCTCGCTGATCGGGCGCAACCGGAAGTGCTCGCCGGTCGCGTACGGGCGCGAATCCGTAGTCCACTTCACAACCGCGTCGAGATCGTCCAGCTCGGCGCGGATCTTCTTGCGTTCTGCCTTCGTCAGACGGCCCAGCGGAAGGGCGAGGACGGCCTCCGCACAGAAATCGGTGGTGTCGAGCAGCGACCCGATAGCGGCGATGGCGGCGGCTCGATCGTTGCTCTCGACGATCGCGTCGAGTACCTCGTGCCGGCGTTCGAGCGCGCGCAACAGCGCGGCCGCGACTTCGCGGCGATCGAGGACCTGGTCGTGATTCGTGGTTGCCATCGCGTGACATCCCCTCTCGAGAGCATGAACAATGCGCTTACCAGTATTGCGCTTCGAGGCGCGGTGCGTCAGCCGACATCACTCGCAGACGACGACGGGAATGACACGATCGGTCCACGACTGGTAGTTGTCGAAATCCGGATACATCGCGGTGAGTTCCGGCCAGTACCGTGCGCGTTCCGTATCCGTGGCGACGCGCGCCGTCAGCTTACGGATATCCGACCGGATCTGGACGGTCACCTCGGGATTCGCCTGGATGTTGCGGAACCACAGCGGGTGCTTCGGCAGCCCGCCCTGGGACGCGACGAGGAGCACCTTGCCGTCGGCCTCGAGGAACAACAGGGGAGCGGTGCGTGGTTGCCCGGTCTTCCGGCCGGTGGTGGTGAGCAGGCACACCGGGATTCCCCACGGAAATGCGCTGCCCACCCGCCACTTTCCACCGAGGCGGCCACCGGTGGCCCGATACAGGACCACGTTCACACGCGACATCCACTTGATGATCGAGCTCGTCGCCTTCGAATCGAGACCCTTGGGGGCCGCCCCAGTGTTTCCGGTTTCAGCGCCCATGATCAGACGCGTTCGATGATGGTGCCCGTGGCGAGCGCGCCACCTGCACACATGGTGATCAGTGCCGTCGATGCGTCGCGCCGCTCGAGTTCGTGCAGCGCCGTCGTGATCAGCCGCGACCCGGTCGACCCGACCGGGTGCCCCAGCGCGATCGCACCGCCGTTGACGTTGACCTTGTCCATGTCGGGTCCGTGGACCTGAGCCCACGACAGCAGCACCGACGCGAAGGCCTCGTTGACCTCGAACAGATCGAGGTCGCCGATGCTCATACCGGATTTCTCGAGCACCTTCGCCGTCGCCTGCACGGGGCCGTCGAGATGGAACTCGGGCTCGGCGCCGACGAGTGCCTGCGAGACGATGCGAGCGCGCGGCTTCAGGCCCAGTGCCTTCGCCTTGTCCTCGTCCATCAGGAGCACGGCGGCTGCGCCGTCGGAGATCTGCGACGAGGTGCCCGCGGTGTGGATGCCGCCGTCGAGCACGGGCTTCAGCTTGCGGAGGGATTCGGGCGAGGTGTCGCGCAGACCCTGGTCGCGGGTGACGGTCTGCTTCTCGCCGGTGTGATTACCTTCCTTGTCGACCACGGGGGCGACGACCTGCAGGACCTCACGTTCGAAGCGGGCTTCGTCCCACGCCTGCTTCGCGAGCTGCTGGGAGCGAACGCCGAGGGCATCGACGTCGTCGCGGGTGATGCCGCGGCGGCGGGCGATGCGTTCGGCGGCCTCGAACTGGTTCGGCATGTCGATGTTCCACGATTCGGGCCGGCGGGGTCCGGCCTGGTCGCCGACGTTGGCGCCGAGCGGAACCTGCGTCATCGCTTCGACACCGCATGCGATCCCGGCGTCGATGGTGCCGGTCGCGATGAGGCCCGCGATCAGATGATTTGCCTGCTGCGCGGAGCCGCACTGGCAGTCGATCGTGGTGGCGCCGACCTGCCACGGGAGCCCGGCGTGCAGCCAGGCCGTGCGGGTGATGTTGTTGGACTGGGCGCCGGCCTGAGTGACGCAGCCACCGATGACCTGTTCGACGAGTGCCGGGTCGATCCCGGCCCGTTCGATCAGTCCGCTCTGCGCCGCACCGAGGATCTCGGCGGCGTGGAGACCGGAGAGCCATCCACCTCGCTTACCGATCGGGGTGCGTGCGGCCTCGACGATGACGGGTGTGCCCACTGCGGGCTCCTTTCTGTGTGCCCTCTCGGGGCAACGTTCCTACCTCGGAAAATAGAACAGGTTATCGAGTGGTGCAAGAGGTGGTCTCGATGTTTGGAAGCACGGTTTCCTTGGCGAGTCGCGTGTGCTGTGCTTCAATGATTCTAGAACGTGTTCCACATTACAGCGCGGGTCCCGCGCAAGGGCAGGAGAGGTTCAGTGGTGGCACAGCCCAGCATCCCCGAAGGCATCGACTTCACAGATCCCGATCTTTTTGCGGAGCGTATGCCGTTCGAAGAATTCGCCGAACTGCGTAAGACGGCACCGGTCTGGTGGAACAAGAAGTCGCCGGATGTCAGCGGCTTCCACGACGAGGGCTTCTGGGTCGTGTCCCGCCACGAGGAGGTCCGCGAAGTCTCCCGCCGGAGCGATGTGTTCTCCAACTGGGAGAACACCGCCATCCCGCGGTTCAACGACGACATGCCGCGCGAAGCCATCGAGCTTCAGCGCCACGTCCTGCTCAACAAGGACGCGCCCGAGCACACCAAGCTGCGCAAGCTGGTCGCGCGTGGTTTCACACCCCGCGCGATCAACGGTCTGCGCGACGAATTGAATTCGCGTGCAGAGAAGATCGTCGCCGAGGCATGCAAGGAAGGCGAGGGTGATTTCGTCACCCAGATCGCCGCCGAGCTGCCGCTGCAGGCCATCGCCGATCTCATCGGCGTCCCGCAGGACGATCGCGCGAAGATCTTCGAGTGGTCCAACCAGATGACCGGGTACGACGATCCTGACAACACCGCCGATCCGGCAGCAGCGTCGATGGAGGTCCTCGGGTACGCGTACCAGATGGCCGCCGAGCGCAAGGCGAACCCGGCAGACGACATCGTCACCACCCTCATCGAGGCCGACATCGACGGCGACGAACTCGCGCCCGAGGAATTCGGTTTCTTCTTCATCGTGCTCGCGGTCGCAGGTAACGAGACCACCCGCAACGCCATTTCGCACGGCATGGCGGCGTTCCTCGACAATCCCGAGCAGTGGGAGATCTTCAAACGCGATCGCCCGAAGACCGCTGCCGACGAGATCATCCGCTGGGCCACCCCGGTCATCTCGTTCCAGCGCACCGCGCTCGAGGACACCGAACTCGGTGGACAGTCGATCAAGAAGGGCGACCGCGTCGTGATGCTGTACGCGTCGGCCAACAACGACGAAGAGGTCTTCGACAATCCGCGCGAGTTCGACATTCTCCGGGATCCCAACCCGCATCTCGCATTCGGTGGAACCGGCGCGCACTACTGCCTCGGCGCGAACCTCGCTCGCATGGAGATCGACCTGATCTTCAACGCGATCGCAGACCACATTCCGGATATCACCAAGATCTCCGATCCGCATCGGCTGCGCTCGGGATGGCTCAACGGGATCAAGGAATTCCAGGTCGACTACAAGACGCAGGGCGGGTGCCCGGTCAAGCACTGACCCGGCGGTACTCCTGGCGTTCCTTGCGATCGCGGACGACGATGCCGCGCTCCTGCAGTGTTTCGTGGAGCTGCCCGGCTACATGGAAATCCTTGCGGGAGAGTGCGGTGCGTCGTTCGCGGAGCAGCGCGTGGATCTTGCCGTCGAGGGTCGGGTCACCGTCGATCCACCGGGTGAATTCGCCATCGTGATGTGACGTGTCGGTCCAGGGGTATCCGTGCTCGGTGAATGCGTGGGCGACGGCGACCTTGTCGAGGTCGCCGATACTGCGACGGGCGAGTTCGCGCCGCGTGACGTCAGTCAGGACCAGGTCTTTCTCGTCGAGGTGGGCGCCGACGATCTTGTTTCGCGGAACGTAGAGTGCGTCGTCGTCCTGCTCGAGAAGTATGCCGTCGGAATCGACGGTGACGGTGAGTGATTCGCCGATGGACATCATGGCGAGAATGACGCCTCCGATGATCCCGATGATGGTCAGGATCGGCAGCGACCATGCGGTGGTCGATTCGGAGAGGATTTCGACCGGTCCGGGGACCGTGGGCAGTGTGTCGACGGCCCAGCGGCAGACCGGGGGAGCTGCGAAGCCGAGCCCGATGCCCGCGAGGATGCAGGCCACCGCCACGACGGCAGGGATCGTCCAGGAGATCGAGATCTTCGTTGCATCGTCACGCATTTTCGTCATGATCTTTCTCCTGGGTGTCCGGTGAGATAGCGGTGGATGACCGTGCGCATGGTGTCTACGGGTGCCACGGCGGTCGGGTTGTCTGCGTAGAGAAATGCGGAATCCGTGATCGCGCGGATCCAGGTGGCGGTCGCGTCCGGGTCGAGCGAGGGGTCGATCCGGCCGTGCGCGCGGCGGAGGAGGTCGCTGAGCCCTCGGTTCACAACGGCGTCCGTTTCTTCGAGGATCACGGCGAGTTGTGGGTCGTGAGTGACCTGTCGAATCACCTCGACCACGAGGCCCGAGGCGAGCGGGTCGGAAGCGGGTTCGACCAGCTCGGCGACGATGTCGAGTATCGCCGCAAGGGGGTCCACGGCGTCGCGATAGCGCTCGATCATCGCCTGGGATTCCGGGAGATCGCGCTCGAAGATGGCCCGGAAGACCCCGCGTTTGTCGCCGAAGTAGTGGAACACCGTACCCGAGCTGACCCCCGCGGCCTTCGCGATCGCGGTCACCGGTGTTGCGTCGTAGCCGTGTTCGGCGAAGAGCGTGGCGGCAGCGTCGGTGATGGCGTTGCGGCGTTGTGCTTGGAGTTCGGGGTCTACGGTGCGGGCCATGAGGACAGAATAATAATTGATTGACTAGTAAGTCAATCAATTATTTCTGTGTGCCGCAGGAGTGGGCGAACTCAGTTCAGCCGGTGCAGGTCGTCGACGGTGTCGATGTCGCCGGGGTCTGCGAGACCCGCGCAGTCCAGCCGCCGGACTCGGTCGCGATTGCGGGAGACGAATGACCGGGCGCCCTCGTCTCCCGTGGCCTGCTGCGCCGCCGCAACGGCGTCGACGAGGTCGAAGACGACGGGATGGCCGGGGCGGTCGCCGAAACTCGGCAGCGTCACGGTTCCGGACTCGTGTGCTGTCAGGACTGCGCGCACGAGGTCGGCGTTGATGCCGGGGAAGTCCACGACCGTCAGTGCGATCACGTCCGAGCCGGCCGCGGCATCGACCCCGCGCTGCAGCGACGTCGACATGCCATCCTCCCACCGGGGATTGTGCACGAGGGTTGTGCCGGGCGGGCACACCGCGGCCACCTCGTCGGCGTACGCGCCGACCACCACGATCGTCCTGTCGCATCCACCTTGTTCGAGAGCATCGACGACGGAATGCAGCAGGGGACGGCCCCGGTGGGGGAGCAGGGCTTTCGCCCGTCCACCCAACCGTGAGCCGTCCCCTGCAGCAAGGACGATCCCGGTGACAGTCATGCGCCGACTCTACTGGGCCGGGCGCACCGTCTTCATTGCTCGATCGACTTCCCAGAAGGCGCGCAGCGACGCGATCTTGCCTTCCTCGTTCACCCGGTAGACGAACACGCCCTCGGCGTCGATGATGTTGCCTGCCAGCGTGGTGCGAATGGTGCCGATGTTGACGCACTCGTCGCCGCACACCAGGACATCGTCGACGAGGAACTCGAGCTTCTCGGTGTTCGCTATCGTCATGTCGTAGAACGCCGCGATCGCCTCGCGCCCGTGATGTCCCTTGCCTTCAGGGTCGAACCCCGACGGGCCCACCGGGTCCTCCACACATCCGTCCTCGGCGAACAATGCGAGCCAGTCGTCCTTGCGCTTTGCGCTCGCAGCGGTCTGTGACGCGCGTGCTGCGATACGTGCGGGGTGTTCCTCGCTCATGCTGTGTCCTTCCCGTGGATGAACTTGTCGGCGAACTTTCGTAACGATTCCTGCTTGGCTTCGAGGGGGGAATCGAATCCGTGACCGTCGAATATCCAGGGCACGACGATGATGTCGGTGACCCCCGCATCCGCGAGTTCGCTGTAACCGGACGAGCCGAACTTGTCTATGCACACCGTCTGGATCTCGAAGGCAGTGTCGCTGCGACCGTACTCGTCGCGCAGAGAGCGCAGGCGGTCGATCACCGGGACGAGATCGTCGAACTTGATCATTGCCGAGGTCCAGCCGTCACCGACCCGCGCGGCCCGGCGCAACGCCACGTCGGTGTGGCCACCGACGTAGAACGGCACCGGTTTGCTGGGCGCGGGGCTCATCTGCAGACGGTCGAAATCGTAGAACTCACCGTGGTGCTCGACCATCCCGCCCCCGAGGATGAGTTTCAGCACGTCGATCATCTCGTCGACCCGCTTGCCGCGCCGTGCGTAGGGAACGCCGCACCACTCGAATTCTTCTGGTGCCCAGCCGATCCCGACGCCGAGCCCGAACCGGTTGTTCGTGAGGTTCGCGACCGAACCCACCTGGCGCGCGAGCAACACCGGGTTACGGGAACCGAGTTTGAGCACCTGGGTGTAGAACTCGATCGTCGACGTAGCTGCCCCCATCGCAGCTGCGGCGATGAGCGGGTCCACCCAGGGCGTGTCAGGCGTCCACATCCGTGACCCGTCAGGGGTGTACGGGTAGTCGACGGTCTGCTCCTCCATGTAGAACAGCGAATCGGGCAGCGCGATCGACGAGAATCCGCACTCCTCGGCGGCCTTCGCGATCCCTGCGAGCTGATCGAGTGGCGTCATCGCGACACCGACGGTGAATTTCACCACGACGATTCTCCTAGTTGGAAGGCTTGTCCGATCCGACTACCCACATCGAGAAATACTGCGAGCCACCGCCGTACGCGTGACCGAATGCCTTGCGTGCGCCCTCGACCTGGTGGTCGCCGGCCTTGCCCATGACCTGGATTGCGGCTTCCGCGAAGCGGATCATGCCCGACGCGCCGATCGGGTTCGACGACAGCACGCCGCCGGACATGTTGACGGGGAGTTGCCCGCCGATCGCGGTTTCCCCTGCCTCCGTGAGCTTCCACCCACCGCCCTCCGGGGCGAATCCGAGGTTCTCGAGCCACATCGGCTCGAACCAGGAGAACGGGACGTAGATCTCTGCGCAGTCTATTTCGGTGAGTGGATCGGTGATCCCGGCCTGCTTCCACAGCGCTGCGGCAGCGATCCTACCTGCTTCGGGGTTCACCTGGTCGCGGCCGGCATAGGTGGTCGGTTCGGTGCGCATCGCGGTCGCGTGGATCCACGCGACGGTGCGCCCGTCCGCCTCGGCCGCGGCAGCGCTGTCGGCGTCGCCGAGCACCACGGCGCACGCCCCGTCGGAGGACGGGCACGTTTCGTCGTAGCGGATGGGATCCCACAGCATCTGCGAGGCCTGCACCTTCTCGAACGTGATGTCGGGCTGCTTGAGGTGGGCGTACGGGTTCTTCGCGCCGTTGAGGCGGTCTTTGACGGCGACCATCGAACCGATGTGCTCCGGTGCTCCGGAGCGGCGGATGTACGAGCGGACGTGCGGCGCGAAGTAGCCACCCGCTCCCGCACCGACCGGCATCGTGAACGGCACCGGTGTGGACAGCGCCCACATCGCGTTGGATTCGGATTGTTTCTCCCACGCGACTGCGAGCACACGACGGTGGACACCGGCCTGGACGAGGCTCGTGGCAACGTTGGCGGTCGAACCGCCGACGGATCCGGCGGTGTGCACGCGAAGCAGGGGTCTGCCGGTGGCGCCGATAGCATCGGCCATCGCCAATTCCGGCATCATCGCGCCTTCGAACAGGTCGGGGGCCTTGCCGATCACGACGGCGTCGATGTCGTTCCAGCCGACATGCGCGTCGGCCATGGCCCGGTCGATTGCTTCACGGACGAGTCCCGACATCGAGACGTCGTGCCGCTTCGCGACGTAGTGGGTCTGTCCCGTTCCGAGGACCGCCGCAGGTTGCTTCGCCATCAGTTTCGTCCCTCCAGAACGGCTACCAGATTCTGTTGCAGCACAGCGCCACCCGTCGCGTGGGCGAGTGCCCGGCCGGCCTTCCCGTCCATGATTGCCTGGGCGGCGAAGCCGATTCGTTCCAGCCCACCGGAGAACATCGGATTGCCGGTCAGCGGGCCACCCGACGGATTGATCGAAGTGTTGCCGTTCAATCCGATCTCCTCACGCAGGATCAACTCCTGGTGGGTGAAAGGCGCGTGCAGCTCGGCGATGTCGAAGGAGGTGTCGCCACCGGTGACAGCATGAGCGGCGGCACGCGCGGACGGTGCGGACGTCAGGTCGGCGGCGCCGAAGTTCGGGGAGTCGATGCGATGCTCGATCCCGGTGAGCCACGCGGGGTTCTCGCACAGCTCTCGTGCGCGGTCGCCGGACGCGAGGACGATCGCAGCTGCGCCGTCGGTGACCGGCGCGCAGTCGTGGGTGCGTAGCGGGTCGGCGATGTACGGCTGCGCGAGCAGTTCTTCGATGGTGACATCGCCACTGATCTGGGCGTCGGGGCGGTTCTTCGCGGCGGCGCGGGCCTGCACGGCGACCTCGGCCATCTGCTCCGCGGTCCACTTGCCGGAGTCGAGCCCGATCCGCGCCTGAAGGCCGGCGAGCGACACGGAGTCGAGACCGAGCGGTGCGACGAGATACGGATCGAGCTGCAGCGACAGGGTGCGCCGCAGCGTGCCTGCCGACGATTTTCCGAACCCGTACACGAGTGCGGTGTCGACCTCGCCGGTGATGAGCTTGACCCACGCTTCGTAGAGGGCCCACGCTGCGTCCATCTCGACGTGCGACTCGTTGATCGGAGGAACTGCACCGATCGCGTCGATGGCCGAGATGAACGAGAACGCGCGGCCGGCGAGGTAATCGGACGATCCGGAGCACCAGAAACCGATGTCGGACTTGGTGATTCCGAGCTTCTCGTAGAGCGCCTGGAAGCAGGGTACGAGCATTTCGACACCGTTCGTGGTGCCGTGCGTTTCGCGGACGTGTGGAGCGTGCGCGAAGCCGACGACTGCAATGTCTGTCATGATTCCGCGGCTCCTAGAGATGGTGTTTGAAGGTGTCGAAGTCGGCGTCGGGTTCGCCTGTGGGACGGAAGTACTCGATGTTCTTGAGGGTGTAGTCCCAGTCCTCCTGCGGTCGCCACTTCGCTTCGACGCGCATGCCCATGCGGACGTCCGCGGCATCGCACTCGAGAATCAGGTGCAGGAACGGGATGTCGGCGCCGTCGAGCAACACGTATGCCGCAACGTATGGGGGCTTGATCTGTTGGCCCATGAAAGGCACGTTGACGATGCAGAATGTGGTGACGACGCCCTTGTCGGACAACTCGACGTGTTCCTTCGTCGGAACGCCGTCGGTGGGGCTCGCGCCACGTGGCGGGACGTACACCTTGCCGTCGGGCCCGGTCCGCCCGCCGACAAGCTTGCCTTCCTTCAATCCGCGCAGGTACCACGACTCCTCGGGGGACGCCGTGTGCGTGTACTGCAGATCGAGGGGGGTGGTGATCATGGAGACCGGGTCGGTGTCGGTGCTCGAAGCGAGTGATTCCGCGGCCTCGCCGGGCTCGAAAGCGACGATGTCGTGGATGTCGCCGACTCGCTCGTCGGCCCACCGGACCCGCACCCGCATGCCGGTAGTGATGGCGTCGGGGGAGGAAACGTCGACGGCGTGCAGCAGCGACGAGTCTGCGCCGTCGAGCCGGATCAGGGCCCACGCAAAGGGGCGGTCGAACGGTTGTCCGGGCAACGGCTCGGGATTCCACGTCCAGCTCACCACGGTGCCGGTCTGTCCGACCTCGACGAAGTCGACGAGCGAATCATGCGTGATCGCGTCGTATTCCGGGGGAGGGACGAGGACTCGGCCGTCCGAACTACGTGCGCCGACGATCCGCCCGTCGCGCAAACCGGTGACGAATGCGCCGACGGTCGGCCCGGTGGATCGGGTGTAGTCGAACTGGAGATTCAACGGGGCTCTCAGTGGCGGCTCGACGACCGCGCTCTTTCCCAGGCTCACATCTTCGAGTAGAACAGGTTCTAATGTCGCTGGCAAGAGTAGCGTGTGAACAGCGCGGCATGGCCCGTTGACCGACCTGAAAGGTGCGCAATGAAACTGGGACTGCAACTGGGGTATTGGGGTGCGCAGCCGCCCGTCAACGGGCCAGAACTTGTTACTGCAGCCGAAGCTGCGGGCTTCGATGCGGTCTTCGCCGCCGAATCGTGGGGATCGGATGCCTTCACGCCACTGTCATGGTGGGGCTCGGCAACCGAGCGAGTGCGGCTCGGCACCTCCGTCGTGCAGATCTCCGGACGAACCCCGACGAGTTGTGCTATGCACGCGCTCACTCTCGACCATCTCTCCGGTGGCAGGCACATTCTCGGCCTGGGTGTGTCCGGACCGCAGGTCGTCGAAGGCTGGTACGGCCAGCCGTTCGCGAAACCTCTGGCCCGGACCCGCGAATACGTGTCGATCATCCGCAACGTCCTTTCGCGCAAAGAACCCGTCACCAGCGCGGGCCCGCACTATCCGCTGCCGTACTCCGGGGAGGGTTCGACCGGACTCGGTAAGCCGCTCAAGTCCATCACACATCCGCTCCGGCCCGACATCCCGATCTGGCTCGGCGCCGAGGGTCCGAAGAACGTCGCGCTCACCGCGGAGATCGCGGACGGCTGGCTCGCGATCTATTACTCACCACGCCTTGCCCCGATGTACAACGAATGGCTCGACGAGGGATTCGCCCGTCCGGGGGCGCGTCGCACTCGTGAAGATTTCGAGGTTGCGGCGACCTGCCAGGTGGTGGTGACCGACGACCGTGCCGCAACGATCGCTGGAATGAAGCCTGTCACTGCGCTCTACGTCGGCGGAATGGGTGCGCCCGAGTTGAACTTCCACGCGCAGGTCTACCGCCGAATGGGCTACGGAGATGTGGTCGACGAGGTGACCGAACTGTTCCGCGCAGGACGCAAGGACGAGGCGGCTGCAGCGATCCCGGACGAGATGGTCACCGAGACGATGATCGTCGGCGACCACGACGAGGTGCGCGAGGGAGTGAAGCGGTGGGAAGACGCGGGAGTGACAATGCTCCTGGTGTCGTGCCGCGACGCCGAGCATGTGGAGTTGCTGGCCGACGTCGTGCTGGGATAGTCGGTCAACGATGCATACGCGCGGTGCGCGGGCAGACACACTCCGTCGGCCGGATGTTTCTGCCCGCGCACCGCGCGTAGGTGATGCGCGGGTCTGTGATTACTGGCCGGTGAACTTCGGCGCCCTCTTCTCGACGAAGGCGCGGGGGCCCTCTTTCGCGTCGGCGCTCTTGAATACCGCAGCACCGAGTTCCGCGTCGATGCGGAAGGCTTCTTCTTCGTGGAGCCCCTCGGACCGGCGGATGGTCTCGAGGACCGCCTGCACCGCGACCGGTCCATTGGCGGAAATCGTCTCGGCGATCTCGAGGGCCTTGTCGAGGGCTCGGCCGTCTTCGACGACGTGTCCGATGAGCCCGATCTCCTTGGCCTCGGGCGCCTTCAGGTGGCGACCGGTGAGCAGGATGTCGGCGGCGATCGTGTACGGGATCTGACGCACGAGCCGCACCGCCGAGCCGCCGAGTGGGAACAGTCCCCACTTCGCTTCGGACACACCAAATTTCGCGTTCTCTCCGGCGACGCGGATGTCGGTGGCCTGGAGGATCTCGGTGCCGCCCGCGATGGCGGGGCCCTCGACTGCTGCGATGAGGGGCTTCTTCAGCCGGCGGCCCTTGAGTAGTGCCGGCAGCTTCGACAGGTCCCAGCCTCCGCCGCCACCCTCCCCGTCGCTTCGCTCGCCGCCACCCTCCCCGTCGCTTCGCTCGCCGCCACCCTTCCCGTCGCTTCGCTCGCCGCCACCCTTCCCGTCGCTTCGCTCGCCGCCACCCTTCCCGTCGCTTCGCTCGCCCTGCTCGAACTTGTCGCCGGGTGCAGACTTGTTCATGTCCTTGAGGTCGGCGCCCGCGCAGAATGCCCCGCCCGCGCCGGTGAGGATCGCGACGCGGATCTCGGGATCGTTGTCGACGCGGTCCCACGCCTCGGTCATGATCGCCATCATCTCGCCCGACAAAGCGTTTCGTGCTTCCGGACGATTCATCGTGACGATCAGGGTGTGACCGCGTTGCTCGACGAGGCAGTGCGGAGCGCGCTCCGAAATGTCCGAAGTTTCGGCAGCGCCGGTGGAGGCGGTAGTGGACACTGAGAACTCCTGAAGTGTTGTGAACTGGATCTCAATCCGGGTCTTGTCAGAAACGATAACACGTTCTATTTTGATGGCGTGGCCCTAAATATCGCAGACCTCGTAGAGCACGCCATCGACCTCGTACCCGACCGCGTCGCACTCGCGTCGGACGGTCGCGAACTCACCTATGCGCAGCTGGAGGACCGGACCAACCGTCTCGGTCACTACCTGCAGAAACAGGGTGTGGAACCCGGCGACAAGGTGGGCATCTACTCGCGTAACACGATCGAGGCCGTCGAGGCGATGATCGCGGTGTTCAAGATCCGTGCGGTAGTGGTCAACATCAACTTCCGGTACGTCGAGAACGAGTTGCAGCACATCTTCGAGGACTCGGACATGGTGGCGCTCGTTCACGAGCGCAGGTACGCCGACAAGGTCGCGAACGTGCTGCCGACGACACCGTTGGTGAAGACTTCGCTCGTCGTCGACGACGAGAGTGGGCTCGACTACTCCGGCTACCGCGGAGTCGACTACGAGCAGGCGCTCGCACAGAGCTCACCGGAGCGTGACTTCGAGGAACGCAGCCCCGACGACCTGTACATGCTCTACACGGGCGGCACCACCGGAAAGCCGAAGGGCGTGATGTGGCGGCAGGAAGACGTGTGGCGCGTCCTCGGCGGCGGCATCAACTTCCTCACCGGCGAGTACGTGGCCGACGAATGGGAACTCGCCCGGACCGGCGCCGCGAATCCGGTGATGGTGCGTTTCCCGATCCCGCCGATGATCCACGGTGGTGCGCAGTGGGCGCTGTTGCAGGCGCTGTTCGGCGGCGGCAAACTGATCATGCACCCCGAGTTCGACGGCCACGACACACTGCGTGTAATCGAGGAACACAAAGTCAACGTCATCTTCATCACCGGCGATGCGATGGGCCGTCCCATGATCGATGCCCTAGAACAGGGAAACCCGAAAACCGGCAAGCCCTATGACCTCTCGTCGATGTATTTCATGGGATCCAGCGCAGCGCTCTTCTCCCCGGCGCTCAAGGAACGGTTCCTCGAGCTGCTCCCGAATTGCATGATCACCGACTCCATCGGCTCATCGGAGACCGGGTTCTCCGGAATCGGAGTCGTCGAGAAGGGGCAGGCGCACGTCGGTGCCCCCACCGTGAAGATCGACGCGTCGACCGACGTGATCGACGAGGACGGCACCCCACTGCAGCCGGGTGACGGCAAAGTGGGGTTGCTCGCCCGCAAGGGGCATATCCCGATCGGGTACTACAACGACGAAGCCAAGACGAAGGCGACGTTCCGCGAATTCAACGGCGTGCGGTACTCCATTCCCGGTGACTATGCGCAGATCGAAGCCGATGGCACTGTGACCATGCTCGGCCGCGGTTCGGCGTCGATCAACAGCGGTGGCGAGAAGATCTACCCCGAGGAAGTCGAGGCCGCACTCAAGGGGCACCCCGACGTGTTCGACGTTCTCGTCGTCGGCGTCCCCGACGAGCGATTCGGTCAGCGGGTCGCTGCGGTAGTCGCCGCGCGACCGGGCAGTCGTCCCACCCTGGCCGAACTCGTCGAGAACGCCCGCGCCTCGATTGCCGGATACAAGGTGCCGCGGAGCATCTGGTTCGTCGACGAGGTCAAGCGTTCACCGGCGGGTAAGCCCGACTACCGCTGGGCCAAGGAGCAAACCGAAACCCGGCCGGCCGACGATATCTACAGCAACGGCACTGCCGCCACCGCCGCGACAGGATAGTAGGAACCCACATGCAGACCGATCTCAGCAAGAAGTTCGGCATCGAGTACCCGATCTTCGGGTTCACACCGTCCGAGCACGTCGCGGCGGCGATCAGCAGGGCCGGTGGCCTCGGAGTGCTGGGCTGTGTCCGGTTCAACGATCCGGAAGAACTCGACGCGGTCCTCACATGGATGGACGAGAACACCGACGGGAAGCCGTACGGCGTCGACATCGTGATGCCCGCCAAGGTGCCCACCGAGGGCACCGCCGTCGACCTCGACAGCCTCATCCCGGCGGAGCACCCCGCGTTCGTCGACCGCACCCTCACGGAGCTGGGAGTTCCGCCGCTCGGTGACGACGCGGAACACGCCACCGGAGTGCTGGGCTGGCTGCATTCGGTCGCGCGTTCCCACGTCGATGTGGCGCTCGCGCATCGCCCCGCGCTCATCGCCAACGCCCTCGGATCGCCACCGAAGGACGTCATCGATCTGGCGCACGAGAAGGGTGTGCCGGTCGCCGCTCTGGCCGGCGCCGTCGAACATGCGAAACGACACGTGGAGAACGGCGTCGACATCGTCATCGCGCAAGGCTACGAGGCGGGTGGCCACACCGGTGAGGTCGCGTCGATGGTGCTGTGGCCGGAGATCGTCGATGCCATAGGTGATTCCGCCGCGGTTCTCGCTGCGGGCGGTGTCGGGTCGGGTCGGCAGGTCGCCGCAGCACTCGCACTCGGTGCCTCCGGCGTGTGGATGGGTTCGTACTGGCTGACGACCTCCGAGTACAAGCTCGGCTCGGCGGCCAACGGGCCGTCGTCGATCCAGCGGGCGCTGCTCGGTGCTAGTTCGTCCGACACCGTCCGCTCGCGCATCTACTCCGGCAAACCGGCCCGGCTGCTCAAGACGAAGTGGACCGAGGCGTGGTCGAAGCCCGACGCGCCGTCGCCATTGCCCATGCCGTTGCAGAACATCCTCGTCAGTGAAGCGCACCAGCGTATCTCGGCGGGGAACGATCCCGAGGTCGTGGCGATGCCGGTCGGACAGATCGTCGGGCGGATGAACGAGATCCGGCCCGTCGCGGAGGTCATGGCCGAACTCGTCGACGGCTACGACAAGGCGGTCGAGAAGCTGAACCAGGCGAGATAGGACGAACGACCCGTCATCCCTGTACCTCGACGACACCGTGTGCACCGCGCTCGGCGTCGACCATCGAGTGCGACACGAGCGGATAGCGTCCGCGGCTCGCGGAACTCCACACGCCGGCGCGAAGATGCCGGCTGCCACGCTCGTTCACGTTTCGCTCCGCGGACCGCAGCACACCGCGGGGATTGTGGGATCAGGGAGGAAGAGCCTGCACGCACCGGGTTCGGCGAAGGGCAGGAGATCGAGTCCCGGGCCGGTCGGTGCACCGACCTCGTCGAGCGTGCCTTCGACGATGCCGAGGTGGGCCTGGCAGACGACGGTCGGGTAGCGCCGCTCGGCGTCGACTACGAAGTGCGAGGGTCTGATGCGTGGCGAGTGCGCCTGACGCGACTTCCGGTGGCTACATCCGCGTGAGGATCGCGACGAGGTCCTGGATCTCGTCCACCGTCGGTGTCGCGATGTTGTCGCGCCCGTAGACGAAGCCGATGCCCGCATACACCAGAGTGCCCGCGCGGATGCGCGCTTCGCGGTCGTCGAATCCCAGTTCTCGGAATGCGTTCTCGACCACCGACATGATGCGTTGGTCGAGGGCGCGCACGGATTCCGCGACCTGCGGGTCGGTGCGCGCCCAATCGCGTATCGCCACCTCGGTGGCCCAGGCCCGGTCCTCGACGAGCGTCGCGCCCATGTGTGCGAGCCGGTCGCGGACGGGCATCTCTTCGATGCTCGTCAGTCCGCGCAACGTGTCGTTGTCGTGCGAGCAGTAGCGGGCGGCGATGGCATGCATCAACTCTTCGATGTCGGCGAAGTGCCAGTAGAAGCTGCCCTTGGTGACGCCGAGTTCGTTGCACAACCGCGCGATCTTCACCGCGCCCCGACCCTCGGTGACAAGCAGTTGCAGACCTGCGTCGGTCCAGTCGTCGAGCGAGAGCCGCGGCCGGCGGGTGGAGGCGGGTTTCTTCTTCTCCGATTGCCGAGTCACGACCACTTCTCCTTGTTGTGCGCTGCTGCGAGATTACACGTCGGGAGCCGAGGTGGCCGACGCGACGAGGTCTTGTCCAAACCATACCGTATGGTACTGTGAGGCTCGTCACGATACGTCGTGTGCTTGTCAATCGGGCGAAAGTCGACACGGAAACGCATGATGCAAAGAATCAGTCGCAGAGCACTTCTCGCGGGTATGGCCTTGGGGGCCGGTGCGGGGGTCTCATTGCTCGGTGGGGCGCGTGCTCTCGCCGACGGGCCGGACATCTCGGCTCCGCCGCTGTTCCACTCTCCGCGACTCGAGCCGTTCGTCGACGAACTGCCCATTCTGCCGCGCATAGACAGCGCAACGGTGTCGATCGACGCAACGACCACGACGCACAGCTTTCACCGCGACCTCGCCCCGGGGCCCGCCCTCGCCTACGGCGGCCTCGGCTACCTCGGGCCTGTCGTCGTCGCGAGGCGCGGACGTGAAACTACGATCGAATACCGCAACCGGGTCACGTCCCATCCGTTTGCGGCCGACTTCGACACCTCGCTGCACGGACTCGGTGAACACGACCGCACCGCGGTCCCCACATCGATGCACCTGCACGGCGGTGTCACACCGCCGGCGTTCGACGGCCACCCGCAACAGATCTCACGTCCCGGCCAGGGCTACACCTACCGGTTTCCGAACCAGCAGGACGCCACGACGATGTGGTACCACGACCACGCGATGGCCGTCACTCGGCTCAACGTCTACGCGGGTCTCGCGGGGCTGTATCTGCTGCGCGACGAATACGACACCGGCGAGTCCGGCAACCCACTCGGCCTGCCCACGGGCGCACACGAACTCGACCTCGTCCTGCAGGAGAAGATCGTGAACAGCGATGGGGCGCAGAGTATCCGCTCAACTCCCATCGTTCCGCAGGGGCGATGGGAAGGAGGAGCCGTCGGCGACGTGGGCGTCGTCAACGGCAAGATCTGGCCCGAAGCCCGAGTCGACCGTGGCCTCTACCGGATGAGACTGCTCAACGCGGCCTCGTTCAGTATCTGGGACCTGCACTTCTCCGACGGCATGCAGTTCTGGGTGATCGGGATGGAAGGCGGCCTGATGGATGCCCCCTTCCGTACCGACCATGTGCGGCTTTCGCCGGGTGAGCGCGTCGACATCCTTGTCGACTTCAGCGCCCTCGAACCCGATTCGACTGTCGAACTGCGCAACACCGAGCCCGCCGCGCCGCAGGCCGCGCAGATCGGCGCCGTCCTGATGCCGGTGTTCATGCGCTTCCGCGTCGGGAACGAACTCGGCTTCACCGGCCCCGTCCCGGAGACGTTGCGAGGCGGAACCGGACAACCCCCGGTGGTGGGCCCGATTCCGGTGCCGCAGACGGTGCGCAATGTGTCGCTGAGCCAGCCATCGGAAGTACGGCTGCCCCCGTCGATCATGTCGCTCAACAACCTCACGTTCGACAGCGACGACATCGAGATGCCCAGGCAGGGCACGATCGAGCAGTGGAACATCGTCAACGCGACCCCTGATCCGCACCCGGTCCACCTGCACCTCGTGCACTTCCGAGTTATCGGGCGTCAGGCGATCGACACTCTCGCGATGTGTGCGCGGCAGCCGCAGGGGCCCCTCGGCATCAAATGGACCCCCGACGCCGACCCGTTCGTCGTCGAATCGCTTCGGGGTCCCGAGCCGTGGGAGACCGGCTTCAAGGACACGGTGATCTGCGACCCGAACTCGGTCACGCGCATCGTGGTGTACTTTCCGACTGCCGACGAGCTCGGCTTCGACCCCGACGCGACATTCCCGGCCACCGTGGACACGTTCGACGAACACGCATCCGGCGATCATGCGCACGCGAGGTCGCACCACACTGACCACGACACGCAGGGCAGCGAACTCCAAGGCTACGTGTGGCACTGCCACATCCTCGACCACGAAGATCACGACATGATGCTCGAATATCGGACGGTGCAATGACTTACGAATCGGTAGTAGATGGGCCGATCGACCACTTCCAGCGCATTCCCTACGAACCTGCATCCGACGGCCGCGTCGAGATGCACTCCGGCCTGAGCCGGCACTATCCGACGCTTCACGGAAATCTCGTCGCCGCGCCAGGATACTCACGGAAGGTAGGGGTGATCATGTGTCACCCCGCATCGAACTTCCTGAGTCATTTCCTGCTCCGCGCGATCGCGAAGGCGGGCATCCCGGCAATGGGGCTCAACACTCGGTATGCGTCGAACGAGCCGGCTCTGATCATGGAACGCGCGGCGTTCGACCTCGGCACCGGTGTCCGGTGGATGGCCGAGGAGCTCGGCTTCGAGAAGGTGGTGCTGCTGGGTTTCAGCGGCGGCGGCTCGCTCGCGTCCTTCTATCAGTCGCAGGCCGAGAACCCCACCGTCACCGAGACGCCCGCCGGCGACCCGGCCTCGTTCCTCGACGCGAAGCTCCGGCCCGCCGATGCGGTGATGCTCGTCGGCGCACACCCCGGACGCGCGAGAGTGCTGCGGCACTGGATCGACGGCGCAGTCCACGACGAAACCGACCCGTACAGTGTCGATCCCGAACTCGATCTGTATGCACCAGGTCGCACCGCGCCGCTCGACCGCGACTGGGTTGCCCGCTACCGCGAGGCTCAGCTCGCGCGGATGCGCCGCATCGATGCGTGGGCGCTCGACCAGCTCGACGAGATGAATCGCACCGGCGCATCCGACCGGGGTTTCGTCGTGCACCGCACGGTGGCCGATCCGCGCTTCGTGGACCCCACCCTCGACCCCAGCGACCGCGAGCTGGGCAGCATGTACGGCGACCCCGCTGCCGCGAACACCGCGGCAGGTGGGCTCGCCCGGTTCGTGACGGTACGCAGTTGGCTCAGCACGTGGAGTTCCGATCGCACCCACGCCGACGCCCTCGCAGATCTCGAGCACGTCGACGCGCCCGCGATGGTGATGAGTTTGCTCGGCGATCAGGCCGCGTTCGCGGAGGATTCGAGGCTGATGCACCGGGCGCTGGGCGGCGACACCGAGTTGATCGAAATGCGCGGACTCAATCATTACCTGGTGGACCAGCCGGGTGGTCTCGACGACGTCGTCGGCCGCATCGCCGGTTGGATCCGCTGCACCGTCCTCGAGGAGGCACAGGCATGACCGAGGCACCCGACACGAAGACTGCTCCGGCACGGGACCGATGCCCGAGTCGATTCCCCTACTGGCAGGCAGTCGAAAGGCCGGGGGTGGTCCGCGTCCGGAACCTCATCCGCGCGATCACGGGTTTCGACATGCTGCACGACGACGCTACAGCGCGCGCCCTGTGCAACGATCTCTTCAGCGGCGATCCCACTGCGGAACGGTTCGTCAGCGAGGTCTATCACGGTGACCTCGGTCCGAAGAAGGCCCGGGAGCTGCTCGACACCGCGTTGACCGACGGAATCGACGCCGTGCCGGATGCACCGGAGGCGATGAAGGCACTGTTCGACGAGTTCGAGACCGTCCCCGGCTGGGTGCGGCCCGAACTCGTCGAAGAAGGCGCGAAGATCTGGCGACGCTGGGGCACCATGCTGTTCAGCTTCGCAGGCGCCGAGACCCTCGAGATCTACACGGAATCCGCTGTCGCGACACCGTTGTCGCTTGCCGGTGGGTACGCGGGCGACAACGCGCTGCGTCGCTATCTCGAAACCTGCCGATTCTGGTGCGACGTCTCCGAGCCCGGCGCGCTGCTCACCCCGGGGTCGGTGGGGCGCGCGACCGCGCTCAAGGTTCGTGTGATGCACGTGTCGGTACGCGAGCGGGTCGCGAAACACGCCGAGTGGGACGAGGAGAAGTGGGGGCTGCCGATCAGCCAGACCTACATGTTGCTCACCCTCATCGCAGGCAGCCTCACCCCGGGGCTCGCTTTGTGGACCCTGGGCTACCAGACCACACCGCGAGAAATACTCGCGCTCATCCACTTCCAGAAGTACATGGGATACCTGCTCGGTGTGCGTATCGACTGGTATCCGGAGACGATCGGCGACAGCATCCGTACGCTGCTCACCACCGTCGTGTCCCGGTCCTACGACTCGGGCGAACACGGCAAGGAACTGATCGAGTCGTACCCGAATGCGTTCGCACCCCGCGACGGCCAACGAGGATTCGAGCGGCTCCGCGCGGCATACAACTTCCGGATCAACTCCGTCTACTCGGCGATCTTCATGGGTCCGGGTACACGTCGCAAATACTCGATGCCGAAGGTCATTCCGTGGCTAGTCATCCCGATCGTGCGATTCCCGCTCATCACCGCGATGGAACTCATGCGGCGCCTTCCGGGGATCGCCGGAGTGCACGAGAAGATCATGGTCGCTCATCGCGAGAACTGGTACCGAGCCCAAATGAGCGGGCGAGAAGCGCAATTCGACGCATGTGGCGCACTGCGGCGCTGAACACCCACATATCGGAGGAACCATGGCGGCACTACAGATCGTCGAGGCCTGGAACGGTCCCGGTCGACGCGACGGCGAGATCACCGAGGTCGTACCGAGCGACAACGGTGCTCACCCATCGACCGACAAACACGCATTCGAACACTGGTACTTCGATGCGCATCTCGACGACGGCCGCATCGTCGTCGCGATGCTGCAGACCAGGGAGTTGGTGCACCGCAAGCCCGGCGTCGAGATCCACGTCTACAGCGCCGACGGTCAGCGCCGCGAAGCCATCAAGCAGTATTCCGACGCAGACCTCACCGTGTCGGCGGAGCGGTGCGACGTCGAGGTCGGCCGCAGCTTCGCGAAGCTGACCGGTGAGGAAGACGGACTGCCCGTCTACCACGTGGCGGTGGCCGAGGACGACCTCGCCTTCGACCTCACCTTCACCGCCGAGGTGCCGCCGTGGATGCCGGGCCGCGGACAGACCAGCTACAACGATCGCGAGTTCTTCGCGTGGGTCGTCGGCGCACCGCGCGCACGTGTCGCGGGAACGGTGACGGTCGACGGGGCCACCACGGAGGTGACCGGCCGCGGTTACCACGACCACAACTGGGGCGTGGGCGACATGAAGCGGATCATCTCCAAGTGGTACTGGGGCCGCCTCTACACCGACGATTTCTCACTTGTCTATGCGATGGTGCAGACGCAGAAGAAGTACGGGGAGCACTGGTCGCAGCCGGTGATGATCGCGCAGGGACGTGAGGTGGTGCTCAGCAACGGCGAGGTCGAAATGACGGAGGGCCCCGCGGTCTACGACCCGGTCGCCGACCGCACGTACCCGTCATGGCTGCGGATCAAGGTCGCCGACGCATTCGATCTGACTCTGACGGTCCGCGAAATCGTCCATGCCCACAATCTCCTCGAGGATATCCCCGTCGCATCGAGCAAGCTCGTCAAGCCGATCGTGAACTGGCTCGTCGGCCGACCGGGCTACTTCCGGTTCCGCTCCGACTTCACCATGACCGTGACCATCGACGGAGAACAATACGACCGTTCGGGCTCGACGTTGCACGAGATGGTCGCCCTGACATGACGGTCGACCTCGAGTACCTGCACGGGTTCGGCAACGAACACCACAGCGAGGCGGTCGACGGTGCATTGCCGTGGGGGCAGAACTCGCCGCAGCGGGCCCCGCACGGATTGTACGCCGAGCAGCATTCCGCGACCGCGTTCACCGAGCCGCGCGAGATCAACACGAGGAGTTGGACCTACCGGATCATGCCGTCGGCCGCACACCGGCCGTTCGAGCGGGCCGACGATCGCGGATGGGTGTCTGCGCCATCGGCCGCGACGGTGCTGACACCGAACAGGTTGCGGTGGGACCCGCAACCCGCGCCGGCGGCCGGGGTGGACTTCGTCGACGGCATCACGACCTACGCCGTCAACGGCGACGTGCATGCCCGGACGGGTATAGCCATACACCTGTATTCGTTGTCGGCGTCGATGACCGACCGGTACTTCGTCGACGCCGACGGCGAGTTGCTGTTCGTCCCGCAGCACGGTGGGCTGCTGCTGTGCACCGAATTCGGCAGGATCGCGGTCTCGCAGGGGGAGATCGCGGTCGTCGGACGGGGCGTGCGGTTCCGGATCGAGCTCCTCGACGACACGGCAGTCGGGTACGTGTGCGAGAACTACGGGGCGGCCTACCGGCTCCCGGAACTCGGACCGATCGGCGCCAACGGACTCGCGCACGCGCGCGACTTCCTCTATCCCACAGCGTGGTACGAGGAACGCGTCGGGCCGGTCGAGTTGGTGCAGAAGTTCGGCGGCCACCTGTGGACGACCGACCTCGACCACTCGCCCCTCGACGTCGTCGCATGGCACGGAACGCACGGCGCCTACAAGTACGATCTCGCCCGATTCAACGCGATGACGACAGCGGGTTGGGATCATCCGGACCCGTCGATCTTCACCGTCCTCACCTCGCCGACTCCTGTCGCGGGGCAGGCCAACGTCGACTTCTGTGTTTTTCCCGATCGGTGGGTGGTCGGTGAACACACCTTCCGGCCACCACATTTCCACCGCAATGTGATGACCGAGTTCATGGGCCTGATCCGTGGGCGACACGATTCGAAAGCCGAAGGGTTCGTGCCCGGTGGGGCGTCGCTGCACAACCAGTGGGGTGCACACGGACCCGATCGGGAGATCTTCGATCTCGCGTCCGCCGCCGAACTTTCGCCGGTGAAGCTCGAGAACACGATGTCGTTCATGTTCGAAACCCGCCTCGCCCTCGCCGTCACCGAGACCGCCTTCAACGCATCCCATCGCCAGCGCGACTACGACTCGTCATGGTCCGGACTGGAACGCCGCTTCACCCCACCCTCGAAGTAGGAGCCCTTCATGACCGACACCGCAGCTCCCGTTACTCCCGCGACGGTCGTTGTGCCGGACACACTTCTGCGCATCGGTGGCCGGGCGGTTCCCGCGCGGTCCGGCGAGAAGTTCTCGTCGATCAACCCGGCAACCGAAGAAATCGTCGCCGAGATCGCGCGCGGCGGAGCCGCCGACATCGACGCCGCTGTCGACGCCGCCCGCGACACGTTCGACTCGGGTGCGTGGTCGCGGATTGCCGGTGCAGAACGAGGCCGGATCCTCTCGCACGCTGCCGATCTGATCGAACAGCACGCTCCCGAACTGTCGGCACTCGAGACCGCGGAGATGGGCAAGCTGTACGCCGATACCGTCGCGGGCGACATTCCTGCCGCGGCCGCATCGTTCCGGCACTACGCGGGCTGGGCCGACAAGATCGCCGGCGAGGCGATGATCCTTCCGGATGTCGGGCCGCAGCATCGCTTCGGCTTCACTCTCCGTCAGCCGCTCGGTGTGGTCGGTGCAATCACGCCGTGGAACAACCCGACCGTGGTTGCGGCGTGGAAGATCGCGCCGGCGCTCGCAGCGGGGTGTTCCGTCGTCGTCAAGCCCGCCGAGGATGCGTCGCTCGCGGTGCTGAAACTCGCCGATCTGCTTGCGGAGGCCGGCGTGCCCGGTGGCGCGTTCAACGTCGTCCCCGGTCTGGGACCGGAGGCCGGAGCCGCGCTTGCCTCACACCGGGGCATCGACAAGATCACCTTCACCGGCAGCCCCGCCGTCGGCAAGACCATCACGTCGCTTGCAGGTGAGAAGTTCCGCAAGGTCACGCTGGAGCTGGGCGGCAAAGCCCCGCAGCTGATCTTCCCCGACGCAGACCTCGAAGCCTCGCTGCCGTGGATCGCGATGGGCAACTTCTACCACCAGGGACAGGTGTGCGCCGCGGGCACGCGCGTGATCGTGCACGAATCCATCGCCGACCGGGTCATCGAGGGACTCGTCGAATTCGCCCGCGCCGCCGTGATCGGCGACCCGTTCGACGCCGGCACTACCCAGGGCACGATCGTCAACCGCAAGCAGCTCGACCGCATCCTCGGGTACATCGAGAAGGGCCGCAACGAGGGCGCCGAACTGCTCACCGGCGGCGCACGCGTAGGGGAGAAGGGCTTCTTCGTCCAGCCCACTGTCTTCCGCGGCACCAACGACCTGACGATCGCACGCGAGGAGATCTTCGGACCCGTCGCCACCGTCATCACGTTCAAGGCCACGGAGGAAGCGGTCCGGCTCGCGAACGCGACGCAATACGGTCTCAATGCCTTCATCTTCAGTCAGAACCTCTCGACCGTGCACAGCGTGATTCCTCGGCTGCGTGTCGGCACGGTGTGGGTCAATGGTTGGGGTGTGCCGGATCCGGCACTACCCTGGGGTGGTCGCGACGCGAGCGGTATCGGGCGTGAGCTCGGACGCCGCGGCCTCGAGGCATTCACCGAGGAGAAGACGGTTCACCTCGGTTACTGACCGGACAGAAATGGACAACACCGAGTGACGGACGCGGATACACGGAGTGAGTTTGCAGACCAGACCACCGCAGAGCAGACCACCGGCAGGGGAGCGCTCGGGGAGATCAGGGTGCTCGAACTGGGCACTCTGATCGCCGGGCCTTTCGCCGGTCGACTGCTCGGCGACATGGGAGCCGACGTCATCAAGGTCGAGGACCCGAAGCGCCCCGACCCGCTGCGCACGTGGGGGCAGGGGGAGCGGGACGGTCATCGGTTCTTCTGGACCGTGCATGCCCGCAACAAGCGGTGTATCACCCTCGACCTGCGGTCGCCCGACGGGCAGGACCTCTTCCGTCGGCTGGTCGCCGAATCCGACGTCATCGTCGAGAACTTCCGTCCCGGCACCCTCGAGAAGTGGGGCCTCGGCTACGACGTGCTCTCCGAAGTCAATCCGGGGATCGTCCTCGCACGTGTCTCGGGGTACGGGCAGACCGGCCCCAAGGCAACGCAGGCCGGATACGCCTCGGTCGCGGAGGCGGAAAGCGGTCTGCGGCATCTGAACGGCTATCCGGGGCAGGCTCCGCCGCGACTCGCGTTGTCTCTCGGCGACACCCTCGGCGGCATGTTCGCCGTCCAGGGTGTGCTCGCAGCGCTGCTGAGTCGCGAACGGACGGGCCGCGGTCAGATCGTCGATGTGGCGCTGACCGAAGCGTGCCTGGCAGTCCAGGAGTCGGTCATTCCCGATTACGACGCTGCCGGCGTGGTGCGCGGTCCGTCCGGTACGCGGCTCGAGGGCATCGCGCCGTCGAATCTGTATCGCACCTCCGACGACATGTGGATCGTCATCGCCGCCAACCAAGACACCGTCTTCCGGCGTCTGTGCGCGGCGATGGACCGTCCCGAACTGGCCGACGACGCACAGTTCGCCGACCACCTGGCGCGCGGCGTCAATCAGGACGAACTCGACGAGATCATCGGCGCATGGGCGGCGAAGTGGCCCCTCGCGGAACTGCTCGAACATCTTTCGGCTGCCGGTGTCGTTGCGGGGCCCGTCAACACCGTCGCCGAGGTGGTCGCCGACGAGCAGTTCCAGGCGCGCGACATGCTGGTGCCTCACCGCGACGAACGCACCGGCGACGATGTTCTCGGGCCCGGTGTGGTGCCGCGCCTGACGGGCACTCCGGGATCGGTGCGTCGCGCCGGTCCGCCGATCGCCGGCTACGACAACGCTGCCGTCTACGGCGACCTGCTGGGCGTGACCGACGGCGAGCGGGCCGATCTGCGTGAGCGAGGTGTCATCTAGCAGCGGTGTCGTCCGAGTAGATTGGGCTCCTCGTTCAGCCCGGCAGGCCGATCGTCTTGATTTCGAGGTACTCTTCGAAACCCTGCGTGCCGTTGCGTCGGCCGAGGCCACTCTGTTTGGTCCCACCGAACGGGCTGGTGATTCCGAAGAAGGATTTTCCGTTGACGGTGACACTGCCGGTGCGCATGCGCCTGGCGACGGCCAGTGCTCGATCATTGTCGGCGCTACTCACCTCCCCGGACAGTCCGTAGATCGAGTTGTTGGCGATGGCAATGGCTTCGTCGTCGGTGTCGTAGGCGGTCACGGTCAGGACCGGGCCGAAGATTTCCTCCTGCGCGACGCGGGAGTCGGGATCGACGTTTCCCAGCAGCGTCGGCTGAGTGTAGTAGCCCGTGGGCAGGTTCTCTGGAATGCCACCGCCGGTGATGAGGGTCGCGCCGGATTCGACACCGTCGGTGATCAGGCCGAGTACCTTCTGACGCTGGGTTTCGCTGATCTGCGGACCCTGCATGTTGCCGGCCACCCACGGGTCGCCCACGGGGAACGATTCCATGGTGGCCTTCAGGACCGCGATGCCTTCGTCGTAGCGGCTGCGTGGTAACAGGATCCGGCTGGGCAGGATGCAGCTCTGGCCCGACATGACGCATGCCATCACGGCTGCCATCGGGAGGGAGGCGCTGACGTCGGCGTCGTCGAGCACGATGTGGGCGGATTTTCCGCCGAGTTCGAGCATCGTCTTCTTGACCGTGGGTGCGGCAGCGGCCAGGATGGCTCGTCCGGTCGCGGTAGACCCGGTGAACGTGATCATGTCGACCCGTGGATCCGACGACAGTGCCGCGCCCACCTCGTTGGCGTTCGACAGCACGACGTTGAAGACGCCGGGCGGGATATCGGTCTCCTCGGCGACGATCCGTCCCAGTTCGCTGCCGGACCACGGGGTGAGCTGTGCAGGCTTGAGTACGACGGTGTTGCCGGCCATCAGCGCCGGCATCGTCTCGGCGACGTTGAGGTAGAACGGCACGTTCCAGGGTGTGAGCGCGCCGACGACCCCGACGGGGTCGAAGTGCAGGAGCCTGCGCGCCGGGCCCATCACGGTGGGATGCATTCCTGTGTCCTGCAAGTAGTCGAAGCCGCGGCCGTATTCGGCCCAGTGCCTCACCTCGTCGATCGGCTCTTCGATCTGACTTCTGGTCACGCCGATCGGGCACCCGACCTCGGTGACCACGATGCGGCGTAGGCGCTCCATGTTCCGGGTCAGCGCTTCGTGGAGCTGGCCCAGGCAGTGGTAGCGGAATTCGACGTCGCGTGACCATTCGGTCGTGTCGAATGCCCGGCGGGCGGCGCCGATGGCGCGTTCCATGTCGGATACGGTGCCGTCGGTGGCGAGGCCGACGACTTCTTCACTGCCGGGATGGATCACGTCGAATGTTGCGCCGCTGCTGGTGTGTTGTAGTTCGCCGTCGATCAGCATGCGATCGTCGCCGGCCAATATTCCGGTGTCGTCCTGTACTGACGTCATTTCGCTCCGTTCGTTGCGGGTCGGCCAGTTCGAGTGTGCAGTTGTTGTCGCGACACGCCGGGCGGTTTCAGAAAAACTGCACACTCGACATGTTCATTCGGGCACGCTGGCCCTATGGTGGAACTTGTTTCAGTTGTCCGCCGTCTCTTCTCGAGGAGTGCCGATGCACACACCCCTATGCGACCAACTCGGCATCGAGTTCCCGATTTTCGCATTCACCCATTGCCGTGACGTCGTCGTCGCTGTTGCCAAGGCGGGTGGCTTCGGCGTCCTCGGCGCCGTGGGCTTCACGCCCGAGGAGCTCGAAATCGAGCTGAACTGGATCGATGAGCACATCGGCGACCGGCCCTACGGCGTCGACATCGTGATCCCGGGCAAGTACGAGGGCATGGATGCCAACCTGTCCGCCGACGAGCTGACGAAGATGCTGCAGTCGATGGTGCCGCAGGAAACCCTCGAGTTCGCCCGTGGAATCCTCAGCGACCACGGCGTCCCCGTGCCCAAGGACGGGGACGATAACGCGTTGCAACTCCTGGGCTGGACCGAGGCCACCGCCACTCCACAGGTCGAGGTCGCGCTGCAGCATCCGAAGGTCACGCTCATCGCCAACGCGCTCGGCACCCCGCCGGCCGACATGATCGCGCACATCCACGACTCCGGCCGTAAGGTGGCGGCACTGTGCGGTTCCCCGTACCAGGCCCGTAAGCATGCCGATGCCGGAGTCGACATCATCATCGCCCAGGGCGGCGAGGGTGGTGGCCACTGCGGCGAGGTCGGCTCGATCGTGTTGTGGCCGCAGGTCGTCAAGGAAGTTGCTCCCGTTCCGGTGCTGGCTGCCGGCGGAATCGGCAGCGGTGAGCAGATCGCTGCCGCGCTGGCGCTGGGAACGCAGGGCGTCTGGTCGGGTTCACAGTGGCTCATGGTCGAGGAAGCCGAGAACACGGCGGTCCAGCAGGATGCCTACATCAACGCCGGCAGCCGCGACACCGTACGCAGCCGCTCGTTCACCGGCAAACCCTGCCGCATGTTGCGCAACGACTGGACCGAGGCATGGGAGCAGGAAGAGAACCCGAAGCCGCTCGGGATGCCCTTGCAGTACATGGTTTCCGGCATGGCCGTTGCCGCTACGCACAAGTATCCGGACGAATCCGTCGACGTCGCGTTCAATCCGGTGGGTCAGGTCGTCGGTCAGTTCACGAAGGTGGAGAAGACCTCCGCGGTCATCGAACGTTGGGTCCAGGAGTACCTCGACGCGACAGGCACCCTCGAGCGGTTGAACGAGGCCGCAAACGCATAGAGCTCCGCCGGTGCGTGGGTCTGGTAGCGGGAACTACCGAAACTACGCACCGGCGGTCAGCCCGTCGGCGTCATCAGTTCTTCGAGATTCGTCGCCGAACCTCCGCCATCACGACATAACTGGACGGTCGCGGCTCGTCGGCCCGGGTACTCGATGCACGGCATGTTCCTGGCCCCTCGCACCGCAATCGGCGAATCCGCGGGCAGCGTGCAATACAGATCGGGCGGCGTCTCGGGCACATCGAGCTCGGTAGGGGAGCGCCGTTGCTCGGGAGGAAGGAAGCCGTCGATGTACGGCGGCGGATCGTTGTACGAGTTGACGAAGAACGTGTTCTGCGAAGGATTGTCGACGTTCGGCAACCCCGCGGATTGCGTCGACGCCATGATCGACGGGAACAACACCAGCATCTGCTCGAGTGAGGGGCGGTACACGGCCGCAACCTGTTCGACGGTGATCAGGTTCGCGAGCAAGAGCGGCATCGTCGGCTCCATTTCCTCGAACATCGCCTGCACCTGCGCAGCGGCGGGTGCGGCGACGTCGAGCAGAGCGCGAATATCGGCATCGGACTCACGGAGTCGTCCGGTGGTCCCCGCGAGCGCGCTCGCCCATTGCGTGATCGACTCCGATGCCGTGATGTTCGTTTCGAGCAGGGGACCCGCCTGATCGAGCAGCGCCGCGATGGCGGAGGCGCTGTCGGCACCGTCGGCGCTGACGGCCGCAGCCGCGTCGATCAGGGTCCGCAGAGCCTCATCCGATTCACCTACCGCCGTGTAGGTCTCGTTCAGCAGGGTCGCGAGCCGGTCGTTGCCGACGGACTGGAGGGTCTCGTCGAGTTGGTCCAGCGCCTCGGCGATCGGTTCGGGAAGCGTGACCTGCTCAGCCGCAACGACGGCACCGTCGCTCAAATACGGCCCCTCCTCGTTCCCGGGCAGGAACTCGAGGTACTGCTCTCCCACCGCCGACATGCTGCGAATCTGCGCCGGTGCGTCCATCGGTACAGCAACCTCGCTATCGAGCGAGAGTACCGCCTCGGCCCCGGAGGTGGTCATCTCGACATCGGTCACTCGACCTATCTCGATTCCCCGGTAGGTGACATTGGCCGAGGGATACAGACCCGCGGCATCGACGAGTTCGACGCGCACCTCGTACCGTCCGACCCCGAGCAGCTGCGGCAGGTTCACGACCCACACCGCCACCGCCAGTACCGCAGCGATTCCGATCGTGAAGAACACGATCAGCCGGGTGCGCAGAGCTGCGGTGGGACTCATCGGGTCGCCTCCTCGGTGGGTGGAACCAGCAGCGACACGAGGTCGGGAATCGGCCGGCCCGCCCCGGTCAGAGCGCCCTCGAACGGCGTCCCGAGCAGCAGTGCGTTCTCGAGTGTCGGGAGCGTGAGATCGAGGATGACGGTGCCGTTCGCATAGTCACCGCGGACCGCGTTCTTGTAGGTGTCGATCGGGAACGGGAAGGTCAGCAGGTAACGCAGCGACTCGGTCAGCGAATCACCCGTGCCGGCGAGTGCCGCCAGGACGGGCTCGAGGTCGCGCAGATTCGCGACGGCATTGTCGCCGCCGGCCTCGACCACCTCTGTGGCGACGCGACCGAACTGCCCCAGCGAGTCGACGGCCCGCGTCAGATCCTCTCGCTGCTCGTTCAGCACCTCGAGGGTGGGAGCGAGTTGATCGGTGGCGGCCGCGAGCCGCTGGTTGTGTTCGGCGACTTCCGCGGCGAGCGCATCGACGGATTCGATCGCCCCGATTATCCGCTCCTTCTGGTCGTCGAGCCCGGCGAGCACGGTGTCGAGCCGGGTGATCAATGCGCGCGCCGACTCCTGACGTCCGTCGAGTGCGGTGTTCAGTTCACGGCTGATCTCCTGCGCCTGCGCGAGACCCCCGCCGCTGAGCACCAGCGACAGCGACGACAGAGTCTGCTCGGTCGTGGGGAACAATCCCGCCCGGTCGAGTGGAATGACGTCGCCGTCCTCCAGACGACCCTGTGGCGCTTCGGTGGTCGGTGCGTCGAGCTCGACGTGGGCGGAGCCGAGCAGGCTGGTCTGTCCGATCTTCGCGGTTGCGTTGGCGGGTAGTGCGGTACCGGCGTCGAGCATCACCGTCACCACCGCGTGCCCGTCGCCGAGTTGGAGGTCGGCGACCCGCCCGATCGTGACGTCGCCGGTGCGTACGCGCGAATTACGTTCGAGTGTCGTGACATCGGGCATCTCGATACCGATCTCGTACGCGTCGTCTCCCCGGCCGTGGGTGCCTGGCAACTCGAGGGAATTCAGTCCGCGCCATTCGCACCCCGCCACCAGCACGGTGCACATCAGTGCAAGAGCGATCTTCGGCAGTCGTGAGGTCACGGTGCCCCCGGGAGCAGGAGTTCGGTGAGGTCGAGCGGAGGGACCACCGGCGCCGGTGGGGAAGACATCCGCTGGGGCACGAGGTCCGGTTCGGTGTACACCAGCTGATCGGGCAGCGCCCCGACACCGCGAGTGGGATTGATGCGCACGGGCGGATACTCCATCGTGAGCAGCGGCAGGATCGGCCCGAGGTACTGCACGCACAATTCGGATCCTGTGTGCGCATCCACCTGCTCCGCTGCGGCCAACGCCGAGCAGACGAACTGGGCAGGATTCGCGAAGTTCGACAGTGCCAGCGCAGACACCACGGTGTTGTGGGCGGGCTGGTAGATGCTCTGCAGATTCGACAATGCGGTCGGTGCGACGTGCAGGACCTGAGCGATGCCGTCCCGTTGCGTTGCAAGGGTGTCGGTGAGCTCGGCTGCGCGGTCGACGGTGGTGTCGATGTTCTCGCGGTTGTCGCGCACGAAACGTTCGACGTCGACGAGCACGGTGTCGAGGGTGGCGAGTGCGGCACCCATGTCGTCGCGGTTGTCGTCGAGTGTCTGCGTCACGGACGCGAGATGGTTGTGAAGAGAGACGATCCGGTCGCTGCTGAGCGACAGTGCCTCCACGAAGACCTGGAGATTCCCGATGGTGCCGAACAGGTCCTTACGTCCGTCCGAGATGGTGCGCAGGGCAGCGGACAGTTGCTCGAGGGACTCGCGCATTGCCGGGCCGTTCCCCTCGACGTTGGCGGCGGCGGTGTCGAGGACTTCTCCGAGTGGGCCCTGCGGGTCGTCGATGGTGGGTCCGAGTTCGGCCGTCAGTCGGGTGAGTTGTTCGGTGATCTCGTCCCATTCGACGGGCACGGCCGTCCGGTCGAGAGGAACAGCGGCCCCGGGGGAGAGTTCCGGCCCGCCTGTGTACGCGGGGGTGAGCTGTACGAACCGTGCCGAGACCAGTGTCGGGGCGATGATCGCGGCCTGCGCGTCTGCTGGTACGGGCCGCTCGGAGGTGAAGGTCACGAGAACGTGGTCGCCGCGCGGTTCGATATCGGTGACCCGCCCGACCTCGACGCCCATCACCCGCACATCGTCGCCGACGTACAGGCCGCGGCTCGTATCGAACTCGGCGGCGTACTCGACCGACGAACGCCACGGTGAGACCGTGAACGACAGCACCGCGACGATTGCCAGCACGACCAGGGGGATCAGCCAGGTGAGAACGGGACGGAGGCGGGTCATCGACCACCCCCTGCCGGGGCGATGCCCGCTCCTTCGAGTGCCGCAGTGAGCGCGGGTTCGATGACCTGCGCCGGCAGCAGATTCTGGATGTACGAGTTGAAGAACGGGCCTGACGCCACCGCTTCACCGAGTTCGGTCGCGTACGGGCCGAGCCGCTGGATCGCCAAGGCGATGTCGTCGCGGTTGCGGGTGAGGATCTCGAGCACCGAGTTGACCTTCTGGAGTGTCGGTTCCAGCTGTGCTGCGTTGTCGACAATGAGATTCCCGACCTCGACCGACAGCGCCTGCACGTTCGCGAAGAGTGTGTCGAGGGAACTGCGACGACGGTCGAGCTCGGCGAGAATGCGGTCCGCGTCGAGGATCAGCGAATCGATTGCGGTGCTGCGCTCGGCAAGCACTGTCGTGACTTCCTCTGCATGCCGGAGCAGGTCGCGCAGGGATTCGTCGCGGGAGGCGACGGTGTCGGACAGCCGCATGACTCCGTCGAGCGCGGCAGAAACGTCATCGGGGGTGTCGCGCAGGGTATCCGACAGCACGTTCAGGGAGGTCCGCAGCTGTTCGGCATCGAGTTCCGCTGCGGTCTCCGTGAGATCGCCTAGGGCATCGGTGAGCTGATACGGAGCGGTGGTGCGATCGACGTCGATCGTTGTGTCCGGATCGAGGAGGCCCGCACCAGCGGGGCGCACACGCAGGTGTCGCGCGCCGAGCGCGGTGGCCGTGGCGATCTCGACGGTGGTGTCGATGCCGAGAGTGACGTCGTCGGTGACGGTGAACGTGACGGCGACGGCGTCGTGGTCGATTTCGATGTCGGTGACCCGCCCGGCGCCCTTACCGGATACCTGCACGACGTCGCCGGTGTTCAGTCCGCCGGCGTCGACGAACCGCGCGCGGTAGGTGTTTCCGGCGTCGACGAAGGGAAGTGACTGGAGATTCAAGGTGCACAACACCACTACGATGATTGCGGCGGTGCCGACGACACCGACACGAACCTGATTCATTTCGCGGAACTGTGTCATTGCGGTGCGCACCTGCCCGTGGTCTGCCCGAACAGGGGCGAGGTCATGGTGTTGCCGGACGGATCGCTGACCTTGATGAGCATCCCGCACAGGTAGTAGTTGAAGAAGCCGCCGTAGGCGCCGAGCCGGGTGAGTGAGGCATACGCCTCGGGAAGTTCGGTGGCCAGTTGCTCGATGGTGTCGCTGCGAGAGTCGAGCAGTGTTGCCAAATGGCCCGTTTCACGGATCGTCCCCGTCAGTGGCGCGCGTGCCTCGGCGAGCAGCGCCGCGACTTCTGCGCCGGCCGTATCGATGTGGGCGACGGAGTCGGCGAGCAGCGTGCTGTCCTGGGCGAGTTCGGACGCGAGCAGATGCGCACGGTCGAGAGCAGTATCGAATGTGTCGCGGTGTGCCGCAAGGTTTGCCAGAACCGATTCGAGGTTCGCGACGACCTGTCCGACGAGAGCGTCTCGATCGGCGATGCTGGATGTGAGCGACGCCGCGTGCACGAGAATCGATTCCACGGATCCACCCTGGCCCTGCAGTACGGTGATGAGGTCGGCGGACAACTGGTTGACCTGGTCGGGTTCGAGCGCCCGGAACAGCGGCTTGAAACTTCCGATGAGCACGTCGAGATCGAGTGCGGGTTCGGTGCGGTCGGCGCCGATGGTCTCGCCCGGTTCCATCGGGGTGGCGTCGCCCGGGCCGTCGGACAGTTCCACGTATCGGTCGCCCACCAGGTTCAGATAGCGGACGGTGGCGACTGTCGCGCGGGTGGGTGTGTACGACGATTCGACGTCGAACGTGACCTCGATGCGGTTGCCGTCGGTGTAGTCGACGGACGAGACCTTCCCCACCTCGACACCGGATACCCGCACGAACTGGCCGTGTTCGAGTCCCGACACGTCGTCGAAGATCGCTCGAAATTCGGTGGATTCGCCGAATCTGACCTGGCCGAACACGACGAAGAGCCCGCAGAGGATCAGTAGCATCACCGTCGCGTAGATCCCCGCCGCGACTGCCGTCCGTGTCATGACGGTGCTCCGGAGAGCAGTTCGGACAGCGAGTCCGGCACGAACACCGGCGACGTGTTGCCCCGCTCGAACGGATTCGCACCGGTCCGCGCGACAAGGTACGGGGCAGGTGTCCGGTCGGGTGTGACGACCGGCAGCAGCCCGCAGCGAGGTCCACCGGTGGCCTCGACGACCGGCAGGTTCCGTGGGTACTCGTACGGGTCCACACCCAGCAGGAACGTGGAATTGAGCATCATGGTCGCTCCGTTGCCTCCGGATGCCGGTTCGGCGAGTTGACGGGCGCGGTCGGCACCCTGGAAGAAGCAGGGCAGCACCGGGGAGTATTCGTCGAGGAGCGATGCGGTGGGACGCAGCAGGTCGAGGATCTCGACGATTTCCCCGGTGTGTGGGCCGACCACGCGCAGCCCTGCGTCGCTCATGCCGGTGGTGGCGAGGAGAACCTGGTCGAGGTCGTCGGCGCGGTCGACGATCGTGCCGCCGATGACGGCGACGTTGTCGAGGGCATCCACCAGATCGTCTGTGGCACCGGCATATATGTCGGCGGAGGCTTCGGCGGCGGCGAGGTCGCGGTCGATGACGTCGAGCCGCGGTTCGATCTGCGACAGGATGGCGTCGGCATCGTCGATCGCGGCACCGAGGGCGTCGCCGCGTCCGCGAAGCGCGGAGGACACCGCACCGAGAGTGCTGTTGAGCTTCGCAGGGTCGACGGCCTGCAGCACACCCGACAACGACTCGAACACGGTGTTCGTCTCCACTGTGACACTCGAGGCGAGCAGTACAGTGCCGTCGGACAGTCCTGTCGGTCCCGGTACCGGTGGGTCGGTGAGGGTGATGTACTTGGCGCCGAACACGGTGGTGGCACGAATGTCGGCTCCGACCCCGGCCGGGATCCGTGCGGCATCGTCGGGGTCCAGGCTGAGTTCGACGACTGCTCCGGAGGGGGTGTGCACGACGGAAGTGACGGTGCCGACCTGCACTCCGTGCGCCTTGACCATCGATCCGCGTTCGAGCATCAAACCGGCTCTGTCGGTTTCGACGGTGACGGTGATCCCAGGTGTGAACGAGCCTCGGAAGCTGTGGTAGACGAGAAGCAGGACCACGGCGATCATTACGACCAGTGCGGCCGCGACGACTTTCGGTACCCAGGTAGGGGCCTGACCGGCGGGCATCGGATCACCCCGCCAGGTGCAGCTGCCGGCTGCTGCCGTAGAGGGCCAGGGAGATCAGCAGGGTCACGGTGACCACGCCGATCAGTGACATCCGCACGGCGCGTCCCGTTGCGACGCCGACGCCGGATGGGCCGCCGGTGGCGGTGTACCCGTAGTAGCTGTGCACCGTCATCACCACGACAGCCATCGTGATGGCCTGGAAGAACGACCACAGCACGTCGGCGGGGCGCAAGAAGGTGGCGAAATAGTGGTCGTAGACGCCAGGTGACTGGCCGAGCACGACCACCGTCGCGATGCGGCTCGACAGGAACGACGCGAGGACCGACAGCGCGTAGAGGGGGACGACCGCGATGAGGCCCGCGAGAATGCGCGTGCCCACGAGATACGGAATCGAGCGGATCGCCATGACCTCCAGGGCGTCGATCTCCTCGCTGATCCGCATCGCACCGAGCTGCGCGGTGGTGCCGGCGCCGATGGTCGCGGCCAAACCCACTCCGGCGACCACCGGCGCGACCACGCGAACGTTGACGTACGCGGACATGAACCCGGTGAGTGCTTCGACGCCGATGTTGCCGAGTGAGGTGAAACCCTGGACCGCGACGGTGGCGCCTGCGAACAGAGTCAGGAAGCCCATGATCGCGACACTTCCGCCGATCATCGCGAGTACGCCTGTTCCGAGACCGATCTCGGAGACCACGCGCAGGGTTTCGCGTGGGTAGTGGCGTGCGGCGCGGCCGGTCGACGCAAGAGCGCCGACGAAGAATATGACCTGGCGGCCGACGGTGTCGATCCCCCGCGACACGGACCTGGCCGCGCGCTTTCCCGCGAGCGCCCCGCGGCTCATGCTGAGCCCGACGAGGCTCATCGACCCATCACCGCGATCCCGACGGCGGTGAGCAGCATATTGGCGAGGAACAGTGCGACGAACGCGAATACGACGGTTTCGTTGACGGCCTCGCCGACGCTCTTCGCTCCGCCGGTCACCGACAGGCCGCGATAGCACGCGATGAGACCGGCAAGGAGACCGAACACGGCGGCCTTGACCTCGGAGAGCAGGAGCTCCCCGGGCCCCACGAGCAGAGTGACGCCTGCGGCGTAGGCGCCGGGGTCGACGTTCTGCAGCATGACGGAGAAGAAGAATCCGCCGGTCAGGCCGATCGCGCACACCGCGCCGTTGAGCGTGACCGCAACGGCGGTCGAGGCGAGAGCCCGGGGCAGCACGAGTCGTGCGGCGGGGTCGATTCCGAGTACTTCGAGTGCGGCGATCTCGTCGCGGATGGTGCGGGATCCGAGATCAGCGGCAATGGCTGTGGCGCCTGCCCCGGCGACCACGAGAACGGTGACGAGAGGTCCGATCTGGGTGATCGCCCCGAGGCCCGCCCCGGCCCCGCTGAGGTCGCCGGCCCCGATCTCGAGCAGCAGCGAATTGAGGGTGAACACCACGAGCACGGTGAACGGGATCGACATCAACACGGTGGGGACCAGCGACACTCTCGCGATGAACCAGAACTGAGTGAGGAATTCACGCCACTGGAACGGTGCGCGGAACAGCCCGGTGAACGCGTCGAGGGACAGCGAATAGAAACCGCCGAGTGCGCGTGCAACATCCTGCGGTGCCGTGTTTCGGGAAATCGAAACCATCGGTGTTTTCTGCCTCCCCCCACGGATCAGCCACCCGAACTACGGGTTCCGGTGACCATACTCCAGGGTACGGGAGGCGACAAGGGTGTCCGCGCACGTGTGCGCGGCCGTACAGATGGGCTTGCGATATAGGATTTCGGACCGCAACGACAGGCCGTGGCGATTAGGGTTGGGCCCGACAACACCGAATTCGGATCTGTCGAGGGTGGCGATGAGTGACGACGAGCAGAACCACGGCACACCATCTGCTTCGGATGGACCGGATCCGAATCCGGAGGGCAAGGCAGACTCCGAGCGCGCTGAGTACTTCACCGGTGAGAAAGGGCGTACGGTTCCCAAGGCTGCGTGGTGGGTACTTGCGGTGGCACTGGTGATCTTACTGGCATTCTTCCTGGTCAGGCCGGCGTGGTTCACTCGTGACGCGGACGACCACAGTTTGCAGGTGCCTGCAGATCGCCACTTCGTCAAGACCCTCGCCGGATCCGGCCATGCCGACGGCGTCTGGCTGACCGACGATTCGCCCTCGACCAGTTATCTGGTGACATTGCCTGCCGATTCGGGGCGCAGCCAGACGCGTCTCCATCTCGCTGGTACCTCCCAGATACCTGACAACAGCACTGTGTTCCTGTCGGTGTCGATGGATGGGCAGCAGGTGTTCAACAATAAGCTTGCCGCCGGAGACAACGAGATCGAGACCTACATCGACGTGCCCGAACAGATTGCGGCCGACGGCCAGGTTCGTGTTCAGATCCGCGCCGATGGCACCCGGCATGACGAGACCTGCACTCCGGATCATTCCGCCGGTCTGCAGATTCACCTCGATCCCGACTCGATGGTAGAGGCGGCGCTCGACGAACCGATCCACACGGTGCGTGACGCGGTGGTGTCGTGGGATCGCAACGTGACCATCGTCCTGGCCGATCAGGACGTCGAATGGCGCACTGCTGCCGCGCAAATGGGTATCGCGCTCACCCGGGCAGGCCACGAGGTCACCTTCGCGTCGGACGTGCCCGAATCGGATGGACGCAGCACCATCCTGGTCGGTCCGGACGGCGCCCTGCGTGAGGAGGGGTGGGCAGGGCCGGACGACGCGGCCGAAGGAATTGTCGTCGGCAGGCTCTCCGATTCCCCCGTATTGGGGGTCACGACGCCGGACGGCGGGCAGATTTCGCGCTATCTCACAAGCCCCGCTGTCACAACCGCTGATGGTGCAGATGCAGATCCTACAGCGATAACGACTCCACCTCTCGGGGGCGATCGGGTGCCCCTCGAGGCTCTGGGTACCGACACGTCCGTCGGTCAGATCACCGAGACCCGTCGCTGGAGGGCCGGTTACTCCCTCGCCGACCTCCCGGAAGGCCGTTTACCGCAGTCGGTTTCCGCCAACTTTCAGCTCCCGGCTTCGCCCGACGACCTGAGATGGATTCTCAACGTCGACCTCAACGGAACTCTGGTCGCCAGTCGAAACCTCAACGACACCGCGGGAAGGGCGACGGTTCCGCTGCCGCCGGAGCGCCAACTGCTCGAGAACACACTGACGCTGTCTATCGAACGCGACCGTGATCTCGGCGGCTGCGACGTACGCGTGACCAGCTATCCCATCCAATTACAGGCCGACTCCACCCTCGACCTGGGTGCCGACCCCGGAGCCGGCTTCACCTCAGTATCCCGGACTCTGGCACCCGGATTCGCCGTCTACCTTCCCGGCGAGTCCGGCGAGAATGTCGTCGAACAGCTCAACGCGATCATCCCCACGCTCACCAAGTTCACGCCCGCAGACGAGAATCCCGACTTCCGGTGGAACGAAGAGCCGGCAGCCGGGCAGCCGTTCGTTCTCGTCGGCACGGCGCCCGACGTCATTCCGCTCGTCGGCATGACCGACGGTCGGATCGTCGCAGGCCCGGACAACGCCGCACTCGATATTCCGGCGTTCGACAACGGGCTCCTCGTCGAGACGGTGACCAGCGCCGCCGGGTCAGGCGGCGTGATGATCCAGTCTCGAGGCACTATCGGACAGACAGAACTGCCCGACTTCGGGCCCGAGACAGCGCAGGTGATCACTCCGCAAGGCAGCTTCACGATCAACGGCGACGGCACAGTGGGGACCGATACGCCGCCGCGGCAGGATCTCCCACGATGACCCATGTGTCGGAGGGTCGTCCGTCGACCGGGGACAGTGACCACACGGCCATTGCAGATCATTTCCGGTCGGTCGACAGCGCTCCTGCCGACTACGCAGTCAACCGACCTGCCAGTGGTACCAACGGATTCCTGATCACATTCGTCGCCCTTTCCATTCTCGTGATGTGCGTGCGGACTTTCCTGATCCACTCCGGGCTCGCGTACGTGCCCCGCGATCTCGTGTTGTTTCCCGGTGGACGAGGCAACGTCGAATTTCCACTGCGCATGTTCATCGCGCTGTTCTTTCTCACTTACGCCCTGTTCGCGTATTCCAATGGCTGGCGCCGATTGTTCATCGGGGCGAGTCTGCTCGGGAAGTTCGCTGTGTTCTGTCTGGTTGTCGACTTCATCGCTGGTCTACTGCATGAGGTCGGTGTCGTCTCGATCTCGATGTTCGCCGGGCAGATGATCTCCGGACTCGCGGCTTTGGCGATCTTCCCGCACACATTGCTCCGGCAGGCGCAGTTACCCCCGCAAGGACCACTACCGGGCACCGCGGCCCGGATCCCCCTCTCCTCGTTTCTCAAGCTCTCGTGCTGTCTGATCATCTCGATGGTCGGTGCTGCACTGGCGATTCAGGTCTTCTTCCCCGTAGTCGACGTTCTGAAGAGCTGGGCGATCCTGGGCGGCATCGGAGCCGGAGTGTTCCTGATGCAACAGATTCTGGCTTCCACCACTGCGGTACTCGGTTTTCGTGCGCTCGAGAAATCCCGCGAACTCCATTTCTCGCCACCTGCCGCCATTCTGGTGCCGGCGCACAACGAAGCACACAGTATCGGCGCCACCATCTCGTCGGTCGACGAAGGGGCAGCCACATATCCTGGGCGAATCCACCTGTACGTGGTGGATAATGCTTCGAGCGACACCACCCGTGAAGTCGCCGAGGAGGCCCTGCGGGACTGCAGCCACATCACAGGCGAAGTGCTGGACTGTCCCACCCCGGGTAAGGCGATCGCCTTGAACCTGGGCATCGACACCATTCGTGAGGAATTCATCGTCCGCATCGATGCCGATACCGTGATCGGGCCCGGTTGCCTGGAGCACGCGATTCGTCACTTTGCCGAACCCGACGTCGGTTGTGTCGGCGGGATCCCGATGCCCGCGGAAGAGAAGACCTGGATGGACAAGTGCCGCCTCATCGAGGTCTATATGCGACACGGCTTCTTTCAGGTCTCTCTTGACGGATACGACGGGGTGATGGGGATACCGGGTATGTTCGCCGTCTACCGGCGTAGCCAACTTCTCGAAGTCGGCGGCATGGTCCAAGGCATGAACGGCGAAGACACCGACATCTGTATGCGCCTCACCGCGGCCGGGTATCGAAGCGTCGCTGACCCGAACGCCGTGTACTACAGCGAGACCCCCGCTTCTTACGCGCATCTTCTCGAACAGCGCACACGGTGGTTTCGCAGCATTTATCACCTCACTGCGCGCAACCGAGCGATGCTGTTCGATCGGCAGACCATGGTCGGTACCTTCGTTCTCCCCTTCAACCTCGTCAATGCGGCCCGTCGCGCCATGCTGGCCCCATTGATCATGTATGCCGTAGTCGCCGGTGTGGCCTTTCACTCCACTTTCACCGCGATGCGATGGCAACCCATCGTCGCAACACTGCTCGGAATGTCGATGATCATGACCGTCATCGTCTGTCTCATCTGGCGTCCCAGTTCGATCAAGTACATACCGATGTATTTGGGTTTCCGATTGCTACGCAGCTACTTCACGCTCGGTTCGACCTTGAGCCTGATCTATCCGCCCATGCATCCCCGGATCCCACGGAGGGTGCGATTACGTCGGGGCGCGTCCGCTGCTCTGCCTTGAATCAGCTGTGCGCCGATATCAGGTGTGTGCCGGGTGTGGTTCCATGGACTGGGTCAGTTCGGGTGTCAGCACACGAAACTTGCTCTCGTGGCGCTCGCGGACCCAGACCGGATCCGTGCAATTCCACCGCTCGGCGGAGAGTGAGCGCGTGAGGATCTTGAACGTCGCGGTACGGGGGAGACTTCGCGCCACCCTGATGAATGTCGGGAGCTGCTTGGGTCCGAGATCGGCCTGAGCATCGAGGAACTCGGCGAATGCGATCGGGTCGAACTCGCCGTCCACGGTGGGAACGACAGCGGCCATGACCCGGTCGCCCACGTATCGATCGGGTACGCCGTAGACCGTTACCTGCGCGAAGCCCGGATAACGCACCAGCGTGCGTTCGATGGGAGCTGCGCCGAGATTCTCCCCATCGACGCGTAACCATCCGGAACTGCGGCCCGCGAAGTACACGAAGCCGTCGGCATCCTGATATGCGAGGTCGCCGCTGTGGTACCTGCCGTCGCGGATTCGTTCGGCATCGGCCTGCGGATTCTTGTAGTAGCCGGAGAACGCGCCGGCGCCTTCGTAGTTGACGAGCTCTCCGGTGGCGTCGTCGGCGTTGACGAGGCGGCCGTCCGCGTCGAACTCCGCAGCCGGACATTCGAGCCCGGTATCGGGATGGAGGATCACGATATTGTCCGGAAGCCGGCCCAGCGCTCCGGGCGGTGCGCCGGGTGTCGCGGCGATCGACACACCACCTTCGGTGGACCCGAAGCCGTCCACCACGACCGCATCGAAGCGGCGGGCGAACTCGGCGACCGCGGGTGCGCTGCCCTCGTTGCCATACATGATCCGCAGCGGATTGTCCGCGTCGTCGGGGAGCTCGGGTGTCGCCACGATGTACGACAACGGTTTACCCACGTAGTTCGCGTATGTCACCGAGAATTTGCGCAGGTCGGTCAGGAATCCCGATGCCGAGAACCGGCGGCGCAGCGCGATCGAGCTCTCGGCGGCCAACGCGACACCCCACCCGGCCATCATCGCGTTCGAATGGAACATCGGCATCGCGAGATAGACGGTGTCGGCCGGCCCCAGCCCGAACCTCTCGGCCAACATGCTCCCAGGTCCGGTGATCTTCGCGTGGGTACACCGCACGGCCTTCGGATCGCCGCTGGTACCGGAGGTGAAGATCAGCATGAAGAGGTCGTCCGGTTCGGTGGCGTCGACGATGTGTTCGGAGCCGGAGTACGAGACGGTCGTGGCACGCCACTCGTCGGAATCGATATCGATCACGCGTACACCGGGGAGATCGAGCCCGCCGAGAAGTCCGATGTGCGCGGTCTCGGTGAACACCACCTGACAATCCGCGAGCAGGATGTCGCGGGCCAGTGCCTCACCTCGCCGGGTGGTGTTGAGACCCGCCACCACGGATCCCGAGAACGCGGCAGCCCCGAGCAGCAGCGAGAACTCCGGCACGTTGTCGAGGAGCACACCGACGTGCGGCGGACGCGACGAATCGAGAATGTCGCGCAGCAGCGCTGCCCGATCGTGGGAGAGTGCGACGTGCTCGCCCCACGAGACGAAGACATCCCCGAACCGCATGCCGCGGTCGTCGACCTCGGCCAGGCGGCCGAGTAGAGCGGCAACGGTGTCGATCATCGTGACAGCCTCCGAACGTCAGGCAGGAGCGCCGGCGAGTTCCCTGCCGAGTGCACGCAACTGCGTCGTGGCGGATCCCAGCAGGAATTCGTGATGCTTCGCAACGAGGAAGTACCGGTGAACGGGATGGTCCTCGTCGAGGCCGACACCACCGTGGACGTGCACGACGGTGTGTGCCACCCGATGCCCCGCATCAGCCGCCCAGAACGCGGCGGTGCGCAGGTCTTCCTCGTGGGGGTCGCCCTGGGCTATGCGGAAGGCCGCCTGCCACAACGTCAGGCGAACACCTCTGACGTCGATGTACGCGTCGGCGAGGCGTTGCGCGACGGCCTGGAAACTGCCGATGGGTCGATCGAACTGGACTCGCTCGCGTGCGTATTCGGCGGTGAGTTCGAGGCTTCGGTCCAGGGCTCCGCACTGGTAGGCGGCCGACCCGAGGAGCAGGCGGTCGCGCAGCGAGGTCGCGACGGCCGCGCCGTCGGAACCGAGAATGCGATCAGGTCCGAGGACGACTCCGTCCAGAGTGACGATGCCGGTGGATCCGAGACCGGTGGTCTGCTGTGGTGCGACGCTCACGCCGGGATCGTCTGCGCGGACCAGGAACACCGCGACACCGTTCTCGGTTGCCGCGGGCACGAGGAAGCCGTCGGCGGCGGGTCCGGTGTCGACGACGATCTTGGTGCCGTTCAGCACGTGGCCGGAACCGGACGCTGTGGCCGAGGTGCTGGGGTGCAGGGGGTCGTCGTTGACCTCTTCGGCCAGCGCGGCCGTCAGGATCGTCTCGCCTGACCCGGCGGGTTCACCCCATTCCGTGCGCTGTGCCTCTGTTCCGAATTCCGCTATAGCGGCAGCAGATACGACGATGGAGGTGAGATAGGGGACCGTTGCAGCGCCGCGTCCGAGTTCGATGAGGATGCTGGCCTGTTCGAGCGGGCCGAAGCCGTCGCCACCGACCGAATCCGGCAGTGCCGCGCCGAGCACGCCCGACGACGCAAGTGCGTCCCACAGGGCGTGGTCGGTGCGGTCGTCTGCGGCATCGAGGCCGCGCTGATGTTCGTTGGTGACGATGTCGGTGACGATGCTGCGCGTGAGTTCCGAGAGGTCCTGCTGCGCTTCGGTGAGAGTGAAATCCACGATGGATGTCCTTTCTAGCGCTTGGAAGGCGGCAGGCCGAGTGCGGTCATCGCGATGATGTCGCGTTGCACTTCGTTGGTGCCGCCGCCGAAGGTGAGAATGAGCGAACTGCGATGCATCCGTTCGATGCGTCCGCGCAGCAGTGCGCCGGGCGAGTTCTGCCGCACCGTCGCCGCGGGGCCGAGGATCTCCATGAGCAGTCGGTAGGCCTCGGTGGCGAATTCCGTCCCGAAGACCTTGTTGGCGGAGGCCGGGGCGGGGCCGAGTGGTCCGGTACCGGAGGCGATGTCCCAGTTCATGAGTTGGAGGTACTCGGCCTTGGCGTACACGCGGGCCAGGTTGATCTGGACCCATTCCTGGTCGATGACGCGCCGTCCGTCGGGAAGTTGCGTCTGCTGGGCCCAGGTCCGGACTTCGCGCAGTGCGCTGAGGATGGGGCCGGCGGAGGTCAGCGCGACCCGTTCGTGATTGAGCTGATTGGTGATCAGGGCCCAGCCGCCGTTCTCCTCGCCGACGAGTGCAGAGGCCGGAACGCGGACGTCCTGGTAGTAGGTGGCGCTGGTGTCCGGGCCGGCCATGGTGTGCACGGGCGTGTAGGAGAAGCCTTCGGCGTCGGTGGGGACGATGAGAATGCTGATTCCCTTGTGCTTCTTGGCATCAGGGTCGGTGCGGACGGCGAGCCACACGTAGTCGGCGTAGGCGATCAGGCTCGTCCACATCTTCTGGCCGTTGATCACCCACTCGTCGCCGTCGCGGACGGCGCTGGTGCGCAGCGACGCGAGGTCGGTGCCTGCCTCCGGTTCGGAGTATCCGATGGAGAAGTGGAGTTCACCGGCAGAGATGCGCGGGAGGAAGTATGCCTTCTGCTCGTCGGTGCCGTAGTGCATGATCGTCGGCGCCACCGAGTCGATCGTCAGGAATGGAACGGGCGCGCCGGCGATCGCAGCCTCGTCGCTGAAGATGAGCTGATCCATCGCCGGACGGTTCTGGCCGCCGAATTCTTCCGGCCAGCCGAGCGTGAGCCACCCGTCCTTGCCCATCTGCTGGACGACCTCGCGGTACACGTTGCCCGACCCGTACTCGCCGGTCGTGGCGGCGAGCGCCTCGCGCCGTTCTTCCGTCATCAGGGCGCCGAAGTACTCGCGCAGTTCCTCACGTAGCCGTTGCTGCTCGGGGGTGTAGTTGATGTCCACGAACGCTCCTTCGTCGTCATAGGATCCGACGAATCATTGCACAGAATTGTAACGCGTTCTAGTGTGAGTTCGAACGACTCGTACGGCGAGGGAATGAGGTCCGGAAATGGATGTCGAGGTCGACTTCGACCGTTGTGAGGCCAATGGTGTGTGCGTGGGCATCGCACCCGAGGTCTTCGATCTGAACGACGACGACGAACTGATCGTCGTGCACCCCACTCCGGCAGGGAGTGAGGATCTCGTTCGCGACGCGATCGCGCAGTGCCCGCGTGCGGCGCTGTCCGAGGTTCGCTAGCGACGGGCCCACGGGGAGTCCGCCGGGGGTCTTGTCATAAACAGGAACAAGTTCTAGATTCCTGGTCGGCTTCGGATCTCCGGGGTGGGCCACGGGTGAGGGCATGTCGGATGTCCCGCCCGACTTCGCAAGGGAGTGCGTGAATGAGTGCTGTCGGCAACGGTCGCGACGAGGATGTGTCGCTCGAAGGCAAGGTTGCGGTGGTGACCGGTGCCGGTGCGGGACTCGGACGCGCCGAGGCGCTCGGTCTCGCCCGCGCGGGCGCGAGGGTGATCGTCAACGATCTCGCTCCCGGTGACGCGGTGGACGACACCCTCGCACAGATCCGGGCGCTGGGGGTCGACGCCGAGTTCGTGCCCGGCAGTGTCGCCGAGCGAGAGACCGCCGATGCAATGGTCGCCACCGCTGTGGATCGATTCGGCGGGCTCGACATCGTCGTCAACAATGCCGGTGTCGTCCGCGACCGGATGCTTCCGAACATGTCGGACGAGGAATGGGACACCGTCGTTTCGGTGCACCTGCGCGGTCACTTCCTCCTCTGCCGCAACGCTGCCGCCTTCTGGCGCGGCAAGTCGAAGGAGGTCGGAGGTCCCGTGTACGCGCGGATCGTGAACACCTCGTCCGAAGCCGGGCTCCTCGGCCCCGAGGGTCAGGCCAACTACGGTGCTGCGAAGGCGGGGATCACGTCGCTGACCGTATCGGCGGCGCGTGGCCTGTCGCGCTACGGCGTCCGCGCCAATGCGATCTGCCCGCGGGCCCGGACCGCGATGACCGAAGCGGTCTTCGGCGACGCACCCGACGGGGAGATCGACCCTCTATCTCCCGACCATGTCGCATCGCTGGTGTCCTACCTGGCCTCGCCCGCGGCTGAGAAGATCAACGGCCAGGTCTTCATCGTCTACGGCCCGATGGTTGCGCTGATGGCAGCGCCGACCGTCGAGCAGCGCTTCGATGCCGTCGGGCAGTGGACTCCGGCCGCGCTCGCGTCCGAGCTGGGCGGGTACTTCTCCGACCGGGATCCGGCCAGAACGTTCTCGGCATCAGCGGCTCTCAATCTGTGATTCACCTCTAAGCTTCGTAACAAGGGTCGATCCGGACGTCCGTCCGGATCGGGTTTTACTGCAACTGGCGGTGTCGGTTACTGTGCAATCCGGGCGCCCTCCGGGTGTCGGAGCCCGGGTTCCGGTGGCGAGAAATGCAGACTTCTCGATGCCGAAATAAATGAGAATCTGTTCTAGTTCTGCCGCTGGATCAAGTCTGGTCTTGCTGCCGTGGCCGAACGGTATCGGCAATGCGTGAAGAGTACGTGATGGTCTGTATTCTCTTTGAAGTCCCAGCGTAAACCGCCTTACGCGCCGTCCCGGTCAGTGGAATCGATCATGTTTTCCCGTCTGTGTATCCGGTATTTCAACCGTGGAAGCGGTGCATCTTTGACACGTGAACACGTTCTAGTTAATATGACGCGGGTCACAGCATCACTGCTGTTGTGGCGTGGTGCAGGCCAATCAGTGAACGAAGGGGGAGTGCGGTGGTAGACCTCTTCGAAGTCCCCCTTCGCGCCGTCGGCGGATTGTTCGCCATGACGGGCGAAACCGCGCGCGCCGCCTTCGTCCGCCCGTTCCAGCGACGCGAATTCATCGACCAGGCATGGTTCGTCGCCAGGGTCTCTCTGATGCCGACCATCCTCGTCGCGGTTCCCTTCACCGTGCTCGTCAGCTTCACGTTGAACATCCTGCTGAGGGAGATCGGCGCCGCCGACCTCAGCGGCGCGGGAGCGGCACTGGGGGCTGTCACTCAGGTCGGTCCCATGGTCACCGTGCTCATCGTCGCCGGTGCCGGAGCGACCGCGATCTGCGCAGACCTGGCCGCGCGGACCATCCGCGAAGAGATCGACGCGATGAAGGTGCTCGGTATCAATCCGATCCAGCGCCTCGTCGTACCGCGGGTCCTCGCGTCCACCGTCGTCGCATTGCTGCTCAACGGACTCGTCTGCACCATCGGCATCCTCGGCGGTTTCGGGTTCTCGGTCTTCTTCCAAGGCGTGAACCCGGGAGCCTTCATCAACGGCATCACGCTGCTCACCGGATTCGGAGAACTCATGATCTCCCAGGTCAAGGCCGGCCTGTTCGGCATGATCGCCGGACTCGTTGCCTCATACCTCGGTCTGAACGTGCGGGGCGGCGCGAAGAGCGTCGGTGACGCCGTCAATCAGACGGTGGTGTTCGCCTTCATGGCGCTCTTCGTCGTCAATCTCCTCGTCACCGCTGTCGGCATCAAGCTGACCGGCGGATGAGGGGGGACGCACGATGGCACTGATGACAGGTCGGTTCCCCAGAACCGCGCGACGACTCGGCAAGACGTCGAAATCGATAGACAAACTCGGAGAACAGGCACTTTTCTTCGCCCGCGCTCTCGGCACGATGCCGCGTGCGGTGATGCACTACCCGAAGGAAACCGTGCGGCTGATCGCGGAGATCAGTATGGGCACAGGCGCGCTCGCGGTGATCGGCGGCACCGTGGTGATCGTCGGCTTCCTGACCCTGTTCACCGGCGGCATCATCGCGGTGCAGGGATTCAGTTCGCTCGGCAACATCGGCGTCGAGGCGCTCACGGGCTTCTTCGCCGCATTCATCAACGTGCGCATCGCGGCGCCGACCATCGCCGGTATCGGGCTGGCGGCGACGATCGGTGCGGGTTCCACCGCGCAACTCGGCGCGATGCGCGTGTCCGAAGAGATCGACGCCCTCGAAACCATGGCGATCCCGTCCATCCCGTACCTCGTCTCGACCCGCGTGATGGCCGGGATGATCGCGATCATCCCGTTGTACTCGCTCGCGGTCATCGCGTCGTTCATCGCCAGCAGGTTCGCGACCGTCGTCCTCTACGGACAGTCCGCCGGCGTGTACGACCACTACTTCTCGACGTTCCTCATACCCACCGACATCCTGTGGTCGTTCGTGCAGGCCATCGTGATGGCGGTCGCGGTGATGCTCATCCACACCTACTACGGATTCAACGCAAGTGGAGGCCCTGTCGGCGTCGGTGTCGCGGTCGGTAACGCGGTGCGGGCCTCGTTGATCGCCGTCGTTACGGTGACCCTTCTGATTTCCCTTGCGGTGTACGGCACCTCCGGCAACTTCAACCTGTCGGGATAGGGCGCGCATGGATACCCCTTCATGGAAGAAGAAACTCGCCGCCGCCGGATTGGTCGGCGGACTCGTGGCGATCATCGCGGTGGCGCTGACACTGTTCGTCGGTGGATTCACGTCGACCACACCGATCACCGTCACCTCGGCCCGCTCCGGCCTGGTGATGGAGACCGACGCCAAGGTGAAACTGCGCGGCGTCGAGGTGGGCAGGGTCGCGTCGATCGAGCACAGCCCCGACGGCGCCGTCCTCGAACTCGCCATGCAGCCGGGGCAGATGGACCTCATCCCGTCGAACGCGCACGTCGCGATCGAGTCGACCACCGTGTTCGGCGCGAAGTTCGTCAACATCATCGTCCCCGACGATCCGTCGTCCACGCCGTTGCAGGAGGGGGCGGTGATCGCGGCAGACAGCGTCACCGTCGAATTCAACACCGTGTTCGAACACCTCTCCGACGTGCTGGCGCAGATCCAGCCGGAGAAACTCAATGCGACACTCGGAGCGCTGTCCGAAGCGCTCAACGGGCGCGGTGACGAACTGGGCGCCACTCTGGTCGAGGCGGATGACTACCTCGCCGAGATGAACCCGTCGCTGCCCCAGCTGGAATACGATCTCGAGGTCGGAGCGACGGTCGCGCAGCTGTATGCCGATGTCGCGCCGGATCTCATGACCACGATCGGGAACGCAACGGATGTGGGCAACACCATCGTCGACGAGCAGGAGCAACTCGACCTGTTGCTGATGAATCTCACCGGGCTCGCCAACACCGGGCGGGACGTGCTGGGGGAGAACGAAGGTCAGCTCACCACCGCACTCGATCTCCTGACCGACACGACTACGCTGCTCGGCGAGTACTCGCCCGAACTCACGTGCTTCATCGTCGGTCTCAACGATGCTCGCGTCGCGTTCGAACCGATGGCGGGAACCGGGAAGTACCCGGCCCTCATGCTCAGCACCAGTTTCATGGGCGGAGCGACCCCCTACAACCACGAGGAGGACCTTCCGGTGGTCGGTGCGTCGGGCGGCCCCAACTGCCACGGTCTGCCGAATTTCGATCCGGTGCGCGACGGGAATGCTTCGTTCGTGGTGACCGACACCGCGACCGTTCCGTACAAGCCGGCGACCGAGGCGTGGATCCGGTACCCGACGATCTTCGGTTTCCTGTTCGGCGACTACCTTCCGGCAGGGCAGTGACGATGAGAGAATCCACGATCAAGTTCTCGATCTTCGCTCTCGTCATGGTGCTCGTGTTCGCGGGGCTCGCTGTGGTGTTCAGTCAGGCGCGTTTCACCGGAACCGAGGACTATCACGCCACGTTCACCGATGCATCGGGCCTCGAAGCGGGCGACAAGGTGCGGATCGCAGGGGTCCAGGTCGGATCGGTCACGGGCATCGGCATCGGAGACGGCAACCACGCTGAAGTCGATTTCGACGTCGACTCCCATCACACGCTGTTCGCGAGTACCCGCGCGACCGTCCGTTACGAGAATCTGGTCGGTGACCGCTACCTCGAACTCCTCGAGGGTCCGGGCAGCATCGATATTCTCGGCGCAGGTGGCACCATTCCCGTCGAGCAGACCGAGCCTGCCCTCGACCTCGACCTTCTGCTCGGGGGGTTCAAACCCCTGCTCAAGGGCCTTGATTCGAAGCAGGTCAACGATCTCTCGGGCGCGTTGCTGCAGGTCTTCCAGGGGCAGGGCGACACATTGGTCTCGTTGCTCGGCTCGACGAACTCGTTCACCAATTCGATTGCCGACCGCGATCAGTTGATCGGGGATGTCATCGACAATCTCAACGGTGTCCTCGGGACCATCGACGACCACGATCGCGAGTTCACCGAGACGATCGATCAGCTGCATGCCCTGGTCGGTGGGCTCGCCGAGGACCGAGACCCGATCGGTGCCGCCATCCCGCAGATCGCAGCCGGCACCGCGGATCTCGCCTCGCTGCTGCAGAACACCAGGCCCGATCTGCAGTCTGTGATCGCCGAAACCAACCGCACCATGACACAACTGGACCTCGGCGAGGACGACATCAACGCCACCCTCGAACGGTTGCCGTCGGACTACAAGAAGCTGATCCGAGTCGGTGCATACGGAAACTTCTTCCAATTCTTCCTGTGTGCCAACACCTTCAAGGTGTCGGGTCCGGACGGAACGACTATCCGTTTCACGTCCGCCGCACAGACGACCGGAAGGTGCGCGATACTCGAATGAGTGGAATCCGAGAACCCGATACCCTCCGGATCGGCGCTGTGGGCCTTGCGGTGTCCGTCGCGATCGTGGTGGCAGGCCTGCAATACGACCAACTTCAGTTCCTTTCCGGTGGACTGACCTACTCGGCGCGGTTCGCAGACGCAGGCGGTCTCATACCGGGTGACGACGTCACCCTCTCCGGAGTCGACGTCGGATCCGTCACCGACGTCGCCCTCGACGGTGATGCCGTGCTCGTGACCTTTTCCATCCGTGACGGAATCGGCCTCGGCGACGCCACCGGTGCAGACATCAAGACCAACACCGTGCTCGGTGCCAAGTCCCTCGCTGTCCGCCCCGGTGGGCAGGGGGTGATGCGACCGGGGTCGGTAATCGCCCTCGATCGCACCAACTCGCCGTATTCGCTGACCGACGCTCTCGGCGACCTCACGACCACCACGTCCGAACTCGACACCGACCAGATAAACGAATCGCTCGAAGCGTTGTCGGATTCGCTGCAGGACACACCGCCCGAGATCCGCGGTGCCCTCGACGGCATGACCCGCCTGTCGCAGTCGATCAACGCTCGCGACGAATCGCTGTCGGAACTACTCGAGCGTGCAGAGGGCGTCACCGGGATCCTGGCCGAGCGCAGCGACCAGGTCAACGAACTGATCGTCGACGCGAACGCGCTCTTCGGTGAGTTGAGCTTCCGACGTGACGCCATCACCGAACTCATCGCGAACATCTCGGCGGTGTCACGGGAGCTGACCGGCCTCGTCCAGGACAACCAGGCGCAGATGGGCCCGACACTCGAGGTGCTCAACAGGGTCACCGAGAACCTGCAGGCCAACAAAGAGAACATCGCCGGTGCGCTCGACGGGCTCGGACCCTACATCAGTGCTCTCGGCGAATCCGTCGCGAGCGGACCGTTCTTCAACGCCTACGTGTCGAACATCCTCCCGGCGCCGTGGTGGAAGGCCATCGTGGACAGTCAATTGGCACCCGACCTGCTTCCGCAGGATCTGCAGGACATAATTCCGAAAGACCCGCCGTCGATCACGAGGGATGGCGAATGAACGCCCACACCACACCCACCGAGAGCGCGGCCCGAGGCCGCCCGACATGGCTGCTGCCTGCGATCGCCGGACTTGTGATCATCGCGCTTGTCGCTGTCGGGCTCGCGGTGTTCTCCGGCCTGGGAAAACGTACGATCCATGCCGAATTCCTCTCCACGAGTGGCCTGTACGAGGGCGACGACGTGCGGGTTCTGGGGGTGTCGGTCGGGAAGATCACCGACATCGACCCAGGCGACGAGGTCGTGCGCGTGACCATGCAGGTCGACAATTCGGTCGATGTACCTGCAGACGCCAAGGCCGTGATCATCGCCCAGAGCCTCGTGTCGGCGCGGTTCGTTCAGCTCACACCGGTCTACTCCGGTGGAGACGAGATTGCCGATGATGCGATAATTCCGGTGGAGCGCACCGCATCTCCCGTCGAATGGGATGAGATCAAGGCCGAGTTGATGCGGCTGTCGGAAGCGCTCGGGCCCGAAGAACTCGATCCGCAGGGTTCTCTCGGGCAGTTCATCGACACCGCCGCCGAGAATCTCGACGGCAACGGCGCGACCATCAACAGCACACTTCGGGAACTCTCCGACACGATGAACACGCTGTCGGAAGGGCGAACCGATCTGTTCGGCACCGTCCGCAACCTGCAGACCTTCGTCTCGGTGCTCTCGCAGAGCAACGAGCAGATCGTGCAGTTCGGCGGCCGCTTGGCATCCGTGTCGAATGTTCTCGCCGAAAGCTCCGATCAACTGGGTGTCTCGCTCACCGACCTCAATGTGGCGGTCGGAGATGTGCAACGGTTCGTACAGGACAACCGTGCGGGCCTGACCGAATCGGTGCAGCGACTGGCCGACGCGACAGAGGTGCTCGCCCGTAAGCGTCCCGAGATCGAACGGGTGCTGCATTCCGGCCCGACCGCGCTGTCGAACTTCTACAACATCTACAAGCCCGCCCAGGGCTCGCTCACCGGTGCTCTCGCGATCAACAACGCTGCCAACCCGATCGAGTGGATGTGTGGATCTGTGGGTGCCGCTGCGAATGCGACATCCGAGCGCAGTGAGGAACTGTGTCGACAGCAACTCGGTCCGGTCCTGTCGTCGATCCAGGCCAATTACCTTCCGGTGCTCTCCAATCCACTGGCCGGTGTCCAGGCGTTCCCCGACCAGATCGAGTACTCCGAGCCGGGGCTCGAAGAGGCGTCGGCCGGGCGCGGAACCGCTCCGGAGCAGCCCGCGATACCGGCGTCGCCGCTGGACGGGCTGATCCAGGGGATGCCCGACATCAGCGTTCCGGGCGACCTGGGGTCGTTGCTACAGCCGGGAGGCGGACGATGAGAATGCGGAGCAGAGCCGCGCGGTTCGTCGCAGCGGCAACGACGGTGGTCGCGGCTGCCACGCTGTCCGGGTGCGAGTGGAACGGCCTCAATTCCGTCCCGATGCCCGGGGCTGCGGGACGTGGCGACGACGCGTACCAGGTTCAGATACGAATGCCGAATGTCACGACATTGACGCAGAATTCGCCGGTCCGGATCGACGACGTGACGGTCGGTTCCATCGAGAACATCGAGGTCGAGAACTGGCATGCACTGGTGACGGTGTCGCTCGAGGGCGACGTCGCGTTGCCCGCCAACGCGACCGCCCGCATCGGTCAGACGTCGCTTCTCGGGTCGCAACATCTCGAACTTGCGGCACCGACCACAGAACCTCCCGAGGGGAGGCTGGAACCGGGAGACATCATCCCGATCGAGCGCGCGGGTGCGTATCCCACGACGGAGCAGACCCTGTCCTCGCTGTCGGTCGTGCTCAATGGTGGCGGCCTCGCGCAGATCAACGACATCACCACCGAACTCAATGCGGCCCTCGTCGGCCGGGAGGATTCGATCCGCAATCTGCTGCCGCGTCTCGACGAGCTCGTCTCCACCCTCGACACCCAACGCGAGGACATCGTGTCGGCGCTCGAGGGGATGGATCGACTCGCGTCCACGGTCAACAATCAGAACGAGACGCTCGTACGGGCGTTGGAGGAACTGCCCCCGGCTCTCGAAGTGCTTGCCGATCAGCGAGAGAACCTTACGTCGGCCCTGACCTCGCTGGGCGAGATGAGTACCGTTGCGAGCCGGCTCGTCGAGAACAGCGGCGACGATCTGAAGACGAACCTGCAGGCACTGTCGCCGACGCTGCGCGCGCTCGCCGACTCGGGGAGCGCGTTGACCGAGGTGCTCGGTGTGCTGCTGACCTATCCGTTCCCGCAGGCGGGCATCGACCAGGTCATCCGGGGCGACTATGCAAATCTCGCGATGACGATCGACCTGACACTCGACCGGCTCGACCTGAACTTCCTGACCGGAACTCCACTGGCCGGGCGACTGGCGGGTCCCGAAGGCGTCCTCGGTACGGATGCCGGTCTCGCGGCGCAGGCGGTCGATCCCTTCCAGGCGCCGCTGGCACCGCCGCCCCCGGCCCCACAGGGACCGGAAGGGACAGTGACGATCCCGGGTATCGGCGAGATCAAGATCCCGGGTCTGCCGTGGGAGGTACCAGCGCCATGATGCTCACCAGGTTCGTCCGCATCCAGCTCTCGATCTTCGCAGTACTCACCGTGATCGGGCTTGTGGTGATGTCGCTGATGTACGTGCGTCTTCCACAGCTGGTGGGTATCGGTCAGTACAACGTCACCGTCGAATTGGCATCCACCGGTGGTCTCTATCCGCATTCGAACGTGACGTACCGCGGGAACACCGTCGGCACCGTCAAGAGCGTGACGTTGTCGCCGGTGGGCGTCGACGCGGTGCTGTCCATCGATTCAGGCCAGAAGATCCCCGCCGACGTCGACGCCGCAGTGCGCAGCGTGTCTGCGGTCGGTGAACAGTATGTCGATCTTGTGCCGCACGAGAATGGGTCGGCAGATGAGCACCTCGGCGACGGCGACGTGATTCCCCTCGACCGGACGACGGTGCCCCAGGAGGTCGGTGCACTGCTCGATCAGGCGGATGTCCTGCTCGCCAGCATCTCCGACACACGGTTGCAGACCGTCGTCGACGAGGCATTCGATGCGTTCAACGGGACGGGTCCGGAACTGCAGCAGCTGATCGACTCGACGCGCCTGTTCGTGCAGGAGGCATCGGCGAACTCGGGCGAAACACGCAGGCTCCTGGACGAAATCGGGCCGCTCCTGGACACCCAGGTGGTCACCAGTGAGTCGATCCGATCGTGGACCCGCGACATGGTGACCTTCACCGATCAGCTCCGCGAGAGCGACCCGGACCTGCGAGCACTCATGGAGAAGGGGCCCGCGGCCGCGGCCGAGGCGGAAACACTCCTGCAGGATCTGCGCCCGACACTGCCGCTGCTCCTCGCCAACCTGGTGAGCGTCGGTGAAGTCGGTGTCATCTACAACGCGGGCATCGAACAGATCCTGGTGCTGTACCCGCCGATGACAACCGCGCTGATCACTGCTGCCGGTGGCGGTCCGGCGGAAGACGGTGCGGTGGTCGACTTCCATCTGCAGTTGCACGACCCACCGCCGTGCCTGTCCGGTTTCGTGCCGCCCGACCAGTGGCGCAGCCCGGCCGACACCTCGATGGTGGAGACCCCCGACAACATCTTCTGTCAACTGCCGCAATCGGATCCGAATGCGGTACGTGGAGCGCGGAATGTACCGTGCATGGAGTACCCCGGTCGGCGGGCACCGACCCCCGAGATGTGCCGTACGGGCTACACGCCGGGCTATTCGGACAACCCGTGGCGCGGTGCCCCCACGCCGGTCGAGTCGGAGAACGACATGCCGACGCCGGCGTCGCACACCGAGGGCAGTACCGATGCGGCGCCCGCAGGCGTGACTGCGCGCCGGATCGATCCGGAAACGGGCACGTACATTGGACCGGACGGCACTGTGTTCCGGCACACCGACCTCGGAGATGGGACGAGTTTGGAAACCTATATGAAGGCACAACAGGGCTGATGGCTGACGAGAACGAGAACCCTGAAGCGGGCAGCGACGATGCGAGCAAGGTCGACCTGAGCAAAGCCGGGTCGAGCACGGGTGCGCAGAGCAAGGACAGTGAACCCGAGAAGCGTCCGGACCCTGTTGCGGCCCCCCGGTGGGCGAGACTCGTCACCGTCGTCGCATCGGTACTGGTCGTCGGGCTCATCGCAGCGGGGGCGTGGTTGCTGTTCGAACGACAGTCCGCGGCCGACCGCAACGACCGTCGCGAAGAGCATCTGCAGGCCGCGCGACAGACCGTGCTGAATCTGACGAACATTCAGGCCGATACCGCCGACGCCGACGTCAAGCGACTCATGGAGGGCGCAACCGGCGACTTCAAGGCCGAGTTCGAAGGGCGTGAAGGGCCGTTCGTCGAGGTCGTACAGCAGGCGGGCGTCACCACCACGGGTGAAGTGCTCGAGGCGGGCATCCAGAACGAGGACGGTTCATGCACGGCGTCGCTGGTCGCGTCCCGCGCGATGGTGAGCAACGCAGAACAGTCCGAACCGGAGCCCCGCGATTTCCGCCTCCGCGTCACGGTCTGTGACGAGGAAGGCCGCTTGCTGGCGTCGAAGGTGGAGTTCGTGCCGTGAGCGATGATCGGAAGGATGAACCCGTGACAGCTGTCGACACGGATGTCGAGAACAAGGCGGATGCCGGGAACACCACACCGGCAGTGAACGATATCGAGTCGTCGACGTCGCGGCTGCCGCTCATCGCAGGTGCACTCGGTGTGGTCGTACTGGTGTTCGCGGTCCTCGTCGGATGGCTCGGGTACGGCAAGATGCAGGACGCCGCTGCCGAATCGGCCAGAACCGAGGCGGTGGCCGCGGCCGAGGAACAGGCCGTTGCGATGCTCGCCTACGACTTCGACAACGTCGATGAGCAGACCGCAGCGGCGGCGGACGGACTCACCGGCGACTTCCGCGATGAGTACATGAACCTGATGCAGAACATCATCGCGCCCGGAGCGAAAGAGAAGTCGATCAGCGTGCAGGTGAGTGTGCAGGCATCGTCGGTGGTGTCGGCCGACGCCGATCACGCAGTGACGCTGCTGTTCCTGAACCAGATCACCACCAGTTCCGAGAACCCGGAAGCCGTGAGCAGCGGGAGCCGGGTACGTGTGGAACTCGAGAACCAGGACGGGCGCTGGCTCGTGAACCGGTTGACTCCCATCTAGAACGCGCGGTCAGTTCGGCTCGCCGGTCTCCGCAGGGGCGACCAGCGCGGGACCGGCGGCGCCCTCGTGCGCGAGCGCGTCGAGGAACGCACGAGCCCACCGATCCACGTCGTGGGTCAGAACCTGGCGACGGAGGGCCCGCATCCGCTTGCGGCCCTCCTCGCGAGTCTGCGTCAGCGCGGCCTCGAGCTTGTCCTTGACGTCTTCGAGGTCGTGCGGGTTGCACTGGTATGCCTGCTTCAACTCCTCAGCGGCACCGGTGAATTCGCTGAGAACAAGCGCTCCGCCCAGGTCGCTGCGGCACGCGACGTATTCCTTGGCGACGAGGTTCATTCCGTCGCGCAGGGGAGTCACGAGCATCGCGTCGGCCGCGACGAAGAACGCGATCAGCTCGTCGCGGGGGACCGGGCGGTGGATGTAATGCACTACCGGGCGGCCGACTTCGGCGTACTCGCCGTTGATGCGACTGACGACCATCTCGATCTCGCCGCGCATCTGTACGTAGGACTCGACTCGTTCACGGCTCGGTGTCGCGAGCTGCACCATGACAGTATCGGTCGGGTCTACGCGGCCTTCGGCGATGAGTTCTCGAAGCGCATCGAGCCGCAGGTCGATTCCCTTGGTGTAATCGAGCCGGTCGACGCCCAGCAGGATCTTCGCCGGGTTGCCGAGCTCCTTACGGATGGCCCTGGCGCGGGCCCGGATCGATCTGCTTCGGGACTGCTCGTCCAACGCTCCGGATGCGATCGAGATCGGGAACGCTCCCACACGGACGGTGCGGAATCCGACCTGCACCACACCGAGCTTGGAACGCACACCGACCGTCCCGCGGGACGTTTGGTGTCCGGCGAGGCGGCGGGCGAGGTAGAGGAAGTTGGTGGCACCACCCGCGAGGTGGAACCCGATGAGATCGGCGCCGAGAAGGCCTTCGACGATCTCGGTACGCCACGGCATCTGCATGAACAGTTCGACCGGCGGGAACGGGATGTGGAGGAAGAACCCGATGGTGAGATCGGGCCGCAGCATGCGGAGCATCTTCGGGACCAGCTGGAGCTGATAGTCCTGGATCCACACCGTGGCGCCGGGCGCGGAAGCCTTCGCCGTTGCTTCGGCGAATCGCCGATTCACCTCGACGTAGGAGTTCCACCACTCGCGCCGATACTCCGGGCGCACGATGACATCGTGGTAGAGCGGCCAGAGGGTCGCGTTGGAGAAACCTTCGTAATAGTCGGCGATCTCGTCGGCGCTGAGCGGCACGGGATGCAGGACTATGTCGTCTTCGACGATCGGATCGACATCCGCATCCGCGACACCGGCCCAGCCGACCCATGCGCCGCGGTTGCTGCGCAGGATCGGCTCGAGCGCCGTGACGAGACCGCCGGGACTGCGCTTCCAGCGGGTCGTGCCGTCCGGTAGCCGTTCGAGGTCGACCGGGAGGCGGTTCGCGACGACCACGAAGTCCGATGCGGTGAACGTGTCGGGATCTTGGCGCGGTGGTGCCTCGCCGGTCGTCACATCATGTCCTCTCGGTCTACCGGTCGTTGGTTCAGTTCTTTTCGAACGGGCCGATGCCGAGCATCGACAGGAGCATGCGGCACTCGTCCGCATCCTCGGCGTACGCGGCGACGACGCGCTGCGCCTGGCGTGCGGTTTCGTCGGCGAGGGGTTCGAGATCCTCGTCGACGATGTCTTTCGCCGTGGGTTCCGCGGCCATGATTGTCCTCCCGGGGTGACTGCTGTGAGCAGGCGCTCTACCCGACTCTATGAGAATCGGACACGTCGCCGCCACCCGCCTTCTGCTGGATCGAGTCAGGCGTGTGGACCCGACGGGGCTACGAGGCACCACGGTACGGTGTACCGGGGGTCGCGCCGCCGTGTTTCGACGTGTGGCGCTGTGTGCAATTCGTCGAGGAAGGTGTTCATGCCCATCGCCACGATCAACGGAATCCCGCTGAATTACCAGGTCAAGGGTTCCGGTGACCTGGTCGTCCTGATCATGGGGACCGGCAGCCCGGGTCGCGTGTGGGATCTGCATCAGGTTCCCGCGCTGGTGAAGGAGGGATACCGGGTCGCGACGTTCGACAATCGCGGTATTGCACCGTCGGGGGAGAGTCTCGCCGGCATCACCATCGACGACATGGTCAAGGACACTGCGGGTCTGATCGAGCTGCTCGGTGGCCCGGCGCACATCGTCGGAACGTCCATGGGTTCGCGCGTAGCGCAGGAACTCGCACTTGCCCGGCCGGATCTGGTGCGGAAGGCCATCTTCCTCGCGGGGCATGCTCGGATGGACCGCTTCCAGATCACGCTGACCGAGGGGGAACGTCAGCTGTACGACAGCGGAGTGGAACTGCCTGCGAAGTACAAGGCCGCGCTCACCGCGGTGATGAACCTGTCGCCTGCGTCGCTGGCCGACGAGAACACCGCCCGCGACTGGCTCGACGTATTCGAGTTCAGTGGTGGTCGCGTGTCGCCCGGTGTGCGGGCTCAGCTGGGCATGGATCGCGAGTTCGACCGTCGTGCCGCCTACCGGGCAGTGCGGGTGCCGTGCCTGTCGGTCGGGTTCGCCGACGACCGGATGATTCCGTCGTACCTGACGCGTGAGGTCGCCGATGCGATCCCGAACGCCCGATACGAGGAGGTCCCGGATGCCGGGCATTACGGATACCTCGAGCGTCCGGAAGCAGTGAACAAGCTCCTGGTGGACTTCCTGGCCGACTAGGGCGTAGTAGCGCCCCGACGGCGAGGTGCGAGCGCGGCGGAATCCCCTGGGGTTCCGCCGCGCTCGTGCTGTTTCGGGCCTTTCGGGCATTTCGGAAGAGGCGGTGGACGCGGCCGAACGAGGATCCCCACAGAGGGGACTTCGCTTGGTACGCTCCCCAAACCAAGGTTAGCCTGAGCTTTGTTCAGGGGTGTTGAGGCGAGCCGGCTGCGGGCATCTGCCCCCGACTACGGAAGTTGAGTGATGATCGACCGATCCAGCACATTCACCGGTCAATCGGAGGTGCAGGGCGACCCGCACGGGGAAGTCTTCGACCTCGTCGGTATCGGTTTCGGACCCGCGAATCTGGCGTTGGCCATCGCGATCGAGGAACACAACGAAACCTCTCCGGGCAACGAGGTTCGCGCCTGTTTCCTCGAGCGTCGTACCGAGTTCGGGTGGCATCCCGGAATGCTCCTCGAAGGCTCGACCATGCAGATCGCCTTCCCCAAGGACCTGGTCACCTTCCGTAATCCGACCAGCAGTTACAGCTTCTTCTCCTATCTTCATGAGCACGACCGGCTCGTCGACTTCGTCAATCATCAGACGTTCTTCCCCACCAGGCTCGAGTTCCAGGACTACCTGCAGTGGGCTGCCCGACGGGTCGGCACCGACGTGCGCTACGGCACCGACATCGTGTCCGTCGAGGCGTTGCACAACGCGCGGGGGAGCGCCGACCTGTTTGCGATCCGCTCTGCGGACGGCAGCGTCGTCCATGCTCGGACGGTCGTGATGGGTGTCGGCCTCCGGGCTCGCGTTCCCGGCTGGGCGACCGAGTCTGCGCGCTGCTTCCACAACCATGACTTCCTGTTCCATCTCGAGGAGATGCCCTCCCCGGTTCACCAGCGGTTCGTCGTGGTCGGCGCCGGTCAGAGCGCTGCCGAGGTGGTGCAGTACCTGCACACCAACTACCCGCAGGCCGAGGTCCACAACGTCTTCGGCCGGTTCGGCTACAGCCCCGCCGACGACAGCCCCTACGCCAACCGGATCTTCGACCCCGCAGTGGTCGACGAACTGCACGCCGCCCCGCTCGAGGAGCGCGAGCGTCTCCTCGCACTGCACAAGAGCACCAACTACACGGTCGTCGCGCCCGAACTGATCGAAGCGCTGTACGCAGCCGAATACCGCGAACGGGTGCGCGGGCCGCGCCGCCTGTTCATGCGTCGTGCATCCGAGGTCCTCGCCACCGAGGAGACCTCCGCGGGCATCGACGTGGAGATTCGTAACAACCTGGACGGCCTGTCCGACACTCTGAAGTGCGACGCCGTCGTCCTCGCGACCGGCTTCGAGCCGGCATCGCTCGGCTCCATACTCGGAGACCTCGCATGGGACACCCCGGTGCCGCCGGTGGCACGCGACTATCGTCTGGATCTGCCGGCCGATGTCGCGGCCGACGTGTACCTGCTGGGAGGGACGGAGAAGACTCACGGTTTGACTGCGTCGCTATTGTCGAACGCGGCCGTTCGGGCAGGAGAGGTTCTCTCGTCGGTCCTCGAACGCCGACTACGGAAGCAATCGGTGGAGCGGGCTGAGCAATCGGTGGAGCACGCAGGGACCGGTGAGCTTGATAGAATACCGAACCAGCACACCTACGCAACAAGTGAGGCGAGATGAGCACGAATCCATTTGACGACGAAGACGGCCGCTTCTACGTTCTCGTGAACGACGAGGAGCAGTACTCGCTGTGGCCGACCTTCGCCGAGGTCCCGCAGGGGTGGCGGGTGGTATTCGGCGAAGAGTCGCGCGCCGCTTGCGTCGAGTACGTCGAGCAGAACTGGACCGATATGCGTCCCAAGAGCCTGCGCGACGCGATGGAGGCCGACGAAAAGGCACGCCAGGGTAGCGCCTAGAAACTTCTACTACATCCGACGAGAGTCACGCAGCCGACGAAATCGCTGCGTGACTCTCGCCTTTTGTGTAGGTATCGGTGCGGTGGTGGAGATCGGTGACGTCGGAAGTGGCCCGGTGCCCTCGATGATGGGCAGGGGCCCGGTGCTGTCGATGACCGGAATCGGTCCGGTCGTCGCGGTGGCACTCGGTCGATCTTCGGCTTCCTCCATCGCGGTGCGGGACCCGGTCCGGCGCATCTGCGGGCGGCGCAGCCCGCTCGCGGCGCCCCCGAGGAGGACACGAGGATGACGCGTCGTCCGGGCGAGCCACTCACCGAGGGTCACACCGGCGGCAAGGGCACATCCGATGCCGAATGCCGAGAACAGAGCTGTCATACCGCTGGTGACCTCGTTGCGCAGCATCGCGTACAGACCCCGGTACAGAGCCAGACCCGGCAAGAGGGGGGTGATACCGGCGACGGCAACGACGAGTGGTGGGATCAGAGCGCGGCGGGCCATCAGACCACCGGCGAAGCCGATCACCGTCGCGGCGATCGCGGACGACACGATCGGCCCGAGGCTCAGACCCAGAGACAACTGATAGACGAGGGCGCCCGCCGCACCGGCAAGAGCGGCCACCGTCAAGGCCCTGCGCTCCGCGTAGCAGGCCAGTGCATAGAACAGCGCGGCCGCCGCACCCGCAGTGACCTTCGTCGGCAGCTGCGCCAGGTCGGGTAGCGGGGCATAGGTGATCAGAGGGAGTTCGGCCCCGAACACCTCGGCGATGCGCAGCGTCGTCGCGACACCCGCGATGATCCCGCCGGTCATCATCAGCAATTCGAAGAACCGCGCCGACGCAGTGATCGGCGCGCCCGTGATGGCGTCCTGCACCGAACCCACCAGGGAGAGGCCGGACAGCAGCACGGTGACACCCGCCGCGATGATCAGTCCCGGCGAGATCTCGAAGCCGAGCGTTTCGCGGAACCCGTACAGCGTGATGGCCGGGGCCGTCGCGATGATGCCGCCCACCACGTGCTGGAAGAAGAAGGGCAACCCCGCCGCGTTGAGCAGCCGGTTGGCGCGGTCGATCACGAACGTCGATCCGAAGGCCACCAATGCGACGAGGAACCCGCCGCCGAGCAGCACGGAGATCGCCGCAGCCATGCCCGACCACGCGACTGTCGCAACCCAGCGGTTGTAGGGGTGGGGGGCGCTGGTGAGCGCCATGAGTTCCTCGTGGGCCTGTGCCGGTGAGATTGCGTCGCGCCGGATCCTCCGGGTGAGGCGATCGACCGCTGCCAGTCGAGTGAAGTCCATCGATCGGTACTGCACCACGCGCATGGTGCTGGCCGGGGGCATCGTCTGCCCGCGATAGGCCGACAGCACGATCGAGTTGTAGGTGACGTCGACATCGCACTGGGCCAGACCGTAGGTGGCGGCGACGAACCGTACCTGCTCGGAAGTGTCGATCGCGCCGGTGCCCGCTGCGAGCAGAACTTCACCCACGCGAACTGCGACATCCAGGGCCTCGGCGACCACTGCGTCGTCCGTCAGGTCGATCGGCTGGAGCGGCGCCGGTGCGGAGGTGACCGCGTCGATGGTCGCGCGTCGCTTGCCGAAGATCAGGTTGGCGGCGCCATTGAGGAAGTTCACCGGCGACCGTCCACTACGAATCCGTGGCAGGCAGGGGTGAAACGCATGAGTTCTACGGTAGCCAAACCAGGTGGGTGTGCGTCGTGAGTGTGACGCACTATATGATGGGCCGCGCTTGAAAATGCCTCCTTAGCTCAGTGGTAGAGCACTCGCCTTGTAAGCGAGCGGTCGTCAGTTCAATCCTGACAGGGGGCTCCGGTGACGGGACTCTGACCAGCATTAATGCTGATCGGGGTCCCGTCTTTTTGCTATCCGGACCCAGAATTGTCACGAGTTGTCACAACGCGATCCCAGCTCGCGGCAGCGTCCTTCAACGCGTCATCCTGGGAGTGCATATAGGTGCGCATCGTGAACGCCGCATCGGCGTGCCCGAGCCACGCCGCGATCACCACGATCGGGACACCCTGCAGATGCATCAGCGTCCCGCAGGTATGCCGCGCATCGTGCAACCGGATCTCCGACACCTTCGCCGTCTTGCACATCGACCGCCAGTAGTCGGAGATCGTGTCCGGGTGGAACGGCTGCCCGGCTGGGTCGCACACAACGTGAATTCCGGCGTCATACGCTTCACCGAGCGCGAGCTTCTCCTCGGCCTGACGCTTCCGCGCCCGCTTCAACGCGTCCTTCAACGCGGGGGTCAGCGGCAGGGTGCGTCCCGAGCGGTCGCTCTTCGGCGCACCCTCCGACGGCTTACCGTTCACCGACACCCGGTTGTTCGAGACCTGCAGAGTGCCCTTCTTCAGATCGACGTCGGACCATCGCAAGCCGCATATCTCGCCGCGACGCAACCCGGACAGTGCCAGATGCCACGCGTGCTCGTTGCGATCTGCGGCGGCCGCGGCGAGCAGACGTCGCACCTCTGCCTCGGTGAACGTCTGCATCTCGACGTGTTCCTTCGGTACCCGGTCGACGAGCTCCGCGACGTTCCGTACGAGCGACCCCTGCTTGACGAGGTCGTCCATCATCCGACCGAGCGTCGCCAACATCGGGTTGATGCTCGTCGCCTTCCACTTCCGCCGCGGCGTGTCATCCGGCTTCGGGATGGTGCCGGCCATGAGTCCGGCGACGAGCTCGTCGAGGTGCAGCTTCGTCAGCTTCCGGACCAGAAGACTGCCGTGCACGTCGCGCAGCGGCTGCAGCGAGTGCGTGTAGGCGGCGAGCGTGGACGGACGAATGCGTCGCCCGGCGAGCCACTGCGCACACGCCTGCTCAACAGTCAGGGACGATGCGTGCGCATGCGCTCCCTTCGCGACATCGGCCTGCAAGCTGGACAGCTTGTCTTCGGCGTCCGCGAGCTTGGCGTACCGCTTGCGGAACTGCTTCCGTTTCCCGGTGACGGGATCGTTGCCGACGTCGACAGTCAGTTGGTAGCGGACAACCTGCTTGCCGTTCTCCTTGCGGTCGAGTTCGATCTTCTTGATCTGTGGGGGTAGTTGTCGTCGGGCCATTCGTGACCTCAGTTGTTCCAGGGCTGGCGTCGGGCCAGCTCGCGGGTGATGTAGGCGCGTTCCTTCTCGGTGAGGGTGCGGACGCGCGTGTGCAGTGTGTCCAGTTTGACCCAGAGTGCTTCGGCGACGTCGTGGGTGACGTGGCCGCCGGACCAGAGGAGCGCGTCGACGAGGTCATCTAGGCCGATGAGGTGCTCGGCGGTGAGCCTGTCGACGATGCGTTCTTCGAGTGGCCCGAAGTGTGGGTGATCGGGTGCGGGCCCGCGGTTGTAGTGGTTGAGCTCGTGGACGAGCGCTTCTCGACGTTCGGTTTGGCTCGAAGTCTGTTCGATCTCGATGCCGTCTTCGGTGAGGCGCCCGCGTTTTCCGCACGCCGCGAGGTCGGTGAACCGCACGTTCACGTGGGGGTAATGGTCACGCAGGTGCCGCCACGGGTGGGGTGGATGTAGCGAGCACATGAACGGCATTCGAACACAAATTCGAACACCCCGCACCGTTACCGATGGGAAACTTGTCGGAGGTATGTGCTACGCGCCGTACTCCGGGCCTTCGGGATCCGGATGCTCACCCGGCTCACCCTCCAGGCGACGCCGGCGCAACTCGTCCGTCTCGCCGGTCATCGCCGCCAACTCCCTCGCTGTGGATGGGATTGTGGATGGCTGGGCATCAAGGTCTGAGCCTTGCTTCTTACGTGACAAGGGTGCGACGTTGTCGCCACCTATGGGGGCTCCTGTCCGGCGGCGATCGCCGCGAGCCTCGCCGCTGTCGACCGGGCCGCGCGCTTGCGTCCCCTGTTCCGCGACTTCTTCGGTGCGTCCATCTTTCGTCTCCTTCGGTGTCATCGCCCGGATCACCGCGAGGACAGCGTCACGCTGCTCGTGGGTTAGGGCGTCCGCGGTGCTGGGAAGCATCGCGGCCAGTTCGGATTGACGACGTTCGACTGGGAGTCCGATGGATGCGGCCGCGGCCAGGACGACGGATGCGACGTCTACCTCGAGTGCATCCGCCATCGCCTGGATGGTGGCCGGCTCCGGGAACTCCTTGATCCGAACGCCGGTACCCAACTGCTGCCACCGCTGCGCGGTGAAGACGTGGCTGGCGCGGTCCGCAAGGACGCGGTAGGACCAGCCACGATCAGCGCGGCGCGCTTGGATGAGGTCAGCGAGTGTGGGCACGCTCTGAGATTGGCCGACCTCGTCGTTGGCTGGCAACTGTTCCTCCTCGCTGGGGTCCTACCGGTACTTGGCGCCGAACGGACGGATGACCGCCTACCGTTTGACACCTGCAATCGTGCCGCATAACCCCTGCCTGCGGAAAGTTCCCGCCATCGTCCCACTTGCACCCACCTACCGGTAGGCGCTACAGTTCTGCTCAGTACTTGACAGATAGACGCCTACTAGGCAGGATGGAGCACACGATGGCAACCCGCTATCGCAGACGACCAAAGGGGACTTGGATGAGACTCCGCAGTGCGGCTCTCCTCCGGGCGCTGGTTGGGCCTGAGAAGAACAAAGTCATGTCGGGACGCAAGCTCGCTCGGTATGTCGACGTTCATCCCAGCTTCGTTGATCACTTACTTCACGAGCGCCGGCGCAGCTGCTTGCCGCTGACGGCCGATCGCATCGCGGAGGCGCTCGGTGTTCCCACCGAGGTGCTTTTCGAGGAGCAGGTGTCAACTACCGAGCGCCCAACCGTCAAGAGAAAGACAGCAGTAGCCGCATAGAAAAAGCCGCCAGCTGGGCAAACAGCTGACGGCACTGACAAGAGATTGGAGATCACGTGTCACACACAGCATACAAGTTGCGCACCGCCACTCCGGACGAGTGGACGCACGACGACGTCCTCGACGTCATCGACTACTACCCGGCGACGATCGACGGCGAGCTCGTGCCGCACGCGATCGTGATCGTCGACTGCTACGGATCGCCGCTCAAGACCTCGCTGCCGGTGAGCGAACTCGCAGTCGAGGCGGTGCCAGCATGATTACCGACCTCACAGCTCCGGCCGCGCGCGAACAGCGCGACTCGCTCGCATCGCGCACCGACGTACTCGACAAGGTCGGCATCATTGCGTCCCTACCCGGCGACATGCACTGCACGACGGACATGGTCGCCACCTTCTTCGAAGTCGACCGCGAGACTGTCCTGACCGTCGTGAAGCGGAACCGCGACGAACTCGATAACGACGGATACCGCGTCATTACGCGGGGGGCATTCGAGGAGACGTTCAATATGAACGTCCCCTCCTCGGCAAGCCGGATCGCACTCTTCCCGCGGCGCGCCGTCCTCCGTGTCGGGATGCTCCTCCGTGACTCCCAGATCGCCCGCCGAGTCCGCGACTACCTCCTCGACACCGAACGCCCCGCGCAGATCGAGACGCTCACCCCACTCGAGTACGCACTCCGACTCGTCGACGCCGAGAAGCGTGTTCTCGAAGCGCAGGCCCAGGCGGAGGTTGGCGAGAAGTTCAAACGCGCGATCGAAGGCGGTGACGGGCTCAGCCTCCGCGCCTTCCACAAGAAGTACTTCTCGGCAATCGCCGAGACGGATTTCATGGAGCACCTCTACCTGAAGAGCTACCTGATCGATCAGCGAGGAAAAGGCTCCCTGCGCACCGAGGGACCGAAGGCCGGCACCCACCGCGACGGATCCCAACACCGACACCCGTCATTCAAGGGCAAGAAGTTCTTCTACCTGCACACCGGTGGCGTGTACGGCGGTAAGCGTCGTGAGTCCACGCGCGTCCGACCAGGCGAGTGGGAGCTGATGTTGCGTGACCAGCTCGCCCACGAAGGTCTGTCTGCGAACGAGAACTCTGCTGGCCTGTTCGCGATCGAAGGCGGAAAAGCGAGGGAGTTGGCATGACCGAGTACGTGTGGAAGCTCGACGTCGAATACCCCGCCGACTGCTACCACCCCGACGACGCGGAGCCCTGGTTCGCAGGCATGAAGCGCGGCGACTGGAAGCCCGAAGGCTGGGAGCCCGACGAGGAGTACATCGAGCGGTTCAAGACGGAACGGTTCATCTGGCCGGCCGTCCGCCGCTTCTACCTCTCCCGCAGCGCCGCCGTTGATCGTGCGCTGCTCCTCGAGTGCTACGGCGCGAAGGTGCGGCTGCTCCGATCGAAGCCGATCGAGTTCGAGGAGCGTCGGTTTCGCCGCCCGCTGCGTGTGATCCAGGGCGGTGCGGCATGACCGCGCCGATCGGCCCGAAGCTGCTCCTCAACGCCGTCGAGGCTGCCGAGTACCTCGGATGCCATGAGTGCACCGTGCGCGTCCTGTGGCGCGATCACGGTTTGCCGTTCGTTCGAATCGGTCGCGGCCGCAAGGTGACCCGCGACATGCTCGACCGCTACGTCGCTGAGCACGCGGAGGTCGCGTGACTCCCACGAAGTTCACGATCGCCCGTTACTACTTGAAGGACCTCACTCGCATGAACAAGCGCCGCGCCACCGTCGTTGTCTCGTCTCTGTTCGCTGGCGCGTTGGTCGCCGCGGCGTGCACCGCTACCGGCTCAGAGGTGGAGGGCACCGCGCTCGCCGCGTCGGCCCCGGCGAGCGCGCCGGCCTCCCCGGTCGCGGCGACGCACACGCCGCCGACCGCGACCGCCGCGGACAAGGACGCCTTGTTCATCGCGGTCCTCGATGAGCGTCGCTTCCCGTACGGCGGTGCCGAGGACTTGGCCCTCGAGGTCGGGTATGCGGCGTGCGACGCACTCGATTCGGGTGTGTCGATGGTGCAGCTCGCGGCAGTCACCCTCGAGAAGTACTCCCCGGAGGACGGCGGCACCTTCTTGGGCGCTGCGGTCGGAGCCTTGTGCGACGAGCACATACCGAAGGTGGAGGCGTTCCAAGCCCAGTTCGGTGGTAACTGATGCGCGGCCTGGTGTTCGGCCTGCCGATCGCGCTGGTCCTGTGGGTCGTGATGGTCGGTGTCGCTGCTCTCATGTTCGCGGTGCTGTCGTGAACGCCCGCCAACTGTTGCTGCACCTGCTGTGGGTGTTCGTCGCCACGGAGATCGCGCGCGGTTACGCCGCCGATGTCGACGACTACGACTCCTGAAACTCCGGTGCGCCTCGTGAGGGGTTGCGGGGCGCACCGGCTCCAAGTCGCAAAAACTTTGCACGACTATGCATAAGGACAACGCAATGACCAAGTTCGAGATCACTACCGAAACCAAGGATCACTACAGCGTCACCCTGCACCGCATCAAGGCTCTGCGCGACATCCCACGTCACGGTGTGAAGACCGGCGATCTGGGTGGCTGGATCGAGAAGGAAGCCAACCTGTCTCAGGATGGGGATGCGTGGATCGGGGGCAACGCCAGCGTGGGGGGCAACGCCAGCGTGTGGGGCAACGCCCGCGTGTGGGGCAACGCCCGCGTGTGGGGCAACGCCCGCGTGTGGGACGACGCCAGCGTGTGGGACGACGCCCGCGTGTGGGGCAACGCCGAACTCACCCACACCCAACACCACATCACCATCGGCCCAGTCGGATCCGAAAACATCACCGTCACCCTCTACCGCACCGCAGACGGACACCAAGTCCAAGCCGGCTGCTGGGGACCCGGAACCCTCGACGAACTCAAGACTGAAGTGAAGCGCCGCGAAAAGGACGAATGGGCACACCGCGATCCGGCTGATGTTGGCAGGTGGGCCGCGCAGTACAAGTACATCCGCAAGCTCGGCGAAGCGGTGGCCGCATCGTGGGATGCGGAACGTGCCGCAGCGAAGGCGGTGCAGGCATGAGTGCTCTCCCCATCTACCAGCAGGATCGGCGTGACGACCTCGCCGATGACCTGCCCGAACCGTCCCGGTGGGATGTGTTCCTGGCGCATTTCTGGTGGATCGCCGCCGCGCTCGTGTTCGGCACCATCGGCTACCTCGCGGTGATGCTGCCATGACGCTCACGCCGACACCTCACTCCGAACCCGTCCGCCAGATCGACGCCGACGCAGCACGCCGCTCCGCTGACCTCGCCGCGTACCTCGCCGACACCCTCACCATCCAGGCCGCCGAATCCGACGCCTACCGCACGGCACTGCTCGAGCAGGCAGAGAAGGCGTGGAACATCGCGAACCGCGCCAACGAGTACGCCTCCCGCATCGAAGCCGACGACTTCCTCGGAGGCGCCAAGTGAAGAAGCGAACCGCGAAATGCGGCACCGAATCCGGCTATCAACGCCACCACCGACTCGGCGAAACCGCATGCCGGGCATGCCTCGACGCCAAGCGTGACAGCAACCGGCGCCGCTACATCATCTCTCGCAGCAAGCACGTACTCGAAAAAGGCGTCAACCTACCCGCGTTGACCGTGGCCCGCATGTACCTGCTGAGCCCCGTAGACGTGCAACTCGAACTCGACCGGATCATCGCCCCCGATGTCGTCGACGAGCTCGTCCGCCTCCACGACCACTACGTCGACCTCACCAGGAAAGCATCATGACCGACCTACTCAACCACCGTGATCTCTCCGCAGTGATCGACGCGTGGGCAGCATCCATCACCGACAAGCCGCCTCTGCAGCGCGATCCACGCCTGTGGGATCTGTTCGAGGAAGACCGACGCATCTACGGCATCTACTCCCAGAACGGCCGGAAAGGCGGCAGGCCGAAAAGGGGCAGTATCCCCGTCGTAGGTGTCGATGAGGGTGGGTGTAGGGAGTGTGGCCGGAAGATGCGGCCGCGCCGAACATCACTGTCGACGCACCCCGACACTGTTTCGCCTGGGGCGAATGGATTGTGCGCCGGCTGCTACATCCGACCAGCACAGCGTGGTGCCGAATGAGTATCTGCAGCGTCCCCAACTGCCCCCGTGGCGGCCAGCTCCGACGCGGGAAATGCCACGCCTGCTACGAGAAGTGGCGCATACGACAGCACGCGTACGGCCGGTTCGATCCTGAGTTCATCGACGCCACCGAAACCCTCGAGCACATCCAGAAACTCCGTGCCGCAGGAACGTCGTGGCGGCGTATCGCAGAGTTGGCCGGCATCTATCGAACCCAACTGATGCGACTGCGCACCGCTACGAAGATCGGACGTGGTACCGCCGAACGGATCCTCGCGATTCCGGTTCCGGCGGCGAAGCATCTCGTGGCCGCCGACCACGACTGTGTTCCTGCGATCGGCGCGGCCCGCCGCATCCGGGCGCTCACCGCCCTCGGATGGACACAGTCGTACCTCGCGAACCGTCTCGGTATGTCGGTAGGCAACCTGTATGCCACTACCCATTTGACGCGTGACTTCCTCACGGTGCGTCGTGACCGCGACATCCGCGTCTTGTTCGAGGAGCTGCAGATGCAGCGCGGCCCGTCGGTGCGGGCCCGGAATCTCGCCGTCAAGTACGGGTGGGCGCTTCCCCTCGAGTGGGACGAGGAATCCATCGACGACCCGGCTGCCCAGCCTCATCGGGTTCGGCGCACGAAGCGGGACGACTTCGTTGGGCGTGCGGTCGAACGCCGCGAAGCGGTACGGGATCTCACAGATCGTGGCCTGTCTGCGGAGGACATCGCGATCCGGCTGCGCACGTCCGCGCGTCAAGTCCAACGAGATCGGAGCGCAGCATGACCACCATTCATCCGCCGCTGGTCATTCATGACGACCGTGTCCTGTGGCGTTTCAAGGCCGGAATCCGACTCCGTGAGGTCGAGTCAGGACGCACCTTCCTCACCACCATCACCCCGGGTCGTTTGTGGCACGGCGAAACCCCGTGCTCCATCGACGATCTCGAACTCCCAGTGGAGGTAATCGAATGAATATCGAAGAAGAACTCGGCAAGGAAATCGTCATCGCCCGCGATGGACTCACGATCGGCGGACGCAAGTTCCCGGGTGTCATCGCCAGAGAGCAGATGACCGTCGAGCCGCCGAGCGGTAACGACCCGCTGTGGTTCGTGAAGCTCACTCTGATCACCGAGACGCCACCGCGCTTCATCGGAACCAAGTTGGCTGAGTCCGGCGAGATCGTCATCGAGGACGGTGTGGAATGACTGATCACCGCATCGAATCGCTGCGACAGAACGCGGCGCTCCTAACCGACTGCGGACTCGTGACCGCTGCGGGGGTGCTGCTCCGTGAGGCCGACCGGATCGAGCGCGAGCAGGCCGACGAGAAGCGCATCGACGACTACGCCGAGGAGGCGTACCGAGCGGCTGGCGTGTTCCTCAAGTCCGGAACCAATTGGGCTCGTGCTGACGACAGGGCAAAGGATTGTTACCGGGCGGTCGTCCGCGCCGTGCTCGCGAAGCGCGACGAAGACCGCGCCGAATGGGGAAAGACGATCCCCGACGGACCCGCCTACCAGTACGGACGGGATTTCACGATCGGGGTGCGCAAGTGACCGCCATCGACCACGACCGCGCGTACGAGATCGCCCTCGACTCGGAACTCGGTGTCACCACCACCGCACACCCACTGACGTTCACCGGCCCAGGCCCCACCTGGATCTGCGACATCGAAGGCTGCCACCGCACCCGCACCACCGCCTGCAAACCCGCCGGATGCGCCAACGACCGCATCGACGGACGCGAATTCAAATCCCAGATCCGCGGCTACCTCGTCGACGACGAAGTCGAACTGGGGTGGGACGAATGAAGATGCCCGCCATCGTCCCCGGCTCACCCGAATGGCAGCGGATGGTCACCGCATCGAAGGTGCCCGCCATCCTCGGCATCTCCCGCTGGCAGAGTCAATTCGCGTTGTGGCACGAGATGGCCGGCGCAGTCGAACCAGCACCCGTCACCACCCAGTCACAGGACATGTTCGACTACGGGCACGCCGTCGAACTCGCCGCCGGCGAGTACTGGAAGTACCGCAACCCCGGCTGGAAACTCAGCCCCGGCGAAGTCCAGTTCCACCTCGACGATCTCGCGTTCCCCAACGCGGCAACCGTCGACCGACGCGCATCACGCGGCCGCGCCCGGAAGATCGTCGAAATCAAGTCGGCACGATCGCTCGAAGAGTGGGGCGACGACGGATCCGGAGAAGCACCCGCCGACTACACCGCGCAGGTCATCTGGCAGATGCTCATCTCCGGCATCCACCAGGCCGACATCGTGCTCTGGCCCGAATACGGGCGACCACGCATCTACCCGATCGAATGGGACCCAGAGGTCGCCGACGACATCCTGAAGATCGTCTACCTGTGGGTTGCGTCGATCAGCGCCGGAACACCACCAGATCTGGACGACACGATCACCACGTACGAGTGCGTCCGCCGTCTCCATCCGGACATCGAACGTGACCTCGAGGTGGAACTCGACGAAGTCCTGGCCGTCGAATACCTCACCGCCACCGCCCAGTCGAAAACCCTCGACAAAGAGTTGCGCGGCCTAAAAACCCGGGTGCTCGACGCCATGGGCAACGCCCAGTTCGCAATGTGCCGCGGCCACAAGATCGCCGACCGCCGCAACGGCCGCGGCGACTCCATCTCCCTCTACGCCAGCAAACCCACCTTCATCGAGGAGTACGCATGACCGAGATCCAGCCCCTCACCGAGAACGACATAGTCCAGGCCGGGGACAGTTTCGCAGCCACCCCCGCATCGAACTCCGCAGTCGCACAGCTCATGCAGCACGCCCAGGCCATGAGCGCAGCCAAGCAACTCGCCGACGCCATCTGCGGCACCGACATGGTCCCCGCGCGTTTCAAGGGGAAGCCCGGAGACGGTGCCGCGGCCATCCTGTACGGCGCGGAGATCGGACTGACCCCGATCCAGTCCATGCAGCAGATCTTCACCGTCCACGGATCACCGGCGATCTTCGCTCGCACGATGGTGGCGATCCTCAAGTCGCACGGCTACCGCATCTGGACCGTGGACTCCACCGACGACTCGGTGACCGTCTCCGGCGACGACCCCCGTACCGGCGTCGCGGAGACCTCGACATGGGACATCGCCCGGGCCACGAAGGCCGGGTATACGTCGAACAAGAAGTACGACACCGACCCCCAGGCGATGCTCTACGCGAAGGCTGCGGCGGAGGTGTGCCGCAAGCTCGCTCCCGAAGTGCTCCTCGGTATGGCGCACTCGGTGGAGGACTTGGAGCTGGAGCAGCCCGTCCGTGTGATCTCCGAGCAGGTTCGACCACCGCGCCGGGGTGTCGCCGGCCTGAAGGCTGCGCTCGCCCCGGCACCCACCCCCGAACCTGTCCAGGACGAACCCGACAAGAAGACGGCAGAACCGGAGAAGGCGACACGTGACCAGCAGGTGCGTATCGCCGAGCTCCTCGACGCCGAAGGCGTGAAAACGAAGGCCGCGAAGCTGGACTACCTGCAGGGTCAGTTCGGTGCGGGCATCAAGTCCGCCGCGGATGTGACCGCGGAGCAGGCCGGGCAGCTGATTGCGTTCCTCGAGTCGCCTGACGGTGACGACGCGGCATGACATCCGACCCATCGGTGGTGCGCACGGTCCCGGTCGCAGCCGCGATCGTGCGCGCCACCAACCCCCACAAGCCGCCGGTACGCGCATGCCGCGTGTGTGGCGAACCGGCGGCACCCGGATCCCGATGGTGCCGGGAATGCAGGAAGGGTGCGGTGAAGTAATGGCAAGAATTCGGACACTCAAGCCTGAGTTCTGGGATTCGCCGAGCACTGCGCAGGCCGATCTGGCGGTGCGACTCACATTCATGGCCATGTGGAACTGGGCTGACGACTCCGGTCATGGCACCGCAAACATGAAGGAATTGGAGGCGTTCGTTTTCCCGAATGACGATGTTGCGGAGCTTCCGCGGAAGAGTCGCGGAAATTCCGCGGATGCCGCCGGAACTTGGCGGAGCTTCGCGGAGGTCTGCGGAGAGGTTTCGGAAGCCTACGGAGTGGTGTTCTACCGGGTATCCGGACGCCCCTACTACGAGATCCCCAACTTCAAGCGCCACCAGTCGAAAGATTTCCGCCCCACGTCGAAATACCCACTCCCAGCCGAGGGTGAAATCTACGACGTGACCAGCGGTAATTCGTTCAACACGCCACCCATGAAGACGTCCGCTGGTGACGCTCTCGCGGAGACCCGCGGAATTTCCGCGGATAGTCGCGGAAATTCCGCTGGTGCCGCCGGAACTTCCGGTTCTGTAATAGGGGAACAGGGGAACAGGGGAACCGGGGAAGAAGAGATTTGCTCACCGGCTCCGCCGTCGAGCGACACCGAATCCGAGCAGCCCGACCCCACCGACTACCCCGACACCTTCGAAGAGTTCTGGCACGAATACCCACGCAAGGCCGGGAAGCGAAAAGCACTCACAGCATGGAAACGAGCCGTGCGAAGAGTCAGCAACGAAACACTCATCGACGGCGCCATCCGATACGCCCAAGACCCGAACCGCGTCGACCGATTCACCAAATACGCGGAGGGCTGGCTCAACGGAGACGGCTGGCTCGATGAACCACTCCCCGGCCGGAACTCAGAACCCAACGGAATGACCAAGCAGGACGCCAAAGTCCACGGCTTCCTCGGCACCGCACAACGAATCAACGCCAACCGAAACACCAACGAACTACGGGAGCTGATGTGACGACCGACTACTACATCGACACCGCAGGGAAGGTTCTCGCCAAGTGCGCCGGAAACGACCCCTGGTTCCCTCAGGGCGGCGAAGCGATCATCCACGCATGGGCGGAAGTCTTCGCCGAGTCCGGACTCGCCTGCGAGGACCTGGAGGCCGGTGTAGCCCGCGCCTACCTCAAAGCAGGCGACGACGGATACAAGCCGCTGCCCGGGTCGATCGTGCGCCACGCGAAAGAGGCGTACTTCGAGCAGCTGCACTCACTCCCCGAGGATCGCCGCGCGCTCATGGAAGAGGCGAACCACATCCTCCAGGAGATGGGTATCGCGCCCCCCGACGCGCACCGCTTCGCCCGCCGAGTCGCGCTCGGCCGCTCAACACCGTTCCGGCTCACCGACGAACAGGACACCGAGTTCCGGCGCCGCATGATCGAGCGCCGCCACCTCACCGCGGACCCACGTAAGGCGATCGTCGGCGGCTACTGGTTCAAGGGGCTGAAATGACCCGCACCCGCAAGTCCGCGAAGGCCGCCGGCCAACGCTTCGAATCCGACATCGCCGACTACCTCGCCACCCACATCGACGACCGCATCGAACGTCGCCGCCTCAACGGCATCAACGACCGCGGTGATCTCACCGGACTCAAAGTCCACGGGTTGCGCACCGTCGTCGAATGCAAAAACTATGGCGGCCGCTTCGAAGTCGGCACCTGGCTCGGCGAAACCGAAACCGCCCGCCACAACGACCATGCCGACATCGCCCTCGTCGCAGCGAAACGCCGCGGCACCACCCACCCCGGAAACCAGGTCGTGTTCATGACCCTCGACGACCTCATCGCACTGATCACCGGACGACGACCAGGAGACCCACAGTGAACCCCACCCAGATCACCCTCTACGCCAAGACGTCCGGCTGCCAGCAGTGCAAGGCCACCGCACGCCACCTCGACCGCCAGAGCACCCCGTACGTGACCCGCTACGTCGACCAGGACCCTGCAGCCGCCGACGAAGTGAAACTCCTCGGCTACCAGGCCGTGCCCGTCGTGACCGCCGGTGACATGCACTGGTCCGGGTACCGGCCCGGCAAGCTCGACCAGCTCGGGCGACTTCACGCCACAGCCGACGACGTCACCGATCTCGACACCGCAGCCGAGCAGTACCTCACGGAAGAAGGCGCGGCGTGAAGCCCACGTTCCGTGTCCTCGGCCTCGTCGTGTTCTGCGCTGCTGGCTGGTTGACGGCCGCGGCGATGCTCACCGACTACGCCGGCCAAGCACTCACACACCTCGGGAGCAACGAATGACCCTCATCCAGCTCAACGTCCGCGATGTCACCGTCACTGCCGAGAAGGTAGGCGAGCACTTCGCCATCCACCCCGCGATCCTCCACAACGAGGACACAGGGGACTTCACGCTCAGCTCGGACCACTGGGACATCCAGCACCTTCCGTCGAACAAGTCTGTGATGTTTGTGCACCAGGAAGATCCGGTCGAGTACCCCGGTGAACCTCGCGCGGTCGATCTCGACAAGGTCCGCACGTTCCTCGGATGGCTCGAACAGCAGGCGGATTGGAGCTGTGAGTCGCCGGACCTGTCGGTTCTGCCGAAGGAAACCCGTATGACGATCGCACTGTTTCGTGCGGACCCCAACTACCACGAACTCGGGAGAACACCATGACCCACGACTACTGCCCGGCGACGATCGATGGCGCACCCGCGCACCGGTGCCTCTGCTACCACCAACCCAACCACCACGGCGGCCACGAATGCCGATGCGGCCACTACTGGGGCATCGACTGGGACGCCATGAGCTACGACGAGCAGTGGCGGTTCCTCGGGCTGCCGGACGTCGGATTCCAGGTGACCCTCGACCGATTCCGGACCGGCCTCGACCTCACCCGAAAGCATTTCGCCAAGGTCGGGGACGCGATGCACGGTCTCACGAACGCACTGAACCGGATCGTCGAGGAGGACCACCATGACCGCACCGCATAAGCACACACTCACCCTCTATCGCGATCGCGCTGGGGAGTGGCGCTGGAACCGCAAGGCATCGAACGGCCGAATCGTGTCCGACAGCGGCGAAAGCTACGTCGACCGCCGCGACGCCATCCACGGCATGCACACCGCCAACCCCGACTGGCAGGAACTCCGGCTCATCGACATCGCCGACAAACTCACCACCACACACGACACCGACGACGAGGAACGACCATGAAGCTATTCCACCTCACCGCATGGGCACTACTCGCCGCCTACTTCACATACGGATGCGCCGCATACGGACTAACCGGCAGCGCCGACGGCTGGTTCGTCGCCCTTGGATGGATCATCCCGTGGCCCGCAGTCATCTCGATCGGCATGGCATTCGGGAGGCGACCATGACCGACTCGGACGGGTTCTACATCCCCAAACACGACCACCCCGCGCTGCTGCAACTCCTCGAACAAATCCCCAGCCTCTGCGAAGACCTCGCCATCACGCTGACCAAGCAAGACCGCATCAGCACCGGCGGGCCCCGAGTCCGCACCGGCACAGACGAACAACCCCTACCGTTCTCACCCGAAGCGTCCGACGCCGCAGACCTCCTCCACAACACCCTCCACTCATGGGTACGCGCCGTCTGCGAACAACGACACCTCGAACCACCCCACCGCAACGACACCCTCCACCACGCCCGCTGGCTCCACCGCTGGCACCTCGCCCTCGCCCTCACCGAAGGCGCCCAAGAAGCACCCAGCGAAATCCGCTACGCCATCGGAGTCGCACGACGATCCGTCGACCGGCCACGCGAGAAAACCATCGAACGACCCGAAGACGAGAGCCTCGAAGCGGTCGGCCTCACCAAGACTGAACTGCGGATCATGATCTACGAACGAACCAAGAGGCGAGTCACACGCAAAGACCTCGACAACTGGATCTCACGCGGCCACATCACCACCATCGCGTCCGGCTACTACTCGCTACCGTCAGCCCTGGCGTATCTCGCGAATAGACGTGATGCAGCGTGAATGAGCGTGATTCCGGGGGAGTGTGCGTGACCTGCACTGAGCCACCCGTTTGATATGCTCACGCGGAGCGCGACTGTCCACCCCCCGGACGGTCGCGTTTCGTGTACATCGGGCACCCACCAAAGCCGACCATGACTGCCGGCCCAGTGGGGCGGCCACGCGATCCCGCTTCCCCCCAGCGACCGCGCGGCCGCAGCCCGACCTACCTCCACAGGAGAAACCATTGGCGCTCAAACCATGGCTCACCTGGATCCTCCACACACTCAACATCCGGAGGTAAAACCATGCTGCACCCCAGCATCGAAGCCCGCCTCCGCGACCTCCGAAACCAACTCCGCACCGCACGCTTCGCAGGCGACGACCCACGCATCACCATCATCGAACGAGCCATCGACCGCGAACTCGACCGCGCCAACGGATGCACAGACCACGACACGCGCATGGACAAACGACGACACAAAAACGCTGACCGACACGAGAAAAACCTCGGACTCGACCAGTGACACGACCAACCCGCAACACCACCACCCGAGACAAACACCGCAGCTACCTACGCCGCACCAAACCCCCATGCGCACTCTGCAACCAACCGATCGACTACAGCCTCCACTACCGCAACCCCATGGCCTACGTCGTCGACCACATCATCCCCATCGCACGAGGCGGCGAAGACAGCCTCGACAACATCCAGGCCGCGCACCGCTCCTGCAACGAGTCCAAAGGCGCCAAGCTCCACGAGGAACTGGCCGCTGCCGCCGCGCCCCGCACCTACGTCACCGCCCGAACCTGGTGACCCCAGGGGGAGGTGACCCTGGGGGTGGCGGACTTGCCACCTCCGGCATACGCAGCCGCCCCCTCCGACGTTTCCCCCCACCCCCACCACCCCCGCGAGAGGAGGCCTCATGGCAGCGAAACGCCTCCGCGCGGTCGCCCCGAACGAGACGCCGGCCCGGCCGCCGCGCAAGAAGTCGGTATCCCAAGCTGCAGCGAACGGCACTCATCGTGAACTGCTCGTTGCTCTGCGGGATCGGGTGGCGAAGAGCGTGGAGAACCTCGACACTCCCCCGCGTGATCTGGCGGCACTGACACGCAGGTTGCAGGACATCGCGGATGAGATCGCGGCGATCGACCTCGCGGAGAGCGAGGAGAAGTCGGTGGTGGCGAACAGTGACGACGAAGAGTGGGACTCCTCGGCTATCTGACGTTGCCCGGCATGTGATTTCGCCGAAGAAGATCACGTCGACCGGGTGGCCGGCAGTGCGCGATACGTGCTCCCGGCTCGGTTGGGGATTCGACGGTTGGCAGGACGGCGCGGGCCGCCTGATCCTGGCGAAACGTAAGGACGGCCTGTACGCCGCTGATCAGATCCTCGTGTCTATCCCGCGTCAGGTCGGAAAGACGTACCTGTTCGGTGCGATCGTGTTCGCACTGTGCCTGCTGTTCCCGAACCTCACGGTGATCTGGACGGCGCACCGGGTGAAGACGGCGAAGGAAACGTTCGGGTCGATGTCGGGGATGGCGGCACAGCCTCGGGTGGCTCCGCACATCTCGAACGTGGTGCGTGCGCGTGGCGATGAGGCGATCCAGTTTGCGAACGGCTCGCGGATCCTTTTCGGTGCACGCGAGCAGGGTTTCGGTCGTGGTTTCACGAAGGTCGACATCCTCGTTTTCGACGAGGCGCAGATCCTGACGGAGTCCGCACTCGAGGACATGATCGCAGCACAGAACGTCGCTGAAAATCCGCTGACGATTCTGACGGGCACGCCGCCGCGGCCGAAGGATCCGGGTGAGGTGTTCACCCTCGCGCGGCAAGAGGCCTTGGACGGCGAGACGGACGAGACGCTGTACATCGAACTCTCGGCCGATCGCGGTGGTGATCTGAACGATCGGGAGCAGTGGCGTAAGGCGAACCCGAGTTTCCCGCACCGCACTTCGGAGCGGGCGATGCTGCGCATGAAGAAGAACCTGTCCGATGACTCGTTCCGCCGCGAAGCGTTGGGTGTGTGGGATGAGTCGTTGCGGCACAAGGCTGCGTTCGGTCGTGCGCAGTGGGACGCAATGTCCGATGTCGGACCGGAGGATGGGGTGCGGCCGCACGCGCTGGCGGTGGACATGTCCGCCGATGGTGAGATCTCGGTGCACGCCTGCTGGATCGAGGGTGAGTCCGCGCATGTCGAGGAGGTGTGGGCTGGTGTCGATTCTCAGGCTGCACTGTCGTGGATCGCGGGACGTACACGACGTCGTACTCCGGTGATGGTGTACGGGACTTCTCCGGCGGCCGCGCTGATCCCCCAGTTGCGTGCGCGGAAGGTGATGGTCAATCAGGCCACGCGCGGTGACATGGCGAAGGCGTGTGGGTTGCTGATGAACCGCAGCAAGGCGGGGACGTTGACTCACGGAAATCAAGGCGCGGTGTTTGACGCGATGGTTGTTGCGCGTCGCGTCGGTATCGGTACTGCTGGTGGTTGGGGTTGGGATTTGAGCGATGAGACGTTGAACATCTCCCCGATTGTGAGCATGACGTTCGCGTTGTTGGCGGCGACGGTGACGAAGAAGGTTCCGAGTGCTGGCCGGTCTGGTCGTTCGAGTGCGGGTCGCGTTTCGCGGTCGAGTCGAGGTAGGGAGGCGGTGGTGATATGACCGAGCGGAAGATCTACCTCCCCGATGTCGAAGACGACGAGAACGATCTTCTGAACCATCTCCTCGATGAGCTCGCGAGGAAGAGCCCACGGAATCGTCTGCGTGCCACGTACTACGACGGTAAGCGGATGGCGCGGCAGATCACGTCGGTGATACCTCCAACGTACTACCGGCTCGGGATCACTCTCGGCTGGACAGCGAAGGCTGTCGACGATCTCGCACGGATCTGCAACCTCGATGGCTTTGTGTGGCCGGACGGCGACCTCGATTCGCTGGGTGTGAAAGAGGTATGGGAGGACAACTTCTTCGGAGCGGAGATGAACTCCGCTGCTGTGTCCTCTCTGATTCACGGCGTCTCGTTCCTTGTGAACACCGATGGCGTGGGTAACGAGCCGGGGTCACTGATTCACGTGAAGGACGCGTTGTCGGCCACGGGAGATTGGAACCGTCGCAGACGGCGCCTGGACAACCTCCTGTCGATCACAGATCGCGACGCGGAGGGGCACCCGTCGTCCCTGGCTCTCTACCTGGATGGCAAGACGATCACGGCAGAACGTGATGCTGGCAAGTGGTCAGTGGATCTGCAGGAGCATTCGTGGGGTGTACCCGCAGAGGCCCTGGTCTACAAGTATAGGGTCGGCCGCGAGTTCGGATCATCCCGAATCTCCCGACCACTGATGTCGCTGCAGGACCTTGCGGTCCGGTCGGTGATCCGACTTGAGGGTCACGCGGACGTGTACTCCTTCCCTGAACTGTGGATGCTCGGCGCAGATGAGTCGATATTCAAGAACGCTGACGGTTCACAGAAGGCGTCATGGCAGGTGATGCTCGGCCGCATCAAGGGCATCCCGGACGACGACGAGGCGGATAACCCGCGCGCGCAGGTACAGCAGTTCGCTGCACAGTCCCCGGCGCCAGGGATCGACATGCTGAAGCAGTGGGCGAATCTGTTCGCCGGAGAGGCACATCTTCCAGTGACCGCGCTCGGTGTGCAGGCCGAGACGAACACGACGACGATCGACGGATCAGACAACGCGAAGGACCGTCTCGTCGCGGAAGCCGAGGGCGCTACCGACGATTGGTCGCCTGCGGTGCGGCGCACGATGATGCGCGCGCTGGCGATCGCGAACGAACTCGATGAGGTTCCGGATGAGTGGCGGACGTTGACGACGAAGTGGCGCAATCCGCGCTACATGTCGCGGGCCGCGCAGGCGGATGCCGGGTCGAAGCAGCTCGGCACCGTGCCGTGGCTCGCCGAGACTGAGGTCGGACTCGAACTGCTGGGCCTGGATGAGGTTCAGATCAAGCGGGCGATGGCTGAGAAGCGTCGCTCGGGCGTGTCTCAGTTGGCGTCCGCGTTGGTAGCGCAGCGCGCCCAGCAGGTCGCACCGGCGACGGCTCCACCTCAGGGTGAGGTGGTCGCCCCCGAGGCGGTGAACGATGACGTCGCCGAGTGAGCAGTACCAGCTGATGCAGGAGCTGGCGCGGCTCGCCGGCGTCGACTTGGCCGCATTGTGGGAGTTGGCTCTTCTCGAGGACGATCCGTTCGCGTTCGTTCTCGATCTGTACCCGGAGATCGCGGCGCAGTACGCGACGATCGCCGCTGAGATGTCGGCGGTGTGGTACGAGGAGCAGGCACCGGAGCTGGACTTCACTGCCACCCCTGCGGCACTGCCGGCGCTTGCTGTGTACCGCGAGAACGCGGCGTGGGCTCTCGGGTCCGGGCTCGGTCTCGACGATCAGGAGGCGGCTCTCGCGAAGCTGACAGGTGCGCTGCAGAAGGGTGTGTGGGACGCGGACCGAGAGACGATGACGCAGAACGCGGAGTCGGAGGGTGGTGCACGGTGGGTGCGTGAGGCGGGGCCTTCGTCGTGCCCGTTCTGCAAGATGCTATCCACCCGCGCGGTCACGACCGGAACCTACTACTCGTCGAAGGCAGCCGCCGGATCGGTGGTTGGCCGCGGCAAGGAGATGTCTGCGTCGGATCGTCGTGCCCGCGCGCGCGGTGAGACCCGATCGTCGGGACGGTTCATCGCGAAGGGCACACGGCCACGTGGGTCGCGGGCGCTCGGGAAGTCATACCACGACAACTGCGATTGCCGCGTCGTCCCGGTCCGCCCGGGGCGCGAATACAACCCACCCGATCATGTTCTCCGATTCGAGCAGGAGTACATCGACGCCTCACGCGCCGTGCCCGGGGCTGGCGCAGGGAACGTGAAGGACATCATGGCCGCTTGGCGGCAGCTCGAAACCCAATAGACCTCCCTGGCCGAAACGGTTGGGGCCTACCCGAAACGGGGGATCCGCATGTCCGAGCAGAACGCCGAGGCAACCGAAACGGGCGCTGAGGGAACAGAACAGCAGTCGCAGCAGCCGGAGTCACAGGACCTTCCTTCCGATCACCCTCTGGTGAAGACTCTGGCGGCGCAGAAGGCGACGATCAAGGAGTTGAAGTCGAAGGCGTCGCGCCTCGACGAACTCGAGGAAGCGCAGAAGTCGGAAGCCGAAAAGGCCGCCGACCGTATCGCGAAGGCGGAATCGGAGGCGGCGAGTGTACCGGCGAAGGTGTCGGACGCACTGAAGGCTCATCTCGTGGCGCTCCACAATATCGACGCCGACGACGCCGAACTGTTCCTGACGGCGAACGACCCGGAGATCCTGCTCAAGCAGGTCACTCGGCTCGTCGAATCGTCGGGCAAGCGGCAGAAGAAAAACCACGTGCCCCGTGAGGGCAACAATCCGAATTCTGGCCCCGAAACAGACGAGCGCGAATTCGTGCGCGGACTGTTCGGCGGCGAGTAACTCCCCCAGGAGGGAAGCAGCATGGCAACGTTCGGTTCAGGAGATCTGAAGAACCTCCCCCGTAACATCGCTGACGGTCTCGTCAAGGACACCGTCACCGGTTCCACTGTCGCAGCGTTGTCGGGTCGCACCCCGATGCGTTTCGGCAACACCGACATCATCACGTTCAACGACAGCCCGAAGGCAGAGTTCGTCGGTGAGGGTGCGCAGAAGTCGCACACGACCGGTTCGTTCGGGTTCGTGACCGCCACGCCGAAGAAGGCTCAGGTCACGATGCGATTCAACGAGGAAGTGCAGTGGGCTGATGAGGACTACCAGCTCGGTGTCCTCAGCGAACTCGCGAACGCGGGCTCGGTAGCACTGTCGCGCGCGCTGGATCTGGGCCTGTACTACCGGATCAATCCGCTCACCGGTACCGCGATCACCGGGTGGACCAACTACCTGAACTCCACCACGAAGCGCGTGGAGATCGGAACGGCCGGCGCCGACATCGACGTCGAGACCGCGGTCGGTCTCCTGCTCGCCGACCAGAAGTCCGTGAACGGTATGGCGCTCGATCCGTCGTACGCGTGGACCCTTGCGACCGCCCGGTACACGGACGGACGCAAGAAGTTCCCCGATCTCGGCTTCGGTACGAGCATCAGCAACTTCCAGGGCATCAACGCGTCGGTGTCGAACACCGTCTCGGCGCAGCCGGAAGCGGCCGACAACAACATCAAGGCGATCGTCGGCGACTTCGCCGCCGGTATCCGCTGGGGTGTGCAGCGCGACATTCCACTCGAGGTCATCCGCTTCGGTGACCCCGACGGCCAGGGCGACCTTAAGCGCAGCAACCAGATCGCGCTGCGCCTGGAAATCGTCTACGGCTGGTACGTCTTCGCTGACCGCTTCGCCGTGATCGAGGATGCGGCGGCCTGATATGCCTCGTCTGAAGAACAAGGTCACGGGCGCGGTGGTGACCGTCGACGACGCTCTCGCGGAGAAGTTGAGCCGCGACTGGGAGCCCGCCGACGCGAAGCCCGCCCGCAGGACGACACGCAAGAAGGTCGCTGATCCCGACGAGGAGTAGGAGGTGACCCATGGCCGCTGTCACGATCACGGTCGACGACCTCCTTCCCTTCGCCCCGAACATCGACGAAGCCAAGGCTGAAGCCATGATCGAGGATGCACTCGCGCTCGCAGCAGTGATCGCACCGTGCATCCTCGATCCAGCATTCGAGAATCCAGGAGCCGCGAAGGCAATCCTCCGCGGCGCAGTCCTCCGCTGGAACGAATCCGGCACCGGCGCGATCGTGTCACAGGCTGCGGGCCCGTTCTCGCAGACCGTAGACACATCGAACCCACGAAAGTCGCTGTTCTGGCCATCGGAGATCGAGCAACTGCAGAAACTGTGCAGCCTCAAGTCGGGCGCGTTCGCGGTCGACACGATTCCCGGCGGCGGGATCGTTCACGCCGACATCTGCTCGTTGAACTTTGGTGCCACGTACTGCTCATGCGGAGCGTGGCTCACCGGTGGCGAGCCGCTGTGGGAGGAGTGATGGAAACCATCACTCGCCTTCGCACAGGTGGCGGCTGGGATGAAAACGGCGACCCGATCGTCGTTGACACACCCGAACTCACCCTCACCCCGATAGCGATCGCTCCTGGCGCCACGAACGAAGTGGACGCTGTCGGGCGTGACGGGGAACAGGTGGAGTTCACGGTGTTCCTCGAACACGGGGCGGATGTCGTCGACGGCGACGAACTCGTGATCCGTGGACGCACGTTCCGGGCGCGCGTGCGCGTGTGGAAGCCGCAGTGGGATCCCACATTCGGCGGCATGGAAGTCGTTGCAACCTCGAGAGTGGGGTGATCGGTATGGCTACTCCTCCGCGGCCCGGTCGGGTTCGCCTGAATCATGCGGGTATCGCGAAGCTGTTGAAGTCTGCTGAGTTCCGTGAGATGACGAACCGTGAGGCTCGCGCGCTCGGGCAGGCGGCGGGCGGCTCGTCGAAGGGCGTGAAGGTCGACGAGTACACGACGGACCGGTCTGCTGCGTCGGTGAAGGTTCCGGCGGCGCGGCAGGCGAAGTCCGGTGCACTCACTCGTGCCGCGGCACAGCGCGGACTGCAGGTCAGGCAGAAGCCGTGACGGGGCCGATCCGGGTTCCGGACGATACAGCGTCGGCTGTCCGGGACTTCCTGAAACAGGAGATTCCCGGCCGCACCTCGTTGGCGCCGTCGGTCGCGCTCGCTTTGCCGTCGTCCTGGTCGACGAAGAGTCCACCCGCTGTGGTCGTGTTCGACGACGGCGGACCGTCGGAGTGGCCGATCCTCACCGAACCACGCATCCGCGTCACGGTGTGGGCATCGGGTCGTACGGATGCGCGTGAGCTGGCGGCATTATGTGTCGGCCTGCTGATGTCGCTGGACGTCCCGGACGTGGCTCACGTCCGGGACCCTTCCTCGATCCTTGATGCTCGCGACGACAACGGCGGCGTCATGGCGTCGTTCACGGTGGCGGTCAAGTCCCGCACCGTTGTTGTCTGAATCCATCTATCCGCCCCTTCTCGGGGTGGGCCATCGAACCCGCACAGTTCGAAGCTTTCAATCCAACCCGAGAAGGGGATTTCGTCATGGCTCGTTCGCCTGAGAACGTCAATATCTGGCAGGACGCCCGCGTGTGGCTGTCTCTCGCCGCCGCCCGTCCGACACTTCCGCTGACTGCTGACGAGGCGGTCACGGAAACCGACTTCCTCACAGGCTGGGGTGAGTTCGGCATCCTCGACGGAGAGGCCGGTTTCGGCGAGGAACGCTCGTTCGATGAGACCGAGCACTTCGGTTGGGGTATCGGCCTGATCAAGATCGGCACCCGGAACTTCAAGCTGAACCGAACGCTGTCCGCGCTCGAGGACAACGACGCCACCCGCGCGGTCGTGTGGCCCGGTTCGACGGCGACGAAGCTGATGATGCCGAAGCCCGTGAATGCGTGGCTCGGTTTCGAGACCACCTCCGATCTCGGCAACGTGGAGCGCTTGTTCACGGTCCTGCCGTCGCGTCTGACGGTGCCGGCGAACAACCGCAACGAGTCGGACATCACCCGCGCCGAGATCACCGCGAACATCTTCGGCAAGCCGGTCGGTGGCGACATCGAGGTGTTCGATCGGCAGGCGTCCGCGGTGACGCCGTGATCGAGGTCCAGTTCACGAAGGACCACGGCCGATTCTCCAAGGGGGAACGCCGTTGGTACGACGACAACTCGGCAGAACACCTCGTGAAATCGAAGGTGGCGCGCCGGGTGAATCACACAGATTCCCCCGAGGTGGAGACGGCCGAAGTAGTGACGGCCGAAGCACCGGAGGAATGAAACGTCAGGGGCGCGGTATTGCCGTGCGGGTTCGCCGCGCCCCTGACTCCCCCCTCAAGTAACCCGCATGCACCCCGGAAGGAACCCGCACACCATGACTACTCCCCGCACCCGCAAGACGAACGCACCGGCGATGGACAACGCACCGGAGCCGCAGGACCACAAGTCGCCCGCGCAGCGTGAAGCCGAAGCAGCCGAGTTCATCAGCATCGAGCATGCCGGCCGCACCTTCGAGATCATCGCCGACCAGGACGACTGGCCTCTTCTCGCGATCCAGGCGTTCTCGAAGAACCTCGGCATCGACGCGATCGAGCATCTGCTCGGCCCGCGCCAGTGGGGGATGTACCTGTCGACGAACCCCACCCGTCGTGACTTCAACGTGTTCAGCGACAAGATCGCCGAAGAGTTCGGGTTCGGTACGACGGGAAACTGACCAGCCTCTACCGGCTTCTCGACGAGCACGCAGACCTCGTAGAGGCGGACCTACGCCGCGTCTACGGGGTCCGCTACTCGGACCGGTGGAGATTCGACCTCGATGGCACCCGGAAGCTCACACTCCGTGAGATTTGGGTGTACATCCAAGACCTTCCGGGTGACTCCCGAATCGTCAAGCAGTACAACGACGGCCGCCCACGTTGGGATGACGAACAGTTCCTCCTGGCCGATCTGATTCATGTGATGTCCGGCAAGCCGCATCCCGCTCGGCCGAAGCCGAAGAAGGGCGTCGATCGCCGTGAGACGCCGCGGCGCGCACAGATCAGACGCAAGCGGATCGCAGAGAAGCGCCGCCGAGCAATGGCGCGCAATGCGGAAATCTCAACAGAAGAGGGGTAGCCCGTGACTGAGGTAGTTGGATACGCGTCACTTCAGGTGATCCCTGTACTCCAGGGACTGCAGGGCAATCTCCAGCAGATGATGCGGCCGCTGCTGAATCAGTCGCAGCAGCTCGGCGTCCAGGTCGGCAACAACATAGCCAGCGGTGTCCAGGGCGCCGAGGGTAAGGTCCGGCAAGCATCGCAGCGAATGAAGCAGGCCCGCGAAGATGAGGCTGATGCAGCCGGACGCGCGCGCGTCGCAGAGGCGGAACTCAACGAAACGCGAGCTCGCGGAGACGCGACAGCATCCCAACTGATCCGTGCCGAGGAGAACCTGCGGCAGGCTCAGCGTGACGCAGAGCAGGCAACACGTCGGCGTGAACAGTCCGTCGACGATCTGTCTCGCGCGCAGTCCGATCTGGCGAACTCGACCGACGACGTCGACGAGTCCACCGATCAGGCGGCGGGTGGGTTCGGTCGCTTCGGGGAGGCTGCGTCCGGTGCCGCGGGGAAGGTGGCCGGCCTCGCGACCGCGGTCGTCGGTATCGGTTCGGCGATCGAGCTGGGGATGCAGGGCATCGAGAACCAGCAGATCACCAACAAGCTTGCCGCCCAGATGGGGGCGACCGGTGACCTCGCTGCCGAGTATGGAGTGAAGGCGGGCACCCTGTACCGTGCCGGGTTCGGTGAGTCGATGGAGGAGGCCGCCGACACGATCGGCATGGTCGCGTCGGCATTCACCACAGCCGGGTTCGAGGGCGAAAAGTCGATGGAGGAGATCTCCCAGAGCGCCCTCAACTTCTCCACGATCTTCGACCAGGATGTCGGAACTTCAATCCAGACCGCGTCCCTGCTCGTGACGAATGGGCTGGCGAAGGATTCGACCGAGGCGTTCGACCTGATGACCGCGTCGTTCCAGCGTGTCCCCGCGGCGATGCGTGAGGAGTTGCCGGAGATCCTGCAGGAGTATGGAACCAACTTCCGTGCACTCGGGTTGAACGGCGAGGAGTCGTTCTCACTGCTCGTCTCGGCCGCGGAGCAGGGCAAGTTTGCGCTCGACAAGACCGGTGATGCGCTGAAGGAATTCACGATCCGCGGTTCCGATATGTCGACTGCGTCGACTGATGCGTTCAAGGCCCTCGGTCTCGACGCGACCCAGATGGCAACACAGATCGCAGCGGGCGGCGAAGGCGCGAAGGATGCGCTGCAGTCGACCGCTCAAGCGTTGCTCGGCATGGAGGATCCAGCCGAACGCGCGAACACCGCGATCGCCTTGTTCGGGACTCCGCTCGAGGATCTCTCGGTCGACCAGATCCCCGCGTTCCTGGAAGGGCTCACGGGCGCCGGCGAGAACATGGCCGGATTCGCGGGCTCCGCTGAGGAGGCCGGTAACACGCTGAACTCTGGTGTGGGTGTGGCGTTCGAGACGTTCAAACGTCAGATCACCGGCGAGTTGCTCGATGGATTGAACACGATGGCGTCGTTCCTGATGCGCAACGCTGACACGCTCAAGACTGTCGGTCTGGTGCTGGCCCCTGTCGTCGCGGGTATCGCGACGTACGCGGCGGTGACGAAGACGATCACGATCGCGCAGGCGGCGTGGACCGCGGTGACGCAGGCGGGTACTGCGGCGCAGTGGGCGATGAACATTGCGATGAAGGCGAACCCTGTGGGGCTCATCATCGCCGGTGTTGTCGCTCTCGGCGCTGCGCTGGTGCTCGCGTATCAGAAGTCTGAGACGTTCCGGAATATCGTGCAGGGCGCCTGGGAGGGCATCAAGAACGCTGCCTCGGCCGCGTGGGACAACGTGCTCAAGCCGACCATCGATTGGATCGTCGGCGCGTTCCAGTGGGTCGGCGACAAGGCTGTCTGGCTGTGGAACTCGGCGCTCGTTCCGGCATTCAATGGGATCACGACTGCGGTCGGCTGGTTGGGCGACAAGGCGAACTGGCTGTGGACGTCGGTGATCTCACCGGTGTTCAACTTCATCAGCACTGCAGCTCGCGTGCTGATGGCGGTGATTTCCACTGCGCTGGTCGTGCCGTTCATGCTTGCGTGGGATGCGATCTCCGCAGCTGTGACGTGGGCGTGGGACTCGGTTATCTCGCCGTACTGGGAAATGATGAAGGCAGGTCTCGGCCTGCTCGGTGACGCGTTCCGGTGGGCATACGAATCAGTGATCAAGCCGGTATGGGATGCCCTCGGCGCGGCGATCTCGTGGGTGTGGAACTCGGTGATCTCGCCTACATGGGATGCACTCAAGGCCGGTTTGGTCCTTGTGCAGGACGCGTTCTCGTGGGCATGGAACAACGTCATCAAACCGACGTGGGATGCGCTGGGCGCAGGTATTTCCTGGGTATGGAACAGTGTCGTCTCCCCGGTGTGGGAATCCTTGAAGGCCGGTCTCGTGCTGGTGCAGGACGCGTTTTCCTGGGCGTGGAACAACGTCATCAAACCGGTCTGGGACGCACTCGGTGCTGGCATCAAATGGGTGTGGGACAACGTCGTCTCTCCGGTGTGGGAGTCGTTCAAGTCCGGGCTCTCGACACTGCAGTCGTCGTTCGAGACTGCGGTCGGGTTCATCGGTCAGGTGTGGGATCGCATCAAGTCGATCGTCGCCGCGCCGGTGCGGTTCGTGGTGGAGACCGTCTACAACAACGGTATCCGTGAGGCCTGGAACAAGGTCGCAGGGTTCCTTAATCTCGAGGAGCTCGCGCCGGTCGATCTCGGATTGCTCGGCGCCTACGCATCAGGTGGTGTTATCCCCGGCTACACGCCCGGGCGCGACACCGGCCTGATCGCCGTCGGCGGCGGTGAAGCTGTGATGCGTCCGGAGTGGACGAAGGCGATGGGTTCCGACTACGTGGACGGTGCCAACGCGGCTGCCCGCATGGGTGGTGTGCAGGGCGTCAAGAAGTTCATGGGCGCATTCGCCAACGGCGGCATCGTCGAGTCGATCGTCGGGCTGGTCAATCAGCACTTCCCCGGCATGACGATCACCTCCACCTACCGCAACAGCAACGACCACCACGGTGCCGGAAAGGCCGTCGACTTCTCTGACGGCACCGACTCGACGCCCGGCATGCAGGCTGCAGCCCAATGGTTCTACGAGAACTACGGTGGCAGCCTGCTCGAGCTGATCCACTCCCCGTTCGGGAACAACGTCAAGGACGGATCGAACGTCGGCGACGGGTTCGGGTTCTACGGGGCGGACACGATGGCGGCGCACCGTAACCACGTGCACGTCGCTGCCCCGTTCGCTCTCGACCCGTCGATCGCAGGACAGATGGACCCGTCGATCTGGGATCGCATCAAGGGTGCCGCGTCGTCGGCGATGCAGTCGCTCCGGTCGGTTGTGGCCCGTTTGTTCGACGGCGTGATGGACCCGATCGGCAACGCGATCCCGTCGTTCGGGGATTCGCAGATCGGGCAGCTACCGAAGCTCGCGTTCGACAAGTTCCGCACCTCGGTGCGTGACTGGATTCTCGGGCAGGCCGACCAGAAGGGCGGCGTGTCCGGCGGATCGTTCGATGTCGCACCGGGGTCCGGTCCGATCGTCGATCAGGTTCGGGAAGCGTTCACCGCGTACGGCTGGGGCGAAGGCGCCCAGTGGGATGCAGCGAACTGGATCATCGGTAAGGAATCGTCCTGGAACCCGACCGCACGCAACCCCGACTCGGGGGCATTCGGTCTGTTCCAGTTCCTCGGCGGCACGAAGGATCAATACCTGCCGGACGAGAACCCCAACCCGAAGATCCAAGGCGACGCGGGCGCCCGCTACATCCGGGACCGGTACGGCGACCCCCTGTCCGCCAAGGCGTTCTGGGAACAGAACGGCTGGTACGACCAGGGTGGTTTGGCGTCCGGTGTCGGGCTGATGCTCAAGAACGTCGTTCAGCCGGAACGTGTGTTGTCGCCGGAGATGACGAAGCACTTCGAGCGTCTCGTCGACGTCCTCGAGAAGCCGGAGTTCGTCGACGCCTTGAAGACGGTGGCGCCCGCGCAATCGGATCCCACCGCAGCCTCAGCGGGCGAAGCGTTCCCGGGCGCAGGAAACACGACACCGACGATCGGAGGTACCGGGGTGGAAGACACCTATACCTCCGACGACGACAAGTGGGCCGAGTGGCAGAAGAACGCGAATGAGCGGTTCACGAACGCCGGACAGGCGTTCGTCGAAGGACAACTCGAAGGCATGCCGTTCGGTAATCACCTGCGCGCCATGAGGGATCGAGGTTCTCAGATCAACGTGATCGTGCAGGACATGTACGAGGCGATCGAGAAGATCCGCCAGGAGGAACGCCGGAAGACGGTCGCGTCGGGAAGTAGGTTCTAGATGGGCGCTCTCGTCGAACTGTTCGGTGTCGACGGGTCGCATCACCCACTGTCAGGGGACGGTGTCCAGAACATCTATCTGGGCACCTCCCCTCAGGGGTTGTACGACTCGCCGGTGGAAACGTCCTACAAGTCGGGTGCGTTCGAGATCGGCGGCAAACTCACCAAGGTCACCCGCCGGTACCGGAACCTGATGTTGCCGATCGGGTCGTACGCGCACTCGCCTGACGAGTGGGCTGAGGCTGATTCGCAGGTGCGGAAGGCGTTCGACTACGAACTGGATCCGTGGGATCCGGACGCGACCCCGGCGATCATCCGCATCACCACGGACCGGTCCGGGCCGCGTGAGCTGGGTGTGTTCATGTCCGAGTCTCCGGTGATGGAGATGGAGACAGATCCGTGGGATTACGAGCATTCCCTGTTGCCGGTGATGCTGATTGCTCCGGAGCCGGATTGGCAGGCGCCGGCCGACGTGTCGGAGGTGACGTTCACCGGCACGTCCGGGGAGCAATTCGTCACTGTGTCCAATCCGACTCCGCTGCCGATGATGCACACGTGGATCATCGCGGGCCGCGGCACGGTTGCACTACCCGATCATTCGTGGACGGGACCGAAGTATGCGCGCGTCCCCGGGGTCGATCTGGCATCGGGGAAGGATCACTCGGAGCGGATGCTCACCATCGAGGTGCTCGCTTCTGATGGTGGTGGGATCACCGCCGAGGTGGATCGCATGAAGATCCCGTTCCGCAATGTCGTGAATTCGATGCGGCCGACCGCGGCGATGCGCGGCAACCGGCTGCTGTACAAGATCCCGCCGTACACGCCACCGACGCAGCTTCCTGTGTGGGTGACTGGTGCACTGCCGGGATTGAAGGTGTCGTGCATTCAGCCACGGTTGTGGCCTCGTCCTTGGGGTGGTGAATAGTGACTGCACCTGTTCTCGATCGGCCTCTGTCCGATGAGTGTGCCGCGATCTGGCAGGCGACACTCGACCAGGAGCGACGCGAGAAAATCGCACGCCTGCAACCACCACTGGTGCGTGTGTGGGATGGCGCGTGGAATTGGCAGGGCGAGATCGCCGCCGAATATCAGGGCACGTTCGGGTGGGTGTCCAACGACACCGGCGCCGGGGAAATCGAGCTGCCATTCGACCACTACGTCGCCCGCTGGATCTGGGATGAACGCGGCCGCATGGAGCGCGGCGAATACCGCAACGTGCACATCACCATAGACAAGGACGGTGCCCGCTGGGGTGGCCGCCTCGAAGACGTCGCGGTCGACAAACGGTCGGACGGCTCGATCGTTCTGATCGTCCGATTCCTGCACGACTACGAAAACCTGAAGTGGTATCAGGTCCCGCCGAACCCGTTCCTGCCGATCAACCTGATCCAGTTCCCGCGCGTGTTCATGCTCGCCGGTGGTGCCCGCTGGGCTCTGCTGACGACACTGTTCTTCCAGATCATGCGCGAGCAAACCTCGCTGTGGCAGTTCCCCGACGATCCGCTGGCGTCCAGTGGGAGCGGCCCCAACCAGTCGAACTGGTCGGTGGTCGTCAAGCCGCACTCGTTCATGGACGACATGAACGACGGGATCCTGTGGGCGTTCGTCGCCTCACGGTTCCAGACGTGGCATGACATCGCGAAGCCGATCCTCGAGGACGCCGAGCTGTCGGTCGTGTGCCGGCGTTATCTCGAAGGTGACGAAGCTCCGTGGCCGGGCGCGAACCTGCGGCACGGCTGCCTCGTCGTCGACATCGTCGACAAGTCCGGCTACTACATGGGCACCTCCAACGGTGGCACCATCTGGGATGGTTTGCGGCAGACGGTCGCGAACTTCGCATCCGACTTCATCGACACCACCGAATCGCTGATCAACGACACCGACATTCCGTCGGAGTACTACCAGGCGAACTGGATGGGCACGATGAAGCGCCTCCCGGTGGTGATCTACCCCGAGGGCGACGAGACGGGCATTCAGACATCGCGGTTCACCAGGATCCCGACGAAGGGTATTCAGGTCAACGCGGGTGGTAAGTCGATGCCCGGTGTGAACGAGTTGATCTCGGCGGCGATCCAAACCGTGGGTGACCTGACCGCGATGATTCCGTTCGCGCCCCCCATAGGCGGGGCTTTGGACGCGGTGCTTCAGCCCCTGTACAGCGACACCATATTGGCCTGGCATTCGATCAAGAGTGTTCAGCGAGCGAACAATTCGGGATGGTCTCGGTATTACGAGTACTTCCAGGACGGCGCCAACCGCGCCTACACCCTCAGCTCACTGATGGTGTTGCGCACCGGATTCTGGGCCACCCGAGGACGGTTCGCGCACGAACTCACTGTCGTCGACGGCGCACCCTGGCTGATCGGTGACAACGGGCAAGGCCACTTCTTCCTCGACGACCGTATCGGCGCCACCATCGCCGGTGACTGGACCGGACAGGTTCACGTCGACCGGGTCCGTGAGTTGACGTTGTCGTGGAACCGCGACAGTGCCGCCGAATGGATGCCGGTGATCGGTGACCGGTCTGCACTGAAAGACCCCGCTGAACGCGCCATGGAGAAGATCGAGCACATGCTGTCGATGATCTCTGCTCTCGGCGTGTTCTGAGCAATCAGGAGAACCCGCACATGGCTGTACCCGTTGGTGAGCTACCGACTCGCGACAACTGCGACCTGGACGATCCGGAGGAGATATTCCTGTGGATGCTGGTCGCGATCCCTGGCATGAAGGGAGCTCCGTTCCCGTTCCCGATCGAGTATCTGCGGGAGGTGTCGAGGCGCCTGTATGACTGTGGCGCCCGGCTCACGGCCGAGCAGACGGTCTGGTATCACCCGCCGCAGGCCGGGGACATCTCGCCGATGTTCGCGGCCGGTGAGTGGAAGGACACCCCGCCGGATCATGAACGCCCGGACATCGACATCACGAAGCTGTCGAAGGTGATGCAGGACGAGATCCGGCGGCAGGCGCTCGAACTCGAAGGTGAACCGGCACCGAACATGTCGCCGGTGCAGATCGTCGACGAACCGCGGTGGCCGGATTCGATGCGCGTGCACGAGCTCGCGAAGCGGATCAACGCAACCTCGAAGGAGGTGATCGCGGTGGCGCAAGAGATCGGGCTGACGGTGAAGGGCGCGTCGTCGAATGTTCCGGGTGATCGGTGCGCGGCGATCCGCGATCAGGTGCGCATCAAACGGGCGATGGCGTATCGGAGGGCCCCGTGATGTCGCCGGACATGATGCTCGTCGACGAGGTCGCGGAGCAGTTGGGTGTGACGGTCGGGGTGATTCTCGGCGCGTGCGCGGCACTCGGCATCGATGCGACCGACGGTGTGCACCACTCGTACTTCGAGTCGATCCGCCAAGTGGTCCTGCAATGGAACCGTGAAGGGAGGCTGTGATGGCACCGAAACGGGACGAGTACGCACGTGAGATTCTGCGCGCTGGCCGCGACATGGGGATCCAGCCGAAGGGCATCGTCATCGCCTTCGCAACCGTGTCGGTCGAATGTGACTGGTACATGTACGCCAACCGCGGCGACCCACAGTCGCTGAACTTCCCGCACGAGCGTGTCGGATCGGATGCGAACTCGGTCGGCCTGTTTCAGCAGCGCGCCCCGTGGTGGGGCACCGTCGCGCAGCGGATGAGCCCGTACGAGTCCGCGAAGATGTTCTTCGCTGAACTGGACAAGCTCAACTACCTCGACTCCTCGCGGAGCCCCGGCTGGTACGCGCAGGCGGTCCAGAAGTCCGCCTACCCGGATCGCTACGACCAGCGGATGGGTGAGGCGCAGCAACTCTACGACCGGATCGCAGGACAGCAGACTTCCTCTCCGGTTCCCCCTCGACAGGAGGTGCACACCGTGGGTGACCCCATCTGGCTCGCCGACGTACTCCGCGCTGCGGGACTCAAATGCGACATCTACCCAGGCGCATTCAACCGCGGCAAGGGCGACTTCGGGGAAATCTGGGGCGTCATGTGGCACCACACCGGTGCCCCCGCCGGCTCCGCGCCGGGACCGCGCGCGATCGCCGAGCACCCCACGCTCGGACTCGCTTCACAGCTGCACCTGGACCGCAACGGCAAGTTCACGCTGTGCGGTGTCGGCATCGCGTGGCACGCCGGTGTCGGCTCCTACCCGGGCCTGCCGACGAACGACGCGAACCGGCTCATGATCGGTATCGAGGCGGAGAACTCCGGCACCGAAGGTTGGTCGCCTGCGCAGTACGGCGCGTACGTGCGCGGCACCGCCGCGATCCTCCGCAAGCTCGGACGTGACAGTTCACGCGTGCTCGGCCACAAGGACTGGGCGGGCAAGGCACAAGGCAAGTGGGATCCGGGCGGCATCGACATGGATTCGGCCCGCCGCGACGTCCAGCAGCACATCAATCATCAAGGCTCGGAAGGACTGTTCGACATGCTGCCTCAGCACGAGCAAGAAGAGATGCGAGACAAGATCCGTGATCTGTGGAACTTCCTGATCGACCCGAAGCCCTCACTCGTCGACGGCAAGCCGTTCTCGGCGGCGTCCCTCCTGTTCACTGCGGACCGGCATTCGTTCACGGCGGCGTCGCGCACGGCGAAGCTACTGGACCTGTCCGAGGCTGAGAGCGACAAGCTCGATGAGGTCCTCGCCATCCTCAAGGGAAAGGCGGGCAACTGATGTTGTCGAGTCCCGAGTTTCGTAAGTGGGCGTATGTCGCCCAGGTCGTGATTGGTGCCGCGCTTGTCGCGTTGGTTGCTGGCGGTCTGGTCACGCAGGAGTTCAGCGACACCCTGACCGCAGCGGTCGGCGGCGTGCTCGGTCTCGTGCTCGCCGGTGGTGGCGAGCTGGCCCGTCGGAATGTGAGCAACGCCCCGGCGAAGATCACCAAACTCGATGTTCAGGAGATCAAGGACGCGCTCACGGAGCGCGCCCGAACGGCAGCCGAACCTGTGATGGCTCAGGCGACGCCGGTCGTCGATCACTTCAATCGCGCGATCTCGCACGCCGAAGAAGAACGCTTGAGCGTCCAGGACATCCGAGAACGTCTCCGCGCAGAGGCCGACCGATACCTCGGACGGTAGAGCATGGAATCCGTGGCGGGCATCGCCGTCGCCGACCTCGGACTCTCCGGACTCCTCGCGCTCACGGTCCTACTCATCCTCGGCGGCGGCCTGGTCCCCAGGCGGCAGTACCGATCAGCGCTCGCAGAGAAGGACCAGCAAATTGCCGAGCATCGTGCGGACAAGGTGGCGCAGCGACAGATCATCGACGAGCAGGCAATGCAGATTTCCCTGCTCATTCCGAAGATCGAACTGTCGGTGCACATCGCTGACGCCCTCAAGAAACTCGGAGAAGGGGAGGGTTCGTGAGGTGGTTTCGGAGGAAGCATCCCGACTCGACCGAAGTGCAACGGGCCCGGGCGGAACGGATGGTCACCGAGCAGGAACTCGAGGATGTGCGGGCGGATCGAGAGTATGTCGAGCACTTGGCGGACCGCGCCGAAAAAGCTCTGAGAGTCAATGGGTTTGGTGCGTCGGCTACGGCCGCGATGAGACGAAGGAGGCACGCGTGAGGCACCTCATTCTCGCCGCAGTCGCGTTGGCGTGTGCTGCGGTTGTGCTGCTGTTTGGTGCTGAGACCGAGGCTCGCATCCTTCTCACGTCGATGACGGTTCTGGCCGCGGTGTTCGTGGTGCGGTACGCGTTGGTGTCGGATTGGCGCGCCACGACAGGTGGACGGTCCCTGATGTATGTGGCTGGCTCGCTGGTGCTGATCGGGTCACAGCTGATCTCCGTGTGGTGGTTCGGTGACTACACGGGCCGCAACGAAGTGAGGTCAGCGACCGTGTCGATCCTCGTACTCGCGTTGACCCATCGACTGATCGCATTGATTGCGCAGCAGCGAGCCGACAAGATAGGTGAGGGTCGATGACTGCCCCGAATCAGTCCAGTCCTGATGGTTCGCTGGGGATCGGTGATTTCGCGTCGTGGCAGGCAATGACCGAAGCCGACGCCAAAAACAAAATGAAGATCCCACTGAGCGCCTGGAACACCGCGCAGCAGAACATCGGTGGCACCTACGCCCGCGGCGACTACACCCACCGCGAAGTGGTGCGCCTCGACAACCGCATCGACGAGATCGTCGTCGGCACCGAAAAAGGTCAGATCGCGACATTCTCCACTTCCGATGTGTGGGTCAAACCTCCGGGCGCGACCCGTGTGATCGTCGACGTTCTCGCTTCCTCCTCGGGTGGTGGCCGATCGAACAACGGCGGCAACGGTGGCGCATATCGCGGCGGCACCGGTGGATACTCCGGCGGCTGGACGAAACTCGAGTTCAACCCGGAAGATCTTCCGGATGAAGTCGAGGTGATCCTCGGCGGCCCGGGCGCCGGAGCGACATCCGACGGATCCCGAGGCAGCGCCGGAGGTGATGCCGCGTTCGGTGTGCTGGCCGTCGCCACCGGTGGCCAACCGGCTGGCTACGGAACCGGCAACAACACCTTCAGCATGCGCGGCGGCACCGGCGGATCGAACGGCAACGGCGGCACCGCAGGATCCGCGGGCAGCTTCGACCCGGGCGGCAAGGGCAGCCCGGACGGTAGCGGCGGCCGCGGTGAGAACGGATTCAGCGTCGGCGCCGGCAAGGTCGGCGCAGGATCTGGCGGCGGCGGAGGCGGCCAGGGCGCCGTCCTCGGCGGCAATGGTGGTCGAGGCGGTGACGGTGGCTGGCCGCAAGGCCCCGGAGGTGGAGGCGGCGCGTACATCTCGTTCGGGTTCGCTGGCAACGGCGGCATCGGTGCGAGCGGCGCGGTCTATGTCACCACCATCATCAACACTGCTGTCACCGTCCCGTTCCCGCCGTCCGATGTGCTGGTGTCGAACATCTCGTCCACGTCGGCGATCGTCACATGGGCAGCACCCACACTCGGTGTCCCACCGGTGAGCTACGAGATTTCAGCCAACGGTGACCTGGCCGGTACATCGCCGACCACAGGCTTCAACCTCACCAACCTGACACCGTCCACGCCTTACGCGGTGCGGGTCCGTTCGGTGGATGCCGACGGGCAACGCTCGAACTTCTCGATGCAAGCCGTGTTCACCACTACCGCATAGAAGGAGCGTCGACCTGCGATGCCCACAGCCGAAATTGTTGCAGAGATCCCCGACGTGTATGCGGGGCCGGCGACGTTGTATCGAGTCGATCCGCCGGTCGATGGATCGAATCATCTGATCGTGTATCACCAGCCGCCGATGTACGGGCAGAAGGGGAAGGTGTGTGTCCTCGTCTCCGACGAGTACGGAGTGGCCAGTGACATGCGGCAACGCGATGGTTCGTACACCACCGATGAACCGAACCATCACCTGGCGCTGCAGCTCGCGGGCGGATACGTGCTGATCGAATCGGAGGCGACACCTGCTTTGTCTCCGTTCAACCCTGCCGATCGCACCGTCGCCGAGGTGAACGACTACCTCGACCATTCAGATCCGGCCGAACAGGTGCGGGTCCTCGAGGCTGAGCGTAACGGCAAAGCCCGCAAAGGCATTCTCGGAGAGGACGTAACCTGATGCCCACCATTACAGGCTCGGTGGAGGATGTGGCCGGGCGGCCCGCCACCGGCACTCTACGAGTCCGCGCACTCGCAGTACGACGCAACGCCGGCGCTGACGCGGTCGTCGACGAACGTACCTACGACATTCCCGTTGTCGCCGGTGTCATCACCGGCAGTCCCGTCGTCGACCCCGGGCCCGTACAGATCTCCCTGTCGACGGGTGGCCGATTCCGGTCGTGGGAAGCGATGGTCCCGTCCGGTACATCGGTGGACTTGTGGGATCTGATCGAGTCCGTCGTCACTCCCCCGCCGTCGGCAACGTATTTCAAGATGCCGCCGGGTGGCGCTGATGGGCAGGTGCTCGCCAAGTCGGGGGGAGCACTCGCCTGGACGGACCCACCGACCGGAGGCGGTGGCGGGTCGCTGGTGGAGGATCCGCCCGGCTCCGGTCTCTTCTCCCCATCGTCGGCGGGCCTGACCGAGGACCCGAACAATCCCGGCCTGTACCTGATCTGATTGGAGGCCATCGTGGCCAAGAAATTGATTTCGTTCGACGATGCGGCCTCCTCCGGCACCGGTCTCCCGGACGCGGTAGAAACGGTCCTACACAACACTTATGTGCGGCCTACCGACTCCGTGATCACCGGCAAGATCGACGAGGACGAGGCCGATCTCCGGTACGCCCCTGCCTCCCTGGCGAACAAGATCCTCATCTCCAGCGTCGACCCGGGCGCGGTCCCCGACGGAACGATCTGGGTGCAGCCGACGATCACCGAGTCTGTCCTCGACACGCTCTCGGGCCTCTCCGCCCGCTGGAAGCCCGATGCCCTCACCGCAGGGAACGGCAGCGAGGTCACCTCGTTCGCCCCCACTGTCGGCGCCTGGACCAGTCCACTCGTTGCCTCCTCCGGAGTGGCACCGACGCTCGCCCACTCCGCACTCAACGGCCGCAAGGTGCTCTCGTTCAACGGCACGAACCAGTACATGGACCTCGACCACGAGGACATCACCGGACCGTCGACGATCTTCATCGTGTGCGACCTGCAGACCGCGGGCAGTGCCGGTGGACGGGCTGTCGCCTCCATGACGTCGGGAAGCTTCCGGTCGATCCGACTCTCCTCGAACGGAACCACCGGCGGGATGCTCTCCTCCGGATCGGCACCGAACAGCATCTACGACTCGTGGACCTCGACCTCAGGGTGGCGGATCATCGCCGCAGTGTTCGACGGCGCATCCTCGGCGCTGTACCGGCACAAGCGCACACCGATCACAGGCACCACCAACATCGTGAACCAGGCAGACCTGCGCCTCGGGCGCGGACCCGCCGCGTCGAGTGAATACAGCCGCATCGACATCGCGGATCTCGCGATCGTCAACCGTGCCTGTACCGACACCGAAGTGAAGGACGTTCTCGAGGAACTCGCCGACCTCTACGGCCAAACCCTGGGGGCCTGACATGGCGTGGCCTGATGAAACCTCGGTAGCGACCGGAACGACCTCGGGTGGTGTCGCGTGGCGCAGTGCCCGCGTGTACCCGAACGGCACCAGCGACCGCGCAACGGTGTGCGCACCCGTAGCCCTCGAAGACGGGGCAGACGTGAAGCTGGTCATTGCCACGCACGGCACGAACGGCAGTGACGCGACGATGGACTCGGGCAACGGCAAGACCGTCCGCGATGCTCTGCTCGACGCCGGGTACGTCGTGGTCGCGGGGCAGCTCGGCGAGAACACGTGGGGCAACGCGGAGGCCATGACGCACATGGCGAACCTGTACGAGTGGTGCGCCGACCTGTGGAATGTCACCGACACGATGTTCTTCGGCCAGTCGCAAGGTGGCGGTGTGGTCATGGTCGCCACCCGCCGGAAGATCATCCCCACTCTTCGTGCCGTCGCCGCCGTCGCCCCGGCACTCAACTTCCAGTGGGTGTCCGACTCCGGCAGCTCATCGGCAGACATCCGGGCCGCGTACGGGGCGAACGCCTCGACGTTCGCGGCCCAGTCTGCGGACTACGCGCCGTTCGTCGGCACGATGAACGACTACGCCACGATGCACTTCAAGTTCTGGGCGTCACCCGACGACACCACCACGCCGAAGACCGAGCACGCCGACCAGTTCAAGGCACGCGGCCTGGACTATCGCAGCGCATCGACACAGGTAATGACGGTGACCGGAACGCACCTGAGTCCCGACCACTACCGGCCGAACGAGGTCGTCGACTTCTACGCGCACGCGCTCGCGGTCGGCAACGTCGAGCAGGAACACCCGGTCGCGGCATCCGGTGCCCGCGTTCGCCAAGGCGGTGCCTGGGTGGATGCTGCGGTCAAGGTCCGCCAAGGCGGCGCCTGGGTCGATGCGGCCCTGCAGGTGCGGCAAGGCGGCGAATGGGCCCCGACGTCGAACTAGTCGAACACGATCCCCAGCACCGCAGTATCCAGACCGGACACCACCGAACTGGAATGGGCAAGGTCCCGGCATTCGCACATCACCGGATCGTCGAACGCATTGAGACTGTGGCTGGTGCACTCCGGCCTGAGAAGAGGTTTCCCCAGCGCGACGCGGATCCGGTTCCCCCACACAGAGGCCGCGATCCCCTCGCGGGGGTGGCCGCACTTCTCGCAGTTCGAAGCGTCGATATGCGAGTGGCGAGCAGGCGGAGCGTCCCGGGTGGATCGTTGCGTCACGGTTCCAAGTCTCGCTTACGTATTGCAGGGACACCGGCATAGAGCCCGTTCGGCTCGCAATCCTTCGTCACGACCGCACCGGGCGCAACGACGCAGCCGGCCCCGATCGTGACACCGGGGTTGACGAGGACCCCAGCTCCGAGCCACGAACCATCAGCGATGGTGACCGGCTGGAATCGAGTCGGGTCTGATGCACGCTTCGCGCCGGGTCCGATGTCGTGGGTGCCGGTCATGATGACCACTCGCGGACCGAACGACACGTTGTTGCCGATCGTGATGCCGCCGGTGGGGTGGAGGGAGCATCCGGTGTTGAGGAATGTTCCGTCGCCGATGGTCAGCCCGGAGATGTCGCCGCCGATCGTGGTGCCGTGCATGATCCGTGCGCGTCCGATCTTCGCTCCTGCGCTGCGCAGGAGCGAGAGCCGGAGTTTCGGATGCAGAAGTGCTGATGCGGCGGGTCCGTTGGCGAGCCAACCTCTGAGCGTCATGCAGGGAATTCTGCACCACAGATTCAGGCGGCGCCTGTTCAGTTGCCGAGCAGCTGCTCGTACACCTCAGGGTGCCGTTCTTTGTAGGTGCCGTGTTCGTGGTTGTACATGAACACTCCTGCGAGGGCTATAGCTGAGATCAAGTAGACGATTCCGACTGTCCACAACCAGGGTGCGGTGATCCTGTCCTCGTGTTCGTACATAGGCCGGGATTCTCCCGTAGGTCGTTCCGGGTCGCATCTTGGACGTACTGACCACCCGCCCATAACGCCTCCCGCGATGCCGTTACGAACCACCCACAACCCAGCCCCAACCCAGGGGAGGTGTCGCCATGTGGCGACTGATCGAGACCGCAGCGATCGCCGCGGTCGTAGTAGCAACAGGAAGGTGGACCATCGTGTCGAACCAGGACAAGATCAATGCCATCGCGGACCAGCTCGACAAGGCCCGCACCGAAATCGTCGGCGGTATCGCTGACCTGAAGGCTCAGGTCGAGGCAGGGGAAAACCTGGACTTCTCGCGTCTGGAGGCCGGCGCCCAGGCCCTCGACGATCTGCACGAGGATGCTGTGCCCGAGCCCGAGACCCCCGAGGTTCCCGTCGAGGACGTCGAACCCGACCAGCCTGCCTGACCTACACACGACTACGGCCCCACCCTCTTCACGAGGGTGGGGCCGCTTTTGTCGTTGGGGCGTGGGCGATGCTTCCCGGACCGAAGCCCCACCGCCCACGCGAGGAGACGTTACCTCGAGTCGAACAGACGTGCGACGATGACTGAGTAGTGAGCGGAATCGGCGCCAAGGGGCAAAGTTGTCACACGGTTGTCACAACGTGCGCACCGCGGGGCCCCGGATCGCCTCGTGTCGAATCGGATCGATGCAGGTAAGCGCGTCGTGCCGCGCATCGAATCGTCCAGAATCGCTTGAGGATTCGCCTTGTAAGCGAGCGGTCGTCAGTTCAATCCTGACAGGGGGCTCCATCATTCCAGCGGCTTAGGCGCTGGTCAGGGGCCGATTCCGGAGACGGGGTCGGCCCCTTTCGTCGTATCTGGACCCCGAATGGACGCGAACGCCTCCAGCGCGTCCGCCACATCGTCGAGATCGTCCTCGAACAGGGGCCGCGTAGGTGTCGAGGGTCATCGCCGCAGACTCGTGGCCCAGGGACCGTTGGATGGCCTTCACGTTCGCTCCGGCGGAGACCATCAGGGACGCGGCCGTGTGGCGCAGGTCGTGAACCGTGACGCGGGGGAACTCGCCCCGGAGCTGGCATCGCCGGACCGCCCCTGATAGCCACGAGTCGTGCGCGGAGGGTGGCCCGAGGAAGCCGCCGGTCCTGGACGGCCACAGCAGGTCGTCGCGTCCCTTGCCCTCACACTGGCGCGCCAGCGCTTCGGCGACGAACCCGGGCATGACGACCTCGCGGGACTTGTGGCCCTCGAGCGTGCCAACCCACGGATACGCGTTCCGCCGCTCGTCGGTGAACTTCTCGATCCGGTCGAAGAACTCGTAGACGATGTAGGTAGCGAAGGAGTTTTCCGCCTGGGAAAGGGAACAGGGGGCTCCAGTGAATAAGCTCTGGCCAGTCGAAACGGTGGTCAGGTCCTGCCTTTCTGCTATCCAGACCCCCGTGACGCACTGCGCCTCAACGCATTCGTGAGGCGGGCGTTTTCGACCGAGGTGGTGTGAGTTACGAGTTCACGAGTTGGCTGGCTCGTTGGAAGGTGACGTCGAGGATCGCGCCGATGTCGCAGACAGGGATGCCCTGTTCGGCCAGGTCGTGGGCGAGCGCTTTGGCTTCAGCAAGGGCGTGAGCTCGAGGCGTGAAGCCTCGGCACGGTGGCTGCGGACGGCGCCCGAGACGTCCCTACGGGCACGGGAACGCTCTGCGGTGGGGGATTCGGCTGGTCGCTGTGCACGAGACCAGAGGCGACCGGTCTGCTCCGACGCCTCTGTGCGAGGAAACGCGCTCACCAGGAGGTTTTGGGGGAGACGGTGCGATAATGTCATTTTTCGTCGGTCACCTCGCACAAACCATGAGTGACAAACCCCCCAGACACGAAAGTACCTACGATTTGCCCGTTTTACCCTAATTGTTGGGGCGTGCTCCTGTAGTCGAATGCACCCATCGACCCTGTGCAGGACTCGCCCGTAAAAAAGCCTCCACCTGCCATTATGACAGAGAACTCCGTACTGCACTCCCGTCTTCCGCTGAGCCGCACGAGAATGTCAGCTGAGAGCGACGCCGGAATGGCTGAGACTTCCCGCCGGGATGTCAGTGCGGCGAGCTGGACTTTTCCCATCCCCTGTCAGGCGACATCGATGTCAGTGGACGCGACGGTGGTGGCCGGCGTTTCCCTGGATGGTGGCAACAAGGGAAGTCGCTCGGACAGAACGTCCGGTGGCTGAATTGGCTCAGGGTTGTCCGAGGTCGAGGTTGAGAGCCACGATGTGGCGGATCCATCCGTCGCGCCATGGGTGCCGAGCCGGAATGCGCACTCCACAGGCCGGGGCTGTCCGATGCAGTCTGCTAGTCCTCCTGATCACGGTCGGCGAACAACCGATCAGCGGGTACCGTGCGTCTTTCCTGGAAGACGACGGCAGCCTGCAGCAGGGGCCGCCCCGACGGTGGGATCACCCCACACTCCCAGGTCGGCCGGGTGGTCGACATCGGGGGTACCGGGGAAGATCGCCGTGTCCCCGGTGGCGGTACGCCGCGGCAGAAAAGTCAACTCGCGGTAGGTGGCGCCGGTGAACAACACGGTGGCCAGCGCGGCGGCGTCCGCCGGGTTGGCGACGCAGCCCCGGATCCGGGCAATCACCTGTTGGGTGATCGGGGCGGTGCTCAGGCCCACACCGACCATGTGGTTCAGATTTGGTGGCAACGCCAGGTTCAGACCGTGCCGATCGAACGCGGCTTGGGCGCCGCGGAGCCGAGAGGTAAGAGGGATACAATATGGTGGGTTTGTGTAGTACATGGTCCATACCACCGGGAAAGATCAGATCTCTGGCTCGGCGATTCCCGCAAGTTCGACCGTTGGCCGGTAAGAGGGACGCTAGAAGGGATTTCGGATGGGGCACTCAACCGTAGAGTTCGAGCAACCAGGCGACGACCAGATCGCCGACACTTTCCCGGTCCCGCAAAACGATTTCGAGCAACTTCGGCGACCGAGAACCCTGAAGATGTCCGAACAGGTCGCACGGCAGACCGTGGACTACATTATCGCAAACGGCCTCAAGCCCGGGACTCGTCTCCCGATCGAATCCGAGCTGGGCAAACTACTCGGGATCGGCCGGAATACCCTACGTGAAGCGTTGCGTTTGCTGGAGGCGTGGGGAGTGATAGAGATCCGTCAGGGGCGCAATGGAGGAGCCGTTGTTCGCCAGCCGGAGCCCGTGGACCTTCGCGGACCGTTGACGGTGCAGCTCCTTTTCGGCGGAGCCGCACTGGAGGACATCCTCGAGATCCGCCTTATGCTCGAACCGGAGACCGCTTATCTTGCGGCACAGAAGATGCCCGAAGCGAAGGCGATCGAACTCGAGAACGCGATCGAGCGAATGCGATCCGTCTCCAGCGGTACTCATGACGCCTTCATTCGAGAAAACAAGAACTTCCATGCGGTCATTGCCGAACACGCCGGAAACATCATTGCAAGGTCAGTCATCGAATCGATCGAGGCAGTATTCGACGGCACCGCGCAGGGTATCGGGTACGACGATAACCGACGAGAATTGGTCTCAAACGCGCACGCGCGGATCGCTGAAGCTATTCGGCAAAAAGACCCGGAGAGGGCTCGCGAGGAGATGCGACTTCATCTCCAGGAAGTCGACGAGTACTGGGCCGAGCACCGTGGTCTGATGACCGACCGAGTCGCTTGGCCGCAGTGACCTACTGGTCAGGATTGACCAGGATGCCGCGGCATTCCCCTTGCTGTTGGTGTCTTGGAGGCCGCCCGATACTTACCACACCGCAGGTATAGAGCGAGGGACCGCGACCTCAACTTCTACGAGACCCGGGACAGCCTCGACGGTTGCAGACACGAGTTCGTGTAGCCGTGCAAGGTGAAGTGATTCTCCTCCAGCGAGGAGCCTGCCGATTCCGGAGTCTTCCGCCGGAGCAGTCAATGGACATGGGAGCGCTTCTGTAGGAGGGCTGTTTTCCTCGACGGCTAGAACTCGCGGGACAAGCGTGCAGGTTGTGTCCAATATTTCTTTCCAGTCTCGCCGCGATTCGGCGGAGTGGACGATGGCCACGTCGCAGCCACCGAGAATAAGTGTCAGTGCCGAGGCGTTCTGTAGCCGCCGCAGATTGACAAGGGTGTAGTCGGCGTCGGAGGACAGTGCCGCCAGAAGAACCTCGTCCGAAGTCGATAGCAACGCAACGCGCGTCATGACTTGTTCGACGTGACGGCATGGAATCGGGCTTTTGCGATACTCCGAGAGATCTTGCCTGTCTGGGTTGTGGGCAGCTCGTCTACGACCACGACATGTTTAGGAATCTTGTAGCTTGCGACCTTGCCCTTGCACCATCGCCGCAGCGATTCTTCGTCCACATCGGCTTCGAGTTCCGGTACGACCACAGCCACCAGTGCCTGACCGTACTTTGCGTCATCGATCCCGTAGGCCAGCGCGCTGACGACGGACGGGTTCGTGCAGAGGAACTCTTCGACCTCGACGGGAGAGACGTTGATTCCGCGAGTCTTAATCATGTCGGTTGCCCGACCGACGTATGTCAACCAGCCGCGTTCGTTCACAAAGCCGAGGTCGCCGGTAGCAAAGTAACCCGACTCATCTGCGATGGGTCGGATGCTTCCGTCGGGTTGGATGTATCCCGCAGCGACGCGGCCGGCAGCGCAGATCTCGCCGATTTCCCCGGCCGACAGCTCATCTCTCGTGTCCGGATCGACGATCTTGATCGTGACGCCGACAAGCGGAGGGCCGTTGGTGGTGAGTCGGTCCTCGACCGGTGCATCATGCGGTGTGACGGTTGCGTTGGCGTAGAGCTCCGAGCTGCCGTAGACATTGCAGATCTGTTCTGCCCTGAGTTCGTTAATTGCCAGTTGCACCTCGGCCGGCGATCCGACAGTGATCCCCTTACACAACGTGGACACTCGATCTGCCGTGAAGTCCGAATGGTCCAGTATGGCCCGGGTCATGTTGGGCATCGTGTACAGCCCTGTACAACGATGCGTCTCGAACAGGTCGAGAGCAGCACCCGGTTCGAACTTGGGCAAGGTCACGAGCGTGGAACGGTGCGTCAAGGCAGCCATCATTCCGTTCGGTCCCCCCATGGCCCAGAAGAAGGGCATCGGGACGAACAGCCGATCGGAGTCCGATAGTCCCAGACGGTCGCCGATGGCAGTCGCGTTGACGATGATGTCCTCGTTGACGAGAGCGACGCCTTTCGGTGCCGATGTCGAGCCGGAGCTGAAGAGAATGAGGCCAATGTCGCTCGGGCGTGCCTGCGGCCCTGAGGAATACGGCTTCCGCGTGCGCAACGTGTTGTACGGCGTGGTTCCGGGCACGGTGCGCGGGCCCACTGCGACAATACGGCGCAGCGATGGGCAGTTCGCAAAGCGCGGCTCGTCACCGGAACCGAGTTCCGGGAGCACCGAATGCAGGATATCGACCACCTCACCGCCGCGTACGGTGGTGGACACGAACAGCATCTCTGGTTGAGCGCTGGCAAGCAGGCGCTCGAGGTCCCACTGTTCGACCCACGTGCTCAACGCGACCAGGCGAGCACCGACCACGGAGATGCCGACCGCAATCTCGAGCCATTCGACGCTATTCTCGACGAGCACAGCCACCGGACTGTCCGGACCGATGTTCTCGCTCGTGAGATACGTTGCGATCTCCTGGGCTCGTGCCCAGATTTCGCCGTAGGTGGCCTGCCGCTCGAGCGTGATCAGTGCTGGATCGTTCGGGTGGTCGGCGGCGAGGTCGCACATGAGGTGTCCGAGGGACGGAGCGGTCCCCTCATGGCGGTGGTGCGTGCTCATCGTTGGTTCCTTCGAAATGCATCTCGTGGATACGTGGTGCGGTTGGTATTCGATCAGGGCCCGGGTTATGGCACTTCGCTATATCGGAGGTTATCCGGATCGATCTGCTCGATCAGTGCCATTTCCGCGGCGGTCGGTGTTCGTGTTTCAGGCACTTCGCCGGTGACTCCGAGGGGAAAGCCGGTGCTCGCGTGGACGTCCTCGACGTCGACGCCCGGATGCACGGACACCAGACGCATAGAACGGGTGGAGGTGTCGAAATCGAGCACCGCGAGGTTCGTGATGACCCTGCGTACCTCGTGGAACTTCTGTGCGGCGGACCCGGCTGTCTCCGCGCTGTCGTATCCCACGCCGCACACGACATCGACTCGGGAAGGAAAGCTGCGGGCAAGGTGTTTGGGTACCCAGTAACTGGTCGTGTTGTTGACAGTGTTTCCGGGAGCTCCGCACACCCCGACGAGCTGCCGGGTCGGCTTGGCGTAGTCGCCGATCGCGGACAAATTCGCGTTGCCGTACCGGTCGACCTGAGCCGGCATCATCATGATGTGACCTTTTCCACCCCAGGCCATTTCGAAGACCGAGCGGTATGGCAACCAGCCCTCGATGTCGCCCTCCGGCACCCGTCCTATAGGCCAGGTTCCGGTGACCAGATATGCGTCACCATCCGACAGGAGGAGGTCGGGGGCGAAGGTAGCGCGAGCCAACCGGGCAGCGATCGATGGAACGACGCCGATCGGACGTGCCACGATCTCCCCGTCTCCACGCCACGCTTCAGCGCATGCGACAACGCACACGTCTGCTCTGGTCGGAGTGTTCATCGCACTACCTTCATCCGAGCTCGTTGGGCAACTGCCTGCTGATAATCGAGCTCGGTGCCGGAAAGATAGGTCTTCGAGAAGGCTTCCCATGTGACGGGATCGAGCGACGCGGTGTGATATTCGCGCTGGAAATCCTCGTCACGGTCGTAATCGGGAACACACGAGGTGAAGTGCGCTCCATTGGGAGCTTCCACGACGCCGTTGACCATCCACCGATGGATACGTAGTCGGGTGACGTCCGTTTCCGCAGTGAGTTCGGCGGTGGGAACGACTCGTTCGCAGGAGAGGTAGGCGTTTTCTGCTGCCCGGCAGAAGAGATCGTCGAAGTACAGATCTGGCCCCAGGAATGCGGCGTTGCCTGCGGTGTCGGCACGGTGAAGATGCACCAGAGCGGCGTCGAGATTCAACGCAGGAACCGCGAGCAACTCCTCACCATCGGCGTATGGGGAGCTCACCGTACGCAATTCTGGATTGTTCACTGTCACGTCGGACCCGAGGCCTGCCCGTGCCGGAAGAAAGGGCAGCCGCACGGCTGCCGCGTACAGGCCCCAGTAGAGCATGCCCTCGTCGTACTCGGTGACCTCGATCGCAGCATTCTGTCGAGCTGTCTGGAAATGAGGTTCCAACCGGATCGTATCAAGCGAGACGAATCCGTAGACGAGACGACGGATCTTTCCGGCGGCGAGCAGAAGGCCGACATCCGGACCTCCGTAACTGACGACCGTGAGATCGCGCAAACTGGACCGTGCGATCGCCCGTACGAGTGACATCGGCTTGCGGCGCGAGCCCCATCCGCCGACACCGATGGTCATTCCGGACCGAAGCTGGGCCACGACGTCGTCGTCGGTCATCTGCTTGTCGGTCATGACGGCTCTGTTGTTTGCGTAATTTCTCGGTTCTGGGCGGAGGGGAACTGCGGGGGACGCTTCTCGCGCAGGGCCGCGACGCCTTCGACGATGTCCGGGCCCATGAATCCGAGCATTTCGTAGGCGGCTGACTGATCGAAGATCGGGCCCGCCATCCGGAGCCAGTTGGTCAGTGCCCGTTTGGTCCACCGGATCGCCGTCTGGGACCCGGCAGCCAACCTCTCAGCGACCCGCATCGCTTCGTCAACGACCTCGGCGCGGGGAACTGACTTGGTCACCAGCCCGATACGCTCGGCCTCCTCCCCCGTGAGCAGGTCGCCGGTGAGCAGGTAGTACCGGGCCTTGGCCATGCCGATCAGGAGCGGCCACAAGATGGCCGAGTGGTCCCCGGCAGCGAGACCCAGCTTGACGTGACCGTCGCCGAGGCGTGCATCTGCAGCACAGATGGAGATGTCGGCCATGAGAGCGACGACGAGGCCGGCGCCGACAGCGGCCCCGTTGATAGCTGAGATGATGGGCTTGTCGCAGTTCATCATGTTGTAGACGAGCCTGCTCATCTCGTCGAGCATGTCGGCGGCCTTGTCGTGGTTACCGATGAGTTCTTCGAGTAGTGCCAGGTCTCCGCCGGCGCTGAAAAGCTTCCCGGCGCCGGTGACGACGATGACGCGCACGTCGGCATCGGCGGCTGCATCGGTCCAGATGGAGGCCATCTCGGCATGCATCCGGCCATCTGCAGCCTTCGTGCTCTCGGACTTGCCGAGAGTCACCAGTAGCACCCCGTTGCCCTTCTTCTGCAGAGCCAGGCGCTGGTACTGGGCGAAGTCGATGGCGCGGTTCATGGTGATGGCGTTCTTTCTGACTGGGAGACGAAGTTGCAGCGAATCCTATTTCGCAGACGGGACGGTCACTTCCTCGAGTGAGCCGCTGACGGTTTCTTTCAGGGCATAGGCGGACAGTGCTCCGATGAGGCAGAGGCCCGCAAGAAGAAGTCCGAAGACCCATCCGCCGAAGGCGGAGGTGATGGCCGCGGCAACCAACGGCGGAAGTGCGCCACCAAGGATGCCACCGACACTGTAGGTGAATCCTGCTGCCGTGTAACGGTATCGGGTGTCGAACAGTTCGGAGAGGAAGGCTCCCAATGGCCCTGCGGAGACGCCGCCGATGAACATTGTCAGAGGGATCGCGATAGCGAAGACAACCTTCGATCCGGAGTCGACCAGCGGGAACAAGACCAACGACCAGACCACGCCGATACCGATGGCGGTCATGATGACTCGGCGGCGTCCGACTGTATCGGAGACCATTGCGCCTAACAGCGAGCCGCCTGCGACGGTGAGACCGCCCACGGTGGCGACGCAGAGGATGAAGGTGCGATCGAATTGCAGTGTGTTGGATCCGTAGTTGGTCATGTAGGGACCGGCGATATAGGGGAGCACGTACGCCGTGGCCATCGCGACCATGGCCGCAAACAGCAGTTGCCGGGGCTGCTTCCGGAAAGCCTCGACAAGAGGGACTTTGGCGGTGCCGTGGCGCTCGACTTCACCCTTGAACACAGGGGTTTCCTCGAGCTTGAGGCGAACCCACATGCCGATGACGACCAGACCGATGCTGGCGAGGAAGGGCACTCTCCAGCCCCAATTCATGAAAGCTTCGTCGCTCATCAACAGCGCAGTCCCGAGGAAGGTCAGGTTTGCCAGTGCGATGGCAATGCCGCCTCCGACGATGGGGAACACGGCCCAGAGGCCGCGTTTGCCGGGCGGAGCGTTCTCGGCGCCGAGCAGGACGGCACCCGCCCACTCGCCGCCGGCAGCGAGGCCCTGCATGATGCGCAGTGCCACGATCAACAGTGGGGCGAGAATGCCGATTTGGGCGGCTGTGGGCATGACACCGATCAGGAAGGTGCCGATGCCCATCATCAGCATGGTGATCGCGAGGATCTTTTTGCGGCCGAGTCGGTCTCCGAAGTGTCCGAAGATGATGCTACCCAGCGGCCTGGCGGCGAATGCGACACCAAGGGTGGCGAAGGACATCATGATGCCGGCCGCGGCGCCGAGATTCGGGAAGAAGACGTGGGGGAAGACCAGGGCGGCTGCGGTGCCGAAGATATGGAGATCGTAGAACTCGATCACCGTACCGATGAGACTTGCAGTCGCCACACGGGCCATGCTGGTTTTGCCGGCAGGTTCGTCCCCGCCGGTGGATGGCGTCGGCGACATATGGTTCGCCTCTGCTTGGTGTGCCATCTCGTTCTCCTTAGCGTTCAGGTCAGCATGCTCAGGGGCAGGATGTCTGGTTCAGGGTCGACGTCTCCGGAACGGGAAATAAGACGCTCACACCGAATACCTCGTACACGGAGGGCGGTGGGCCAGCGCGTGTGCGGAGCCGGACGCCGATGAATCGAAGTCAAAGACCAAACCTCTTAAAATAGGTTCAGAATATATATAGAGACCCTAATCGTGCCGAATGGGTGTGTCAAGGGTCACCTCGATCCCGAATTCAGGGTGGTCCTACCGCCCAAACGAGGACTGCCGGTGGTTGCCGAAGATCTTCTGGCAACCACCGGCTCAGATAGGCGTGAATCCTCGGCGACCTGCGTCTGTCAGCGTCGTCGAACACCGAGAGTGGCGACAGCGTCCCTGTGGTCATCGGTGGTGTGACACAAGGGTTGCATCGCGGCAGACAGCTCCAAGGTCGCGTCGAGGCCGATATCAGGGGCTTTCCGCAACAAGGACTTCGTCATCCGGACAGCCTCACGGGGGAGTGCGGCGATCTCCCGCGCCAGATCGTGCGCCCGGACCAGGAGGTCTTCAGGGGCAACCACGTCGCTGACGATCCCCCAGTGCTGGGCCGTCGCGGCATCGATGCGACGTCCGGTCAACGCCAGTTCCGAAGCACGAGCGTGACCGACCACTCGGGGAAGGAGCCACGCACCTCCGTCGCCGGGGACCAGTCCCAGCTTTACGAAACTCTCGGCGAAACTTGCACTGCTACTGGCGATGCGGAGATCGCACATCAAGGCAAGGTCGAACCCGGCGCCGATCGCCGGCCCGTTCACCGCGGCAATGATGGGAATATCGCACTCGACCATAGCTCGGGTGAGCCGCTGAATACCCTGCTGATATCCCCGACGTTGCTCAGGCGGCGGCGCCCCGAACATGCCTGTTCGTTCCTGCATGGCACGAACATCGCCGCCTGCCGAGAACGCTGTTCCTGCTCCGGTGAGCACGATCGCGCCGACGGTGAGATCGTTTGCGACCCGTGCGAGATGATCTACCAAAGCTGCGACGACTGCCGGATCAGAGATCGGGTTTCTCGTTTCCGGGAGATTCAGAGTCCACGTCTCGACGCCGTCCTTGTGTTCGGCGAGGACACAGGGCGTGGCGTCGTTGTCGAAAGCCTTGTCGTCGGGGTGGTTCGGGTAGGTCGTCATGTCGTCTCTTTCGAGGGTCGGTCGTGCACCGGGCGGGGTCATCGAGCGCCGCGAACTTTCACACCGAACCGGTAGACGGATTCAGTAGCGGTGACGTAGAGGGTGGTGGACCCGGGGCCGCCCCACGTGAGGTTGGTGGCGACTTCGGGAACAGGAATGACTCCGAGATGGTGACCGTCTGGATCGAAGATCCAGATTCCGCGCGGTCCTGTGACCCATACGTTTCCGTATTCATCGCAGCGCAGTCCGTCGACGTACCCTTCGTCGAGGTCGAACGTCCCGATGCCCGAGGCGAAGACCGCCTCGCCGAGAAGTGTGCCGGACTCACCCAGTTCGATCCGGACTATGTGACACCGAGTGGTATCGGCGACGTAGAGATACCGCTCATCAGGGGAGAAGCAGAGTCCGTTGCACAGATCGAACCCATCGGACACGACCTTCAGAGCGCCTGGTGAATCGAGTCGGTACACCGCACGGAAGTCCAGCGAGTGTTCCCTCTTGATTCCCGAAATGTCATTTCGGCGACCAGCAGTGTTGTCGGTGAACCAGATCGTCCCGTCGGATTTGGCCACGCAGTCACTCGGGCTGTTGAGTTCCTTGCCTCCGTAGTGAGATGCCAGGACGGTTCGGTCGCGGCCGGTGCCGTCACGGGACATCTTGACGACCTTGCTGCTGGCAGGTTCGCAGACCACCAGATCACCGTCGATGGCACAGGTCATTCCGTTGGCCTTGTTGGTGTCGGTCGCGACAACGGTGCAGCCGTCGGCCTCGGACCACCGTCCCCTCTTGCTTCCTCGGAGATCGGAGAACAGGAGACACTGGTCCTCCTCGATCCACACCGGCCCTTCGGTGAACACGAATCCCGAGGCGATCGGTGTCCCCTCGACCTCGGGTTCGATCAGGTCGAGGATCCGGGCATCGACCACCTCTACGTGAACCATCGAATTCTCCGTCTCAGATCGCGTTACCGACACCGGTGACATGCGCCCACAGCGTTCCCTGCGTCCGGGCTCTGGCTTGTCGTGCGAGTTGCTCGTCCCAGAAGGAGGCGCTTCCGAAATCCCGACGCCAGGCAAGCAAGGCGGTCGTGTAGCGATGTAGGTCGTGCTCGAAAGTGGTGCCGATCGCGCCGTGTGCCTGATGTCCTTGCCGAACAGCAATTTCCGATGCGCGTCCTGCGCTCGATTTCGCGCCTGCGACAGCTCGCCCGGCTGCATTGCCGTCCCGTAGGTCACCACTGCGGACGGCCTCGACCGCGGCCGCCACTGCGGTGGAAGCCAGTGCGGCTTCTGCTGCGGTGGAGGCCAGCAGTGCTCGGACCGCCTGGAATTTTGCCAGCGGCTTGCCGAACTGCTTGCGCTCGTTGGTGTGTGCCACCGCAGAATCGACCACCCGGCCGATGGCGCCGACCATCTGGGCCGACCGTGCGAGCGCACCCCGCAGATGCAACTCCGCGGCAAGTTCTGCGGGGATGGCAACCCAGTCCACTGCGTCGGGGGCGATGTGGAGGTCCACCGTACCGAGCGGAGATGAACGGCGGATTTTGCTCTCGATGTCGACCGCATCGACATAACCTGCGCGTACACTGCCGTCTGCCTTCTTGCCGACGACCACTATCTGCCTGAGGATCGGGCTCGGTACGGACAGGTGCGCGATGTCGTCGGATCCGACGAAGGCGAATCCGGTCGGACCCGGGCGGGTCTCGAGGTCGCTGCGTTCAACGAGCCAGCCCGCCAGCAGGTCGTGCTCTGCCAACGGCAGCCGGATGTCGTGGGCAGCGGCGGCTTCAAGCAGTACTACAGCTTCCGGCCAGCCCGCGCCGCTGCCACCGGCTTCCGGATCACCCGTCAAGCGTACGAGGCCGAGGTCGTCCAAGTGCCTCCAGACTGCCTCGATCACGCCGGGATCGTCCGCGCCGGAGTCGAGCGTGCGACCGGCCTTCGCCATGACATCAGCGATCATCTCGGCGAGGTCCGGGTCCGCGCCCACCGAACGTGCGAGTCCGATCTGGGTGTCTTCGAGCCCACGGGCGATGATGTCGCTGAGAATCTCGGTTGTACCCCCGCGGAGAGTGAATCCCGGGCGCTGCATCAAAGCCCGATCGAGGATGTCGACTACGCCGGGTGACGTCGGTCGGTCGGGACGGCGCAGTGCCGCATTGTCCGCCCATCCGACCACGTCGCCCTCGAACAGTCCGCCGAGCAACTTGACCTGAGCTGCAGCCAGCCCAGCGGGCACACCCGACTGGAGCAATTTCGAGACCTGCAACGACATCTGATGCAAGGCGCTCAGACGCGAGATGTGCCGACCTGCCTCGTGGTCGACCGCGTCGACATCCAGATCATCGAAGACCGCAGCAAGCAGGGGGTAGGGAGTGAGGAAGCGTTCCGGCCCACTGCGTTCGTACGACAATTCCTGCGTGACCTGGGCCCATCCGTTTCCGACAGAGCCGAGCACATCCTCGTCCCGAACGAACACATCGGTGAAGAACACCTCGTTGAAGTGATGTTCGCCCGACGACGACAAGATCGGCCTCACGTCGAGACCGTCGGCGGCGGTCTCGATGAGGAACTGGGTCAAACCGCCGTGCCGGCCAGCGGTCTCGACGCTTTCGGTCCGGACGAGAACAACCAGCGCTTCGGACCGGTGTGCCCCGGAGGTCCATACCTTCGATCCGTTCACGACCCACCCGCCCTCGACCCTCTCCGCCCGCGTCCGAACCGAAGCCAAGTCCGATCCGGACTCCGGCTCGGACATACCGAGACCGAAATAGCAGTCACCGGACGCTATGCGGGGGAGGTACTTGCGCTTCTGTTCTTCGGTTCCGTGAGCGAGCAGGGTGGGGGCGATCTGCCGATCGGCGATCCAGTGAGCAGCAATCGGAGCGCCTGCAGCAAGAAGCTCCTCGGTCACGGCGAAACGTTCGAGGTACGTTCGCCCATGGCCCCCGTACTCGACCGGAACCGTCATGCCGACGAACCCTCGCGATCCGAGAAGCCTGCTGAAGTCCTCGTCCCAACCCGTGACCCAACTGTCGACGGTGGGCACGAAACGACCCTCCTCACGCAAGGCCTCGACCAAGGTCCGCACCTCATGCCGGAGACTTTCGGTGTCCGGTGCGGCAGCGGCATCGACATCCTCGAACGTGGTCATGGACCACTCCTTTCAACGGGCAGACCGCCCGGTGTCCCTTCGAATCAGGATTGGGTGGACAGCTGGCTGCGCTGGAATTTGATCTGCGCGACAATGCCTTCTTCGAGACTCGTCTCAGCACGGAAGCCCAGAATCTGCTCGGATTTCTCCGGAGACATGATGTTCTGGTTGTACCGAACCCCTTCGGGGGCCGGCTCGAAGATCGGCGGTTGTCCGTCGACCCCGAGGAGTCGGTAGATGACGTCGATGACTTCTGCGACGGTGCGGCGTCCTCCCGTGCCGACGTTGAAGACCTCGCCGGTGCTGTCGGACTGCATGGCGGCGATATTGGCACGGGCCACATCACCGACATAGACCCAATCGCACACCTGGGTGCCGTCGCCGATGACCGTAGGGCGCTCACCTCGCAGCAGCGCGTCGATGACGTCGGAGATCACCAAGGACGATTTTGCTCGCCGGTGCAGACGCGGCCCGTAGACCACGCCGTAACGCAGCACGGCCGTGGACACACCCTGCGAGGCACTGTAGGCCGAGGCCAGCATCTCGCAGGCTGCCTTGGTTGCCCCGTATACAGTCGACGGACGCAGGGGTACATCCTCCCGGCACAATTCGTCACTGGGTAGCTCACCGTAGACTGCGGCCGAGCTGGATGTGACGACGCGCGGGATGCCGAGTTCGCGAGCAACGTCGACGATGTTGAAGAAGCCGTCGGCGTTGACCGTCCACATCCACTCGTTCTTGCCCGCTCCGTCGAGTGACATTACGGCCGCCAGGTTGAACACGCCGTCCATCCCGGCCAGGTGCTCGCGCAACTGCTCACGATTGCGGATGTCGCCTTCGACGAGGTCGACCTTGCCGGTGGCGAGTGCGTCGGCGAGGTTGCCGCGGTTGTCGTCGGCGAAGAAGGCGTCGAGTACACGCACCGACTCGACCTCGGGGTCGGCAACCAGATGATCGACGAGCGTCGATCCGATCATGCTGCCGCCGCCGATCACACAGAACTTTCCACGCATGGTGAAGCCTTTCGATATTGGGAGTGCCGCGATCGGCTAGCGGGCGGTATAACCGCCGTCGATGACGAGCTCGGTGCCGGTGACGAACTTCGATTCGTCGCTGGCGAGGTACAGGACACCGGCAGCAATATCTGCAGGTTCGCCGCGCCGGCCCAACGGAAGGTTGGCGAGCAGACGACGCATGTACTCGTCCGCTCCGAGCGGGTCGCTCGCGGTCGCGGCCAGGCTCAGGGAGGTTTCGATCGGCCCGGGATGAACCGAATTGAACCGGATCTTATCCGGGGCATAGCTGATCGCATCAGCCTTCGTCATCAGGCGGACCGCGCCCTTGGTGCCGTGGTAGAGCGGCAGCGACGCCCCACCGACCAAGCCCATGATCGACGAGATGTTCACGACGCTGCCACCACCGGCCGCGAGCATGTGCGGCACGGTGAACTTCGTCGCCAACCATGCACCCTTGACGGTGATCGCGTAGATCTTGTCGAAATCTTCTTCAGTGGCCTCGTGAGCGCGTGCGTGCGAACCGGTGATACCGGCCGAGTTCACCATGACGTCGATTCCGCCGAGGTATTCGGCAGCCTCACCGAACACACGCTCCATCTCCGAATACTTCGTGACGTCGACAGGCCAGAACCGCGCTTCGGCGCCCTTGTCCACAATCTCCGCAACGACCTTCGCGCCGGCTGCTTCGTCACGATCCAGGACAGCGACCCGGCCGCCTTCGAGTGCCAGACCCAGCGAGATGGCCGAACCGATTCCGCCGGCACCGCCCAGGACAACGCACTTCTTACCTTCAACCCGACCCATGATTCAGCTCCTCACACACGCGGCATCGATGTCGGATACCGTCAACAACTCGGCCCGGATCGGAAGAACCTTGGAGGTCAGCACCTCATGGACCTCCGGGTCCGGGTCGTACGAACAATCGGTCAGAACAGCGACGCGGTAGTCGCGGTCCGCGGCTTCGGTCGCCGTACTGAGAACAGCACCCCGGGTGATGAGCCCTCCGAGAATGATGCCGTTGCACTCGACTCCGGCCAGAAGCTGCGGCAGGTCACTGCCCGCGAAACCACCGATGCGCCGCTTGATCGCCCGGGGAAAGGCATCGAGGCGGTCCTGTAGTTCTGCCAGGGGCTCGGTCGGCTCTGTACCTTCGACAAGCCGTCCTGCTGCCTTGGCCGCAGAAAAGTACGCGTTGGTCGGGCTCACTTCCGGATGTCCTGCTCGGAACTGCACATCGACGCGGATGACCGGGATCTGCGCGCGTTCGGCGGTGTCGAGCAGTTCGGTGAGAGAATCGACGAACTGGGCGCGGTCCTCGGGTTGTCCCTGTCCGAACTGGCCGGCCGCGACCCCTTCCAGACAGTCGAGGAGAACGATCGCGGACTTCGTGAAATCGAACGTGCTCATTGTGCGTTCTCCTTTGCTCCGGTGGTGAATTCGGCGATAATTCGATCCGTGTCCTGACCGATGCGCGGCGGCGAAGCGAAGGTCTTCTCGAAGCCGCTCATGTTGACCGGGTTGCCGAGCAACTTCACGGTTCCTCCCCCGACGTAGGGCACGTCGACGAGCATGTCGCGGGCCGCGACCTGCGGATGGTCGAGGGCCTCACGCAGGTCGTTGACGCTTCCGGACGGCACACCGAGTCCGCGGAACTTCGTCATCCACTCTGCGCGGGGCTTGGTCAGGAGAATTTCCTGGACGGCCTTCCGCAGATCTTCCGTGTGCTCGATCCGCGTACCGGCCGAGGCGAAACGCGGGTCCTCCAGCAGCTGCGGGGCCTCGAGCGCCTCACACAGCAGATTCCACGGCTTCTGATCGATGACCGCCAGGACGAGCCACGATCCGTCGGCTGTCTCGAATGCTCCGTATGTCGGGCTGTGTCCACCCGACCCCTGCGGGCCCGGCACGAATCCGTTCGTCGTGAGGTAGGCGGAGAAGTACGGGATCATCGACAGATGTGAGTCGAACAGGCTCATGTCGATTTCGCGTGCACCGGTTCCGAAAGCGTCGCGTTCGCGGATCGCCGCCAGGATCGCCATCGCGCTCCACATTCCGCCGGCGAGGTCGGCGATCGGGAGGCCGGCGCGTGCGGGCGGGCCGTCCTTGTAGCCGGTCATGCTCATGCCGGCCGATTCGGCCTGGATCACCAGGTCCACGCCTGGGCGCGTGGTGTCGGGACCGGTGGCGCCGAACGCGGAGAGCGACGCGTAGATGATCTTGTCGTTCGCCGTCTTCACCGTTTCGAAGTCGAGACCGAGTTTCTGCATGGTTCCCGGGCGGAAGTTGTTGAACACGACATCGGCCTGCGCAACCATATGGAAGAACACCTCCCGTCCCTCCTCGGACTTGAGGTCGAGGATGATGCTCTCCTTGTTGCGGTTGAGTGCGATGTAGTGCACGTCGTCGCCCTGGAACTCGAATCGTGCAACTCCGCCCGGGTCGTACCCACCGTTGGCGCCGGGACGCTCGATCTTGATGACGCGGGCCCCGAGATCGGCCAGGGCCATGGTGCAGTACGGCCCGGCGAGATGCCAGGACAGGTCGAGAACGGTAATCCCCTCGAGGGGGCGTCGTGCAGTGCTGGTCATTTCGAAATCTCCTTGTTCTTCACAGAAGCTGCAGATGCTTTCTCATCGCACAGTCCACGGATCACCTCGGCCATGTTCAGCACGAGCGACCCGGACCGAAATATCGCGTCGACCCCAAGCGCTTCGAGCGGGACGAGATCCTCATCGGGGATGACCCCACCGACCACAAGCACAGGATCGAAATCCTCCTCGCGAAGCAGTTCGGTCACTTTCTTGACGAAGTGCATATGACTGCCGGCGAGACTGCTGATGCCGATGACGTCGACGTCCTCCTGGATGGCCGACGCCACGAGGATCTCGGGTGTGGTCCTCAGACCGAGGACGACGGTCTCGAACCCGGAATCCCGAAGCCCACGCGCCACGACGTGGACCCCGCGCTCGTGCGCGTCGAGCCCTGCCTTGGAAATCAGTGCCTTGTACCTGCTCATCGGATTCGCTCCTCCACGTGCGCGGCCGGCCGGCCGGAGTTTTCGTTGCGGATGTCGGTGATCTGTCGATGCGCCTCGTCCGAGAGCGAGATCACGCGTGCCGCAATCCCCAACGACGCCTTCTGGGCGGCAAAAACCTGTGGGCGAGGTCGAATTCGGTCGACGAGTGCATCGACGGTTTTCAGGGCTTCCTTCCGGCCGTCAACGGTGTCGATCAACCCCCAGGCCTGAGCTTTTTCGGCCGAGACCGCGCTACCGAGCAGCAGCATGCTCTGCAATGCGACGAACGGCAGTCGTCGGTAGAGGTTCTCGACTCCGCCTGCCCGGTAGACTGTGCCGATTTCGGTCGCCGGTATCCGGAACGACGCGTCAGCGGTGCCGATCCGCGCATCGCAGGTGAGGGAGAGTTCGACTGCGGCGCCCACACACGGACCTTCGATGAGAGCCACCACCGGGAACGGTGCTGTTTCGATCGCGGCGGTCAACTCGTCGAGCATGGGCTGGATGGGCCGGCTATCGTGGCATTTTCCGCGAACGCAACCGAGATCCGCTCCGGCCGAGAACACCGTTGGGCTGCCCATGATCACCAGGGCGTCGCAACCGTCCGGAAGGTATTCGACCGTTGTCCGCAGTCCGTCGATCACCTGGTGGCTCAATGCATTGGCTCGTTCGGGGCGGGTGATGGTGAATAACGCCGTCGTGCCTTCCGATGTTCGGGTTACGGAGAAGTGCTCATTCATAGGGGAGTTCCGCCGTTCCGAACTCGTCGCGCAGAACGTCGCAGATTTCACCGATAGTGGCGTATGCGTGGGCGCACTCGATCAGTGCGGGCATGATGTTGGCTTCGTGGTCGCGGGCGACGCTCCGGAGGGCGCTCAGCGTGCGGTCGACCGCTGCGCTATCCCGTTCGAGTCGCAACGACTTCACTGACTCCACCTGACGCTCTTCGGCGGTGGCGAGCTGGCCGGCGTCGTATTCGGAGGAGCGTTCGATGTGCACGTCGATCTCGTCGGGCCCGGTGAACCGGTTGACCCCGACCCACACTTCGTCGCCGGTTTCGATGTCGCGCTGGGACTTCCACGCCGCATCACCGACTGCCCGCTTGTAGTAGCCGCTCTCGACTGCTGCGCTCGCACCGCCGATTTCCTCGACAGCACGCAGTTCGGTGAGGATTTCCTCTTCGATCTCATCGGTGAGGCTCTCCATGAAGTACGAGCCGGCAAAGGGATCGATCTGGTCGGTGATGCGTGCCTCGAAGTGAAGGATCCGTTCGAGGTCGCGCCGGATCTGCTGGGCCTCGATGCTGTGGCCGAGTCCCAAGGGTTCGTCGAAAGGGATGCTGCCGGTGTGCTGACCGCTGGCGAGTCCGAAGATCAGTGCTTCGAGGGTCTGCCGGACAATGTTGTTGACCGGGCGTTGCGCGGTCATCTTCATGTACGCATTGCCCCATGCGTGTTCGCCGCCGCGGAGCAGGCAGGTCTTGTCGTTCTTCGCCCCGAACTTCTCACGCATGATCCGCGCCCAGATTCGTCGCGACGCGCGAGGGGTGGCGATGCCGCGGTAGAAGTCGAGGGTCGAGTCGCCGAAACCGCGGTAGGTGAATCGTGGTACGAACTCGTCGACTGCCAGACCTCGTGACAGTCCGAGATTGACATAGGCTTCGCCGTTGGCGAATGCGAAGGCGATTGATTGTGCTGCAGTACTTCCCGCGTAGCGGATGTGTTCGGCGCAGATGCTGATCGCGTTCGACTTGGGCATCTCCTTGGTGACCCATTCGATCGTGTCCCGTACCAGTCGCATGGATGGTTCGACCGGGAAGATGTACTGACCGCGCGCGATGTACTCCTTGAGGATGTCGTTCTGTGGTGTGCAGCGGAGCGCCTTGCGTGGAATTCCTCGTTTGTCGGCGAGGGCGCAGTAGAAGGCCATGTAGACCGCGGCAGGAGCGTTGATCGTCCAGTTGGTCGAGATCGTGTCGATGTTGTCCGGGCCCACGAACGGCGCGTAGAGGATCTCGAAGTCGCGCAGCGAGTCGACGGTGACACCGACTCGGCCGACTTCACCGGCCGATCGTGGATCGTCGGAGTCCCAGCCGAGTTGGGAGGGAAGGTCCGATGCGACGTTCGGCCCTCCGAGACGCAACCCCATCGCGCTCATCTTCTCGAAGTAGACTCGGGAGTCGTCGGCCGTGCCGTATCCGGAGTAGCGTCCGGCGCGATTGAGCGAATGTGCACCGGCTTCCTCGAATGGCATCCGAGTGGGATAGTTCCAGCTGGTGAAGGGGTACTCGCCCGGAAGCCCTACATCTCGTAGGAAGTCGTGTCCTGCGGTGTCGAGGGGGGTGTATGCATGCGGGGCGGTGGTGTCGCCCATCCGTAGCTTGGCGGCCGCGTTGGGGTAGAGCTCGTTTTCCCACTTCTTCGCACGTCCGGCGAGCTCTTCGCGTTCCTCGCGCATGGTGAACACTCCTTTCCGGCGCCGTGGAGGCGTCGACAAATCAACGACCACCGCGTGCGGTGTCGTTTGTCGGTATGGGGCCTGGATGTCTCTGTGCAGCATCGACCGTGAGCTCTTAAGGCTCCGGCCGGCCGGTCACCGGATTATTCGGGCCAATTGAGACGTTTTTCCATGAGGTCGCGATTCTTGGACCAGTAGTCGCCGGCCTCTTCGATGTGCGCCCGCATCTCGTCCCGGGCTTGTGCGGGATTTCCGTCGCGGATTGCCTTGGCAATGCGCGCATGTGCGTCCGCAACGGACGCTCGGCGGCGATCTTTGTACGAAATTCCTTGCGTTGTCCCGTCGAATACCGCTTCGATCGACTCGATCACCGACCGCAGCACGATATTTCCCGACTGCGTAGCGATCGCGGCATGGAACACCCTGTTTTCCTGGACGAACACCTCGTGTGGCCCCGTGGTATCGGACCTCATGCGCTCGACCGATGCGTCCAGTTCGTCGGCGTCGCCCTCCGAGACTTTCTGTGCTGCCAGGTACGCCATTTCGGGTTCGAGCATGAGTCGGATCGCAAGGACATCTTCCAGCGTGGCGCCGTCGAACAGCAGTTGCACGGTCAGCGGTCCCCGAAGATCCGACGGCGCCGGGTGGCGGACCACGGCCCCGCCATTGCGTCCCTGACGAATTTCGATCACGCCCCACGCTTCGAGTAGGCGCATGGCTTCACGGAGCGTGTTGCGTCCTACGCCGAGCATTTTGCCCAGTTCGGACTCGACGGGCAGGCGCGTTCCAGGCTTCAGACCGTTGTTGATGATGAAGTCGACCGTCTGTCTCGCGATCTGCTCGGACATCTTCAGCGACCGAGGCCGCCGGAGCTGCTCGAATCCGTGCATCGGGGAATTCTCGGTCATGTGGTCCTCACCTGGTTGTGAACTGTCGGTGACGAGTGTGGCATCAGACTCCCGACATCCATCGACACGCCAGGGCCTGCAGGTTGCGGGGCTACGGGCGATCATCGCTCTGACGGTGGATCGCCGGGGCCATCGCTGGAGCGAGAAGCGCTGTGCCACGTAACACACAATACTATATACCTATTTAAATGCAAGGGTGATGGACGGACTCCCGATCCGCAGCCCGCGTTCGGTATGAAGTGGACTGTGGCCTACCTCGACCGAGCGGATCTCATACGCCCTGAGATGATGCTCAGGACACCTAATTCCGGGGCAGCCGGCCCGTGTTGCAGTCGGCTCACCACCATGGACTCGAGGGCGTCTGATGGCCAGATACCTGGCCGTTCCTCGAACAGCAGTGTTGCGTTTCATTCCATGTTCATGTGCCAGAGTGCATCGAGCAGGACCTCCACTCGCGGTTCGAGCGAGATACGGCAAACAATTCGGGATGCGGCGCAGCATGCTCACCCGCTAGTGGCTGGCGTGCAAGGTCTCGTCGACCTCGGACCACCGAATGGGGCTGTTCAGCGCGCTGGGCTGATCTACCTGCAGCCGTACCACAAGGAGTTCGAGCATCTCCCGCGTCGCCGCTCCCGCGCACGTGCCGTTGCCCCGCCGGATGGCCTCAACGGTTGCAGTGACACCCTCGGCGAGCTCCGCTCGCACGCCCGGAGGGTATCGCCAAGGGACAGCGGACGTCATGGCAGCGAGAGCGGGGACGACTGCGCCAAGAACGGGATTGTGGGCGGCCTCGCCGATTCGCAGAGTGTATGCGATGGCATGCTCGGCAAATTCGGGGCCGACCCGTTGCTGTGCTGACTGCAGTGCGGTCACAGAGCCGTCGAGGACGAGCAGGTCACGCTCATCACGATGGTTCGCCGCCATCGCGGCCACTGCGGGCTCGACCGCCAGGCGCGCTTCGAAAACGGTGCGCAGTGTGGCTCCGCGTGACTGCACGACCATTCCCAGGGCACTCCCGACCACGATCGGTTCGGGAATCGCCACTCGCGGTCCGCCCGACCTTCCGACCTGGACCTTGATCGCGCCGAGGAACGTGAGAAGGCGGAGTGATTCACGCAACGTGGAACGCGCAACGTCGTAGTGCTTCTGGAGCGTGTTCTCGTCGGCAAGACTGTCGCCAGGACGAAGGTCGAGGTCGATGAGATCGCTCATGATTCGGCGAGCTGTATGCCTCGGCAGTTGTCCGCGGGGAACCGTCCATGCCTTCTCCACCACGCTGTGTCCCTCCTGATGATCGTCGCCTTCGGCAACCGATGCCGATGCTGGGCCCATCGCTCGGTCGTGTCTCACCAGACCTCAGGCCTGACGTCGAGAACTGGAGGCAGGAAATGAACGAGGCCGCGGGTACACCCGTTCCCACCTCGTGAGCGTTGCCTCATCCGCGACGGACGGCAGGATCTCCCAGAGTTTCTCGCGAAACTGGACTGTAGTCAGCCCGAAGGTCACGAAGGTTTTGTCCGGAGGTGGCCCTCCGTATGGCATCCAGTCACGCGCCATCTTGAGAACCAAAGCGGAGCCCGGGGGGGCTCAGCGAGTGGCCAGGGGGCCGGGCACCAATGGTTCTCGCAGTTGGCGCGTGCGCGCTGTGTCGGTTTCTGCGCATGTCACCCCTTACCGGTTGATGGTCGGCTATCTGACAGAGTCTGCGTTCACAGTGAGATCGAACGATCGGCGAATGCGAGGCAATTCTCGAGCTCCGGCGTCCCAGCGACTCCTTCGCTCTTTGAGTCGAGATCCTGTGGCGCTGAGACCACGCGAAAAGAGTCGGGGAACGGTGATGCGAGAGGATCGGCTGAGCGGACTCCCCGCGGGACCTTCTGAGAAACCTGGCGTTCGCGGCCCGACTGCATCAGTATCCGTGGTAGCCACCACCGTTTGCATGGATGGTCTGTCCGGATACGAAACGTGCTCGCGGTGACGCCAGGTACGTAACGAGGTCGGCGATTTCGTCTACTTCGATGGCGCGGCCGAGCGGGTTACCGGAGAGGCTGGTGGCGATCTGTTCCTGAAGCCGCTCTCGATGTAGTTCCGAGGTGAACTCACGGGTAGTTGCGACGATTCCGGGCGAGACTGTGTTCACAGTAATGCCATCGGGTCCTAGTTCGGTAGCAAGCCCGCGCATGAGGCCTTCCAGTCCGAGTTTCGCGGCGCCGACGTGTGCGTGGCCCGGCATCCCCTGGTGGGGGCCGTCTCCGCTGATGGCAATGATGCGCCCGAACCCTTCGTCGGTCATGTCGCCCAAACAGGTTTTGACGCAATAAAATGCGCCGTAGAGGGTTGTTCGGATGGTGGTGTCCCACTCGTGGATGTCGATCTCGCGTATCCGGGCCGAAGACCGAACGGCCGCGTTGCACACGACAATGGTGATCGGGCCGACCGCGTTGCGCGCGTCAGTCACCATCGAGCTCACTGATTGCGCGTCTGTGATGTCTCCGACCGCGACGATCGCCTCGCCGCCGGCTGCTTCGATTTCCGCAACTACAGAATTAGCGGCGTCAGCATCCGACCGCGTGTTGACGACGACGCGTGCGCCTTCGGCGGCAAGCCTCAGTGCAATGGCTCGGCCGACATTCCGAGCGGCACCGGTTACCAGCGCTGCCCTGCCTTCCAGTGGCCTGAGGCGGGTTTCAGCGGTCACCGTCTTTGTCTCCTGACTTTGAATGTTCTCGAAACGTAACGCTGGACGTGCACGCATTCGGAAGGTGCAAGGGTTGCGCTGTTAAACACATCATACTGTATACCTGTTTTATTTTACAGGGTGGACAGCGTTGCGCCCTGCGATTCGCCCGGTACACAGAACCTCGGAGTAGTAGGCGTACAGCCCGGGATACCGCTCACCGATGATCGACCCGTTCTCTCCACATGCGAACAAGCCGGGAATCGGATGACCGAACACATGAACAACGCGACCGTGCGCATCCCGTCGCGGGCCACCTGAGGTGTTCGTTCCGCCCGGCCACAGCTTCACGCAGTAGTACGGCGGCTGGTCCAACGGCGTCATGTCCGATCCAGACGGTCTGAAGGCGTCCTGCTCGCCGCCCACGCATGCCTTGTTGTAGCGCTCAACCTCGTCCGCCACGACGGAAGGATTCCCGATTCCGGCGGCGCGGGCGACCTCCTCGACGGTCGCGCCCACATGGATCCAGCCATCGTCGGTCTCTGCGACGTTGTCGTCGCTCCACGAATGACCCCCACCACCCGACGCTCCGTAGCGGGGAATGCTGAGCGGCCCCGCGCCGAATCTGCGACTGTCGAAAATCCAGTAACTCGGGATTCGGGGAAACGTCCCGGACTCCGCGTCGTAGTACAACATCTCGTAGAAGAATGAATGGCCGAGTTTGGCCTGAACCGACTCGTCCGCGAACCGTCGGCCGTTACCGTCGGTGATGATGTAGCCGACCTGATCTGCCCGGCCGAGCCACTTCAGGTCGAGGAGCATGATCGTATTGACCACGGCCCCTTCGGAAGTGACGAAGTGTCCGACCCCCCTGCCGGCCATTCTCGACATGTGCCAAAGATCCGCTCCGACCGCCTGGGCCATCCGGAGTCCGTCTCCCGTCGCGTGCTGGCTTCCATAGAAGTGGACTTGATCGCCACCGGTGAGGTACTGGCGCTTGAGCTCGTCATCGAACTCGAAGCCTCCGGTGGCCAGGATGACGGACGTCGCCTGGATGTACTCGTCGCCGCCTACGGTCCTGAACCTCACCCCATTTACGCGGTCGTTGTCTACGGTCAGCTGATGGGCGCGCGCACCAAAACGCACCTCGATCCCTCGCTTCTCCACCGCATGTCTCAAAGCGGCAAACAACTCGGCGCCGGAGCCTTTAGCCCATGTTCCGTCGGAAGTCCGAGCTTCGCCGGCCGACGAGATGATCGAGTCGGCCCCGTCGATGTCGTCGAACTCCGCTGATGGCACTGGTTCTGCAGTACGAAAAGTGGACGGACTCAAGCCGTCGATCCAGCTACGCAGTGTTGCTGCTTCTTCCGCCCAGGCCCTGCTGACGTCGTGGGGGACCACCTTTCCCGCGCAGGCTGACAGATAGACGTGGGCAGAATCGGCGTTGCCCGCAAACATTGCCCCGCCCGCAAGCAGAGCTGTTGTAGGCGCATGGGTTTCCTCGGTGGCTTTCTCCAGTATGAGCACTCGCGCACCCCGATCGTGTGCCTCGATCGCAGCGGCGGCACCGCTACCACCGAAGCCGACGACTACTACGTCGAAGGTGTCGTCCGATTGCGCTTCCTGCATGTGGGTTCCCTTTCGCAAAAGAGCCCTCGCACCGAACCACGATAGAAGCCGGTTCCGTACGAGGGCGGTCGTGCATGCGTTGTGAGTCCGGATCAGAGCAGCATCGCGGGAATGATGACGGCTCCGATCATCGCGACAGGGCCGATGATTACCAGGCTCAGCCCCCAGCGCATCAGCATTTTGGTCATGCGCGGACGTTCGTCGGCATCGGGATAGGTGGCGATCATGGTGGCACCACTCGAGGAGAAAGGTGACACGTCGACGATTGATGCGCAGACACCGATTGCGCAGATCATCGCCCATCCGGGGATTCCTCCATAGGTGATCAGCGGAATAGCCAGGGGTACAAGAACTGCGAGCATGCCGATGGTGGAGGCGAATGCAGACACCAGGCCTGCGACGACACAGATGAGCAGGGCGGCAAGCAGCGGCACACTCATACTTGCCGCGTAGTCCGCGAGCATGTCGATAGTGCCGACTTCCTGCAGTACGCCGACGTAAGTGATGATGCCGCCGACCAGCAGGATTGTGCTCCAGTCGATCTTGGCGGCGCCGTCCTTGGCGGACTTGGGGTCGAGCAGGATGAGGATGGCCCCGAGGCTGAAAGTAACTACCCCGATGTCTGGACTCATACCCAGTGCGTTGGCTCCGATGACAGCGGCGATGAGCGCGAAGATGCACGCCACTGTGGATTTCTGAATGAAAGTGAAGGGCCCGTGGGTGCCGAGTCCGATAGCGTCCTCGTCGGTAGTGAAGTCGGCGGATGGCGTGATGGCCGAAGCATTGGGCCCGACTGTCACGAAATCACGGTCGGACACGTGCGCGCTGGCACGAGCGGTCGCCTCGGTGCGTCGGCGATACCGCGAGCGGCCGAAAATCAGATGAGCAACTGCAAGCAGGATCAGGTTGACAACCAAGGCAATGGCGAAGAGGAGAACGGGACTGAAGTCGATATTCGCCTCTCGTGCTGTCCCGTTGATGATGATGCCGAAGGTGCTTGTGGGCGCGAATCCGCCCGCGCTCATACCGGTACCCATGGCGATGGCCATCAGCGTTGGGTTGATGTTCTTCTTGCGGGCGACGTTCATACCGATGGGCATGACGACGAGCGCGGCGCCGGGATTGCCCATCGATGCGACTGCTCCTGTCAATCCGAAGAAGGCCAGGGGCAGCAATCTCGGCCGGTGGCCGATTCTACGCAGCGCGGCATCGATCAAGCGGTCGACTGTTCCGTTGACCTGTGCGACGCCGAAGAAGAAGGTGACACCGGCCAACAGAATCATGAGGTCGATCGGGAACCCGCTGATGACTTCTTTCACCGGCAGGTCGGCCAGTCCGACCCCTACTGCCGCCGCGACGGCAAAGAGAAGAATTCCGACGTTCACGCCGCGATACAAGCCGATCGCGAACACGGCGACGCATATGAGCAGCGCGCCAAGTTGGAGAGTCAAGACTGGTCCTTTCGCTGTACTCGGCTGACCGAGGCGATATCTCGATTGTCGCGCTCGAACCCGGGGGAGTGCACGCAGCAGGTTCTGCAACTGCGGGCTGTAAGACCCCAGCCCACAAAAGAGGGTCAGGATATATATGAAAACGATAGACAGCTCGGCGTGAGTGTGTCAACAGTCACTTTGGTCGACCCGACGGGTTTCAGCGCCCATGGGCCCCGGTCCATTGGACCGCGATAGAGCTGCGAGTGGTGGTGTGTCCTGAATAGGGCCCTGCGGAGTGGTTTGCGTACTGTGCCCGGAGCGCATCAATCGATCCGAGGGCGGAAGAAGAGCATCTGAACCCATTTTCAACAGGGCAGGATTCCTAGGCCGACCGGCCGAGCTCGCGCTGGGTCAACGAGGTGACTATCGGCAAGTCGGAGGGGGCAGTCCGGTTGTCGCCCAAGATCGGCCCAGCAGTGGATCCGTGGCGCAGAGTGCCAGGTTCATTCTTCTAGCCGGGGCGTCGCACACCGCCGCGGCAGTGCATTGGAGAGCCTGCGAAGTCGATGCTGTTCCTCTTTGCTCATAGAGGCATCGCCCATCCGGCTTCAGTGATCGCTTCTGTTGACGTCGCGCCGGTTGCGATATGAAAGCTCGACGAACCCGCAGTGGATTGTCGGGGCTCTGCAGCGTTGTGGGTCGCGGTGGATGCCGGCGTGCCTCAGCCAGCTCATCGCAGTTCAGCTTGGTTAGATGATAACTATGTTGACAACTCTCACGTGCCGGCCAGCCCCAGAGCTGTAATGAGTTGATTCGCCGCAGTGAAGGGATCGAGAGCTCCTCGTGCGACCTTGCGCGCGACCGTGGAGAACATCGTCTCGTCTGACAGTCGATCCAGTTCACTCCTGAGGCGGCTCAGAACGATCGATTCCAGTTCGCCAGCAGCACGATTGGTCTGACGGCCCTCCAACTCGCCGTGACTGTCTATCCATTCACGATGGTCGCGCAGCGCGTCGAGGATGTCTTCCGCTCCCTCACCCCGCGACGCAACTGCCTTGACCACCGGCTGACGCCAGCTCGGTGCCGAGGGTGCTGCACGCCCAAACGAGATCATCTGCTTCAAATCGCGCGCAACTTCGTCCGCACCATCGCGGTCGGCCTTGTTGACGACGAATACATCGGCGATTTCGAGGACTCCCGCCTTTGCTGCCTGCACGGCATCTCCGAGCCCAGGAGCGAGTAAGACAACGGTGGTGTCGGCGAGTTTTGCGATATCGATCTCTGACTGCCCGACTCCGACCGTCTCGATGAGGATCACATCGAATCCGCACGCGTCCAAGACCCGGACCGCTTGGGGTGTCGCCCACGACAGGCCACCGAGATGACCGCGTGTCGCCATCGACCGGATGAACACTCCCTTATCGGTCGAGTGCTGTGTCATGCGGATCCGATCACCGAGAAGAGCGCCGCCAGAGAAGGGAGAGGACGGGTCGATCGCAAGAACGCCGACGCGCCGGCCTTCTTCCCGAAACGCCGAGACAAGCATGGAAGTCATCGTCGACTTCCCTGCCCCAGGCGGCCCGGTCAGGCCGATCACAACCGCTCCGGCCGTATGGGGCGTCAGCGCCGCCGTAACTTCGGGGAGCTGGGGGTGGTCCTGCTCCACGAGGGACAACAGCTGTGCAATCGCCCGAAATCGGCCGCCGCGCGCCACCTCGACCAAGGAGTCGACGGCGACAGCCCGAAACGTCTTCTGGTTCCCCCTGGAGCTGTCGGCCGACCTGAAATCTGATTCGGGGGACTGCCGGGTTCCAATCGGGGAGGTCGATGCGGAGCGTGACCGGTAGACAGGCTTCATCTTCACGACCCCATTCCGTGCACGATCGCGCGACAAGCCACAGCGTGTTCATGCGCACTACATGGTCGGTCCAGGCACCTCATCTCTACGTTCCCACCTGGAAATGAAGCATCCCTGGGCATACATTCTCCTTGGCTGAACTCCGCACCAAAGCGACCGAAGGCAACGAGACCATGCCGGTCGCTCTCCCACAGCGAGAGCATCCATATATAGGGTCAGAATATATCTATTAATCGGAGCCTAAGGGCACACGGAGCAGATGTCAACGGCTGCATATACACCCCTATCCTCGGCGTGGCGCAAACCCCGGAGCCCGAGTGCGAGTGGATCGTCGTAGGAGTCGGCGCACCCGACTCACCGACTGGGCAAACCCGACGAGTGCAACCAGGCGGATGTGTACAGTGCCTCGGCGCGGAAACCGAGGGAGCTGGTACCACCGACCGACCAGCGCATCTCTATCGCCGCCGCGGATCCAATACTGGAAGAATTCCGCGAAGTCACTCATCGTTCCCCGGAAAAGAACAATCCAGGATTTTATGGAGGTGTAGCCCCCACTGCGATAGGGCTCTCCTTCGAGGGTCTTCTTCTGTATCGGGGAAAGACACGTTGAGGTTCGGGGAGCGCAGTACCCGGCTCGATCCTGTGATCAAGCCCGTTAAAGCTCCGGCAAGGAACCGCTAACTGGTCGAGAAGTCGCGTGGCAGTCTCCGGAACTATCGGCTGAATCAACACTCCGACTGTGCGGAGCACATCCAGAGCGGTATACACGATCGTGTTCATCCGGTTCGGATCCGTAGTGCGCAAGCCCCATGGTTTCTCGGCGGAAATATATCGTCCAACGTCCTCGATAACGGACCATATTTCTTTCAGCATAAGATGGAACTGTTGGGCGTCGATATATTCGCGGCATTGGGGGAGTAGGGCGTCTGCGCTCCTCACCAAATCCATGTCCCTCTCGCAGGGGCTGGATGGGCATGGGACCTTCCCGTGGCAATGCTTGGAAAGCAGGGACAGCACATTGTAAGCGGCAGTGCTCAGATTCTGGGCCAGATCGTTTTCCGTTAGGCTGATGACCCCTTGATGACTGTATTCCCATTCAGATCCGAAAGGTGCTTCACGAAGTAGGAAATACCGAATACGATCGCGGCCGTATTTCCTCACCAATTCGAAAGGATCCGTGGCGTGTGGCTTTGCTGTCGCGCCGCTCACGGTAGTGCTCTTACCGAGCGCACTACCGTGAGCAAAGAGGCGGTATGAAATCTCTATTTCGGTGGACATGAGAACAGCTGGCCAATATACAGCGTGTCGATGCAGGTCGTCCTGGCCGATAACATGCAGAATTCTCGGCTGATTCGGGAAATTATCCGATCTGGCGCCGACGATCTCGGCCATTTCTGCCAGTGCACCGGCTAAGCCGCGCAGCCCGCCGCTAAGACTATTTTCGGAGCGTCCGGAGTTCCCTCTTTTCTCCTCGATGGCCAATGCTACCGGGATATCAGGAAGTTCGCGGGAGAGCGAACTGAGAAGTTCTGGTCGCCGAGATGAAGGGGTGATGAAATCGGGACGGGCGCGATGAAAAGCGAGAAGCCGCTCTCGAAATCTAGAGAGACGGAAGAAGTAGCATGACGCCCTGGTCCATTCGACTGGTACGCCTGACGATGCAGCAGTGCATGAACCATCGTTTCCGATCCTGACGCCAGCACCGGAGTGGAAGGCGCCATCGAGTGTCGAATACCAGCCCGCATAGGTATCGACGTAGAGATCCCCCTTGGCCAACATCGAATTCCACAGAACTCGCCAAACATTTTGGTGCTCAGTATCGGTGGTGCGAATAACCCGGTCGAAGGAGACGTTCAACACCCTCTGTAGGTGCTCGTGCAGATCCGAATCAAGGTGCTCCGGACTGCGAGCTCGACCTGTGACAGTAGCTGCACCCCGGATCGATTCGGCTCTGAGTTCGTCTACGTCGGCCAGGCGGTGGACTTGGAAGCCGTCGAGACTTTTGAATCGGGCAACGACATCTGTTGCGATGTACTGGTAGGCGCGTCCTATGTCAGGCGTCTCGGGGGCAGCTGCAAAAGCCGCAGTGAGATAGTGGCAGAATCCGTTACGGTGGGCCATGTCGGAGTGGTCCTCTCTGTCTTGCAAACCAGGTGCAGGTGGAGGTCGCGTCACAGAACTGGTAGCCCATCGTCGGCTGACGAGGCGTTGCCGCTGCCCCGGGACACGTTCGAAACCGAGCAGGTCTGTCATATGCCGTGCACAAGATCTTTGATGCCGTCGCGCTCTGTTGTAGTAAACGCAGCTACATCACCGACCACGACGACTGCCGGCGGCCGAATCTCTTCTTTTCGGACGAGATCAGATACCCCCCGCAAGTGTGTTCGCGCGACGCGTTGGGTTTCCCATGTGCCTTCCTGAATGACGGCTACAGGGGTGTGCAGAGCGCGCCCCCCGGACATCAAGGCCTGGGCGATTGCTTCGAGATTCTCGACACCCATCAGAATCACCAGTGTGCCTCGAAGTTTCGCGAGTAGGTGCCAGTCCGTCATCGAATCCGGATGGCCCGGCGGGAGGTGCCCGCTGGCGACGACGAACTCGTGCACGGCGCCGCGGTGCGTCACGGGAATCGATGCCGAGGAAGGGGCTGCGATCGCACTGGTCACTCCTGGTACCACCGTGACGGGAACTCCTGCGGCAGTACATGCCTTCACTTCTTCATAGCCGCGGCCGAACACATATGGGTCGCCCCCCTTGAGCCGGACCACGAACTTGCCAGCGCGGGCGTTTTCGATGAGGACGCGATTGATTGTGTCTTGGGTCATGTGGGGCCCGCGAGGCACTTTCGACGCGTCGACAACCTCCACCTCGGCGGGCAGGCCGGTGAGCAAGGACGTGGGAGCAAGTCGGTCAGTGACCACCACGTCAGCGGATTCGAGAAGTCGCCGCCCTCGTACAGTGATCAGATCCGGGTCGCCAGGCCCGCCTCCTACCAGGGCTACTCCCGGAGGCATTGCCGAGCGGCTTCTGCTTTCATATTCGTGTGCGCGGCGGGACAAATCGATCGATGCACGTGGTGCTGTGGTTGCATCCCCTGCAGTTCGGGCTGAGGCACTACTGCAGAGAACGCGGCGTTGCTCGGCATCCACGGCGACTGCTGCGTCGATGTTCGGATCGCCAGTGCATGCGACCGCGAGCCATGCGCTATCGAGATCCTCAGGACTATAGGTACGTACTTCCAGCACGATGCGGCCGCACACCGCCATCGAGCGGAGTGCGGGGGTGGGATCAAGGCAGAGCACCAATGGCCGAGCTCCGGATGCGAGCAGGGATTCCAGTCGTCGCTCCACCTCCGGTCCGGACCCGACAACGACGACATGTCGGTCTGTGAGATCGAGGCCAAACATGTAGCTGCGGTTCCCGAGTGAGCTCTCCAGCTTATCAATCACAACTCACGCCCTACGCTGTACAACGGGAACAGTGTCTCTTCTTTCATTGTGTGGACAGATGGCCCGTCGTCAGCTCGAGTTGCCGGCGCCATCGCAAAATGGGTTCCTATGCAAGTGCATTCAGCCGCGCACCCGCTCGCCTCGATGCAATGCTTTGATCTCCTAGTAAAAGGGTCATCGGTAGTCGACAACCGCGCCGCGATCACCCCCTCGGAAATCGCTTTTCCTGCACGGATCCACCGACTTTCCAGGAGGGCAAAACCCAATATATAGGGTCATAGTATCTCTGTTATCGCAGCGTAGGTGCGCGCTCGTCAAATGTCAACGGATGCCCACGGCGCCGCAATCGTAGGCCTGGCAGAGTGCTGTCTCCGGGTAGAAGTGCCAGTAACAACACTCGTGAATGCGGCTTGCATGAAGCACGCGAACGGCCGGGCGATGCGAGGTTCGACAGGCTACGGCTGTGTCTGAATCCGCAGCTATTTCTGGTGGAGCGGATATCAAAAGGGCGGCAGTTGGCCATCCCGCCTGGTACCCCAAGAGACGCGCGGTGACTGATCGGGCGCCGTCGGCGATGGACAGCCGCCCGAACGAATCACGAAACATACGGCCACTGGCGCCTGCGCCGCGACATTCCGCAGCTGAGAGTGCCACCTCGTTGGAACCGTTGACGACCTCCACAAACGCCCGGATCGATCCGGGCGGGAGTTCTCGCATCTGCTGCCACTCCCGGTAGAAGAACGCTGATAATGTACGGTCTGTCGCGCTCCCGACGGAGGATCACCTCGCACGGAGGGTGCTCACGACGACGGTTCCGCCATCTTCGGCTCAATGACGCCGATCCTCGGTGCGAAGCAGTCCAACGGCCCAGGCGCTCAGGAACAGACCTCCACAGTGGTGCCGTCGGCGATCGGGAAGGAATTGACATCGTAGCGGTGCAGCGCGCCGGTGCGGCGGGCACGTCGATGTGGGTGATCAGCGCTCATGCGGTGTACATGCTCATGCAGGTGACGCCGTCTGCGTGCAGGATCTGCATGACCGTGGCTTCGGTAAGGGAACATGTGCCGTCGAGCGCAGTTCGATGCCGCCCACGTCTGGGGCATGCGGTTTCGGGCGGACGCATCCGCGCGGGGCGCACGGCACTGGACGCATGTGGAGACGCAACTACGACATTGCGGTAACGGCGAGCGCTGGCGCGAGCCTGTGGGCGTTGGGTGCATCCTGGCCATCGTGGTGTTCATTGCCCAGGACAGGATCCGAGCGTGGGTGGCTGCAGAATTGGGGGAGTACACGCTATTTCGTGACTTTGTGACGACCTCAAGGGGTGCGGTCGAGGCAAGGGGAGGCGCTGTTCTTCTTGCCGATTCGACATGGATAATCGTGGTTATCCATCAAGATCATCAGTGCGGGAGTGAGAGTCTCAGCAGACCTCGACGCGGTCGCTCGGACACCAGAAGTCCCGGACGTGCTCACCCGCGCGATCGCCGTCGCGTCCGCTGGGTCAACGAGTTGCGTGCACCACGCCGCGGTGAGGACCTCCGCGAACGGGCTGCTTGCGGAAGACCCGCCGTAACCACGGACTCAACGCCGCGGCCGCCCATACCGTTTGACAGTGAGTCCGCAGACCAGCGGCCGCATGAGTGGCCGGTGCGGAGGGGTCGTCGCGTCCCACGACGGTGGGAGTCATTGAATTCGCGTGTTGTGCACCTCGTGACTGTATACCGGTGTGATCACGTATTCGAAGATCATGAGTTCTTCGGTGTAGCACGGCGGAGTGCCGGGTAGGAAGCCCATGTCATGCCGGCTTGAGCCGCATGTGGCTCCAACGAGGCCGTCTTGAATCCG
>NZ_JAUTXY010000007.1:0-327263 GCF_036327795.1 Rhodococcus artemisiae
ACCGGACCCCGGCCTGGGGGGGTGGGGGGTAGCGGAACTGAGTTTTCCAGGCTAAAGTGGGGCACAGGAAAATACTCAACACACCGGGGCCGCCAAATTCCCCAGGCCGCCCCGTCAAAGCGCGAGGGGGTTGGCCATGGGCCGCGGCCGAGCTAAGGCAAAGCAGACCAAGGTTGCAAGGCAACTCAAGTACAGCTCGCCGTCCACCGACTTCGAGAGCCTTCAACGAGAGTTGGCGGGCGGTGCAACGAACTCGCACAGGGACGAGGTCTTCGCCGACCAGGGTTCCTCCGGTTGGGACGACGACCACGAGGACGACTGGCGCCGCTGACCAGACGTGTACCACCAGCGGAGGGGGAGCCGAATCATCGGCTCCCCCTCCGCTGGTGGTGTAATCAGGTAGTCCCCGGCCACATCTTCACAACATGGCAAAGGTCGGGGTGCTGCGCACACGCAGCACCCCGACCTTTGCGAATCTCCGGTCTGTCCCGGTGAAAATCAGAAGCGCGGGTGATCGCCCAGAAGCAGCGCACGCTCACCGTCGGCGTCCTGCGCCTTGCGGACAGTACCGAGAGTCCAGCTCTCGATGTGCCGAGCCGTGAGCACCGCAAGGGCGCGGTCGACGTCCTCCGGCGCGACGATCGCGACCATTCCGACGCCCATGTTGAAGGTCTTCTCCATCTCAGCGCGCTCGACCCGACCGCGCTGAGCGATGAGGCCGAACACGGGTGCCGGACTCCACGTGGTGCGGTCGAGTTCCGCGACGAGGCCCTTCGGCATCACGCGTCCGAGGTTGGCAGCAAGCCCGCCACCGGTGACGTGGCAGAAGGTGCGCACCTCGGTCTCGGCGGCGAGAGCCAAGCAGTCCTTCGCGTAGATCCGCGTCGGCTCGAGCAGTTCCTCGCCGAGCGTGCGGCTGAACTCGTCGACGTGGGCCGTCAGGCTCATCTTGCCGATCTCGAGCAACACCTTGCGCGCGAGGGAGTATCCGTTGGAGTGCAGTCCCGACGACCGCATGGCAATCACGACGTCGCCCGGGCGGACGCGGTCGGGTCCGAGGAGCTTCTCGGCCTCCACCACACCGACACCGGTCGCGGACAGGTCGTAATCACCGTCGGCCATCACGCCCGGGTGTTCGGCGGTCTCGCCGCCGAGGAGAGCGCAGCCTGCCTGGACACAGCCCTCGGCGATGCCGGAGACGATCTCGGCGACACGCTCGGGCACAACGCGCCCGACAGCGATGTAGTCCTGCAGGAACAGCGGCTCGGCACCGCACACGACCAGGTCGTCGACGACCATGGCCACCAGGTCGAGACCGACGGTGTCGTGCTTGTCCAGTGCTTGCGCCACCGCGAGCTTCGTACCGACGCCGTCGGTGGACGCGGCGAGGAGCGGTTCCTTGTAGTCGCCCTTGAGTGCGAACAGGCCCGCGAAGCCCCCGAGACCTCCGAGCACCTCCGGTCGTGTGGCCCTCTTCGCGTGCGGTGCGAACAGTTCGACGGCCTTGTCGCCCGCCTCGATGTCCACGCCTGCCGCTGCGTAGGACGCTCCGGGGGTTGTCTCCTCGGTCATGGGTTGTCGGCTCCAGCTTCGAGTTGTGAATAGGGTTGTCGGTTGCGTGACGGCACGTTCGTGACCGAAATGCAGGGTGGTCGGTGTCCGTCGGAACGCATGCGAAAGCGGGCCCGAGAGAGCCGACCGCGCACTCACGGTACCGGAACCGGATCTACGGGCGGCTCAGAACATCCGCGTTGGCGTTGTCCAGGACGGTCGGAGTGACCGATTCCGCATCGACGACACCTTCGAGGACGTTCTTGCCGATCGCATACTCGGTGGGCAGCGCAATCGGGTACTGCCCGTCGAAGCACGCCGCGCACAGGCGCGAGGACGGCTGCTCGGTGGCGCCGATCATGCCGTCGATCGAGATGTAGCCGAGCGAATCGGCACCGATCGACCGGCGCACCATCTCGACCATCTCGTCGTAGTCGTGCTCGTCGACGTCGGTGTCGCGGTGACCGCCACCATTGGCGATGAGCTCGGTGGGCGAGGCGAAGTCGATGCCGTAGAAACAGGGCCACTTCACCGGGGACGACGCGATCCGGACGTGGATCTCGAGCGCCCCGGCCTCACGCAGCATGCGGATCAGTGCACGCTGGGTGTTACCACGCACGATCGAGTCGTCGACGACGACGAGACGCTTGCCGCGGATGACCTCGCGCAGGGGATTCAGCTTGAGCCGGATACCGAGCTGACGGATCGTCTGGCTCGGCTGGATGAAGGTGCGGCCAACATAGGCATTCTTCATCAGACCCTGCCCGTACGGCAGGCCCGAGCCCTGGGCGTAGCCGACCGCAGCGGGAGTGCCGGATTCGGGGACCGGAATCACGAGGTCCGCGTCGATCGGGTGTTCCTTCGCGAGGCGCCGTCCGATCTCGACGCGGGTCGCATGCACCGAACGTCCACCGATCGTCGAGTCGGGACGTGCCAGGTACACGTACTCGAAGACACAGCCCTTCGGCTCGGGCGCCGCGAAACGGGACGACCGGACACCGTCGGAATCGATGGCGAGCAGCTCACCGGGCTCGATGTCGCGGACGAAGGACGCACCGACGATGTCGAGCGCCGCGGTTTCGCTGGCGACCACCCAGCCACGATCGAGGCGGCCCAGACACAGCGGACGGATGCCCCAGGGGTCGCGAGCCGCGTAGAGGGTGTGTTCGTCCATGAAGGTCAGGCAGAACGCGCCACGGAGCGTCGGAAGCAGCTTCATCGCGGCGCCCTCGATCGTGCTGTCCGCCGCCGCATGGGCGAGGAGCGCACCGACGAGATCGGAATCGGAAGACGCGGCGCCCGGACGATTCTGGTCGAGCGCGCCCAGCTCCCGAGCCTTCTGTGCAAGTTCGGCAGTGTTGACGAGGTTGCCGTTGTGGCCGAGTGCGATACCGGTGCCGGCCGCGGTCGTGCGGAAGATCGGCTGCGCGTTCTCCCAGGTGGTCGACCCGGTCGTCGAATAGCGGCAGTGGCCGACGGCGATGTGGCCGGGCATCGCGGCGAGCGTCTGCTCGTCGAATACCTGGCTCACCAGGCCGAGATCCTTGAATACGAGCACCTGCGAACCGTCGGAGACGGCGATGCCCGCAGCCTCCTGACCTCGGTGCTGAAGAGCGTACAACCCGTAGTACGTGAGTTTCGCCACGTCCTCGCCGGGAGCCCACACTCCGAAGACTCCGCACTCTTCGCGCGGCTCGTTCTCGGGTTCGTCTGAGGCGAGAAGATTGCGTGTGTGAACCGACAGATCGGCACTGGTCACCGGGGTGCTCCCTGGGGCTGGACAAAATCGGGGCATCCCCATTCTACGTGCCGTCGGGGACGGCCCTGACCACACACCCGAAAGGGCTCCCGGATCAGAGGCGCAGCAGGGGAAGCCAGTGCGCGATTTCGCCCGTCCGAGTGCCCGACGCATCCACGCCGCCGGTATTCACCGCGTCGTCGAACACCTCGAGACCCACCACGAGGCGCAGCCACGTGCGCGGGTCCGTCTCCACGACGTTGGGGGGCGTCCCACGCGTGTGCCGGGGGCCTTCGATGCATTGCACCGCGACGAACGGTGGCACCCGCACCTCGACACTGGAACCGGGCGCGATCTGCTCGAGGATCCTGGCGCTGAGCCTCACTGCCGCCGCGAGGTCGGCCCTCGCGGGTTTCTCGTCGCTGCCGCCCGACACCCACGGCCCGACTCGGAGGAGGGCCGCACGGAGTTCAGCGGGATCGACGGTCTTGCGCGGTGCCATGGCAACCCAGCGTAATTCGCCGGCTACACCTGTTCGGACGCGGTCCGGGCCGTAGCATCCCCCGTCGCTTCGCTCGCCCCCGTAGCATCCCCCGTCGCTTCGCTCGCCCCCGTAGCATCCCCCGTCGCTTCGCTCGCCCCGTCGCTTCGCTCGCCCCCGTAGCATCCCCCGTCGCTTCGCTCGCCCCCGCGACAACCCGCACTGCGATCGCGCCCCCGACGTTGACCGCGAGATGGGCCAGGGCCGGAGCGAGCACGCTGCCGCTTCCCCTGCGCAACCACGCGAACGCCAGGCCCGACAAGCCTGTGACGGCCACTGTGGCCGCAATGTTGTCGCCGGCCACGATCGCGGGACGCACATGCCACAGTCCGAAGGCCACCGCCTGCGGAAGGGGCCCGACGAGCGCCGTCAACGCGCCTCGGAAGAGCAGCTCCTCGGCGAGGACGGTTCCGATCGGAATGTGCAGTCCGATCCATTCGTAGAAGTCCTCGCGCCGGCCGCGCTCGCCGTCGACGAAGTGGATGCGCAGCGCCGGAACGGACAGCGCGACGACGTAGCCGGCCCCTATCGCGCCCGCCGCCACCGTTCCCCAACGCAGACCGGCACGCAACCGCGACACGTCGAGGCCCAACGCGTGTCGATCGAGACCCGACGCGCGGGTCAGCGCCACGGCGCCGATCCCGGCGCCGACGGCAAGCAGCGCGCGGCCACGCGGCCCGACGGGGGCTGCGGGAAGAATCGCACCGAGTGCGACCGCAGCCCCCGCGGCGACCGGTCCGCGCCACGACCCGACTCTCACTTCTCCGGCCCCTGCGTCTTGCGCAGCGCCTCCAACGCGATCCGGACCCGTTCCGTGTCGGTGTCGGTCCACCCTTCGGGTTGCGTCACCGCCACCCATCCGTCGAGCACGGTGGTGCCGTAGTTGTGCCCGTGCCCGTCCGGCACGCCCGCCGCATTCGTGAGATCGGCGGAGACCTGCCAGAACGTGACGAACGGGAACCACCGCATCTGCGGCAGCCGGTCCGGCCCCGGCGGCTCCGACAACCAGTCCGGCCGCGTGAACAGCAGTTCCGGCGACCACCACACAACGGGATCCGACGCGTGCTGGATGTACAGCACACGCGGCGACAACCACGGAGTGTCGGGAACACCGATCTCCTGTCGGCTGTCCGCGAACCGTACGACGAGCCCATCGGCATACACCGGCTCGACCTCGGTACTGCCCGGATCTCGGCGCTCGACGAGCTGGCCCCACAGGCGATTCGAATTCGGCGGTCCGACCCACAGCACACCGTCGACGGTCTCCCGGATCTCGGCAAGACTGTCGAAAGCGCCCTCACCCGACTGGGTTCCGAGGCTCTCGCCGTAGACGAACAGTTCGGGTCGCTGGTCCTCGGGGAGCTCGAGCCACCGCTGGTGCACGCGGTCGATCAACATCTCGCCTGCAGCCGCGGCCTTCTCCTTGTCGGCGAGGAACGAGATCCAGCTCGGCAGGAACGAGTACTGCCACGCGACCATTGCGACATCTCCGTTGTGCACGAGTTCCATCGCCTGCGCCGCCGTGGGATTGACCCAGCCGGTCCCCGTAGTGGGGATGAGTACCAGCACAGAGCGGTCGAAGGCGCCGGTCCGCTCGAGCTCGTCGACGACCAGATCCACACGTTCCTCGGGTGTTTCGGCTGTGTCGAGCCCGACGTAGACGCGAATCGGCTCCTGCGCGGGCCCACCGTTGATCGCGGTGAGTTCGTCGGCGTCCAGCCCCCGCGACACGAAGTTCCGGCCCTCGAAACCCAGGGTCTCCCACGGCGCGAAGGATTCGGGGCTTCCGGATTTCGAAGGGTCCAGCGGCTGTACAGCACCGGGCCGGGTGGTGTCGTCCTGGAGGCTGAATGCCGAGTTCGTGATCGCGTACGCGACACGGAGGAGCACACCGTCGATGAGCATGAAGGTTGCGAGTACGACCAGCATCACCGCGAGGGTGCGCGCGAGGCCCACCGGCATCCGTGTGCGGCGAATGAGTTGTCCGGCGATCCAGCGGCCGATGTCGCGCAGTCCGCGCCACAGCGAGATCAACAGCGCGGCAACGGCCAGGCTCAGCAGGCATGTCCGCAGGTAGCCGGACGTCGTGGTGCCCTCGGCATTCATGAGTGCGGCCAGCTGCCGTTGCTGACCGGCGGCGAGCACGAGCGCGACCAGAGCCGCGAGAACTCCGGCGACGGGCACCGCCACCATGATCGCGCGTTCGACGGGCAACGGCAGAGGCCACCACGATCTGCCCCTGAGCACAAGTCGGGTGACGGCCCAGCCGACGACGCAGCCCAGCCCGTACCCGATCGCGGCGTTGATCCCGCCGATGATGCCTTGGAACAGCCAGTCGCGCGGCAGCAGCGACGGCGACAGTGACCAGCAGAAGAACAGAGCGGCGAATGCTATCCCGGTCGTATCGAGGCTGAGCCACCCCAACACCCGAGCGGTGGAGGGGTGGCGTTCACCGAAATCGGTGACTGCAGCGATGATCTGTCCCTGACGGGCTTCGATCGCTGCCAGCCTGTCGACCTGGGCAGCCGCCATCCGGTTACCCGAACAGCGCCGGCAAGGTGCCTTCGTAGACCTCGCGGAGTTCGCTCATGGGCACGGAGAAGTGTCCCTGGACTTCGACCGAGTCCGATCCCTCGTCGACAACGCCGATCCGGACCCACGGCAGGTTGCGCGCCGTGCACATACCGGTGAACCGGGACTCCTCGGTACGCGGGACGGCGACGAGCACCCGGCCCGCGGATTCCGAGAACAGCGCCACGAACGGATCCGCATCCTCGGGCAGCAGAATCCGGCATCCCGTCTCCCCCGCGAGTGCGGCTTCGACGACCGCCTGGGCGAGCCCGCCCTCGGACAGGTCGTGGGCAGCGGAGATCAGTCCGTCGCGCGACCCGGCGAGGAGGATCTCCGAGAGCAGACGCTCGCGCTCGAGGTCTACCTTCGGCGGCACACCACCGAGGTGATCGTGCTCGACCTGCGCCCAGATGGATCCGTCGAACTCGTCGCGGGTCTCCCCCAGCAGGATCAGCGTCTCGCCGGGTTCGAGACCCAGTCCGGTGGGGATGCGACGGTGCACATCGTCGATCACACCGAGGACCGCGACGACCGGCGTCGGCAGGATCGGCGTGGAACCGGTCTGGTTGTAGAAGCTGACGTTGCCGCCCGTGACCGGGATGCCCAGCTGCGCGCAGCCGTCGGCGAGGCCGCGCACGGCCTGCTGGAACTGCCACATCACGCCCGGGTCCTCCGGCGACCCGAAGTTCAGGCAGTTGGATACGGCCTTCGGGGTGGCACCGGTGGTGGCGACGTTGCGGTACGCCTCGGCGAGCGCGAGTTGCGCCCCCGTGTACGGGTCGAGCTGCGTGTAACGGCCCGACGCATCGGTAGCCAGCGCGATACCGCGGCCGGTCTCCTCGTCGATACGGACCACACCGGCGTCGGCGTGCTCGGCCAGAACGGTGTTGCCACGCACGTACCGGTCGTACTGCTCGGTGATCCATTTGCGGCTGCACAGAGCCGGCGATGCGAGCAGCTCGAGCAGCGTGGCCTTCAGCTCGTCGTTCGTCTCGGGACGCTTCAGCTTCGCGGTGGTATCGGCGATGAGCGCATCCTGAGTGTCGGGGCGCTGCACGGGACGCTCGTAGACCGGGCCCTCGTGCGCGACCGTGCGCGGCGGCACGTCGACGACGGTCTCGCCGTGCCACGTGATGACGAGACGCTCACCGTCGGTGACCTCACCGATGTCGGTGGCGAGCACATCCCACTTCTTGCACACGGCCATGAATGCGTCGACGTTCTCGGGCGCCACGACCGCGCACATACGCTCCTGCGACTCCGAGGAGAGCACCTCGGCCGGGGACATACCCGTCGCACGCGTCGGAACACGCTCGAGGTTGATGTGCATGCCGCCGTCACCAGCAGCGGCGAGCTCGGATGTCGCGCAGGACAGTCCGGCACCGCCGAGGTCCTGGATCCCGACGACGAGCTTCTCGCGGTAGAGGTCGAGGCAGCACTCGATGAGCACCTTCTCCGTGAACGGGTCGCCGACCTGCACACTCGGGAGCTTCTTCGGGCGGCCGCCGCCCGAGCCGTCGAAGGTCTCGGACGCGAGAACCGACACGCCGCCGATGCCGTCCAGACCGGTGCGCGCACCGAACAGAATGATCCGGTTACCGGTACCGGACGCGAACGCCAGATGCAGATCCTCGACGCGCATAGCGCCCGCGCACAGGGCGTTGACGAGCGGGTTGCCCTGGTAGGACGAGTCGAACACGGTCTCGCCGCCCACATTGGGCAGGCCGAGGGAGTTTCCGTAGCCGCCGACACCGCGCACCACACCGTCGACTACACGCCGGGTATCGGGGTGGTCGACCGCGCCGAAGCGCAGCTGGTCCATCACCGCGATCGGGCGGGCACCCATTGCCATGATGTCGCGGACGATGCCGCCGACACCTGTCGCTGCACCCTGGTAGGGCTCGACGTAGGAGGGGTGGTTGTGGGATTCGACCTTGAAGGTGACGGCCCAGCCGTCGCCGATGTCGACGACGCCGGCGTTCTCACCGATGCCGGCAAGCATCGACGAACGCATCTCGTCGGTGGTGGTCTCACCGAAGTACTTCAGGTGCACCTTCGACGATTTGTACGAGCAGTGCTCGGACCACATCACCGAGTACATCGCCAACTCGGCGTCCGTGGGGCGGCGCCCCAGGATCTCCGTGATGCGGGTGTACTCGTCTTCCTTCAGCCCCAGCTCCCGATAGGGCTGAGCGACATCGGGGGTTTCGGCGGCGTGGGTGACGGTATCCACGTGCGATGACACTGGGCGTCGGGTCCCTTCACTCTGGGATCGAGAAACAGCAGGATCGAAAACAGCAGGCCGGGCGGGCACTGCCGGGAGTCAGTCTATCGGGGGTCGGGCCCCTCCGGCGCTTCCGGTGCCGTGGCAGTGTCGGCGGCCACTGCACGGCCATTGTCCGGAGGGCCCTTCACGCTGTGTCCGGCAGGTGCAGCAGCCCCCTGATCTTCAGGTGCGGAAGCGTCCTGTTCGGCGAGTCCGCGGAGGTCCACCGTGACCTCGTTGCCCGCTGCGGTCAGCGTCGGTGCGCCGCTGTGTTCACCGTCGTACCGATACCAACCGGAGTCGAGTGTGAACACCGCAATCACCGGCGGACCGGTGAGATCGACGATCCAGTACTGCGGAATCCCCGCCTCCGCATACTCCGAGAATTTCGTGACACGGTCGGTGCGGGCAGTGCCGTCGACGGTGACCTCGAGCACCAGCCGCACCTCGGAGGACGGAGCTCGATCGGGATCCGCATCGACGAGGGCCCGATCGACCACGATGGCATCGGGCACGCGCACCGTGAGCGGCTCCGACATCACCAGAACCTCCACCCCACCCAGCACACACAGATTGCCGGGGAGCTGGTCGTCGAGCTGCAACGCCAGCGCAAGCGCCGCGTGGTCGTGTGCCGACCCGGGTCGCGGTGATGCGACCAGAACCCCCTCGCAGAGCTCCACGTGGAAGCGGTCGTACTCGGGCAGCCGTACCCACTCGTCGAGGCCCAGCAGGTGATCGGGGAAGGACGGAACACTCACCTCGACACCCCCGATCGCGAACCGGACTGGACGACCTCAGTCTCGCATCGGCCGGCGCGCCGGTCTCAGGAATGCGACAAGCGCGGTGTGAGAAACGCGGCCAGTGCATCCGCATATGTCGTCACATCCGCCGCACCCATCAACTCCCGCGACGAATGCATCGCAAGTTGCGGCGCACCGACGTCGACGGTGGTCAGGCCGGTCCGGGACGCAGTGATCGGGCCGATCGTCGAACCGCACGGCAGGTCCGCCCGGTGGACGTACCGCTGCAGGGGAACACCGGCCTGCTCGCACGCGAGGGCGAAGGCACCGGCGCCCTCGGCATCGGTCGCGTACCGCAGATTCTGGTTGACCTTGAGCACCGGCCCCCCGCCCACCGCGATCCGGTGGGCGGGTTCGTGCCGGTCGGGATAGTTCGGGTGCGTCGCGTGTGCCATGTCGCCGGATGCGACGATCGACCCTGCCAGGGCACGCAGGAACTCGTCGCGCCCACCGCCGCGCACCAGCACGATGCGCTCCAGGACGGTGTTCAGCAGATCGGAGAACGCCCCCCGGTCGGACATGCTGCCGACCTCTTCGTGATCGAACAGGGCCAGCACGGGCATCGGCCCCGCATGCTCGGCGACGTACCCGGTTGCGGCGAGAAGCGCCTGCTGGCCCGCGTAACACGTGGCCTGGTTGTCCAGTCGCGGTGCGCTGACGAGATCTCCCTCGGCGCCGACGAGCGAACTCGGGGCGAGGTCGTGGGTCATGAGCTCCCAGCCGAGGACCGCCGAGGCGTCGATACCCGTCTGCTCCGCGAGGTATTCGATGAACGACCGCGGTTCGCGGCCGATCCCCCATACACCGTTGACATGGCGTTGCGGGTCGAGTTGCACACCCTTCCGGTCCTCCGACAGATGGATGGCGAGCTGCGGCACGCGCAGAACAGGCTTGTCGACTCGCACGAGCACGTCCTCGGTGGCGTGCCCGGAACGGACTGTGAACCGTCCGGACACCCCGAGGTCGCGGTCGAGCCACGAATTGAGCCACGCCCCTCCGTACGGTTCGAGACCGACGAGCTGCCACCCCGCCGACGCGAGATCCGGGTGCTGCTTGACCCGCAGATTCGGGCTGTCGGTATGTCCCCCGACGATGCGGAACGGCCGGGCCGGGCTCGTGTCGTCACCTTCGGTGCTCCACGCGATGAGCGAACCACCTCGGATCACGTAGTACCTGCCCGGATCGGCCGGCCAGCCGGTGGTCTCGTCGAGTTCGGTGAACCCGTTGTCGGTCAGCGTGGCCGCAACGGTCGCGCACACGTGGAACGGTGACGGCGACAGATCGACGAAATTACACAGACCCTGGGCATCGGCATGCGTGATCGAAGGCATACCAGCATCTTCGCACTCGCTGCTGCGCCCTCGCCGGCGCCACCGTCGCCTTCTACTCAGCGTCCCGACACCGCAGGATGGGCCTGCCCCACACTCACCGTGACGGTGTCCTGGTAGAACGCCACGAAGCCGCGTATCCGAGCGACCTGCTCCCACGGCTCCTCATAGCTCCAGCACAGCGGCTGCTCGCCGTCGCCGTCGAAACGCCAATACGTCGCCTCGCCCTTGAACGGACACCGCGACCCGCCGTCCCCTGCCGGTGTCAGTTCCACCACGACGTCCGCGCGTGGGAAGTAGAACACCAGGCCGTGGTCCTGCTCGTCGACCAGCAGAGATGCTGTGGTCTCGGCGAGGAGCACCCCGTCCAGAGTTGCGCGCACCACGTTGCGGCGGGCATGGATATCGACCCGGTAGTCCGGCCTGGCCGCGAAGCCCGTGCTGCCCTGAGGGCGTGGCTCGGCGTCGTGCACACTCATCGGCACTCTCCTGTGCTGTGTTCCGGCGGTCTCACAACCGCGCGCTTGCGGGTATCGCAGAGTGGTCGGCCTGCAACGGCCGGATCATCGCTTCCTGAGTGAACGATGCGAGCAGTTCCCCGCTTTCGGTGTGCACCTGTCCTCGAACGTAGGACATTCCGCCACCCACCTGGGTGCTCTCGTGCGAGTAGAGCAGCCATCCGTCCCATCGGACGGGGTCGTGGAACGCGACCGACACGGTCATGATCCCGGTCGAAATCGTCCGATGGGCCTGGCTCGTTCCGACCCCGTCGTGTGCACGCATGGTCGCGGAGACCGACAGGTGCCCGGTGAAGTGCGCAATGAGCGCCTTGGCCAGGTCGGTACGCGTCGGGATCGGGTCGTAATGCAGCCAGGCATACAGTTCCGGCGGCCCGACCTCCTCGGGGCTGCGGACGTCGACGACATCGACGACCCTGAGCTCCCGCCCGGTCATGGGCATTTCGTTCCGATGGGCTTCGCCGGGCGGGGCGACGTCGGGCCGGGGTGCGTGATGGCGGATCACATCCGGGGTGGGGAGGTCCGCGAGGACCGCCACCATCGCGTGGCGTCGACCGTTCTGGCAGACGGCCACGTCGGCGCTGACCATGGTGCGTCCCGCATGAACGACATCGATCTCGAAATCGACCGGCTCGTCCGCATCGACCGCGCGCGAGAAGATCGCCCGCGCAGATCGGATCTCCTTGTCGGGAAATCGCTTCGCTACCGCAACGATCGATTGGGCGAGCAGTTGGGTACCGTCGACCACGCGTCGCCCTCCGCCGTCGCTCTCGCCGGTGAAACTGTCCTCCCCGGTGGGCGTCACGTCGAAGATACGCAGCATGCGCTCCACCGAAGACTCTTCGGGCACAGGTGCTTCGCCTGCAGTGGCGGGATTCGCAGCGACGGGATCGGACGGTGCCGTATCCGGAAATGCCATTTGCCGGTCCTTCATGAGTGGGATCGGGAACAATGCGCTACAGCGTACGTCCGCACGGTCCAACTGTGGATACCCAAAGTTTGCGTATTCCTACTCAGGACAAGATCGGTCGAGTCCGGCACACTCGAGGTCGGCGCCATCGGAGGGGGATGGGGGTGGCACCGGCTCGGGACTCGATCGGGGGGTTGAATTCCGGGTGCAATACGAGCGAGGGACCTCGAAGCCGATCGGGACGGCAACGGGGTCCCTCGTTCAGTCTACGAACGACAAGACTCCGCTACCCAGGGGCAGCGGAGTCTTGTAGTGCCACGAATTCAGGCGGTCACAACGGTCAGGCGTTCACAACGGCGTCGAGAACGCTGTAGAACATGCCCAGCCCGTCGTCGCTGGGACCGGTGAGCGCCTCGGTGGCGTGCTCCGGATGCGGCATCAGACCGACGACGCGACCGTTCGCCGACGAGATGCCCGCGATGCCGCGCTGCGAACCGTTCGGGTTGTCGCCCGCGTAACGGAACACGACACGCCCCTCGCCCTCGAGCTCGTCGAGCACCTGCTCGGAAGCCTGGTAGCGACCCTCACCCGACTTGAGGGGCACGAGGATCTCGGCGCCCGATTCGTAGCGCGACGTCCACGCAGTGTCGGTGGCCTCGACCTTCAGCCACTGGTCGCGGCAGATGAAATGCAGACCGGCGTTGCGGGTCAGTGCGCCCGGCAGCAGACCGGCCTCGCACAGCACCTGGAAGCCGTTGCAGATACCGAGGACGGGCATACCGCCCTGCGCTGCCTCGACGACCTTGCCCATCACCGGAGCGAAGCGGGCGATCGCGCCGCAGCGCAGGTAATCGCCGTAGGAGAATCCGCCGGGCACGATGACCGCGTCGACGTTCTTCAGGTCGGCGTCGCCGTGCCACAGGCTCACGGCCTCACCACCGGCGAGCTTCACCGCGCGGGATGCATCGACGTCGTCGAGCGTTCCCGGGAACGTGATGACCCCGATGCGGGCGCTCATGCCTCACCGTCGATTCGACGGACCGTCCAGTCCTCGATCACGGTGTTCGCGAGGAGACCTTCGGCGATCTTCTCGAGCTCGGCGTCGTCGACGCTGCCGTCGATCTCCAGCTCGAACCGCTTTCCCTGACGGACGTCGGTCACGCCCGCGAAGCCCAGCCGCGACAGCGCCCCGACAATGGCCTGGCCCTGGGGGTCGAGAATCTCGGTCTTGGGCATGACTTCGACGACGACACGCGCCACGTGCTGCTCCTCGGTAGTAGTGCTGACGTCCGGAGACGGACACCGGACACGCTGCAGTTTACCGGCCCACACGGAACGGTCGAGCCCGGCATACTCGGATCCATGCGACTCACGCACTTCGGACACTCCTGCATCCTCCTCGAACACAACGGCACGACGATCCTGTTCGACCCGGGCAATTTCTCGCACGGATTCGAGGGGATCACCGGACTCGACGCCATCCTCGTCACCCACCAGCATCCCGATCACGCCGATCCGGCGCGACTTCCCGCGCTGCTCGAGGCCAATCCCGGCGCCGAGCTGTTCTCGGATCCTCAGTCGGCGTCGATGCTCGACGGCGAATGGTCGGCGGTGCGTCCCGGCGACACGTTCGCCGTCGGCACCCTCACCGTCCGCGGCACCGGCGGACGCCACGCGGTGATCCATCCCGAACTGCCCGTGATCGACAACACGGCGTACCTCGTCGGCGACGACGAGAACCCGGCCCGGCTGCTCCATCCGGGCGATTCGCTCTACATCCCGCACGAGCAGGTCGACGTGCTCGCGCTGCCGTCGGCAGCTCCCTGGCTGAAGATCTGGGAGTCGGTCGACTACCTGCGCGCGGTGAACCCGCGGGTCGCGGTGCCGATCCACCAGGGCATCATCACCGACCAGGCCAGCGGAATCTTCTACGGCCGGTACTCCGAGATGGCACCCGAGGGCACCGAGTTCCGGGTGCTGAAGCACGAGGACGACCAAGAACTCTGACAGGTCACCGGGCTCTGCCCGATCACCGGCATCCGGTGGATCAGCGGGCGGCGCGACCCGCCGCCCGGCCCGAGAAGATGCAGCCGCCGAGGAACGTACCCTCGAGAGCCCGATAACCGTGGACGCCTCCGCCACCGAAACCCGCGACCTCGCCCGCGGCGAACAGACCGTCGAACACCGATCCGTCGGCTTTGCGGACCCGCGATGACAGGTCGGTTTCGAGTCCGCCGAGCGTCTTGCGGGTGAGCAGGTGCAGTTTGACGGCGATCAGCGGGCCTGCCTTGGGGTCGAGGATCCGGTGCGGCGACGCGATCCGCGCGATGCGGTCCGGCTTGTAGGCGCGGGCTGCGCGCAGCGCGGCGACCTGCAGGTCCTTCGTGTACTTGTTGGCGATCTCGCGGTCGCGGGCCTCGACCACCGACCGCACCGTCGCGTAGTCCAGCGGCGCGTCCGGGGTGAGTTCGTTCATGCCGGCGACGAGATCGGCGAGGTTGTCGCGCACCACGAAGTCGACGCCGCGTTCCTTGAACGCCTCCACCGGGCCGGGGGCGCCGGACTTCACGCGCTGCAACAGCAGTCGGATGTCGCGACCGGTCAGGTCGGGGTTCTGCTCCGAGCCGGAGAGCCCGAACTCCTTTTCGATGATCTTCTGATCCAACACGAACCAGGTGTGATCGTGGCCGGTACCCACGATGTGCTCGAGTGTGCCGAGGGTGTCGAAACCGGGGAACAGCGGCACCGGAAGTCGCTTGCCGGTGGCGTCGAGCCACAGCGACGACGGTCCGGGCAGAATGCGGATGCCGTGGTTCGGCCACACGGGGTCGTAGTTGGTGATGCCCTCGGTGTAGTGCCACATGCGGTCGCGGTTGACGACGTTGCCACCGGCGTTCTCGGTGATCTCCAGCATTCTGCCGTCGACATGCGCGGGCACCCCGGTGAGCATGTGCGCGGGCGGCTCACCCAGCCGCTTCGGCCAGTTCTTCTTCACGAGGTCGTAATTGCCTCCGATGCCGCCGGAGGTGACGATGACAGCTCCGGCGGAGAACTCGAAGTCGCCGACGGCGGTGCGCGACGACTTCACGCCGCGTGCGGCAGTGGTCGGTTCGAGGACGGTGCCGCGCACGCCTGTGACCGCGCCGCCCGTCACCACCAGCTCGTCCACCTGGTGGCGGTGCTTCAGCGTCACCAGCCCGCGGTCGACACCGTCACGGACCTTGCGCGCGAACATCTCGACGAGTGCGGGACCGGTTCCCCACGTGATGTGGAAGCGCGGAACTGAATTGCCGTGGCCGCCGGCGTCGTAGCCGCCGCGTTCGGCCCAGTTGACCATCGGGAAGATCTTCAGGCCCTGCTCCCGCAGCCAGGCGTACTTCTCGCCTGCCGCGAACTCGACGTAGGCCTGCGCCCAGCGGCGCGGCCAACGGTCCTCGTCGTCACGATCGAAACCTGCGGTGCCCATCCAATCCTGGAGGGCAAGTTCGTACGAATCCTTGATGCCGAGGCGACGCTGATCAGGGCTGTCGACGAAGAACAGTCCGCCGAATGACCAGAATGCCTGTCCGCCTAGGTTGTTCGAATTCTCTTGGTCGACGAGCATCACCTTGCGGCCGGCGTCGATCAACTCCCCCGTTGCGACCAATCCTGCGAGACCCGCGCCCACCACGATCACGTCTGCGTCCATGGACGGAAAGACTACCGATCGGTAGTACACGATGGGAGGTGAGTCCGATCATGTCTCCGAGTGGACTCAGGCCACGCTGCGATCGAATACGGTGCGCTGCCAACGGTAGACGCTGGGCTCGGCGCCGTGATGCAGCGCGATGTCGACCGCATCGAGCATCGCTTGCCGGGGCCCGGGCTTCGCAAGATGCGCCCCCGAGATCGCGACACGCAGCAGTTCGCCACGACGGGCGACGCGCCCCGCCCCGATCACCATCGCGCGACACCACCACGGTTCGGTCTTCGCACCGTCCCCGATCCCGTAGACGCGGGACTTGACGACGGTGTCGCGTTCGAGATCGCGGATGCCCGCGATGTCGGCCATGAGACGGAACCCGGCCTGAGGGAGCGCGGCGACCGCCCCGGGCGACGCGAGCCAGCGCGGCGGCGCGAACAGGCGAGTGCGCAGGCCCGTCTCTTCGAGCACCCGGTCGGCCGCGAGCAACCGCAGGCGCGCCTCGTGTTCGGGCAACGCGGCGAACTCGGCGCGACGCCGTTTTGTGGCGGCCTGGTCGTAGCCGTGCAGCACGATCGCGTCGCCGCCCTCGCGACGTTCGAGCAGCCACTCCTGGGTCTCCGGATCGTTGATCAGCCGGTAGTGGTCCTTGAGCCTCGGCGCCACGAACAGCGACAGCGCCACACCGCGTGCGTCCATTTCGCGCGCAAAACTGTCGATGACGTCACGCGTCGCGTCCCTGATCCCCGACACCGACACGATCAGTTGTCCGCTCATGCCCGCCACGATGCCCCACGCGCGTGAACGGAAATCGTCGGGGGCCTGAAAATCGGCACAACACGTACTCGTGTCGGCACAGTGCCCACCGGAGTGGACTCGATCCGCCTCCCGCACCGCTCAGGTTTCGACGCTGATCTGCCAGACGTGGCCATCCGGGTCGGCGCACAGTGCCGTGTATCCCCAGGGCCTGTCTTCCGCTTCGGCGAGGACTCGGCCTCCAGCGTTACCGATGCGCTCGGCGAGGTCGGCAACCTCCTGCTCCGTGGCCACTCCCATGCCCAGAACGCACTCGCTGGTCCCGGTAGGAGCCAACGCACGGCTGTCTCCGAGGACGAAGCCGAGGCCGCCCGACGGAATGAGCGCCAACACGGTGTGCTGGTCGACGCGAAACATCAAGGGTTCCGGCACACCGTCCTCTGCGGGTTCGCCGACAGTCTCGAAGCCGAAGGTGTCGAGGTAGAACCGCATCGAGCTGACGCGATCGGCAATCGGCAGACTGATATGGACGCCACGGGCCCTCACTGACATCACTACTCCGTTCGGTTGATCACCCGGTCCCCACTACTGACCTCCGGCGACCACAGAAGTCATCACCTGTGCGACGAGACGTACTCCGCATATCCGGCGGCGCTTTCATGTCGCTGTCCACTTCTTGTTGTGCGGAGACGTGTGGGAGCGGTCTCGAAGGCCGGGACCGCGCCGGCATCGCGGCCGCGAGGAGTCTACTTTTCGGGCGTGACGAACCGGCTTCAGACGTACCCCAGCTTGCTCTCTCCCGGCACCATCGGCCCCATCTCGCTGGACAACCGGGTGGTGCTACCCGCGATGGACATGAACCTGTGCGAGGACGGAGAGATCGAGCAGGGCGACATCGATCATTTCGTTGCCCGCGCCGCCGGCGGAACCGGGCTGATCATCACCGGCTGCTGCGCCGTCGCGTACCCGGCGGGGTGCGCCAGCACGAAAGAGCCCGGCCTGTCGGAGGATCGATTCATCCCCGGGATCAAGGCGCTCGCCGACGCCGTTCACGAGGCCGGTAGCAAGCTGTGCGTGCAGATGACACACCACGGCAAGGTCGCGCGCATCGACACGATTCAGGATCGGCCGCAGTTGGTTCCGAGCGCGCCGAAGCCGCCGAGCGACATGAGCGCGTTCATCGACAACACCCCCGAAGAACTGAAGAAGATGGCCGGCGTCTCGGGGGGCAAACAGACCACGTATCACGAAGCCACCAAGGATGATCTCGAGTGGCTGGTGCGGATGTTCGCCGAGGCAGCCGGCCGTGTGAAGACGGCCGGAGGCGATGCCGTCGAGATCCACGTCGCCCACAACTACGTTCTCGGCGCGTTCCTGAGCCGATACTCGAACCAGCGCACGGACGAGTACGGCGGGTCGCTGGAGAACCGTGCCCGGCTGACGGTCGAGGTGATCCGCGCGGTCAAGGACGCGGTCGGCGGCGACCTGGCCGTGATCGTGCGACTGGCCGGGCAGGAATACGGCGAGACCGACGGTCTCACCATCGAGGAGTCCACCGCCGCCGCCGTCATGTTCGAGCAGGCCGGCGCGGATGCCATCCACGTCACGGGCACCGCACTGAACGCCTTCGCGAACTTCACCGACGGCCCGCTGCCCGACAAGGTCGGTTTCTACACCGACAACGCGTCGGTCATCAAGCGTGCGGTGTCCATCCCGGTCATCACGGTCGGGCGCATGCTGCCCGAGGTCGGCGAGAAGATGATCGCCGAGGGCCGCACCGACTTCGTGGCGATGGGTCGCCAATTGCTGGCCGACCCCGATCTGGTGAACAAGCTCGAAGCGGGGCGCACGGAACAGATCCGCCCCTGCATCAACTGCTACGTGTGTGTCCAGGAGAACTTCTGGGACGCCACCCCGATCTGCGCGGTGAATCCCGCGCTGGGCGACGAGGCACTCGTGCCGTTCGTGCGAGGCGCGACGAGCAAGAACGTCGTGGTGGTCGGAGCCGGACCGGGCGGTCTGGAGACGGCCCGGGTCGCGACCGAGCGCGGTCACCGCGTCACTGTGATCGACAAGACGGACCGGCTCGGTGGCACGCTGTGGTTCTCGTCGCTCACCACGCCCGACAACGAACGCCTGCTGAAGTGGCTGACGGAGGAGGTCACCCGGCTCGGCATCGACGTCCGGCTCAACACCGAGGCGACTTCGGAATCGATCCGTGCACTGGACCCGGACGTCGTGGTCGTGGCCACCGGCGCGGTCCGTGAACGACCGGCGATCCCCGGCGGCACCCTCCCCCACGTGCACACCGGCGACAGCATGCGTGCGCTGATGACAGGTACCGGCGACGCGTCGGACCAGTCGCTCTTCCTGCGTGTCGCGGGCAAGCTCGGCAAGCTGGCCCGCATCACCACGAGCCCCGAGAAGATCCGCACCCTCAGCCGCAGGTACCTGAAGTTCGTGCCGATGGCGAAGGACGTCGTGGTGATCGGCGGCTCGCTGGTCGGGCTCGAACTCGCGGAGTTCATGGCCGAACGCGGCAGCCACGTCACGCTGCTCGCGGAGGGTCAGCAGCTCGGGGTGCCGATGGCGATGCCGCGCCGGTGGACCGCCGTCAAGCACGCGCGCGAGGTCGGTCTCGAGGTGCACCGCAACGCGACAGTGCAGCGCATCACGCCGAAGACCGTGGAGTTCGTTGTCGACGGTAAGGCCATGTCTGCGAAGGCTCGCATGGTGATCGTCGCGTCCGGCGTCTCGGCCGCGGCGCCGCTCGCCGATCAACTCGCAGACTCCGGCCTCGATGTGCGCGTCGTCGGCGATGCCGGGAGCGTCGATTACATCGAGGGCGCCATCCACACTGCGTGGAAGGTCGCGACCGAACTCTGATCAGTCCCGATATCCGCAACGGCCGCCGACATGGGAATGTCGGCGGCCGTTGCGGTCCGATGTCAGGCGTCGGCTGTGTAGTGCGCGTCACGCCTCCGCGATGTCCTGCTCGAGTGCGGTGCCCACGAACGTGTCGCGGTGCACGGCGTCGGTGAGCGGGCGCCCGGTGCGCCACCCGAACCGTTCGAGGTCGGGGACCTCCTGCAACGCAGTGACCGGTCCGACACACAACCACGCGATGGGCCGGACCGGGCCGGAGGCACCGACGAAGTCGGCGAGGAACGGCTCCTCGTAGAACGACACCCAGCCGACACCGAGGCCCTCAGCGGTCGCGGCGAGCCAGAGATTCTGGATCGCGAGCACCGCGGAGAACAGGCCGGACTCGTCGATGGTGTGACGGCCGAGGATGTGCTTGCCCCCACGTTCCGGGTCGTAGGTGACGACGATGCCCGTGCCCGATTCGACGATGCCCTCGACCTTGATCGGACCGAAGGTCCCCTTGCGGTCCTCCGGCAGCGAGTCGGCGAACGCCTGACGGCATCCGGCCACGTGCTCGGCGAACTGCTCGAGACGTTGCCGATCCTGCACCACGATGAAGTCCCACGGCTGGGTGTTGCCGACGCTCGGTGCGTGGTGCGCGGCCCCGAGGACACGCCACAGCACATCATCGGAGATCACGTCGCCGCTGAACTCGGCGCGCACGTCGCGGCGCATTCGGATGATGTCGTACAGCGCGTCGCGCGCATCGGTGGAAAACATGTCTCTGCTGCTCTGTTCTCGTGCTGTGTCGATCAGGATCAGGCCGGAAGGATCTCTTCGAGCGCGTCGATCACTTCGGGTGCGTCGGGCTCGGTGCGGGGGCGGAAGCGGTTCACGACCGTGCCGTCGGGCGCGATCAGGAACTTCTCGAAGTTCCACTGGATGTCGCCGGCTTCACCGCTCGCATCGGCCTGCTTCGTCAGCTCGGCGTACAGCGGGTGCCGGTTCTCGCCATTGACCTCGATCTTCTCGAGCAGCGGGAACGTGACCCCGTAGGTGGTGGAGCAGAACTCCTGGATCTCCTCGGCGGTGCCGGGTTCCTGACCCATGAATTGGTTGCACGGAACACCGATGACGAACAGCCCGCGATCGGCGTAATCCTTCGCGAGCTGTTCGAGCACGGTGTATTGCGGTGTCAGGCCGCACTTGGAAGCGACGTTGACGACGAGCAGCGCGTGGCCGTCGTACGCACCGAGGGTGGTGGGCTCACCTGAAAGGGTGTTGATGGCGATGTTCTGCAATGGCGTGGTCATACGACCAAGCTATCGTGCCTGCTGCGCCACAGGCCCGGCACAGCCGCGCGGCCTGCGGACAGCCGCGCTGGGTCGGCACGATTTTTCTGTCCGCAGGCGTCGCGGTCGCGTACTTCGAACGCTATGCGTCCACCTTCTCGAGCCGCGACGGCTCTTCGGACCGTGCGGGCACGTCGTGGTCGTCACCGAGCATGCTCTCGTCGAACGGCAGCCGGCCCGAGAGCACCTCGTCCACGCGATCGCGGTCGACGGAACGGGTCCAGGTGCCGATCAGCAGCGTGGCGACGGCGTTGCCGGAGAAATTGGTGACCGCGCGCGCTTCCGACATGAAGCGGTCGACGCCCACGATCAGCCCGACACCGTCGAGCAGGTCGGGGCGATGACTCTGCAGGCCACCCGCCAGTGTCGCGAGGCCGGCACCGGTGACCCCGGCCGCACCCTTCGAAGCGATCACCATGAACACCAGCAGCGACACCTGCTCCGACAGCGTGAGCGGACTCCCCATGGCGTCGGCGACGAACAACGCGGCCATCGTCAGGTAGATCGCGGTTCCGTCGAGGTTGAACGAGTATCCCGTGGGCACGACGACACCCACGGTGGTGCGCTCGACGCCGAGGTGCTCCATCTTGGCGATCAGACGCGGCAGCGCGGACTCGGAAGACGACGTCGCGAAGATCAGGAGGTATTCACGGGCCAGATAGCGGACGAGCCTGAACACCGAGACTCCCGCCACGGCCTTGAGCAGCGAGCCGAGCACACCGAACACGAACACCAGGCACGTGAGGTAGAAGGCGAGCATCAACGCACCCAACTGCACGACTGCGTTCAGCCCCGTCTGACCGACCACATTGGCGATTGCGCCGAAGGCTCCGATCGGTGCGAGCCACAGGATCATCGTCAAGATCTTGAACACGAGTTTCTGGATATGCGCGACACCGCGCAGGATCGGTTCACCGGATTTCCCGATGCCCTGGATCGCAAAGCCCACGAGCAACGCCACGAACAGTGTCTGCAGCACGCTGCCCGCGGTGAGCGACGACAGCAACGACGTGGGAATGATCGACGAGATGAACTCGGCAGTGCCGCCCGCAGCGTGCGCCTGCTCCGCGAGTGCGGCGCCCGAGTCTGCGGTCGCCGGATCGAGCGTCAGGCCCGAACCCGGGTCGAGAAGATTCCCGACGCCGAGCCCGATCGCGAGGGCGACCGTGGACATCCCGATGAAGTAGGCCAGGGCCAGTCCACCGATCCGGCCGACGCTGGCCGCGGCACGCACCGATCCGATGCCCAGCACGATGGTGCAGAAGATCACCGGGCTGATCATCATCTTGATGAGATCGACGAACATCGTGCCGAGCACACCGAGCGACTTGCCGGTCTCGGGTGCCTGCCATCCGACGATCACGCCCGCGACCACCGCGACGATGACTCCGATGTACAACCAGTGGGTGCGGTCGCGGCGTTTCGCCCCGCGCGTGGTGATACTCATGTGTGCCCTTCACGTTGTGGTGCGGTGTCGGCGACGAACCTGCTCGAGGCCGCGGCGACGACGGCGTGACCCGCATCGGGGTTCCACCGGCTCGGATCCGGTGACCGAAGTCACGCTCACTTGTGAACATGGTGGAGTGAAGGGCGTTGTCCGCAGAAGATTGCGTGCATTGTGTTCACGAGGACACGCGCGCGTGAACGATCGACGAAATCGCGCAGCGGGAGGTCGAGATGAGGTCGGGACCGGGTCGTGGCCGTCCCCTGAGCGTCGCGCGGCAACTGCTGATCCTGCAGCTGGTGGTGTTCACAGTGATGGCCGTCGTGGCGGGGGTCCTCTTCGTGCTCGACGAACGCCGCGAGGCCGATAGCGCAACCGGTCGCGAAGTGATCGATATCGCCGACACCTTTGCACAGTTTCCCGAGGTCGCCGAGGGCATCGTCGCGGGCGACCCGGACGGCGACCTGCAGGTGCGAGCCGAGCAGGTTCGCACCTCCATCGGGGTCGATTTCGTGGTCGTGATGGGCATGAACGAGATCCGGCTGACCCACCCCACCCCCGAACAGATCGGGCTGCCGTACACGGGCCACACGGACGCCGCCCGGGCGGGCGAGACGTTCACCGAGACGTACACGGGTTCGCTCGGCCCGTCGATCCGGGCCGTCGCGCCCGTGTACGACGATGCGGACGACCTCGTCGGCTTCGTGTCCGTCGGCGTGACGCGCACACATATCTGGGAGGAGTTCGTCGCGGGCCTACCCACGATCCTCGGAGTGGTCGCGGCGGGAGTTGCGGTATCGGCGGTCGGCGCGTACTTCATCGCCCGGCGGTTCCGCCGGCAGACATTGGGGCTCGACGCGCGGCAGCTCCGCACTCTCTACGAGCATCACGACGCGGTGCTGCATTCCATCGGCGAGGGATTGCTCGTACTCGACATCGACGCGCTCACGCAGAAGAAGCATTCCGCGTCGTCACGACCGCGGATCGACGTCGCCAACGACGAGGCCCGTCGACTCCTCGATCTACCACGCACGGGTCCGGTGCCGTTCGACGCGCTGCCCGCCACTCTCCGCGATCTGTCGACCCGCCACGACGTGCGGGACGAACTCCACGTGACCGACGGCCGCGTACTCCTGGTCAACAGCGATGCGGTGCGGTGGGACGGGCGGACGCTCGGCACGGTCGTGACGCTGCGGGACCACACGGAACTGCAGAGCGTGCTCGGAGAACTCGACGCGGTGAAGGGTTTCGCCGATTCACTGCGGGCGCAGGCCCACGAATCCGCCAACCGTCTCCACACGATCATCACCATGGTCGAACTCGGCAGAACCGCCGAAGCGGTCGCCTTCGCGACCGACGAGCTCGCGCTGTCGCAGGCTCTCATCGACCGTCTCACCACCGCCGTGCGTGAACCCGCGCTCGTCGCGCTGCTGCTCGGGAAGAGTGCGGACGCCTCCGATCGGGGTATCGAGCTGACGATCACCGAGGACACCGCGCTCGAATCCACCTCGACCATGAGCACTCGCGACCTGGTGACGCTCGTGGGCAACCTCATCGACAATGCGATCGACGCCGCGCGCACGTCGGACGAACCATGGGTCGAGGTGGGGATACGGCAGGATGAAACCACCATGATCGTCGAAGTCGCCGACAGCGGGCCGGGCATGTCCGCGCAGACCCTTGCCCGAGCGACTGCACGTGGCTACTCCACGAAGTCCGATCATCACGGGCTCGGTCTGGCGTTGGTGAACGGGCTCGTCAGCAAGTACCGGGGAAGCCTGCGTACCGAGCAGTCCCTCGGCTCGATGGTTGTCGTGGAGATCCCGCTCGGTCGCACCGGCGCCGACGGTGTCCTCGCCGCCGATCCCGGAGACGGCGAATGATCCGTGTGCTGATCGTCGAAGACGATCCGCTGATCGCACAGGCCCATCGCGAATACCTCGCTCGCATACCGGGTTTTGTCGTCACTGCGGTCGCGCATGCCGGGCGGGATGCGCTGCGCGCTGTGACCACCGCAGCCCACGGAGGCGAGCCGATCGATCTCGTGCTCCTCGATATCGGGCTACCCGACACCAGCGGACTCGACGTCGCAGCCTCACTCAGCGTGTTCCAGCCGAGTCCCGACATCATTGCCGTGACCTCGGCCCGCGAACTCGAGGTGGTGCGTACTGCCGTTGCCCGCGGGATCGTGCTGTATCTGCTCAAGCCGTTCACCTTCGCAGCCTTCCGCGACAAACTCGACCACTACGTCGCCTACCGCGAGGCGCTCGGGAGTGCGGGCAAGGCCGCCGGTCAGCACGAGATCGATCGGGCAATGGCCGCATTGCGCTCGTCCGACAGCCGGGCCTCGAGCCCCAAGGGAATCGCCCCGGCGACACTCGATCGGATCGTCGGCTACCTCCGCGAGGCCGACGGCCCGTGCACCGCAGCCGAGGTCGGGGCCGGAATCGGGGTGTCCCGGGTGACGGCATGGCGCTATCTCGAACGCCTTGCCGACGACGGCGCGCTCGTGCGGGTCACCGAGTACGGCCGGGCCGGAAGGCCGCAGGTGCGCTACACCCGTCGGCCATGACCGGCGTGAGCCACCTCCGGCACAGGAGCCGGTGACCGAGGCGGTCGCACCCGTCCGGTTTCACTTGTCAGACAAGTACTACTCTGTGTATCTGCGTTCCGAAGGACCGGAGCCGGAGAACGACAACTGATGAGGACCGCATGACCATCGACAACCGCCCCCCGGTCCTCCAGGTACACGACGTCAGCGTCGTGCGCCAGGGCCGCCCGCTCATCGCACATATCGACCTCGAGGTCCGTGCGGGCGAACAGTGGACGCTGCTCGGGCCGAACGGCGCCGGAAAATCGACGCTGCTCGCCTTGTGCGGGGCCCGACTACACCCGACCACCGGCACGGTACACGTCCTCGGACACCGGCTCGGGCGCGTCGACATGCGCTCGTTGCGTACCCACATCGGCCACGTCGACCCGCGCACCCACATCGACCCTCACGTCACCGTGCACGAGGCGGTGCTGACGGGGCTCTACGCGTCGAGCGCGCTGCCACCCCGGGCCGAGCCCTCGGTCGTCGAACGACAGAAGACCGCGGAATTGATCGACATGCTCGGCCTCGGTGCAATCGCGGACAGTCCCTGGTCGGTGCTCTCACAGGGAGAACGGGGCCGCGCCTTGATCGCGCGCGCCCTGGTCACCGACCCGGACCTGCTGCTCCTCGACGAGCCGACCACCGGTCTCGACCTTGCGGCTCGCGAGATTCTGCTCGGCGTCATCGCCGAGCTGCAGCAGCTTCGTCCTGAGCTGTCCTCGGTGCTGGTCACCCACCACCTCGAAGAACTTCCGGCGTCGACGACACATGCCCTTGTCCTCGCCGGTGGCGCAGTGGTGGCCCGCGGCAAGGTCGACGACACGTTGACCTCCGAGACGATCACGCACGCGTTCGGGCACCCGATCGTCCTCGAGCGCCGCTCCGGACGATGGTCGGCCACGGGAGCAGTTCGAGCACACAGCAGCCGGACCGGGTGTTCCGCGGTCAACGCGTACCTGTGAACTCCACGACCGTCGAGCCCCAGCCGATCGCCCCGAATCGCGGTTCCCCGCAACCGGCTTCGGAAATCAGCGCGGACAGTTCCGCCTCGGTGCGGTGCCCCGATCCGTGAAGGCACAGTTTCAGAAGGTCGGCCTCGGTTTCGTGGTCGTCGGTGGTCTCCGGGTCGAGCAGATCTGTGACGACCACGACCCTCCGCGCGGACGCGCCGAGCGCGCCGAGAAGCATTCGCGCGTCGGCGTCCGGGTGGCAGTCGACGATGTCGACCGCGACAGCCAGGTCGACGGGTGTCGTGAGGGCGGTGAACTCGCTGGAGTCGATGTGTTCGATCCGGCTGCGGCGAGACTCCGCCACGTCGACGAGGTTCCTGGTGTTCTGCGCTGGGAGTCCGACGAGGGTCACCTCGAGCTCCGGGAGGACTCGGGCGAGGTTGTCGGCGTACACCCCGGCCCCTTCCCCGTAGATCGCGACGGTACGTACCCCATCGAAATCGACCGAGTCGGGTAGTGCCGGCGCGCGGTAGACGGACCCGAAGGCGACCTCCTCGTGGTAGCCATCGACGAACGTGGCGTCCTGCTGCTTGTCCGCGAATCCGTGTCCGGCCGCGGGGGCTCCGGTCCGAACCGACTCGAGCAACCCCAGGAATGCCATCTCGAGCCTGGTGTGAATCTTGTCGAAGTGGAGAGCCTGGCTGGCGAACGCATCCTGATCGGCGAGGATCATCCCCATCTCGGTGAGCGCGAAACGCCCCTCTCGAACCGAGACCAGATCCATCAGCACGAGATGGCGCAGCAGTTTCGCCGTCGCACCGGGGTGTGTCCCGCACTCGGCGGCGACCGCCTCTGCCGTGTCGGCGCCGCCGTCGATCGCCTCGAACAACCCGAGGGTGACCGCCGTCCTGATCGCCAACGGTGGCAGCAACTCCGACATCTCGTGCAGCTGCTCGTCCGGGTCGATCTCGACTTCCGCGGCGACCGTTGACGCCGGCCCTGCCTGCGCGACCTCACGGTGACGCCAGTATCCGGCGATCTCGACGAACTGCTTGCCGATCTCCTTGTCCTGCTTCGCCCAGCGTCGCAGCGGCTTGATCGTCAGAGTCTCGCCCGCGACCCACAGGTATGGCTGGCCCGGCCTCCACTGCGCTGCCCGCACCGTCTCGACCAACCGCGACTCACCGCCGTTCTCGGAGCGGAACAGCCACGTGACATCCAGGGGCGCCTCGCATTTCAGCTCCTGTCGATGCGACGGCTCGGCAACCTCGATCACCACCGTCGCGGGTAGATCCGAGGAAAGCTGCTCGAGGCAGTGCGCGATCGCGGGCAGCGCCGTCTCGTCACCCGCGATCAGCATCCAGTCGACGCCGGCGGGGAGGCCGGCCGAGTGCTTCGGCCCTGCCATGAGGACCGTCTCCCCCGGCTGCACGCGATTCGCCCAGTCCGAGGCCAGCCCACCCTCGTGCATCGCGAAATCGATCGCCATCTCGCGCGTGTCCTCGTCGAAGGAACGAACCGTGTAGGTCCGGGCGTACTGGAAGGATCCCGACGGCCACTCGACGGCGCCGCTGTCGGAGTTTCGCGGCACCTCGAACGGCAGTTCTCCGGTCCGGGGGTCGACCGGCAACAGCTTGACGTCGTCGTCGAAACCGCTGGTTCGCACCGGCGGCAACTCGACGCCGTCTCGAACGTGACTGTCCATGGACGGCCCGCCGACCGTCACCCGGCGCATGCCGGGGGTGACATCCTCCACCCGGAGAACGTCCACCTCCCGAATACAGATCGGAAATATCTCGACCTCGCGGACAGTCCCCGCCATCGATCGACCTTTCTCTAGAAGAATTCAGTATTCGCCGAGCGCAACGGCAACCCAGTGTGCCACGGTCGGATCGGCGGCGAGCGTCGGGAAATCGAGGTCCTGAACGCCCGCCGACCGCCATCGCTCCACAAGCCCCATGATCCGGATCGAATCGAGCCCCTCGTCGAGCAGATTCAGCTCGTCGCTGATCGCTTCCGGCGGCTGATCCAGAGCAGCGGCGATATCTCCGATGACGGTCTCACGAGTGAGCACAGTGCTTCCTTCCACATATCTCATCTTGCATTCTCGGCACCGTCGATGCCGAGTTCCTCGGCGCCGTCGGCGCGAGCAGAATCTCCGGTTGACGGACCTACTCGAGTGCGGGCAGGATCTGCCGCCATCCGGTATCGGTCACGATTCCGTCGTGATCCTCATCCACGGGGTGAACGACCAGTTCACCATCGTGGATCTGCCTCCACCGCTGCGCGAAGCCATCGGACGGCTTCCCACGCTGCGCCTCGAACAACGTCACGATGCCCGAGTACCCGGGAGCCTTCGCAGTCCTCAGCAGCGAGGACGTGTAGGCGAAGTTCTCGGCGATGTCGCCTGCCAGCTCCGCCGGAAGCTCACGTGCCGGCGCAGCCGGAGCGTCGGCTCGTCGCCCATCCAGCGGCTCGCTGTCCACGAGGCCGACGAAGGCGATCGTCTCCCCCGCATCCGTCAACATCGCGGCCATCGCGTGAGCGAGCGTTCCGCCGAACGAGTACCCGAGCAGGCGGTACGGCCCCCGCGGTTGTTCACGACGTACCGCACCCACGTGATGTTCGACGAGTTCGTCGAAGGTGCCCGGACGATCTCCCTGGGGAAGCTGCAGCCCGACGACCGGACGATCGAGCATCGACGCCAGTGATGCGAACTGCCAGGCGTAACCCCCGGCCGGATGGATGCAGAACAACGGCTCGCCTGTTCCACCCCGCCCGAATCGGATGACATCGTCCGGTACCTCGTCGACACCACCGTCACGCCGGGAGTCGATGAGTTCCGCAACCGACGCAACGGACTGACGCTCGAGCAGCTCCCGGACGTCCACTCGAACGGATGTGTCGCGCTCGAGCCGAGAAACCAACCGCATGGCGGCCAGCGAGTCGCCCCCGCAGTCGGCGAAGCCGTCGTCGGCTCCCACTTCATCCAATCCGAGCAGCTCGCAGAAGAGGGCGGCTACGGTCCACTGGGTCGGTGTACGCAACGAATCTGCGACGTTGCGACGCGGCGGCTCCGGCAGCGCCGCGCGGTCCAGCTTGCCGTTGACTGTGAGGGGGATCGTGTCCGCTCGCACGATCTGCGCCGGCACGAGGTGCGCGGGGACGATCTCGCGCAGTTGTGCGCGCAGGTCGCTCTCCGAGGCGACCTCCTCGCCCACGACGTAGCCGATCAGTCGCGCCACAGGGCCGTTCGATCGGACCGTTGCGGCCGCTCGCGTCACGCCGGGTAACGCTTCGAGTGCCGACTCGACTTCGCCGAGTTCGATTCTGATGCCGCGAATCTTGACTTGGCGATCGACCCGTCCCAGGTATTCCAGGCGGCCGCCGGCGAGATACCGCACGAGGTCACCGGTGCGATACATCCGCTCTCCGGCTGCGAACGGATCGGCGACGAACACGGAGGCCGTCTGTCCGTGCCGACCGCGATACCCGTGCGCGACACCGTCACCGGACATGTAGAGCTCACCGACTGCTCCGACGGCGACCGGACGCAGCCCGGAATCGAGGACACGTGCGAAGGCGTTGCGGATCGGCCGACCCAGGCAGGGACTTTCACTGTCCGCGACGGCCGATCCCATCGCATTGATGGTGAATTCGGTCGGTCCGTAGAGGTCGTAGCCGTCGATTCCGTCCTGTTCACGCAAGCGAGTCCACAATTCCTGCGGAACGGCCTCGCCACCGAGCATCACCAGCTTCGGGGCCCGCTCGTCGTCGAGCAGACCGGCCGCGATCAGCTCCCGTGCATACGACGGAGTCACGTTCACGACTTCGATTCCGACACTTCGATAGTGCTGGACCAGCGTGCGCGGATCGGCTCGCGCCGCCTCGTCGATGACATGCACGTGGTGGCCTGCCAGCAACCAGAACAGCTCTTCCCACGACATGTCGAAGGAGAACGACACGGTGTGCGCGATGCGCAATTGCCGGCCGTCGACGAGCTGCTCTGTCCCGCGGAAGATCTCGTCACGGTGATTGTGATACATCGTCGTCAGACCACGATGACCGACCTGGACGCCCTTGGGTGTACCCGTCGATCCCGACGTGTAGATGACGTAGGCGGGCTGGTCCGGATGGACGGGTCCACCGATGCGGCGCGTCGGCACATCCGGTGCGGGACGAGACCCCGACAGCACCTCGGCCACCGCGGGCTCCGCGAGATCGACGACGGAAATCCCTGGCAGTCCGGCAACTACCTCCCCCGCCCGCTCGGTCCGCGCATCAGCCGTGACGACAGTGCGGGCGCCGCTGTCGAGCACGATCTCCCGCAGTCGCGAACCCGGATGTTCGAGGTCGAGCGGCAGGTACGAGGCGCCGGCGCGCATCACCGCGAAGATCGCCACGACATGATCGGCGATACGCGGCAGCATCAGCGCGACCAGATCGCCGGCGCCGACGCCGGACGCAACCAGGTACCGTGCCAGCGCGGTCACGCGGTCGTCGAACTCCCGAGCTGTCAACGTCTCCGGGCCACAGGTCAATGCGGGTGCATCAGGAGTCGAGGCAGCACGCTCGCACAGGAGTGCGTCGATACTTCCTCCCACTGCGCCGGGCAGCGGGATCGCCACGCGGGGCGCCGTCAGCGCGGTAGGTTCGAGTTCGCTGTATCCGCGGCCGGATTCGGCCACCGTGACCGCACCTCGCGCCTGAAGTCCTGCGATCTCGACGAGCATGCCCGTCATGACCTCGAGAAGCGACGCGGCGGTCTCGTCGTCGACGAGATCGGGGCGGTTCTCGATGGTCACCTCCATCGCACCGCTTCGACTCCTGGGATCGACATCGACGGTGATCGCATAGTGAGTGGCGTCCGTCGCGTCCGCAGCGATGATCCCTGCGCGCTCGAACACACCGAATCGCGTCGCGTCTCCACCGACGTTGCGGAACACCAGCAGCGTGTCGAACAGCACCCCGAAACCGGCTGCCCGGGCGATCTCGCCCAGCCCGGCGTGCTGGTGTTCGATCAGACGGCTCTGTTCGACGAACAACTGGCGCAGCATGTCCGACAGGGCCGACGCCGAGCGCAGGCGCACGCGGACGGGCACGGTGTTCAGCGTCAGCCCGACCATGCGATCGACGTCGGGGACCAGCGGGTCGCGACCAGACACGGTGGACCCGAAGACCACGTCGTCGCGGCCGGTGAACCGGCGCAGCGTGAGCGCCCACGCGAGCGACATCACGGTCGACACGGTCACGCCGTGCTCCGCTGCGACCGCCGCGATCTCGTCACGTACGGAATCGTCGAGCCCGGCAGTGACGCGGTTCGGCAGGGACATCGTGCCCGGGTCCGCGTTCGGTGCCACCAATGTGGGTTCGTCGAGGTCGGCCAGGTGCAGTGCCCACGCCTTCGCCGCGACCGTCGTGTCGCGGTCGGCAAGATAGCGCAGGTGATCGGTGAAGTCGGCTGCCGGAAGCAGCACGCGCTGCAGGGCAGCCGCCACCTCCCGATCGCCCTCGCCGCCCTCCTGATGCAATCCGACCAGCATCTTGGCGACGCCGTAGAGGGTGAACAGCTCGGTGAAGAGCACTCCCTGGGACCACGCGTCCGACAGCAGATGATGCTGGGTCAGCACCAGCTGCTCCGCCGAATCGGATCCCGTCGCGAGTACCGCGCGCACCAACGGCGCGCGATCGAGGTCGAAAGGCCGAGAGAACTCCTCCGCCGCCACGACATCGAAGTCGGCGGAGGAATCGATCGTGCGTTCCTCGACCTCGAGTGACACCGGAACGACGACCGCGACCGGCTCCGGGAACATCGAATGTGTGAACGCCGCACCGAGGTTCGGGTAACGACGGACTGTCGCGGTGAGAGCGGCAGCCAGTGCCCGGCGATCGACGGGCTCCGGGAACGTGAAGCGATGCTGGACGTGGTAGCTGTCCGTGGCGCCTCGCCCGCCGGTGACGGATTGGAAGTACATGCCCCGCTGCAGCGGTGTCAGCGGCAGTACCTGCTGCCAGCCCGGATACTCGGCCTCCACGAGTGCTCTTGCAGCGGAGTCCATCTCGACGAGTTCGGAACGCTCGTGCGCCCCGTCCTCTCCGGTCGTCATCCGTACGGCACGGTCGGCCAGTTCGCCGAGCGTGTCGCACTCGAACACGTCGGCGACGGCGATGCGCACACCGCGTCCGGACGCGGACGAGACGAACCGGACCGCGGCGATGCTGTCGCCGCCGAGCGCGAAGAAGTTCGACTGCAGGTCGATCTCGGTACCGAGCACTTCTTCCGCTGCCGCAGCGAGATCGGCGGCAACCGATACCGGCACCTGTTCAGCGGTGGCCGCGAGCGCACTGCTCACCGACGCCGTCTCGGACGGTAGTGACGTCGGAGACGGCAGGGCTGCACGGTCGAGCTTGCCGTTCAATGTGCGGGGCAGTGTCTCGACAACGGTGATCGACTGGGGAACGAACTGATCCGGTAGTACCTCCGCGAGGGCCTGACGCATCCGGGCGGGATCGGCGGTCGCGCCGTCCGTGACGACGACATACCCGAAGAGTCGGGCGCTTCCGTCCGCGATCGCAGCGACCCTCGCTGCCGCGTCACCGACGCCGGGCAACGCACGCAACGCGGTCTCGACTTCACCGAGCTCGATCCGGAACCCGCGCACCTTGACCTGGTCGTCCGTGCGCCGCAGGTATTCGATCCGGCCGCGACGTGTGCGTACCGCGTCGCCGGTCCGGTACAGGCGCTCCCCCGGCCGCCGAGGGTCGGCGACGAAGCGGGCTGCGGTGAGGGCCGGTCGATTCAGGTAGCCGCGGGCGATCTGTGTGCCACCCAGATACAGCTCGCCGAACGCCCCTTCCGGAACCTCGCGGAGGAGGTCGTCGAGGATGCGGGCCTGCACGTCGATCCAGGGTTCACCGATCGTGACCGGCGCGCCCTTCGTGAGCCGGTCCGCCGTCGCCCACACCGTGGCTTCCGTGGGGCCGTAGACATTCCAGACCTCGTCGCTCACGGTGGTCAGCTGCTCGGCCAATTCTGCGGGTACCGCCTCACCGCCGACCAGAGCACGCGTCACGCGCACCGAGGGCACGGTCAGGAGCAGTCGCCACAGCGAAGGGGTCGCCTGCACGACCGTGGCGCCGGTGGTCGTGATCAGCGCAGAGAGCTTCTCCGGATCGATCACCGACGCACGCGGAGCCACCACGACGGACGCGCCGACCACCAGCGGACACAGCAGTTCGAGCACCGCGATGTCGAACGACACGGTGGTCACCGCGACCACGCGATCGTCCGGACGGACCCATTCCAGCGTGCTCACCGCATCCGCGAAGGCCGCGAGATTGGACGAGGTCACCATGACGCCCTTGGGTTTTCCGGTCGTCCCCGAGGTGTGGATGATGTACGCCAACCCGTCGTCGGCGACGGGCACTTCCGGCAGTGCCGCATCGGCATGCCGGTCTGGATCTGCGGCGTCCACCCGCACCGTCGGAAGGTCCATCCACGCGATGTCGTCGACGGTGGCGCCCGATGCCAGTACACAGACCGGCCGGGCGTCGTCGATCATGTACCGCACGCGATCACGGGGGTAGTCGACGTCCAGCGGCAGATAGGTGGCACCGCACCGGAGTACCGCGAGCAAGGCCACCGGAAGGTCCCTGTCCCTGCCGACGGCGACCCCGACGACGGATCCTGGCCGCACCCCGCGTGAGGTCAATTCGCGCGCCACCGCGTCCACGTGAGCTCCCGCCTCGCGATAGCTCGTCTCCTGCCCGTCCGCGACGATGGCTGTGGCCTCGGGTCGCTCGCCGACCTGGAGCAGGAACCGCTCCACGATCGACTGCGGGGCCACCTCGCGCATCGGTCCGTTCGCGGCGACGATGCGATCGAGTCGTGCGATGGGCCGGTCCGGCTGCTCGATGATGTGGATGAGCGTGAGGTGAAGCTCGTCGAGCATATGGACAACCGTGTCGGCATCGAACAGGTCGGCCGCCGCTCCCAGACGGATCTCGGCCTGAGCATCGCGCTCACGGAGCCAGACGGCGACGTCCATGCGCGCCGGCGGATCGAGCGGTTCGACGGGAGTTGCGGTGACATCTCCCAGCGCGATCGGTGCGCCGAGGACCTCGTGCCCGACCATCGTCTGGAACAGCGGGTGGCGTCCGGCCGCACGCTCGGGTGCGATCGCGTCCACGACACGATCGAACGGCACGTGCTGATGCTCCAGTGCGTCGAGCCCGGCGGTACGCACCCGGTCGAGGACCTGTCGGGGCGTCGGGTTTCCACTCAGGTCGATCCGGTGCACGGTCGTGTTCACCAGGTACCCGACAGTGTCGCGGAATCGTCCGTCCTCGAGGAGTTCCCGATCCGAGACCGTCGTGCCCAGAGGAATGTCGGTGCCCGCTCCGAACCGCTGCCACGTCAACGCGACTGCGGCCTCGAGCAGCATCAGTGCCGATACCCCGTGATGAATCGCAGCACGCTGCAGACCCTTCGTCGTCGTCTCGTCGAGCCGGCGTGAGGCTTCGACGGATCGATGCGTCGACTGCCGCGGGCGTGGCCGATCGGTCGGCAGTTCGAGCTCGGACGGCAGGGCGACGAGCTGTGCGGACCAGTACTGCAGTGCACGTTCCGCATCGGCAGAGCGCGTGCGTGTCCGGTCTGCCGCGGCGAACTCGTCGAAGGCGGGTACTGCGGAGGGCAGTTGTGGAGCCCTCCCCGCCAGTCGTTCGCGATATGCCAGGGCCAGGGCGTCGAGCAGCACTGGCACCGATGCACCGTCCACCGCGATGTGGTGGATCACGATCACGATGGCCACCCATCCGGGCCCCCGGAGTTGGGCGGCACGTGCAGGCACGTCGGACTCGATGTCGAATGCCGAGTCCGGGTCCTGGATTTCGAGGCGCACAGCAGTGTCGAGGTCGAGGCCTGTGCTGCGGTCGCGCAGTTGCGGGATCGCCGTCTCCGGCAGCACGTGCACTCGGGGTTCACCGTTGTCCCCCGCGGGATAGCAGGTACGAAGAATCGCGTGGTGTTCCAGCAGATCTCGCCATGCCGCGTTCAGGGCCTGAGTGTCGAGGGCATCGGACAGCGCGAGGACGATGGGAACGTCGTGAGCTCGGGATCCGCTGTCCAGCCGCTGCACGATCCACAGACGTTCTTGGGCGGACGACAGCACCGATTCGCCGGAGAGCTCCGGTGCGGGTGCATCCGGCACCTCGAGCGCGTCGACGCTCTGCGCGCGGACCGCAAGTGCGCGGGGCGTGCGCGCCGCGAAGATGTCGGCAACCGTGACGACGATGCCTTGCCGTCGCAGGCTGCTCACCGCACGCATCGCCACCAGCGAGTGCCCACCGCGATCGAAGAAGTCGTCGTCCGGGAGCAACGCGGTCTCGAGTACCTCACCCAACCGCGCCGTGACGGTGTCCACGACGTGCGGCGCCCCCGAACCTCCGGTGGCCGCCGGCACGCGCGGGGCGATGCTCCGCGGCGGCAGCATCTCGATCGTGTCCGGCACGAACTCGGCCGCCGGACGATCCAGGCCCTCGATCATGTGGGCGAGCACGATCGGAAGCGCCTCCGCGATCATCTCCGCCGTTCGCCCGTCCACGACCACCGGGTTGTGGTCGACGACCAGGCGGAAGCGGTCGCCGGGGGGAGCCAGCAGCGACAACGGGTACTGCGTCGTGCTGATGTTGCCGATCCCGATGATGTGTGTCGAATCGCCGGAATCGGCAGAGTCCGCACCGAACCTCGCGGGATAGTTCTCGAAGACCACCAGGGTGTCGAACAGACCGGTTCCCCCTCGCACGGTGCTGCAGGTCTCGATCTCGGACAACGGCAGGTGCTCGGCGTCACCGAGGTCGTACTGTTCACGTTGGCTGTCCTGCAGCACTTCCCGCAGCGGGCGATCATCCATGCACATGCGGACCGGCACGGTGTTGCTGAAGAGTCCCACCATCGTTTCGACCCGCGCGAGATCGGCGGGTCGCCCGGACACCGTGGTACCGAAGACCACATCGCCGCGCCCGACGAGCGCGGACAGCACGGCACTCCACGCCCCCTGTACGAAGGTGTTGACGGTCAGCCCGTTCTCACGCGCGGCATCCGCGAGCCGCGGACCGAGCGCGTCGTCGACCGTGATCTCGGTTGCCACGGGGTGTTCCGCGGTGCCCTCTCCTCGAGCGACCAAGGTGGGCTCGGTCAGCCCTTCCAGACGCCGACGCCACGCTGCGTGCAGTGCGTCCCGGTCCAGGCGTGCCAGCCACCGCAGGAAGTCGGCGTAGTCCGGCGCACTCGGCAGACCGGTGGCGCCGTGGTTGTAGAGGTGGACCAGTTCGCGCAACACGATCGGAGTCGACCACCCGTCGGTCACGAGGTGGTGCGCATTGAGGATCAGTTGTGTCCGCGCCCCGGGAAGCCGCAGCACGTGTGCCGCTAGCAGCGGTCCACGACGGACGTCGAAGACCCGGCCCGTGGCACTGCGGTGTGCCTCTGCCGCTGCGGCTTCTGCCGCAGCCTGGGGAAGATGACCGAGATCGGAGACACGCCAGGGGATGTCGGCGACCCGCGGGATCGTCGCTGCAGGCTCGTCCACGCCTTCGAAATGGAAGCCGGCCGCCAGATTCCGGTGCCGGGCGACGACGGCGGTGAATGCGGACTGCAGCCGATCGACGTCGAGTTCGCCGGCGAGATCGACGACCGCTGTCAGGACGTACGGGTCGTGATCGGTGAAGCGGGCCGCGTGCGCGAGCAGACCCTCCTGCAGTGGCGAGAGCGGCAGGATTTCGGCCAACGGTCCGGTCACGGATTCCAGAGCGGAGATCTGACTCTGGGTGACAGCGACGTCGGCGCAGTCGGCCGCGCTCAGGCCGCCGGGGTGAATCGCCGAGTGCGCCGCCAGGCTTTCCAGCGCTCGGCCGAAGTGGTCCTGGAGTGCGGTGACGGCTACCGCGTCGAGCAGTTCGCCCGCGGCGGTCCATTCGATCGACAGCGCCGGACCGTCCGGGCCGTCGTGCACGAACGCGTTGATCGCCAACACTTCGGTGAGCGTTCGCCCGTCCGGCTCCACCACCCCGAATCCGTCGTCTCCGACCGTGCGCCACCCGGCGCCCGACAGACCCGCGGGTTTACCGAGGTAGTTGAGCACGATCTGAGGGGCCGGAAGTGTCGTGAGCGGTTCACCGGCCTCGTCCAGGAATCGCAGAACCCCGTATCCGATTCCGTTGTCACGGAACGACCGCCGACGCGCCTTGATCTCGTGGAGGACCTCGGCGAGCACGTGCCCGCCGCCCGCCGCTTCGGCCAGGCGCTCGTCCGAGTCGATGATCGCGGCCGGCACCGAGACCGGATATTCCGTCGTGAACCAGCCGACGGTCGATCCGCGCTCGACACCTGCGTCCGCGTCGCGGCCGTGCCCCTCCATCAGGACCGGGAAGTCACCGGTCGACGTTCCGCGGAACGCACGTATCGCCACGGCCAGCGCCACGAGCAGCACCTCGTCGGGGCGTGCGCGGTACTTGGAGCACAGGTCGTCGAGGACGGCGGCGGTGACCGCGGACGGCGTGTCCGTTCGCGTCACTGTCGTCGTCGAATGGGTGTCGATTCCGCGACGCAGATCGGATTCTACGAGCACCCGCGATCCCGATCCGAGGACTGCACGCCACGCATCCAGTTCGTCGACGTATCGGTGCATCGCACCGCGGGAGGCCAACTCGGCCGCACGGTGACGCCACGACTCACCGGTGGTGGGCGGGAGTGCCCGACCACCGCAGGCCGCCACCAGGTCGGTCATCAGGACGTTCCAGGACACGGCGTCGACCGCGAAGTGATGGACCACCGTCAGCACGCGATCGCTGCCGTCGGACATGCGAACGATGATCAACCGCAGCAGGTCTCCGATGGCCGGTGACAGTCCGGCCGCAGCCTCGCGTATCCACGATGCCACGTCACGAGTGAAGTCGTCGGCGGAGACCGGTCCGCGTTCCCCGATCTGCACGGGCACGTCGGTCGCGGCCGGGATGTCCACGGATTCACCGTCACGGACGATCATCCGCAGCGCCGGGTGCCGTTCCAGCAGGGTCTTCGCGGCCTCGACCAGCGCGTCACGGTCGACGCCACCGTCGATCTCCACCGCGGTCCACTGTGCGTAGGAGGCCACGTCATCGACTGTGTTGACGGGGTCGACGGGGTCGACACTCAGAATGTTGCGCATGATCGGTGTGGTCGGCGCCGACCCGATTCCGTCGTCGTCCGCGATCTCCGTGTCATCGGCGACCAGCTCGCGTCCGATCTGTGCGAGGGTCGCCAGATCGCGGCCGGACAACAGTTCCTTGGGAGTGAGCACGAGCCCGTGGGTGCGCAGACGGCTGCTGATGCTGATCGCACCGATACTGTCGCCGCCGAGTGTGAAGAGGTCTGCGTCCAGCGACACCTCTGCGACGCCCAGCACCTCGCCGATGACGGCACACAGGGCGTACTCCGCGGGCGTGCCGGGCCTGCGGTTCGCTCCGCCGCTCCCAGCACCGGCGCCGAGCGGATCCGGCAGTCGCTTGCGATCGATCTTGCCGTTGACCGTCACCGGCATCTCGTCGAGAACGATGACGACGGAGGGAACCAGGTGATCCGGCACCCGGGACAGCAGCTCACGCCGGATGTCGTCGCCGGACAGTGCATCATCTTCGGACGTCACGTAGCCGATGAGCTTCGCCGACAGTCCGGATCCCACGACCACCGCGACCGCAGCGGAAACGGAACGGCACTGCGACAACGCGGTTTCCACCTCGCGCAGTTCGACGCGGTGGCCTCGGATCTTGACCTGATCGTCGGCACGACCACGGTATTCGAAACCGGTCTCCGGATTCCAGCGCGCAAGATCTCCGGTGCGGTACATCCGGCCGCCCCCCGCACCGGAACGAACTGCACCGAATGGATCTGCGACGAAGCGGTCGGCCGTAGCACCGGGACGCCCGAGGTAGCCACGGGCGAGTTGAGGTCCGGCCAGATAGAGCTCACCGGTCTCCCCCTCGAGGACGGGCTGCAACGCCGCGTCGAGGAGGTAGGCCGCGGTACCTTCCAGCGGCGTACCGATGTGCACATCGGATCCGGTGACCTCGGCCGCGATCGCGTCCACGGTGGCCTCGGTGGGCCCGTACATGTTGTAGACCCGGGCCGGACTCCGCCCGACCTGTTCGGCCAGCGCAGAGGGCAGTGCTTCACCACCGACGACGATCGTGCCGACGGAGTGCCGCGTGTTCTCGGGGGAAGTCGAGATCAGTCCCGCGTCGACGAGGAACGCCGCCATGGACGGGGTCGTGTCGACGACGTCGATCACGTCGTCCGTGAACTTCTGGATCTGCATATCGGCGTCGCGCTGGATATCGCTGCCGTAGAGATGGATTCGATGTCCGTCGATGATCCACAACAGCGGATCGAGAGAAGCGTCGAATGCGAACGAGGTGGTGTGGGCGACGTGCAATTGCCGTCCACCGGCGCGTGCACGCGCGTCGGCGTACACGGTGCCGCGCTGTCGATGAACAAGATGCGCGAGGCCGCCCGAGCGGACGACCACGCCCTTGGGGGTGCCCGTCGAGCCCGAGGTGAACAAGACGTAGGCCATGTCGTCGGGGTGCGGAGTGGTCGCCAGTTCGTCGGCACGCAACCGGTCGCCGGCGAGTGCGGCGAGCTCGGACTCGATCGGCTCCGATCCGAGTCGCACGATGTCGCATTCCGCATTGGTGACCGGGGGCTCGTCGCTGCAGAGCAGCAACGACGGACGTGCTAGATCGACCAGGCCGTCGAGACGCTCCGTCGGGTACGCCGGGTCGAGCACCACGTAGGCGGCACCGGCCTCCCAGACCGCGAAGATGCATGCCACGATGTCGACGGTCCGCGGAAGCGCGATCGCCACGATGTCGTCCGACCCGACCCCGCGAGATCGGATCAGCCGTGCGAGCCGGTAGCTACGCTCCGCGAGTTGCACCGCAGTCAGGGATGTTTCGGAGTCGGTCAGCACGACGTCGCCGGCGTGGAGAGCCACCATGTCCGCGAACATGTCGGCGACCGATCGCGACCCCGCACCCGGCAGCGCGGCCGGACTCCACCCGTCGGCGGGTCCTCGTCCGCTCAGATCCACCCGGCCGAGCGGCGGGTGATCGGGTGAAGACAGCGCACGAACCAGCGTGGCCAGCCCCTCTACCCTCGCGTCGACCTCGGCCGCGGACACAGTGCGGGCGTCGACCTCGAACCCGAGCATCATTCGCCCACCGTCGATGGGCGTAGCCGTCAGTCCCAGTTCCTCCGGTGGACCACCCGCGACGTTACGCAAGGTTCCGGCGGCCCCGGCGAAGTCGAGGTCGAAATCGAATGCCTTGAGGTTGATCCCGACACCGTGCAGGACGGCACCCGCTCCGGGTGCGGCCAGGTCACGTACGAGATCCTCACCGCGATAACGCTGGTGCTCGCGCAGCTCACCCAGCGCGGTCGCGACCGTCGATCCCAGCGCAGAGATGTCATCGGAGAGCGACACCGAGACCCGCAGCGGCAGCACGTTGACGGCCATCGACGGAGTCGTGAGCGCGGTGCGCGTTGTGCGCACCATGATGGGCAGCGCCAGCACGACGTCGGTGGTCCCGTGCAGTCGTGCAACGAATCCCGCGTAGGCACCGATCAGCAGGTCGGCCCACGTGCATCCGCACTCGTCGGCGATCTGCTCGAGCCGCTTCCTGACGTCGGCATCCAGGATCGCGCGCGCGGAATGCGTCTGCGCAGCAGATCCGAGGTCGGCGCCGCCGCGGCGGCCGTGCAACTCGGGCAGCGGATCGAGGCGTGCGGTCCAGTAGGCACGGTCCAGCGCCGCCTGCTCGGAGTTCCGGTACTCCACGTCCTCGGTGACGACATCGGTGATCGAGCCGAAGGTATTCGGGCGGAGACGCTTTCCGGTCATCGCGGCTGTGTAGCGCGTCGCCACCCGACGGGAGATCATCGCCGCGGAGTAACCGTCGACGATCAGGTGGTGGTACAGCTGAACACACCACACCTGCGTCGACGACAACCGGAGCAGTGTGTAGGTGAAGAGTTCCCGGTGCTCCATGTCGCGAGCTGCACGAGCGGCTTCGGCGCGGATCCGGGTGACTGCCTCGTCCGCTGCGGCGTGAGGATTCTCCTCGTTGCCGAGCTCCAGGACGGGGATCGGCAGCGCGTCGCCGGGGGCGATCCACTGGCGGGGTCCGTCTTCGGTCTCGACGAATCGCAATCTCATCGTCTCGGCCTCGGTGACGGTTGCCGAGATCTCCGCGATGAGCACCGCCAGATCGATCTCCACCCCCGCCGCGGAGCCGTCGATCTCGAGTACCTCACCCACGAGGTAGTACGGCGAATCCGGCTCGAGTCGTTGCGCGTTCCAGATTCCCAGTTGCGCTCCAGTGAGCGGAAGCAACGTCGGGGAAGCGGTCGTAGCGGCAGCGGTCGGGGCCGGGCGTCCTTCGGTGAGTGTCATCTTCCCTGACTCTTCTTGTCGATCTTGCCGACCGACGTGGTCGGAAATTCGGTGACGAATTCGAATCGATCCGGAATCGTGTACGCAGCCACCTGCCGTTCGGCTCGGAGGAAAGCGCGCAGCTGCGACACTGTGGGCATCCCGGACTCGGGGTCGCGCCGGATCACGTACGCACAGATGCGTTCACCCAGAGCGTCGTCCGGAATACCGACGACGGACACGTCGTGGATTTCGTGGTGTGCCAGCAGGTGGTTCTCCACCATCGCCGGCGCGATCTTCTCGCCTCCGCGATTGATCTGGTCCTTGCTCCGGCCCACGACGGTGAGATATCCGCGCGGGTCCCGGACCACGATATCGCCGGTCGCGTAGAACCCATCGGCTGTGAACGACTTCCGGTTGTGCTCCGGCGCCCGGTAGTAGCCGCGGATCGTGTACGGGCCGCGCGTCTGCAGGTGACCCGCCGCGCCGTCGGCCACCGGTGCGCCCGCGTCGTCGACGACCCGTATCTCGTCGTCGGGAGAGATGGGGCGTCCCTGCGTGGTGGTGACGGTCTCGTCGTCATCACCGATGCGCGTGTAGTTGACCAGCCCTTCGGCCATGCCGAATACCTGGGTCAGCGCGCATCCGAGCTCCGGGGCGACCCTGCGGGCCGCTTCCTCCGGAAGTTTTGCGCCGCCCACCCAGACGGACTCGAGGGAGGAGATGTCGCGATCGGCGAGGGCCGACGAGTTCAGCCACGCGATCAGCACCGGCGGTACGAGCGCCGCGTGAGTGACCGCGTGTTCTTCCACCAGTCGCAGGCAGGTGTCCGGGCTGGGATCCGGGGACATCACCACACAACCACCGACGGCGATCATCCCCAGCAGACCCGGCGAGCTCATTGTGAAGTTGTGCGAGATCGGCAATACCGCGAGCATCACCGAGGAACTGTCGATGTCGCAGATGCGCGCGCTCTCCCGCACCGAGTACAGGTAATCGTCGTGGGTGCGCGGGATCAGTTTCGGGGTACCGGTGGTGCCACCCGAGAGCTGGAGGAACGCCACATCCGAGGGCAGAGAGCGCTCCACTCGAGGCAAGGGTGGACCTGTTGCCCAGGATTCGTCCCCTATCGGAACGACGAAGGTCGAGATGTCAGGGAAATCGGTATCGATCTCGGTCGCGAGGTCCCCGTACGAGGTGAGACCGAACTTGTCGACGGTGACATACCCGCGGGCCGTTGCCGCCGTGCAGAACTGGCGGATCTCGGCGGAACGGTGTGCGGCCAGCGCGAACACCGGCAACGCGCCGATCTCGAACAGCGCGAACACTACCTCGACGTACTCGACAGTGTTCGGCATGTGGACGATCACGCGGTCGCCGCGGCCGAGCCCCTCGGCGGCGAACGCACCCGCGATGGCCTGCACGCGCTCCGAGAGTTCGGCGTAGGTCAGTGTGCGTCGCGGATCCACCACCGCCGGTCGATCCGGATGTGCCGACACCGCGCTGTCGAGGAGCGCCGAATGTGTCTGCCCGATCCAGTATCCCTTCTCGCGGTACTGCGCAGCGAACTCTGCTGGATAGTCCACCACCCCGTCGAGCCGAAGCGGGGAGATGGACATCGTGTGAACGGAACTCTTCGTCATTGCATCCCTCTTGCTTCGGTCTTCAGCGGGATGATCGACTCCGCCCGCTGCACTGTGAAGTCCTGTACTGCGCGCGCGATCATCACCGATGCATGCTCCACGCATCCCACAGTTCGCAGTAGCGGCCACCGCGTGCGATCAATTGCTCGTGGGTACCTTCCTCTGGCACCGTCCCGTTCTCCATCAACAGAATTCGGTCTGCGTCTCGGGTCTGCCCCAGACGATGTGCGACGACGAGCGCGCTGCGCCCGTCGAGCGCCGCGCGGGCGGCACGCTCGAGCAGCGAAGCACCGGCGCTGCCGGCATCGGCGGTGGCCTCGTCGAGAATCACCATCGGCGGGTCGGCAAGCACCAGCCGCGCCAATGCGAGTTGCTGGGCCTGCATGGGCGTGAGCGGATGTCCGGCGTCGCCGACGACGGTGTCGAGCCCGTCAGGAAGCAGATCGAACCAGTCTCCGGCGAGCACGGTCCGCAACGCCGCCTCCATCGCGGCGTCGTCGGCTGCCGGATTCGCCAGAGCCAGATCGTCACGCAGCGATCCGGCGAAGACATGCACTTCCTGCGTGACCAGGGTGATCCGCTGCGCACGCTCGGTTTCCGGTACATCGACGATGTCGACGCCGCCGAATCGGATGGCGCCCGAATCGGGGGTCCGGACGCCTGCGAGCAGTGCCGCCAGCGTCGACTTACCCGCCCCCGACGATCCGACGACGGCGACGGTTTCGCCGGGTGCGACATCGAGGTCGATGCCGCGGATGACGTCGCGTCCGGGCGCGTATCCGAACGTCACGTTCCGAACTGCGAGCGCGCCCCGCGACGGCAGACGTGGCTTCCGCGATTCGGCAGTCCGCCCCTCATCGCCCTCGCCTTCCTCGCTCTCCTGTGCGGCGCGGACCTCGATCACACCGACGATCCGTGCGAGCGACGCGAGCGCCGACTGCAACTCGTCGATGACGAGGAGGAGGTCGTCGATCGGCGCGAACAGCCTGAGGAACAGCAGCATTGCCGTCGTCGTTGCCCCCACGGTCAATGCATCGGCACCCACCAGCAGGTATCCGGCGACGAGCAGGCCTGCCATGACGATGAACTGACCGGAATTGAGCCGTCCGTAGAACCGGTTCTGCACGATGCGTGCACGCATCGACCAGCGCACGACTTCCCACGAGTGCGATCCGATGCGCTCTGCGAGTCTCGGCGACAGGTCGTACGCGTGCACCGTGCGGAGCCCGCGCACCCCGCCCAGAACCTGCTGCGCTCGAAGCCCCATCGCCGCCCGCTCGGCCGCGTAGATCGCCGGCGCCTTGCGCAGGTACCAGCGGACCGCGAACACGTAGATCGGCAGAGCCACCACGAGCACCGCGAGGAAACGCCAGTCCAGCGCGGTCAGTCCCACGGCGGTGAGCAGCACCGTGAACAGCGATGTCGACAGCGCCGGCACCACCGTGCTGATCGCTCGGGACACCTCTTCGACGTCGTCCGTGGCCCGCGATACGAGATCGCCGCTACCCGCAGCCTCGACACGTTCGAGTGGCAATGAGAGGCTCGTCGTGAACATCCGCTCACGCAGTCGCGCCAGAATCGTCTCGAAGAGCCTGGAAGACAGGATGACTCCCAGTGATGTGAATCCGGCAAAGGCAAGCGCCGCGCCGATCATGGCCGCGCCCAGCAGCCAGATCCGGCCCGTACCGTTTCCATCGATGACGGTGTCGACCATGCGGCCGAGAGCCCAGGGCGGAACGAGGCCGAGCGCGGCTCCGACGACCATGGTCGCCACTACCGTGATCAGGCGGGTGCCCTGCCCGTGCAGTGCGCGACGGACCTCGTGCCACACGGATCGCGCGTCGGCGATCGGAAATTTCGCTGATTCGGAAATCGACTGGGTGGTCATCGCGAAGGCTCCATCAGCGTCGAATCTTTATCGGTGCTCGTTTCCCCGGAGGCAGCGTCGATACGCCACACGCTCGATGCTGCCGCCAACAACGCCGGCGACGAGGTGAACACGATAGTGGTCTTTCCGGCCCGTGCAGCCGCGATGCGCCCGGCGACGGTCGCTTCCGTCACCGAGTCGACGGCCGTCGTCGGGTCGAGCAGGACCAGGATGTCCGGGTTCGCGGCGAGTGCTCGTGCCAGCGACACGCGCTGCCGCTGGCCCCCCGACAGCAGCCGACCGGCCTCTCCGACATCGGTGGCAAGCCCGTCGGGAAGCGTTGCCAGCACATCGTCGCAGGCTGCTGCAAAGACAGCACGGGTCACGGTGTCGTCGGTGACGTCGGTAGCCGCGGTGATGTTCTCCCCGATCGTTCCCTCGAACAGGTCGCTCTCGTGCGGGGCGACGAGCAGGGTTCGTGTGCGTGCTTCATGATGCAGATCTCGGACATCCACTCCGCCGACGGTGATCGCGCCGGCGTCCGGGTTCGCCTGTCCGGCGAGCACGTCGGCGAACGCAGCAGTGGTGACGGCGTCCGTTTCGACAGCGACGAAATCTCCCTCGGGGACGTGGCGGTCGACATCGATCGCGGCACCGCACGCAACACCGTCGAAGCGCAGTTCGAAGCCGTGCAGAGCCGGCGCGTCAGCGGCGTCTTCATTCGAGTACGGTGCCTGCAGCACGGTGAGGACGCGTTCCGCCGAGGCCAACGCCTGAGCCCAGATAGCGCCGAAGTTCGCGGCGAATGCTTGAAGAGGTCCCATCACGAACTGGGTCACTGCGACCACGGTGATGAGCTGGCCGATAGTGAGCTCACCGCCGACCGCCATCAATCCGGCAGCGATCGCGACCCCGGCGATGAACAGCCCGGAAACGATCTCCATCGATCCCAGGTAACCCGCGCGCGCGACATTCGCCTTGAGCGTGCCCTGCAGAGCACGTTCGCTGGCAGCCAGGTACCGGCGTCCCGCCTCGTGTTCCGCGCCCAGGCCCTTGACGATCCTGAAGCCACCCACGAGATCCGCTGCGGTACCTGCAGCCTCTCCTGCCACCTGCTGTTCCTGCATGCTTCGCCTGCGCAACGGTGAGCCTGCGCGGTCCATGACCCAGAGCATCAATGGCGCAGCCACCAGGATCGCCAATCCGAGCGGCCAGGAGATGAAGAGCAGGATCAGCGCCGAGAAGACCACGGCGGCGAATTCGCCCAGGGGGTACACGACGACAGCGACGGCCATGGCGAGCTGGCGTGCGTCGGATGTCGCGATGCTCAAGAGCATTCCGGGTTGCCGCCGCGGACCACCCATTCCACGCGCATCGAGGATCCGGTCGGTGATCCTCGTCCTCACCTGGTGCTGAATCGACTGCATCCCGAGGAACCCGATGCGGGATCCGAACCGGAAGGTGAACGACACAAGTGCGAAATCGACGGCGAGCACGACGACCCACAGCACCAGTTGGCCCGAGTCGTTGGTGCTGATCGCACGGTCGATTGCCACGCCCATGATGACCGGAACCAGCGCTCCGCACAGCTGATGGATGATCAGCAGAAGACCACCCGGGACCGTGTATTTCTTCGCAGCGAACATCGTCCGCAGCGTCAACTCCCGCGGGGTCGTGCTTTCGGTGACCTCTATGTGTTTGGTGCGCAGCGGTGTCGCAGGCGCCTCGAAGAAGACTGGCAGTCGCATGTACTCGGCTCTCCTGGCCATGGCGGAGCCACCGATGACCAGCGGCTCCGAGCGGTAGGTAGGTCAGTGGGTCAGCACGGTGCCGAACACTGCGGGTGACCCGTCCCGGCGTTCGTGCGCGCACGGAAGTAGGCTCGTGGCGGGCCGAGAGCGAATCCACGGGCATCCAGGTGCACGAATTCAGCACTGGCACAACATGAGCCCGAACTTACGCACAGAACCCGGACACGCTCCGTAGACACAATCCGCCCCTCACCCGACATCAGTAATGGGAGCCTAACCTACCTAGGGTCCGCCAGTACAGAGCTAGCCCGAAGCGTGGCGCGCCGACCAGCATGCGCAGCTCATCGTGGGCCGGTTTCACCCGACAGAAAGGCCAACGAGGTGGTCGATACGGTCCGGCGCCGGGCAGTCGTAGGCAAAGCAGACTCCTCGCCATGGAAGCATCCAAGGCGAGGCCGGCTATGGAGGCGCTGCCCCGCCCGGCATGCCAGGTACCTACGAGTCCCGGCCGCCGGCCTGTTGAGCACGCAGCACGCCCAGCCAGTGCTCGATCCGCTGGTCCTCCGCCAAGGAGATGAAATCGACGCCGGGTAAGCCGGCAGACCTCCAGAGTTGCACGATTTCCATGACTCGTACCGAATCCATCCCCTGGTCGCGAAGGTCGGCATCGATGTCCAGGTCGTCGACATCGACATACAGAATGGATGCGATATCGGACAGGGCTTGTTCCTCGGTGACGCTCATCTGCTCGCTTTCGATACGACTCGGTTCCAACTCAGCTGGTGAGGTCCTGTTCGACCTGGTCCAGCAGCGCAAGCTGCCCACTGGGTGAGCCGAAGATCAGGTCACGCTGGAAGGCGAACACCTGACCGTTCTGCACAGCCGGAAGATTCATGTAGAGCGGATTGCCTTCGAGCGGCGTCAGCGAGTTCTCGTCCGAGTCCGCACCCTTGGTGGTCACCAGAACATCGACGTCGGACAACTGGCTCAGTTCCTCGACGCTGATCGTCACGCCTTTGCCATCGTTGGATCGTGCACCCTCGTACACGTCGATTCCCAGATCGTCGTACACCGAGCAGATCGCCTGGCACGCGAGGTACACCTGGCCATCGAAGAACGACGCCGGGGCAACGGTCAGTCCGTCGGCTCGGGAACCGATGGCCTCCTTCACTTCGGCAATCCGGTCCTCGTACGTCTTCGTCCATGCGTCGTACTGCTCGGTGCGATCGAGATCGCGAGCGGTCTGCTCGAAGTGCTCACGCCACGGAGTACCGTCGAATCCGTTGTAGCTGTACGTCGGCGCGATCTCCGGAAGCGTCGTCAGCGTGTCCGGCTCGTACGCAAGGCTGTTCAGAATGAAGTCCGGATCGGCGGTCGCCAGGGTTTCGTAATCGAACTCCGGGAAGTTCGCGAAGGTCTGCACACCCTCGATCGCGTCGGACGGGAGATACGAGGGCAGGCTGTCGTACTCGGCCCGAATCGGCTGCAGCTTCGCCAGCGGAAATCCGAGGGTGAGCAACACGTCGACATCGGTGGTGTACATGCCCAGTGCCGCTTGTGGATCCGTGGGGATCTCCACCGTGCCGTTCGGCGACTCCACCGACCTGGTCCCGGAGTCGCTTTCACTGTCCGAACCACACGCGCCGACTGCGAAGGCCGTGGCCATCGCAGCCACTCCCGCCACGGATCGGTGAAAACGTCGATTCATTCTTGTCCCCTTCGCTACATGCACTCGCGATTCTGTGGGTGTTTTGTCCCGAGTGTCGCTAGTCAACATAGCCGAGCTCTAGGGCTTCCATGAGGTCGCACTCGCGATGAAAGCGTTGCAGGACATCAAGAATTCGGCGCCGGTGACACCCTCGCCGCGTCGGAAAGGCTGGTAGAGGTCGATGCTCAGACCGAGTTCGGCGCTGCGAGTAGCCACCTCGACCGCGGGCAGCGGCGACTTTTCAAGGTCTGCGTCGAGGATCTCGACGCCGTCGAACCCTACCGTGGCGACGCCGTCGAGTTTGTCCTCGAGAGTTCCGCCGAGCGACACCGTGGCGATCCAGGTCTTCACTGATTCTCCTTTGTAGTCATTCGCTCGACCGGCCGGTTACAGACCGGCCGCGTCGTAGAGGCGAGAGACTTCGTCGACGACCTCCTCGATGTCACGGTCACTCTCGTACAGAGCGCGCACCGTCGCTTGAAACTCTTCGCCGAGTGCGTCGTATCGCGCTCGCCATTCCTCCGCCTTGTCGGTCCAGTAACCGATGCTCTTCTGGCCGTCCGGGGCCAGTGCTCTTTCGTGTCGGAGGTATGAGCGGGCAGTGCGGGTCAGACGCGTCTCACCCGCGACCCAGACATACGTCTCGTCGTCGATGGTCAAGCGGCGTAGTGCTTGGAGCAGCTCGCTGGGCGAGTATCCGTTACCGGTTCCACGTAGCCATGTGTAGGCGACGCCGTCAGCGTCTGCTGTGAGCTGGAACTCCTGTCCGCGAACCTCTGCGATCAGCACTGTCTCGATGTCGCTCGACGTCGACTCCGCGAGACGAAGTGCTGCTGGCAGCGCGGGCTCGTCGGCGATCAGAACCTGCTTCGTTGCCCAGTGCGGGCGTGCGTACAGCGCCTTGGGGGGATTGATTCCCACAGACTGTCCCGCGCGTGCCTGCCCAGCCCATACGGCGGCGATACCGCCTTCGTGGACGACGAAATCGATATCGATCTCTCCTCTTCGGTGCCCACGAATGGTGTAGGTGCGCATCTGGGAAGGCGCCACATCCTCCGGGTACTCCCAACCTCGATCCGTGACGAAGGGTAGCCGCACGTCGTCGTCGGGAGAGTCGGGGAAGAACAACCGGACGAACTCGTCCCCGACACCGGTAGTCGGATAGTCCTGCATGTCGGCCCCTCCGAACACGACCCGAATCATGCCTGGGCCGAGGCGACGTACGTCGATCACTTCGGCGCGGTGAATACGGGGCTCGTACGAGGCGGGTAGGTCCGGGTAGTATTTCGTTGCGCTCAATTTTCCTCCGCTATCTCGATTACGATGAATTGCAGCTTCTCTCGACCGGATACGGTCTTGCCGGTGTTCGATCGAACGTATCGTCCGCATTGACTGAGGGAGCCGCCGGCCAAGCGGCATTGTCCCAGGGCCGCCGATCAGTAGACCGCGTTCGCCGCTGCTTCAACCTGCGACAACAGCATCAGGATTGCGCAGCCGCCCGGAACCTGCTCCAGGCAGACCAGAGCTCCGCGTAGCGACCACCTGCAGCACTCAGGTGCTGATGGGTACCCTCTTCGACGATCCGGCCTTCGTCCATGACCAGGATACGGTCGGCGCGCGCGGCCTGGCTCAAACGGTGCGCCACCACCACCGCGGTGCGACCACGCAGCGCGGCCTGCGCAGCATCCTCCAACGCGTCGGCATCCGAACTGTCCGCGTCCGCAGTGGCCTCGTCGAGAATCACCACCGAAGGGTCCCGAAGCACCAACCGCGCAAGTGCAAGCTGCTGCACATGTTTCGGTGTGAGCTCGTGGCCACCGGCGCCGATCGCAGAATCCAGCCCGTCCTCGAGAAGCGATACCCACTCCCACGCACCCACCGTCTCCAGTGCGCGCTGCAGCGATTCTTCGTCCGCCTCGGACGCAGCGATCCGCAGATCCTCGGCTACCGTCCCCGAGAACACGTGCACCTCCTGGGTCAGAAGCACCGGCGTGGCCTCCTCCGGAAGCTCCGCCAGATCAGTTCCGCCGATCCGGACCGAACCCGAATCCGGCACGTGCACACCAGCTATCAATGTGGCAAGAGTCGTCTTTCCGGCACCCGAAGCGCCGACGACCGCCACCGTCTCTCCCGCCGCGATCGTGACAGTCACATCATCGACTGCCTGGTGATCGGCACCGTCGTACCGGAAGCCGAGTGAGTCGATGCAGATCTCGACCGCCTCCGGCGTCTCGACAGGTGACTCGTCACGCGCCGCAGAGGGCCGACCGAGGTCGTTCTCGACAAGGTCGACCACACCGACGATTCGGCCGAGGGAAGCAGCACCCGTTTGGATCTCGTCCATCACCATCAAAAGCGCGCCGATCGGGCCGAATAACCGGAGGAAGAGCAACATCGCCGTCGTCACGGCACCGACTGTGATCGCATCGGAATCCACCAGATAAAACCCGATCAGCAACACCGTCGCCATGCCGACGAACTCCGCCAGATTCGCCTTGCCGCCCAGACGATTCTGCACAATCCGTGCGCGCATCGACCATCGCACCACCGACCAGGATCCGTTGCCCACACGGTCCCGGGATTGATCGATGAGGTTGAACGAATGCACGGTCGGCAGGCCCCGGATCGCTCCCAGCATGTGGTGCGCACGTACAGCCATTGCCGCCCGCTCCTGCCGGTAGACCGGCGGCGCGGAGCGAAGGTAGCGGCGCGCACCGATCCAATGAACAGGGAGCACAGCGAGGACCACAATGAGGAAGCGCCAATCGAGCGCACCGAATCCGGCGATCGTGGCACCGATCGCGAACCCCGACGTCGCCAGAGCCGGAACCCCCCGCGAGATCGCTTCACTGACCACGTTCACGTCATCGGTCGCACGCGATACAAGGTCGCCGGAACCGGCCTCCTCCACACGTGCCTGCGGCAACCGAAGGGCGGCGCCGACCATTCGTTCACGGAGTCCGGCAAGCGCAGTCTCCAGAAGCTGTGCCGAGAGCGCGATCCCCAACCCTGTCAGCGCAGCTGAGGCGATTGCCGCCGCGATCTGCCAGCCACCGATGCGCAGGATCTCGAGGACCCCGCCGCCGTCGATCGCAGTATCGACCATCAGGCCGTATCCCCACGGAATGACCAGTCCGAGCCCCGCGCCGAGCAGCAGGATCACTGCCACCCCCAACAACGCCGGCCACTTGCCGCCGAGAAGTCCGCGTACGAACTTCACCGTGGTTCGCCCGTCTGCCACGGGAAAATACCCCGATGACCTCGCCGTGTCGGCGGTCATGGTCACGTCGGCGGTCATGCGGTGACCTCGGCTTTCGCAGTCGTGTCGGCGACCCGACCGGTGGCACTGATCGTCAGGACATGGTCGGCCGCCGCAATCAGAGTCGGCGAATGCGTGAAGATCACCGTTGCCGTCCCGGCACGCACCTGCGGTAGCCGCTCGGCGATATCGGCTTCGGTGACCGAATCGACCGCGCTGGTCGGATTGACCAGCACCAGCGTTCGGGTGTCGGATGCGAGCGCGCGGGCAAGCGCCACCCGCTGACGCTGACCTCCCGACAGCAATCGCCCGGCCTCGCCCACCGAGGTGTCCAGACCATACGGGAGCGTGCTGATCACGTCGTCGCAGGCCGCGGCGAGCAACGCCGCGGCCACGCGGTCGGGCTGCTGTGGGGAACCTGCCGTCACATTCTCACCGACGGTGCCCTCGAACAGTGTGCTGGTATGCGGTGCGACGCGTACCGCCCGCAGCGCTGCTGGTTCCGACAACTCGTAGAGATCGTCTACGCCCGCCCACACCGTGCCCGATTCCGGTGTCTTCACGCGCGAGAGCAAGGTGGTCAACTTCGCGGCCGTCGCCGCGTCGCAGACCAGCGCGGTCACCCCGGAGACCGGGAGCGTGAGATCCAGGGCCCCCTGCCCGACATCGACACCGTCGAAACGCAAGGGAACAGCGTCCGCTGCCTCTTGCTCGCGGTGTCCCGCCGTCCGCGCAAAGGGAGCGTGCAGGACCATCAAGACGCGCGCCGCGGAGGCATGCGCGGCGACCCATACCTTGCCGAAATTCGTACCGAGCGCCTGCATGGGCCCCATTGCCACGGACGTCAAACCGACGACGGTGATCAGTTGTCCCACGCTCAGAGCGCCGTTGACGGTCTTGATTCCGCCGACCACGCCCACCGCAACGACGAAGACGGCCGCGATGGCCTCCATCGCACCGACATACGCGCCGTGCGACCGACGGGCCTTGATCACCGCGGCCAGTGCCCGCTCACTCGCCGAGCGGTACCGGCGTTCGGCCTCGGCCTCGGCATGCATGCCTTTGATCACGCGGAATCCGGTGACGAGGTCCGTCGCCGAGCCGGCCGCGTCCCCGGCCGCCCGTTGTTCGGCCGCGCTGCGCGCGCGCAGCCGGCCGCCGGCCTTGTCGAGGCACCACAACAACGCCGGGGCTCCGAGCAGAATCAGCAGGCCCAGCTCCCAGGAGATCGACAGCAGTATGATCCCGCAGAAGATCACTGCGAAGATTTCTGCCACGGGGTACAGGCCGAGAGCCACCGCCATCGCGAGTCGCTGCACATCGGTGGACGCAATCGACAACAGGACGCCGGGAGTGTGGCCACCGCCCAACCCGCGAGGATCGAGGATCCGATCCGTGACCTGCGTGCGCAGACGATGCTGAACCGTGTTGATGCCGAGGAAGCCGATCCGCGAGCCGAATCGGTAACTGAACGACAGGAAGGCGAAAACCAGTCCCAGCACGAGCACCCAGCGGACCGTGGCCGCCATGTCACTCGTCTTGATCGCTTGGTCGATCGCAAGGCCCATGACGATCGGCACCAAGACCTCGCCGACTTGATGGCCTACGAGCAGCACTGCTGCCGGGACAGTCCTGGGGAGGTCGGCGAACATCGTTCGCAGCACCAGTTTCCGTGGCGTGGTTTCGGCATCGATCGCGATAGGTCGGTGCGGAGGTTGCTGTTCAGCTGCCTCGAAGAACACCGGCAGCCGACCGTCGGTCCAGTCGCTCATATTCTCCTTTTCCCTCCGTTCCCGCGGGTTGGGAGCGGATTCGATCGCGCGATCCTAGGGTAGCCTAACTTGAAACCGTGGCCTGTCAACGCATGCGCACTCGTGCCGCCGCTCATTGAAGTTGCGCCACCCAACCAAACGGAGGGAATCGATGACCTCACCAGCACAGCTTTGTGCACGCCCCATCCTCGACCAGCGTGTTGAGGCACTCCCGGTCGACTGCATATCAGCACCGCAGAACGCAAAAATCGTTCGTCCCCAAGGTGTGTCGTCGTGATCATGGTCGGTTCAGGCGCTTTGGTCTGGCGTGCCGCGATGCATGCCGCTTCGGCAGGTAAGCCGGTCGAAGCGGTGATCCACCCTCACGGTGAGGATGTGCCGGCGCAGGCGGTGGAGTTGAATTGCGTAGCAACCCACGATGTGAACGAGTTGGCCGAGTACATCGGTGGTCTGTCCATCGACCGGCTCGTGTGCTCGACAGGAAATCCGTTCATCTTCCGTACCCCCATCTTGGATCTCGGGTTGACGATCGTAAACGTGCACGGAGCGCCGCTGCCGCGCTATCGTGGACTGCCGTTGGCGACGGCGGCATTTGCCATCCTGCGGTCGGAACGAGAATTCGGCGTAACCCTCCACCGTGTCGATGCGGGAATCGATACCGGTCCCGTCGTTGATCGGCGCACGTTCTCACTCTCGTCATCGGTGACTCTGGAAGAACTGTCGCTACAGGTCACCGACGCATGCCATGAGATCCTCACCGACAATATCGACGACCTCGATCGCGTGCCGGAACAGGACGTCGACGAGTCGTCGCAACCGGGCGAGTACTTCGGGTTCACCCAACTGGCCTCGATCAGCACCTACCGCGATCATCCGAACTTCGATCGTGCAACGGATCTCGGGGTGCTCGATGAGTTCTATCCTTCATACGCGGAACTGTTCGAGGCCGCCCGCAGCCGTACAATTCGCTAGGTCGCCGCGCTGTCGAGTTCGTCGACCCAACGATCCAACAGCATCGCAGCCTGATCTGGCCCCAGGACCTGCAGATCGATGCCCTCCGTGGTGGTCCGGTATCTGGCGACGATGTCGTAGAAAGACTCAAAACCTTCCAGCAGAGTTGGGTCTGCGGTCCGACCGTAGAGTCGTGTCAGTAGAAGGCCCGGCTTCGGCGCTCCCCGCAGTTTCTTGCGGCCCCGTCTGTTTTGATAACGCAGCAGGTCGTGCCAGGGTGCGTAACCTGCCCAGGAGCCCGCCTGGTCGTGCCCGAGTCGGGGGTACACGACGGTCAACGCGCCGGGGAGATCGTCGGCGTCGGTACGTGCCGCCCGTAGGTGCGTCCGCAGATCCCACTCCAGGTCGACGGCACCCTCGCCGTCCGACCATCCCACAACAGCTGCCAGGAATGCTGTCTCGATGACTTCTGGTGGTGCAGGGGACTCGATAGGCCAGCTCACTCGGGTGGTGTATAAGGTGAGTTCGCCTGCGGGGTGGGCTGCTACCGGCAGCGTGTTCAGGTAGTCGGCCCACTCGACCATTGCTGCGTCGGATTCTGCCGATGCAGCAATGTTGTCGAGGACTTCCGATGTGTCCGCAATCGATCGCACGGTGGCTGCCGCCGCGGTCGTGACCCCATTTACCTGCGCCTGCACACGGGCGGCGAGCTGGTGCACGGTCCGACGGTCTGCGGCGAGGCCATGTACGGCGAGGACAAGGTGGACGCCCTTGGCGGAACCGACGATGCCGGCATGTAATGCTCTTCCGGCAGTGATATCGATGTGTTCGACGAGCTGCGCACGGACTTCCTTGACCGCCCGATCGGACGTGGAATCGGGCCGTTCGTGGAGGGAGATGCTTTCTGCGACAGATTGTTCTGTGTATGGCATGACCTCGGCCGTCCACAGCAAACGGTGGTGCGGGGTCACGCGCTGGCGAAGTGTGTCGATGTCGTGCAGCACCGACGCTATGGCTGACTTCACCTGCGCCGAGTCCACTGCTTGTGGCAGATCGATCACCTCGGTGATGAGATGGTCGTCGATCGGTGATCCCGACAGTCGCAGCCGGTGTTGGTTCACCGTGGGTGCGATGGGGATCGGGTCTCCGGCGGTGGCGGACGGTGGCCCGTCGTGCTGGGGCGTCACGCCGGGCGAGGTGGTGACGCACGCGCTGGCGAGCCGAGCGGGGGAACGCAGGGCGAAGACGTCACGGATGGTGAACGTCAACCCCCTCTTATTTGCTTGGCGCACCACTGATATGGACGAGATGCTGTCTCCGCCGAGACGGAAGAAGTCGTCGTCGGCGGACAGGACGGTCGTCCTGCCGAGCTTCAGGACCTCACTGAATATGGCCGCTAACGCGATCTCGGTGTCGGTCTCCGGCGCCCTACCGCCCGTGGCGCCGGGCCGCGTATCGGGCACCGGCAGGGCAGTCTTGTCGAGTTTCCCGTTCACGGTGACCGGGAACTCGGCGAGTCGGCTGAAGGTGGTCGGGACCATGTAATTCGGCAACCGCGCCGCCAATTGGCCCCGAAGAAGATCTGCTAGCGCCGCGTCTTCGTCTGTGCCGTGGTCGGCAACCGTGACATATGCAGCAAGAAACTTCCCACCTGTGGGATGATCGAGGGCCACCACTGCCGCGCCCGATACGGCGTCGAGCTGTTCGAGGGCATTCCGGACTTCGTCCAGTTCGATCCGGACGCCGTGCAGCTTCACCTGATCATCCGACCGGCCCTGGTACTCCAGTGCGCCCTGCGTACTCCATCGAACGAGGTCACCTGTGCGATAAAGCCGTTCGCCGGTCTTGCTGTGGGGGTCGGCAATGAACCGCGCCGCGGTCAGCGACGGCTGGCCGACGTATGCGTCGGCGAGCTGGGCGCCACCGATATACAGTTCGCCCACCACTCCGGGGGCGACAGGTCTCAGCCACGAATCCAACACCCGCACCAGAGTGTTCGTTACCGGGGAGCCGATCGTGACGTCGTCGTTGGCCACGGCAGCGGTAGTGGCATCGCCTGCGACCTCGGTCGATCCGTAGAAGTTGTGGATCACTGCACCCGAAGCTATCTGCCGCATCGCTTCCGCTGTCGAGGAAGTGAGTGATTCACCAGAGGACACCCACTGTCGTACAGACGCCAGCGCTGTCGCTGCGTCTGGGACCCGAATCAGGGCATCGGCCAAGCTCGGCACAGTCAGCAGATGAGTCACCCCATATCGGTGAATCGCGTCGGCCAACGCCGCCGGATCGCTTGCGGACTCTTCGGTGGAGACCACTACGGTCGCACCGGCTGTCAGTGGACCGAACAGCTCCGTGGCGGCGTCGACGAATCCCAATCCGCTTTTCCACAACGCCACGCAGTCCGGACCGAAGCCAAGCACCTCACGCCCCCAGGTCAGGCGGTTCACCAGCGCCCGATGCGACATCGTCACTCCCTTAGGGCGTCCCGTCGTGCCTGACGTGAAGATCACGTATGCCGCGTCGTGTGCCGTGAGAGCACGGACTAGCACCGGAGGGGCCTCTCGGCCACGATCAAGCGCCCCCACGACCCCTCTGTCGTCGGTCTTCAGCAGGCGCACCCCGGAAGCAGCCAGCACCCTTGTGTACGCCTCCGAAGTGTGTCCGTCGGTGATGACCACTGCGGCACCCGAGTCTGCAACGATCTGCCCGATTCGTTCGGCCGGGTACTCGGCGAGCGGGACACACGCAGCACCCGCACGCATCACACCTGCGAGCGCGACCACTAGGTCAACGGAACGCGGCAGCAAGACAGCAACGCGATCCCCCACCTCGATACCGTATTCCACGAGAAGTGCAGCCAGTGCATTCACGCGCGAATCGAGCGCCGAAAACGACAGCTCCACCGCGTCCGTGTCGTCGGCAAGCGCCACCCCCGTGCCCGCGGCGGCCTGGTTCTGCAGCAGCGCATCTACGGTTACCGCTGCAGTATCTCGGTCCTCACCAGATGACCATGCGGCGATCTGATGTCGATCGCGCTCCCGCACGAGCGTCAGGTCAGCGAAACGACGACCGACACTGCGGGTCTGCGCGTGCGTGCTCAATGTCGCGAGGGCTGCACCCCAGAGCGCGGCGAGGTCGTCGACGTCAGCTTCGTCGATGATCCCGGTCGCGAACCTGAACGAGCCCTGCAGCACCAGTCCGTCTGGGCCCGGTACCGCGGCGATGTTGATATCGACCACCGCCGGGGAGCGCAGCGTGTCGGGGGCGTGCCATTCGATTCCTGGCTTTTCGGGGGCAGGATGCCAGATCGCAGCGCTCTTGGCGCCGGCGTTCCCGAATTGACCGAGATAATTGAATCCGATCTGGGGTGCGTTCTCGGCTGCGAGAGCGCCGGACGTCGTGGGGTTGAGATATCGCAGCAGCCCGTATCCCATCCCTCGATCCGGCACGTGTCGAAGGGCGTCCTTTACTCGCAACACCGCATTCGCCGCGGCAGCGGGGTCGGTAAGCGCAGCAGTGGGATCGATGTCGCAAGTGTCGAGGGCGACCGGAGACCAGGACGTGAACCACCCGACGGTGGAGGACAGGTCCGCACCGGCGATGAGGGACTCTTCCCTGCCGTGACCTTCCAACCCGATCACCACACGTCGGTGGTTTACCCCTCGTCGGGCGCGCCAGGCGCCGACTGCGACCGCCAGTGCACCCAAGAGCACATCATTGACCTCCGATGCCAAGGCGCGCGGCAGGTCGGATAGAACAGAGCGGGTCACGTCTTCAGGCACAGCTATCTGTACCTCGCCGGAGGCCGCGTAGGTGTCCAGCTTCGGATCAAGGGGGCGCGACCCCAACAACGGATCCTCGCCAGCGAGCACGTCGGTCCAGTAGTCGACCTGCGCGACGACGTCGTCATCGCCAGCCCGGGAGGTGAGCGCCGCCGACCAGGTCGGGAAACTCGTCCCCACCGGCAGTAGCGGTTTCGTGGACGCACCGGTCTCGAGCTGCCAGGCCTGTGCCAGGTCGTCACCAAGGATGCGCCACGAAACGCCATCGACAACGAGGTGATGGATCACCAAAAGCAGTCGACCATGTTCTTCCTGGTCGTTGGTGAACCACATTGCTCGCCACATCACCCCGTTCTCGGGGTCCAGTGCCTCCGACAGCTCTGTCTTCACCGCCGAGACTCGGTCACGCCACGAGTCCGACGCCCACGACACGCTCAGCGATTCCACCGTGATTCGCTGGTCTGCCGCGGCAATTGGGTTCGGTGTCTCGAACCGCCATTGATCCAGGGTCGTTCCCCGGACCACGCGACCGTGCAGCGCAGGATGGTGGTCGACCACTTGATGCAGAACACGCTTCAGTGACTGCTTGTCGAGACCGGCGGGGGTGACGAATGTGGACGATTGTGTGAACTGCTCGAAGCCTGGAAGGCTCGCATGTGCTGCCGCTATCGGCCACAACCCCGACGCCCGCGTGGCAGTCAACCGCATCGGCGGATCTGACTGTAATGCAGTCAGATTCGATCCATCTAGTGGGTCATTCCCGGTAAGGTAGTTCTCGTCGACCATCTGCGTACCCGATGCCGAACCTACGATCAGTTCGACCGCACGGAGGTAGAGGTCAACGATCTGATCGGCTACCATGTCGTCGATTGCCGCGCGGTCGTTAGTCAATTCGACCGCTACCGACTCGTGCAAGTTGACCAAGGCGCTCAGTCGGTAGTGGGGGTTCTCGATGTAGTGGATGGGCCCCAGCTGAAGGCGGTCACCGGTCTCCGGAGGCTGCAGATTCTGGATGGCGAACAGGGTATCGAAGAGTTCGTTCACGCCCAGCGACGCGTGCACGTCGAGAAGCGGAACGTGCTGATGGTCGAGCACGGTGGTCTCAGCGGCAACAAACCGCTGCACGATCTCATCGACGGTGTCGTGCAGGGACCAACGCACCCGCGTGGGCACGGTGTTGACGAGCATCCCGACGATTCGATCGAGACCTCCGACGTCTTCACCGCGGCCCGCCGTGGTGGATCCGAAGACCACATCGGTGCTGCTCATGATGCAGCCGACGGTAATTCCCCAGGCCACCGTCAACACTGCGGCCTCCGTCACCGCCTGGCTGCGCGCGTAGGTGCGCAACGCCCTCCGCTGGTCGGAGTCCAAGCTGCGACGCCGTCGTCCGAATCCAGTTCCTCCTTCGGGGCGGGGCAGCAGATCCGAGACAAGCGTGGGAGTATCAACCCCGGTGAGGTAACGGCTCCACGCGGCTACTTCACGCTCGGGGTCTCGATGATGCACCCACCACCGGAGGAAGTCGGTGAACTGGGGAGCTGGGGATTCGAAGACCTGCCCTCGGTAGGCTGCCATGATGTCGTCCCAGATCAGGGCGACCGACCAGCCGTCGGCGATGAGGTGATGTGCTGTCTGCACGAGACGATGGTGGTCTTCGGCGATGGTGATCAACGCGTAGCGCAGCAACGGCGGTTGCGTGAGGTCGAAGCCCCGAGCGCGCTCCTGATGTGCGACCTTCGCGACGAACTCCTCCGTTTCCGACTCACTTCGCCCGATAAAGTCCAGCGTCCGGAATTCGGGTGCCACAGTGGCGCCGATCGTCGAGATGAGCCTGCCCGATGCAGTGGTGTGGAACCCTGCGCCGAGGGCTTCGTGGCGGTCAATGGCCGCACGCGTGGCCTGCTGCAGTCTGGCCGGCTCCAGCGGGCCGATCAGGTCGACGACCTGTTGGACGATGTAGGGATCGTCGTCCGGTGCGGCGAGCGAATGGAAGTAGATCCCGGACTGTACCGACGTCAGCGGCAGGACCGCGCGGAGGTCGGCCACCGTGGCGGCGAGGTCGGCGGCGTCTTCGTCGTCGAGGACGACCAGCGGGCGATCGGAGATGGATTGGTTCTTGTCAGTGGTGGCGTCGGAGTCCGTGATTGTCGCTGCCAGGCGCCTGGCGGTGCGGTGAGCTGTGACGTCCTTGGTGCGCACCTTGATCCGCTGGGAGCGCAGCGCCCGCACCACGGTGACGGCCATGATGCTATCGCCGCCGAGGGCGTAGAAGTCGTCGTCGACCCCGACTTCGTCGAGGCCCAACGCCTTCGCGAAGATGTCACACAGGAGGGCCTCGTGCGCGGTTGTCGGCGCGGTGAGACCTTCGCGCTGTACCTCGGTTGGAGCCGGTAGCGCGCGACGGTCCACCTTGCCGTTGGTGTTGACGGGGAACGAATCCAACACCATCAGCTGGGTGGGCACCATGTAGTCGGGCAACCACTCTCGACACCATTGCCGTAGCACATCGACATCGAGCGTCGATCCGGGCATCTCAGTGGCATAGCCGACCAAGCTCTGAACACCGGAATCGTTGCGGTGCATCGTCACCACTGCATGTCGGACGCTCGGGTGGCGAGCGATCGCTACTTCGATCTCTTCCAATTCGACACGTCTGCCACCGATCTTCACCTGATTGTCGGCGCGCCCGAGGAACTCCAGCGAGCCCTCCGTGGTCCACCGAGCGAGGTCGCCGGTGCGGTACATACGCGCACCGTCCGGATCGAATGGGTTGGCCACGAACCTGCCCGCGGTCAAGGCTGCATTGCCGACGTACCCGCGGCCGAGGAGAAACCCGGCCACGTACAGTTCACCCCCGTCCCCGACCGGGGTTGGGGAGAGGTTGTCGTCGAGTACATAGAGTTGGGTGTGAGGATTGGGACGGCCGATCGACGTGCTGATCCGTTCTGCGCGATCTCGGTAGATCACATGCGAAACCCCGATCGTCGCCTCTGCAGGGCCGTACCCGTGGTAGAGCGTCGTCGACAACTGCTGCCGGAACCTGTCGAACAGGTCTGGCGTCAGGACCTCGCCGCCACACCACACGTGCTGCACACTGGTCAATGCCGACCCCTCGCATGCCGCGCGTTCGAGATCCAACGCCAGCATGGCATCGAGCATCGACGAGACGAGGTACAGGTAGGTGACCCGCTCCGCGGTAATGAGGTCGAGCAGATAGTCGGGATCCTGCTCGCTACCCGATGCGGCCACGACGACATAGCCACCGGATATCAACGGCAGCAAGATCTCGTTGACAGAGATGTCGAAGGCGAGCGGAGCCTTGAACAGTGACGCGTCGCCAGGCCCGAACAGGATCACGTGATCTCGCTGCCAGGTCAGTCGCTCAGCGATCGCCTCATGTCGGATCATGGCCCCCTTCGGGGTGCCGGTCGACCCCGATGTGAAGATCACGTAGGCCAACTGGTTCCCCACGATCGCCGGAGGCGAAGGTAGGGGGTCGGGTTCCTCGAAGCGCCAGTCGTCCAGGCTCACGACGAGCTCTTCTGTCGGCAAGGATGCCTGGTGATCGGGGGCAACGAGCGCGATCCGTGCCGACGAGTCGGCGATCACCTGTGCTCGGCGAGTCGCCGGCCACTGCGGGTCCACCGGAACGAAGGCGCCGCCTGCAACCATGCTCGCCAGCACGCCGATCACCATTTCGGCCGAGCGAGGCATGCAGATCGCAACCACCTCCTCTGCGGCAAGCCCTGATTGGCGAAGACGGTGGGCCAATTGTTGCACTTTCGCCGAAAGTTCCGCGTACGTCAGGCGACGCTGGCCGTCGACGAGGGCGGGCGCATCCGCATGCGAGCGGACCGCTTCGGCAAACAGTTCGGGGACAGTCGTTGTTGTCGCCGGGGTCGAACGGTCATTCCACTGCTCCTGCAGTGTCACGATATCCGCTTGCTCGGCCTCGATACCCAGTTGCTGCGTCATCGGGTTATTCACCGTCCTTCGTCACCGTCAGACTCTTGCTGCGGCGTTGCGGCACCTGCACGTCGAGGCTCTCCGTGGTGAGGAATCTCTTCAGGTCGGTTATCCAGGCAGCGATGCCCTTCTCGGTCAGCATCATGCTGTTGTGGTCCTCTCGAACGAGCAGCGTGCGCAGATTCTCTACGAATCCGTCCCATAGCGACGTTGCTTCTTCCGGGTAATCGTGGCTCTTTCCAGCGCCTTCGGTCGCGACGACGAGAAGCGTCGGCACCTTGGCCATGTGGCCGGTCGTCATTTGCGACATCAGCAGATTGGTTCGAGAACTCGCGACCGCGATCGCCCTTCGCTGCAGGTCGTCGATTCCTGCGAACAACTCCGTGGGGACTTCGTCCGTCCCCTCGTCGATGAGCTCGATAGCGAGGTTCTCCTGAATTTCAGGATCGGTGAGGATCCGACTCATCGGCACAGCTGGAGCAACTGCACGCACGGAACTTGCCGTCGAGGGCAACGCGTCGACGATCACGAGGTGGGCCACGTCCCGACCCCGGGAGACGAGTTCGTTGGCGACTGCGAATGCGATATGCCCACCGTATGACCACCCCAGCAGATTGAGCTCACCGTCTGGAACCACCGACTCGATGACATCCGCATAGGCATTCGCCAGCTCGGTGATCGTAGAGAAATCGACCACCATTCCGGCGTGCACGGGGTCCTGGATTCCGTAGAGACTCCAGCTGTCCGGGATTCCACGAAGAATGCGCGAGTACATCGTCGCGAAGCCTGTGAACTCGTGGAAGCAGAAGAGCACGCCCGGAGTCTGGGTCTTTCGCATGGTGATCAGGACCGCATCGAGCAATGATTGCTGCGTCGGATCGCCCTGTTCACCCTCGAGTAGTACCGCCAACTCGGCCGGCGTCTGGTGCCCGAACACATCTTTGACCCTGGCTTCGTGCTTGCCTCCCGAATTGATCCGCGCCACTAGTCGCATGGCCAACAGTGAATTGCCGCCCGACTGGAAGAAGTTCGCGTTGACTGACAGTCGTTCGACACCGAGCAGCTCGGCAGCTGCCTCCACGACCACGCGTTCAGTGGCGGTAGTCGCGGCGACGAACTCTGTGTCTGCCGCTTCGATCGATGGCAACGCGCGGAGGTCCACCTTGCCGTTCACGTTCAGTGGGATCGCTTCTATTTCTGCTATTCCTGCTGGAATCATGTACTCCGGAAGGATTTCTCCGGCGCGTTTCCGTACTGCATTCACGTCCAGTTGAACGTCGGTGGCAGCTACCAGGTAGCCATAAAGCTGCGTTACTCCATGGTGGTCTGCGCGGGCCACAACGGTGGCTCCCGCGACTGCCGGATCGTCTGCCAATACGTCGGCGACTTCCCCGGGCTCGATCCGATATCCGCGAATCTTCACCTGGTCGTCGGCCCGCCCCAGGTAGGCGATGTTCCCATCGGGTGTCCTCCGTGCGAGGTCACCGGTTCGGTACATCCGATTCCCCGGCTCGAATGGGCATGCTGGGAAGCGTTCGGCTGTGAGTGCTGGTTGCCCCCAGTAACCTCGCGCGATGCCGTCGCCCGCCAGGTATAGCTCTCCTGGCACACCAGGCAAGGCAGGGTCGAGAGTCTCATCAAGGATGTAGGCACGCGTATTGAATATCGGCGTTCCTACGTTGGGCACCGGGCTGTCCGCGAGATCCGCCCCCAACGCATTGATCGTGTATTCGGTGGGGCCGTACAGGTTGTACGATTCGACGCCCGGCGCTTGACGGAGCTGCTGCCACAACCTGTCCGGGACCGCCTCGCCTCCCAGCGAGACGAACACCACCCCCGGCGCATCCGCAGCCACCGACCGGGCCGACGGCCGGTCTCGGTCGAGTAATCCCTGATCTACGAGCAGTTGCCCGTAGGAAGGCGTCACGTCGAATCCGTCGATACGTTGCTCATCGTAATATGCCATCAATGCGGCCGGTTCGCGCCGTAGTTCTTCGTCGATGATGTACACGGCATGACCGTTGAGCAGCCAGAACAACTGCTCCCACGAAGCGTCGAAGGAGAACGATGTGGTGTGCGCGATCCGCAGACGTCTCCCGGCTTGATGGGCAACCACTCGATCGAATATCTCGAACACGTGGTTTGCGTACATGTTGGTCAGTCCGCGGTATCCCACCGCGACGCCCTTCGGGCGCCCGGTCGAACCCGACGTGAAAATCACGTATGCGAGGAGATCGGGATGAATCGGTCCGCCACGCTCGGTGTCGGACACCGCGAAAGCGTGCGCCGCCTTGATCTCGGCCAGCACCTTCGGCTCGTCCAGGTTGACAATCCGGCCTGCGGTGGCGCCGAGACGAGCAAGGTCACGGTCGGTTGCGAGGGTTGCCGTGGGCCGAGCCACCTCGAGCATGTAGTCGATTCGTTCGTCCGGGTGTTCCGGGTCGATCGGGACGTACGCCGCGCCGACTGCGAATACCGCGAACATCGCGATGACCATCCGCTCGTCTCGGGGCAGAAAGAGCGCTACGCGATGCTCTGGACCTACGCCTCGCGAGATCAGCAACCGCGCATATCGATTCACCTCCGCGTCGAACTCACCGAAGGTGTAGCTGCGACTGCCGGCGACCAATGCGGTCGATCCTGTGGATCTTGAGACCTGGTCGCGAAGGAGATCGGCCACCATCGCAACGCCCACATCCTCGCCCCGACCGGCCGCTGATTTCAGGGCCTCGGCTCGTTCGTTGTCGGTGAGGATGGGGATTGTGCCCACTGGACTGTCGAGATTCGCGACCAGTTTCTCGAGTACGGCAACGTAGCGGTCGAGCAGATCATTCGCCTGGACTGTGGAAAAGACATCGACTCGGTACGAGAGTCGAACATGGACCTGCGCGACACCCTCCGCCTCCCAAGGATTGACAGCGAAGGTGATCGGGTAGTGCGTGGCGTCGTTGAGGCCCCCGCCGGTCACCTCGGGACCATCGTCAGCCGAAGCGCCGATCTCATGGGGGAAGTTCTGCACCACGAAGAGGGTGTCGAACAATGCCCCCATCCCTACGCGTCTCTGAATCTCGGTGAGGGAAGCGTACGAATGCTCCATCACGTCGAGTTGTTCCCACTGCACCCGCTGGAGCAGTTCTCGGACGGACTCGAACGGTTGCACCCGGACACGGAAGGGAAGCGTATTGAACAGCAGGCCGATGATTCGGTCTGCATCCGCCAGCTCCGCAGGACGTCCCGACACGGTGTTACCGAAGATGACGTCACTTCGGCCGACGAGCCGTGCCAACACCAACGCCCACGTGGTCTGCAGGAGCGTCCCCACCGTCGAACCGGACTCGCGGGCTGCGGCATAGATGTGTGCCGCAAGGTCCCCATCGATATCGAAATGGCACTCGCCAGTTTCAGCGACCGACTGCATCCCGTCCATCGTGTTCAACACGGACGGTCCGGTGAGGTCGTCGAGGTAGCGGTCCCACGCCATATAAGCCCCGTCGGTATCCTGTTCAGCCAACCAGGTGAGGTAGTCGCGGAATGAGGCTGGGGGGATCGATCGCACCCGTTCCGGTGCCGCGTAGGCCTGCAGGAGTTCATCGAGAAATGCGTTGAATGACCATCCATCCATGAGGATGTGTTCGAAGGTCATGACCAGCAACCACTGGTTGTCGAGGCATTCAAGAAGTGTGAAACGGATCAGCGGCGGATTCTCGTGGGTGAACGGTTTGGCCCGCTCGTCGCGCAGAAAGGCCTCGACGTCTTCGCTCGCCGATCGCCATTCGGTGCCCGCGATAATCTCGAAGGGTACCTCGGTCTGTGCCGGAATAACCTGTACCTCACCGTTGCCCACGACGGTGAATCCGGCTCGTATGTTTGGATATCGATCGAGCATGAGAGCTACGGAGTCTCGCATTCGATCCGGATCGACTGGACTGGCCAGCTCTCGCGTGACCTGGGACACGTAGGTGTGGCGATCACCCGACTCCGCCGCCCGAACCAGATGGTACAGAAGGCCACTCTGCAACGGCGAGAGCGGAAGTATCTGTGATCGGGCACCGAATCTGTTTCTGATTTCCGCAGCCTCCCGATCAGAAAGCGGAAGTCTGTCCGCCCGCTCCACGCTCAGGGGGCTTTCGCGATCATCTGCCGGTATCCGACCACTCGATACGATCGCTTTGAGTACACCGTCCGCGAGATACCCCGCGGAGAGCCCACCTTCGCAGTCGGTCCGCACGTCGACCGAGACAGGGACCTCACCGCCCTCCTCCGCAGCGATGTACACCACCACCGAGATCGGTGTCTCCCCATCTGGGCACCACTGCCTCGAGTCCACATCTGACAGTTCGATGTCGGTCCAAAATATCGCCACTTGCACGGTGGCCGGAGGGACGTCATCGAAGAACGGTCCGAACGTCGTGCTACCCATCGCGGCACGCAGCTCGGCCGCGCGGCGACTGGGTATGCGCATCGTGTCAGCGGCCACCGAGGCTTCGGCGGGGACCAACACAGGAAACGAATACAGGCCGCCGCGCGTATCCGACTCCAGCAGGTCCACGACGACGTCGGTAGTCGCACCGATGCCTGCCGTAATCGAGTCGACGATCGCCGCTCGGAAGTCTGATATGCCGCCGATACTGGGGCTGCGCAGACGACCACGACGCAGTGCTCGGCGCTCCCCTAGCTGAATCTCACATCCCTCCGGCACCGAGCCCTCGGCGTCGGCGAACCCGTCGACCCACTCCTCCCAGTACGGATCAAGAAGGTGATCACCCAACTCCTGCTCGGTGAGATGGAATTCGTCGTGGCGCCAGGCGACCTGCAGTGCGGTTCCTTCCCGGTGGCCGTCCACGAGTTTTGTTCCTGCAGACAGGCAGGCATCCAGGGTATCTGGCGATCGCAGCCCGATCCCTTCGAGCCAGTGAACGCCGCCCTCGTCCTTCTCGACCGTCACCGCCAATTCCAGTGCTGCTGAGAGCTGGCTTGCGGCAGCTGCCCAGAACTCACTGTCGGTGCCCCCCAGAGCACCGAGGTGCAGACGAACCCGTGCTCCCTCCGGCTGAACGGCCGAGGTATTCAGGTGTGCTGCCACCAGGTTCACAAGGTTCTGGGTCGGTAAGTGCGGGAAACGGGTTCCCAACGCGAGGAACAGGTGGGTCCTGCGCAGAAGCCGGGTGGCAGTCTCGGTGCTGAACAGTTCCTGCGCCGAATTCAGACGCAACACAATGTTGTCGGACTGTCGAACGATCGCGAACACGAGGTCGAAGAAGGCTGCTCTCGCAGGCGATCCCTCGCCGGCCTCCGTCGCACTCAGCTCACGCTGTCGCACTGCGGCATCGGGATCTGACTGCGTACTTCGCTCGTCAATATAGGCGGCCATCGTCTGGAAGAACGGCGAGACGCCGGGGATTCGCGGAGGATTGATGTGCTCGACGATTGTTTCAAATGGAACGAGTTTGTGGGAAACGGCGTCGATGACATGATCTCGCACCGAGTTCAACAGGTCGGCAAAAGATCTCGATGCTACCGGCTCTGGGCAGATCACCACGGTGTTCACGAAGTAGCCGACCAGATCGGACAGCATCGGGTCATCGCGGAGGCTCACCGGCGTTCCGACGGGGATCTTCGACGACCCGGGGCTCTCCGTATGCAATGCTAGAGACAACGCCGAGATCAGTAGCTGCAGCGGGGTGACACTACGATCGCTCATGCACCGATCAAGCTGCAGACACTCGGTATCCGACAGCGCTATATCCACATGCTGCGTGGTCCGGCTGTCACTTTCATCCCTGGCGCGATCGAGGGGAAGTGGTGTCTCTGGGGGGACACCATCGAGCCTGTGCGTCCAGTAACGGAGGTGTTTGCTGAAGTCCGATTCCGGGTCGCGCTTGTCCCCTAGCGTTCGCCGCTGCCATACGGCGAAGTCGGCATATTGCACTGGCAGGTCCGGATATACCTGCCACTTCCCCGTTGCGATGTCATGGAAGAAACACTGGAGATCCTGGAGGATCGCCGCGATCGACTGATCATCGGTAGCCAGGTGGTGTCCATGCACGATCAGGATGTCGTGGATTCCGTTACTGATCACCGTGAACTGGGTCGGGAACTCAGCCTCGAGATCGATGGGTGTAGCGATGATTGCAGCTATGCGTGCATCGACGGATGTGGCATCGGGTAGCACTTCAGTGTCGTCGAACCGGACACTGGGCCCCGACGGATGGATGACCTGGTACACCTCGCCGAATTCGTCGTGCCGGAATCGAGTACGCAGGATTTCGTGTCGGGAGCACAGTCGGGCAACCGCCGCGGCTAGGTCGTCGCGGCTGACTTCAGCGCCGATGTCGAATGCGGTCCCGAGCAGGTACGGTGCTCCACCGCCGATACGATCGATCAGCCAGAGTGCTTGTTGACCGTAGGATGCGTGGATCGGTTCGGAACGCGGGTACTCTCCGACTCTCGGACCAGTTGCTATCCTCGGCGTGCTCTCGACAAGCTGCGCGAGAGCCGCGATTGTCGGGTTGTTGAAGAGATCCCTGAGGGTGAGCGCGCAGCCGAGTTCTCCGTTGGCGCGCGCGACAGCTCGAGTGGCCAGGATGGAGTGGCCACCGAGCCGGAAGAAGTCGTCATCGACGCCGAGGAGGGTACCCGACTCGATAGCCAACACGTGGCCGAAGATGCCAGCGAGGGTCTCTTCTGTGTGGCCTTGCGGCCCTCTTCCGGAAGCTGCAGGTCGGGTGGGCTGCACCGCAGGGAGGGCTTTCAGGTCGAGCTTCCCGTTCGGGGTGGTAGGGAACCGCTGGAGATGAGCGAATCCGGTGGGGACCATGTATCCGGGGAGCTTCTGCTGGAGGTATTGTTGGAGCTCCTCAGCCAACGCCGCGAAGTCGTCCTGGGTCGACGCCGAAAGATAATACGCCACAAGTCGGGTTCCGAGAATATCGTCCTCGACGGCCACCACTGCGGCCTGCGCCACCGCCGGATGGGTTTCCAACGCTGCGCGGACCTCGTCGAGCTCGACTCGGTTGCCGCGGATCTTTACCTGATCGTCAGTGCGCCCGAGGTATTCGAGCGCACCGTTGGCGTTCCAGCGGACGAGGTCACCGGTGCGATACAGCCGACCCCCTGCAGTGGCGGCGAACGGGTCCGCGATGAACCGAGTTGCTGTCAGGCCCAGTTGATTGAGATAGCCGTCGGCGAGACGATGGCTTCCAATGTAGAGTTCGCCCGCGACGCCGATCGGCACGGGATGGAGCCACGAGTCCAGCACCCAGGTTCGATAGTTGTCGACCGGCTTTCCGATCGGCACCGTCGGACCGCGGTCCGTCTCCGCAACGAAGTGGTGCGTTGTGGCTTCGCCGGCCTCAGTGGGGCCGTACAGGTTCACCACATCCCCGGCGCAGACGTCGCTGTAGCGGTGCGCCAGTGATGTTGGGAAGACCTCACCCGTGATCATCGACACGGCTACATCCGCCGTTCCTGTAGGCGCGTCCTCGACGAATGCCGTCGCCATGGACGGGACGAACGTGACGCGGGTGACATCGTGGTCGCGCATGGTCCGATCAACGTAGGCCGGGTCGCCGTGCAATGCGTCTTGACTAACGACCAGGACGGCACCTGTCGTCAGCGGGGCGAAGGTCTCCAAGATCGCAACATCGAAGGAGAACGGCGTCTTCAGAAGCGCCCGATCCGTTGCGGTCATCGGGAACCGGTACTGGTACCACGCCAGACGTTGGCAAATCCACGCATGCGACATCACCACCCCTTTGGGGCGGCCGGTTGTCCCGGAGGTATAGATGACGCAGATCGTGTCATCGGCCTCGATCGGCCGGGACAGCTCGGGCGGCCCGATCTCCGCCCGTGTTCGCGCAGCAAGAACCTCGATGCTGTCCAGGCGGAGAATCGCCAGGTCCTTCTGCGCATCGGTTGATCCACCGAGGAGCGTCTCGGTGTGCCGTGTGAACGCCGCAGCGTCGACAACAGCCAGGGTGGCACCGCTGTCGTCGAGGACGTAGGCGACTCGATCGGCAGGATAGTTGGGATCGATGGGAACGTATGCGGCACCGGTGCGGACTACCGCGGCCACTGCGACGACCGCGTCGATCGAGCGCGGCAACAGCACCGCAATCGTGTCACCGACGCGGACACCGCGCTCGATCAACACGCGGGCGAGCCTGTTCACCGACTCGTCGAACTCAGCAAAACTCAGATGTGTTCCTGCATCGCTGCAGATTGCTTCGGATTTTGGGGTTCGTTCGACCTGCATTCTCACGAGTGCGTCGACCGACCCGCCGGCGGCAGCGACTACGTCGTCGATTCGGGTACCGGCTGGCCCCACCGACCATTCGGCGATCCTGTCACGCTCGGAGTCCGGCAATGGCACCGGGAAGTCTGCGAGGATCGACTGCACTGGGTCGGCGAGGAGCATTCTGTCCAGAAACTCGGCGAAACCTGTCGCATAGCTGCGTAGTTCATGGTCTGGGATGAGCGCTTCGTTTCCGAAGAGATCAATGCGGAACCCATGAACCGGATCCGCGTAACACACCAGGTCCAACCTGCCGATGATGCCGTCGCTGACCGTTTCCTGACGGGCCCGTACGTCGCCGAACTCGACCAGATAGTCGAATGCCTTGACGTTGATGCTCGGGATGCAGCGGTAGTCAGCTTCGCCGCCAGGCCACCGCGCTGCGTATTCCTCCTCGGATACGCCTTCGGCAGCCTTTGCTGCCCTGATCGCGTCGGCACACGCCCTCGCGAAGTCGTAGACACTCATCGATGGCGAGATCGGTATCACCACAGGCAAAATCGTCACCAGCATCGACGGCGTCTTCAGTCGAGCCGGGGTCGATCGCATCATGAAATGAACCCTCAGCACAACCGAGGTACGGCCACTGACGCGTGCGGTGTACATCCCCCACACGGCGGTCAGGAGATCCACCCAGCTCAGTCGGTATGACCGGGCGACCTCTTGAATCCGAGACCATAGGACGTCGCCGCCACCTACCACCTCCTTGTTGATGGAGCCTGCGAAGACCTCGGCGGTCTCCAGGCCACCGGAAGCCTTGTATGCCTCTATGTCTGCAAACCCTTGCCCCGGATCCACCCCTGGGCGCTGTCCCGAACCGGTGACCACGTCTGTCAGACTGGCGAATTGCCGCTCACGTACCCCGCTGCCCGCGACATCGGCCGAATAGATCTCGGCCACCCGACGTGTGAACACCCCCAAGCCGTATGCATCGACCAGAATGTGGTGGGTAGTGAACACCCACGCCCATCCGCCGTCGGTTCGGCGGCGCAGGAGCGATTCGTTCAGAACGCCCGTAAAGAGATCCACCGCGGCCAGCCCCGATTGTCGGGCCTCGTCGCGGATCACGTCGTCGGCGGCGGAATGCCCCCGAACGGCAGTATCAAGCACCAGGTCGTCGACGATCTCCTGATATGGCACACCGTCGTGTTCCACGAATCGGACACGCAATGCTTCGGCTTCACTGAAGGCCTGAGACACGGCTTCGGCGAAGGCGTTGCAGTCGATCTCGCCTTCGAACCACATCACCTGAGTGATCCGGAAGACCGGGCTGTCGGGCACCAGACGCTGCCCCGCCCAGACACCTTCCTGCGGCCCGGACAGAGCAATCCTCGTCATCCAGCCCCACTTCCCTTCTCATGCTCACTTCTACGCGCGGACGCCTCAGCACAACTCGGTCGACGCCATCTGGGGCGCCCGGACCGTCTAAATCGCTCTGGACGAGAACTGGTCGACGGCGCCGGGCACCGCCTCGGAGGGATCGTGTCCGAGCCTCACGATCTTGTTGTCCGCGTCGACGTGAACCACCTTCGGTGCATGCGCGGCGAGCTCATCATGGTCGACGGTCACATAAGACATGATGATCACCAGATCGTTCGTGCTGACCAAGTGGGCAGCTGCACCGTTGATGCAGATATGGCCCCCACCTGAAGGACCGACGATCACATAGGTTTCGATCCGCGCCCCATTGGTGATGTCGACGATCTGAACGCGTTCCCCTTCGACCAAGCCCGCCGCGTCCACCAGATCTGCGTCGATCGTGACCGACCCGACGTAATGCAGATCGGCGTGGGTCACCGTTGCGCGGTGGATTTTTCCACCTAGCACTGTACGCAACACGAGAACTACCTCCTAGCTTGTTACGGGGAACCGGAGTCGGCCCCCGTGCGGATGCTGCCCCTGCGGCTGAAGGTGATTCGGACTACCGCCTTCTCGACGGCCGATCCGAATCCATGGGGCAGTCTCCCTCCGGATTGTGATCGTGCCTCGGTCAGATACATCACATCATGCTTAGGGTAGCCTATCGCAACAGGGCGTCCGTTATCGGACCACCAATCCACAACGCGCCCAACACGCACCGCTCTAACCGCTCCCTCATCCGGAGGAGTGCGATGCAGCATCCGGTCACCAGGAGGAGAACAGCAACCCCATGAAGGTCACCCGCGAACAGGCTGTTGCCGATGTAGCAGATGCACTTTTCCTCGACGCCGAGGACGTCGACCACGAACTGGACCTGGAAGAACAAGGGCTCGACTCGGTCCGGCTGATGCAGCTAGTGGATCGCTGGCGCGATTCCGGCGCAAAGGGGATCGACTTCATAGCGCTTGCCGAGGATCGTCGCCTATCCCGGTGGCTGAAGATTCTTGACGATATTCAGACCTAGAGCACGAAAAGTACAGAAACGCGAAATGCGCATGGGAGTCGGTATGAGAACTTGTATGGCCACGGTGTCACTGGGCGGAAGCCTCGAGGACAAGCTGATCGGTATCGCGACGGCCGGGTTCGACGCGGTCGAGCTACTCGATGAGGACCTTCGTCAGTCCGGGTTGTCGCCCAGCGAGTGCGGACGTCTCTGTGCCGACCTGGGATTGACGATCGACCTCTACCAACCGTTCCGCCGAGCTGAGGGAGTATCGCCGGATGAGTTCGTCGAAGTGCGGGCCCGATTCGACCGCGATCTCGGTGTGATGAAGTCGCTGGGATCAGATGCGATTCTGGTGGTGTCGAACACTGACGACGACGCCGACAGCAATCGAAATCTGTCTGTCTCGCAGGTCTCGGCGCTTGCCGTCGCTGCTGCCGAACAGGGTATGACCGTGATGTTCGAGGCGTTGGCGTGGGGTACTCACATCAACCGTGTACTCGATGCGTGGGATGTCGTCCGAGACGCCGATCAGCCCAACCTCGTACTCGTCGTGGACACCTTCCATTTGATCGCCGGCGGCGAGGATGCCTCGGTCTTGAATCAGCTACCAGACAATTCAGTGGGGTTCCTGCAGGTTGCCGACGCGCCCTGGTTGTCGATGGATCTCAAACAGTGGAGCCGCAACCATCGATGCTTCCCCGGCAGTGGGGCGTTCGACCTTGCCAGCCCCGTCGCAGCGGCGATCTCCAACGGCTACCGAGGAGCGATCTCCCTCGAGATCTTCAACCCCGAGTACCGGGCGCTCCCGCCAGCGGTTGTTGCGGAGCGGGGTGCACAGTCCCTAGACGAACTGGTCGGTCAGCTTCCCGGACTGGGCGTGAAGTGAATCGTCTCTGCGATTCAGGGTCAAGCGGGGCCAACGACCGATTCGCGCTGGCTGCGTTTGCTGATCTTCCCGACCGACGTCTTCTGGAACTCTTCGACCAACTCGACGACATCGGGCATTTTGTAGGCAGCCAAACCTCGTCCACGCAGGAACTTCCGAAGTCCGACTAGGGTCAAGTCCTGCGCGTCACTTCCCGGGCGCGGGACAATCAGGGCCTTGACGCGTTCGCCGAGAACGTCGTCTGCGATGCCCACCACCGACACATCGTGGACGCCTTCGTGGGATAGCAGGAGGTTCTCGACCTCTTCAGGGGCAACCTTTTCTCCCCCGCGGTTGATCTGGTCCTTGGACCGCCCTACGACCTCCAGGTAGCGATCTGCGCGCTCACATACGATATCGCCGGTGACGTAGTATCCATCGGGTGTGAAGCATTCAGCGTTGTCCTGGTCCGCACGGTAATACCCCCGAATCGTGGACGGACCCCGGGTGAGCAGGTGCCCAGATTCGCCGCGCGCCACCTCGTTCCCCTCGTCGTCGATTATTCGTACCTCATCGCCGTCTGAGTTGGGGCGTCCCTGGTAAGACGTGATTGCCTCCTCGGCATCATCCAGGTTGGTGAAGGTAGCCAAGCCTTCCGCCATACCGAAGCTCTGCTGCAGGGTGGCACCCAATTCCGATCGCACTCGGCGTGCTGCAGTGGCGCTGAATTTCGCACCGCCCACCCGTAGGACTCTCAAACTGGTGAGATCGAAATCCGATTTCAATGAGGTGTTGAGCCAGGCCAGTGCAAGAGGGGGAACGACCGACACGTCGGTGATCCGATGCTTTTGGATCAATGAGAATGCGGCATCGGGGCTGCCGTTCTGTGAGAGAACGACCGTTCCGCCGGAGCCCAACACTCCGAGGTAACCCGGCGATCGCATTGCGAAGCTGTGCGACAGCGGCAGCACGATCAACTGGATGGTGCCACTTGTGATTCCGCAGTGCCGCACCGCACTCCGAACGGAGGTCAGATTCGCTTCGTGCGTGTGTGGGATCACCTTCGGCCGCCCGGTGGTACCACCCGAGAGCTGAACGAATGCAACGTCCGAGGGCAGTGAGCGGCGCCTATGTGTCAGGGCTCCATGTGACAGGAGTCCGTCGAGGTCTCCGCCGCGTCCATCGGGCGCCAGTATGATCGTGTGCTCCAGCGTCGAGGACGACGCCTTCATGTCCTCAGCGAGAGCTGCGAGATCATTTCCGTTGTGCCGCTCGACCGTCACGTAAGCACGCGCTTGGGTGAAGTCCACGATATATTCGATCTCATGACGCTGATGCGCCGCGAGCGCCAGCACAGGTATAGCCCCGAGTTCGTATAACGCAAATACCAACGGGACATAGTCCGCCACATTGGGCAGGTGCAGCACTACCCGATCGCCTCTTCCGATTCCCAGATGTTGAAACCCGGCGGCAAGCCTGAGGATCCTGTCGCCGAGTTCGGCGTACGTCAGTTGAATATCGCCGGCTACTATCGCGACTTTTTCAGGATTGCGCTCAATGCTCTGGAACAGGAACTCAGAGTGCGTCTGATCAATCCAGTACCCCTGATTCCGGTACCGAACAGCGAATTCTTCAGGGTAAGGGACAAACCCGTCGAGCACTAGCGGATCCACACGCGTCATGGGGCACATTTCCTTTGCTGATCGTCTCGGCAGTAGGTTGATCTGAACGAGGTGTCGAGCGGCTGATCTGCCAATCAATACATAAACTGGCCGCCATCGACGATGATCTTCTGTCCATTTATGTAGCGCCCCCCTGGCCCGACAATTACCCCAAGTGCCTCCGCGAACTCTTCCGGTTCCGCGATACGCCCCGCGGGAATTCCAGCGAGGGCGACATCCCGGGAGGATGACTCAGTCAATCCGAGCCGGTTCCACGCCTCGTCGGTTCGGATCAGGCCCGGAATCAAGGTGTTCACCGTCACCGTTGGCCTCAGCTCAAGGGCTGAGGTCTTGGTCAGATGGTGCAGAGCGGCCTTACTCGCACAGTAGTTGGCACCGTCGACCCGTGGCCGAATCCCGGTGGTGGCACCGATGTTCACAATCGACGCAGCAGGCAGTGAGATCATCTTCGAGCCGAGTTCCCTGGTGAGGATGAATGGTGCCCGCACATTGACCGCAAAAACGGTATCCCAGTCGTCATCGTTGATGTCGAACAGGGGTTTATCGATATTGATTCCTGCGCAATTGATCAGGAGCGTTGGTGGACCGAATTGCCTGAGCACCGCATCGGCGAATCCGGCGCACAGCGTCGAGTCGGCAAGGTCGACCTGGATCAACGTCAGGTTTTCCGATTCAGGATCGGCAGAAACGCTCTTGTTGTAGGTGCCGACCACTGTCCAGCCCCGCGCTAAAAGCCACTGCGCCAGTGCGCTTCCCAAACCCGTGGCGGCGCCCGTGACCACTGCGATACCGGGGCTGAGCGCACCGACCTGCACTTCCGTATCGATCGAGGTCATCGACATCAACCGGCGCGATGCCGCGCGATGTGATCTCGCAGCGACTGCGGCCGAAGGTCGGTCCAATTCTCGTCGATCCAGTCGAGTACCTCTGTTCGCGGCTTGCCGACCGGATCGCCGTAGACAACTCTCCATCCCCCGGGTACCGGCTTGAACGTTGGCCACATCGAATGCTGCCCTTCGTCGTTCACGAGGGCATAGAATGCTCCCCCGTCATCGTCAAACGGGTTATTCGACACTTCGACTGCTCCAATCGTGGATTTCGTTGAGCCGCGACCTCTGCTAGCGCCGACTGCAGGTTAGCCTAGCCAATATTCGGGCACAACCGGCCGTGTTGACTCATCCAGAATGCGAACGAAGCCGTAGTCGTTGCCTCACATGAGAATGCGCGCGCAGCGAGCGAAGCCCTCGCGGGCCATCCCGACATGAGGCAACATGCGAGGCTTGCCGGAGCTAGCGATCACAGGCGTAAACGGCGGGAGCGACACCCCGAGACATAACGCAGCGTAGCCTAACCTCAGTTGCACATGTACTCTCCGTGGGGGACCTGGGACCCACTCAGGGACAGGGCAGGATTCCCCTGCGTCAACTCACTCCTTGTGGAAGGAAAGCAGACGTGCAGCGCACCGATGTTCATACGGTCCGGCCAGTGGTACGTCTGGAAAGTAGCAGTGGCAGCGATATTGCCGCACAGGACAGCACTTCCCTCGCGCGCCTCCTCTTCGTCATGCAGGTCATCCGTAGTTTTGAGATGGCGCTCCTGCAAGCTTCCAACGACGGGCGGCTGCACGGTCCAGTACACACCAGTGTCGGTCAGGAGATCGTTCCAGCCACTTTGTTGGCCTACACCAGGCCTGGAGACTGGGTTTTCGGCGGACACCGCTCTCACCATCATCTGATCGGTCAAGCCCTCTCTCGGCTGCTGCCGACGGACTGGAACGCCGCGACGGACACCGTTCCCGAGTCGGTTCACCACTTCTTGACAGCAGCGATGGCCGAGATCGTAGGTTGCGAAGGTGGACTAGAGGGTGGTGTCGGTGGGTCCATGCACCTGAGGGCACCGGGGATAGGTTTCGGCGGCACCAGTGCCATCGTGGGCGGGGCCATACCTCTTGCCGCCGGCGCGGCACTGAGCGCAAAGCTGCGCACCACCGACGGGGCTGCAGTCTGCTTCATCGGCGATGGAGCACTCAACCAAGGCGTATTCCATGAGACCGCTAATCTATCTGGGCTGCTGAGTCTTCCGCTTCTCATAGTGGTTGAGAACAATGGTTACGCTGAGGCGACCACGCCGTCCGAGGCATCTGCGCTGCCCGCGCTCGCATCGCAGGGGGCGGCACATGGGATGGCCGCTTGGCAGGTCCATGGGGACGATCCGGCCGCGCTACTGGCCGCCGCTGCCGAGTGCTGGAGCGTGATTCGAGAAGGCCTACCGGCCATGATCGAGGTCATCACCTACCGACACTTCGATCACACCGGCCCTCATCCAGGTAGCAAGGCCGGTTATCGGTCGGTTGAGGAGGAAGCGGACGCGTGGCGCAGGGATCCACTCGAATCGATCCCCCCGATTCTCCGCACACATGGCCTGCTCGACTCCGTACAGGTACGTCAGGTGATCGGTTCAGCACATGCACTCATCGACACCATTGCCGACGATGTGTCTGCACGTCAGGTCGCGAGCCACTCACTCGACGTCGCCAGCCTGCTCCGCTCCCAAGAGCCTCTCGCGGACGCGACCTGCAACATGCGTGAACACTCTCCACAACTGCCTGCCGGCCCCTATCGATTCCGCGAATCGATCGCTGCGGGTATTGCCAACGCCCTACGCACGCGTACGGATGTGGTCTTCCTCGGCGAGGAGGTCGGCAAGCCGGGAGGAATACTGTGGCAGGCTGGCCTGCTGGGAGCGGGCAGGTCCCTGCCCCGTGTGATCAACATGCCGATCTCCGAGGCCGGCTTCGTCGGGCTGGGCGGAGGATTGGCCATGACCGGGATGCGTCCGATCGTCGAGTTGATGTACGGCAGTTTCGTACTGGTGGCCGCGGACCAACTGTTCAACCACATCGGTGCCGTCCGCGCGCTCTACGGCGGTAACGCCTCCGCCCCCGTTATCGTGCGCACGAAGGTTCCCTACGGGCGTGGATACGGAGCCCAGCACGGACTTAACCCGGTAGCCCTGTTCGCATCGTTTCCCGGGTGGCGCATAGCGGCGCCCGCGACTCCCCAGGAGTGGTTGGGTACATTCAACTCCGCGTTGGAATGTGAAGATCCGGTCCTGATTCTCGAGTTCACCGAACTGTATGACGAGAAATTCGACGTAACCCCCGCAGAGTTCACGACTTCGTTGCCGTTGTGGGGACACAACAGAATTCGTTCGGGATCTGATGCAACCATCGTCACCTACGGACTCGGCGTATCGCTAGCAACACAGGCAGCTGACCTGCTGGCTGCGGCGGGAACCCAGGTCGAGATCATTGATCTGCGGGCCCTAGACATGCTGAGTATCGATGTCGCGGGGCTGCGTCGAGCCCTGTCACGCACTGGCCACGGGCTCTTCGTCGAGCCCTCCCCCCAGAGTCACACCATCGCACCCCGACTGTGGGCCGAGATCGGGCAGGTGGACGGGCTGGTACTCAAGAGCCTGTCATGTGCGGATGTCCAGCCGGTTGCGCGAGCCCTCGAAGCGCAAGCACTGATCGATGTGAAGGACATCGTCCAAGCCATCGAGGAGATCAAGTGCTGCAGCACGGTCGAAGACGCTCAACACAATCGAGTGGGCTCTGGCGTTCGGGAATAGTAGCGCACTGGGCTTGTTCCTATCCGACAGAGTCGCGGCGCCCACCGCTTCGATCTCTGCCCAGCGGAACAACCTGCGGTGTCCCGGCCACCGGGTCGGGCACCACCACACATCGCAGCCCAAACACCTCTTCGACGAGTTCAGCAGTGACGATCTGCGCCGGTGCACCCTCCGCGACAACCTCACCGTCACGCATGGCAATGAGATGCGTCCCGTACCGCGCGGCATGGTTGAGGTCATGCAGAACCGCCACCAATGTCCGTCCCTGGTGGTTCAGGTCGGTCAGCAGTTCCAGCAAGTCGACCTGGTGGGTGATATCGAGATACGTGGTCGGCTCGTCCAAGAGCACGATGCCGGTCTCCTGCGCCAGGACCATCGCCACCCACACCCGCTGCCGCTGCCCGCCGGACAACTCATCAACAAGCCGTCCGGATAGCCCGGTGACCGCCGTTGCCTCCATCGCTGCGACCACTGCCCGTTCGTCGGACTCGGTCCACTGACGGAGGAAATTCTGATGCGGATACCGACCGCGTGCCACGAGGTCGGCGACGGTGATCCCATCCGGTGCCGTCGACGACTGCGGCAGCAGCCCCACCTGCCGCGCCACCTCTTTCGCCTTGTACGAATGGATATCCGCCCCGTCGAGTACGACGCTTCCCGCTTTCGGCGCCAGCAACCGTGACAACGTGCGCAGCAGTGTCGACTTTCCGCACGCGTTCGGTCCGACGATCACGGTGAAGGACTGGTCCGGGATCGCCACCGACAACTCTCGCGAGATGATCCGCTTGTCGTACCCGAACGTCGCATTCTCCACCCGCAGCCGGGACTCGGTCCCCGCCGACGCTGTTGCGGCGTCCACTCCTCGATCCTTCTCGGTGACAGCCATGGATCTCCCTTCTGCTCCCGGATCCTCAGACACGGCGGCGGGCCTCCCGGATGAGCAACCAAATCAAGTAGCCACCGCCGACGATGACGGTCACTACACCGACGGGAAATGACTGCGGCAAGAGGTGCTGGGCGACGAGATCGGCTCCGGCGAGCAGCAGCGCACCGGTGAAAGCGGCCGGAACCAACGCGATCCCCGGCGAGCGCGCCAGGCGCCGAGCGATCTGTGGTGCCGCGAGCGCAACGAAGGCGATCGGCCCGGCGGCGGCGGTCACCGTCGCCGTCAGCGCGACGCCGATCACCATCACCACCAGGCGCACCGGCTCGGCACGCACCCCGGTCGCGGCGGCCGCATCGTCCCCGAGCTCCAATTGCCGCAGCCCTCGTGCCGCTGCGGCCAGTCCGACCAATAGCACCAGCACGACGAGGCTGCCGATCCCGGCCTGTGCCCAGGTGATGGCCGTGAGCGTCCCCGCGCCCCATACGGCGGCCGTCATCGCCACTTCCAACCGTGCCGTCAGCATCAACCAGACGTTGATCGAACCCAACACCGCGGAAATGGCGATCCCGACGATGATGAGTCGGAACCCCTGAATACCGCCTCTCCAGGCAAGCAGATACACCAGTGCGGCGACCACGAGCCCACCCGCCAGCGCACCGCCGGCAACCTGCGCATAGCCGCCGCCGATGAGGATCATCACGATCAGCGCGCCGGTATATGAACCGGTCGAGAAGCCGATGATGTCCGGGCTCGCCAACGGGTTGCGGGTCACGGACTGGAACACCGCGCCCGCAACACCGAGCGCTGCGCCGAATGTCACGGCAGCCAGTACACGCGGTAACCGCCATTCGAACACCACAATCCGCGCGAAGCCCGCATCGGGATCGTTGGCCAGCGCGGCCACAACCTCCCACACTGTCAGTGGGTACTCTCCTCGCGTCAGTGCCCATATCGTCACTGCCACCGTGAGCGCGCCCAGCAGGGCGCAGATGATCAGCGGTCGCACGCGCCAGCGCAGCGCAACCCCGCCGGTCCGCGTCACCATGATCCGGTGGCCGAAGTCGACTCGTCGGGCAGTCTGCGCTTCCGGGGAATTCATCGGCGATTCGACATCGATCGTCACAGCCCACTCACCTTTTTGCGGCGGACCAGCACGATGAGCACCGGCGCACCGATACAGGCGGTGACGATCCCGACCGGGAACTCTGCGGGGCGGATCAGGACGCGACCCACGATATCCGCGGCGAGCACCAGCGAGGGAGCCAACAGCGCGGTGTACGCGAGGATCCAGCGTTGATCGGGGCCGACGACCCAACGGGCGATGTGGGGCACCATAAGACCCACGAAACCGATAGGGCCGGCGACCGCCGTCGCACCGCCTGCCAGCAGCGTCACCGCCGTGACCACGACGACGCGGGTGAGCATGACGTTGGTTCCCAATGATCTGGCGAAGTCGTCGCCGAGGGCGATGGAGTTCAATGCCGGTGTGGCACATGCCGCAAGCCCAAGACCGACGACGAGGAAGGGAACCACCGGTAGTGCGACGTCCCAACCGCGATTGACGATACTGCCTGCGTTCCAGTTCCGCATCTGGTCGAAGGTCAGCGGATCGAGTAGCACCATCGCGGTCACGATGCCACCTAGGACTGCTCCGAGTGCGACACCAGCGAGGGTGAGCTGTATCGGGTCTGCGCGAGCACGCCCGGCGGAACCGATCAGGTACACCGCGACGGTCACCACGAACGCCCCGGCGAACGCGAACCACACGTAGCCCTGAATCGAGCTCACCCCGAATACCGCCACACCCAGAGTCACGAAGAACGCCGCTCCCGCGTTCACACCGAGAATGCCGGGGTCGGCCAGCGGATTTCGGGTCAGTGCCTGAATCAAGGCACCCGCCGCACCGATCGCCACGCCGACCACGACGCCGACGAAGGTGCGCGGGATCCGCATGTCCCAGATCACGTACGCATCACCCTGAATATCGCCGTGCACCAGCGCATCGACCACCCCCGACAACGGGATGATCTTCGATCCCACAGCCAGGCTCACCAGCAACAAGGTCGTCAGGAGGGCGATCGCCAGCACCAAGCCGACGAATCGCCTTCTCCCCAGGGACATGCCAGATCGTGGTTTCCCGCCGGTGGAGTCGGCAGCAGCGGAGTCGGCAGCGCCCGGGCGGAGTGCTGCAGAGTCTGCCCGTGCAGTCATCGAAGGTTCCTCACGTTTGTCCGCCCACATCCGGGCGCCGAGCAGCCCCCAAGGCGACTTCGCCCTGGGGGCCTGAGGGACGACTGGTCAGCGAACTACCAACTACTCGCTGCTCTGGTTCAGTGCCGACTCCTCCAACTGAGGTACGGCATTGTCGAGCCACCACAAATAGCTCGTGGACACTCCGCCATTGAGAGCCGTCCACTCCTGGGGGGTCAGGTAGATCAGGGTGCCGTTCTGGGCCGACGGTAGTTCGGCCACCCGCGGGTCGGACCGAAGGGCCTCTTTGAATTCGGTGTTGGGCGTGGTTCCCTTTTCGGGGATGATGAAGAGTACATCGGCGGTCAGTTGGTCGACGTTCTCCAGCGAGAACTTCGGGGCGGTGAGACCCTCCACACCTGTCGTCGGCTGACCTTCACCGGGCTCGAGACCCAGGCCGAGCAGCGGCTCGTTGGCATAATCGGACAGTTGAAGAATGTTGTCGCCTGCCAGGACCGCAACCTGGAAGGTCTTACCTTGCAACCCGGGCAACCGCTCCGCCGCCGCTGCCAGCTCCGACGCGTAGTCGGCCTTGATCTCCTCCACAGATGCCGAGTCGTGGCCGGTGAGCGTGGCCAATGCCGCCAGCTCGTCCTGCCATGAGGTCTGGGTATCCGGATCAATGCCCACATAGGTCGGCGCGATCTGCGAAAGCTGGCTGTAGAGTTGGTCGTCCGCACCCCAGATATTCGTCAGAATGAGGTCGGGGTCCAGCGCGGCGATCGCCTCAGGCGACGGCGTGTTGTCAGCGGTGATGAGATTCGTGGCGGGCTCACCCTCGAACGACCCCTCCAGCCACGGATAGAACTCCAGCAAGGACTCGCTGTCCTCGAACGGCGCCGCCGAGTACTCGAAGGACTCCTCGCCAAGGAGGTGCAGCAGTTCGATATGCCGCGGTTTGAGAGCGATGATCCGCTCGGGCTTCTCCTCGACGGTGATCTCACCACGAGCGGTGTCGATCGTCGCCGGGAAGGCGCCGGATACCGCCGCCGATCCCTGGTCTTCCTCTGCGCTGGGCGTCCCGTTCGAACAGCCCGCAAGGACCAACGTGGCACCGATCAGGGCAGCGAGGGTCGCTGTGATGCGCTTTCGCGCGGTGGGCAGCGGCATAGTGCTTTTCCTACTCTCGTCGGTCTCGACCACTGTGTCGCCATCGGCCCAGTGATCCTCGGCTGCCCGTCAGCCGCAACGCTGAGTCGCGCGGACCGACGCCAGCGCACCGGGCGGGTGACAGGGTGGTGCGTGCATTGTCTGAATCAGACGGATACTGCAGGCATGAGCTTAGCCTCACCTCAACGCCGTTTGCTATACCCCCAGACGACTTAATTCTTCATGTCACGATCGAGAGTCGGTGGGTTGCCTGTGTCCTCGCACGCAATGGCGGATCTCGGCGACGTTCGTAGCCCGACAAACGTCAGCGCGAAGGACGTTGCAGCGCCAATCCCGGGAAGAGGCCACGATGAGATTCTCCACGTGGCGCACTCAGCCCTGGACGGCCGCGGCGATCCAGCTTGCAGCGGGGTGCGCTGGCTGAGTCGATCGTGAGGTCGAGAATGCGACTCCGGCCGGGTTCAACAAGGACTACCAGCAGCACACTGACTGCCGACAGATCAGTACCGGCGAAGGATCCAGTCGGCTCCCTTGCGGTCGGATCGAACTGGCGTGGCGAAGGTGAGCCGGAGATGGGATGGCCGAGTATGTTTCGGGCCACACCAGCGTCATCGATCAGCAGTGCGTACTCTGACCCAGGTATGCCTACCCTATCTACGGAGCGCAGGTGAGGAGTCGCATGACACAGCAGAAGGTGATAGCCGACGTGGTCGGAATCGGGGCCGGGCCATCGAACCTGGCTCTCGCGGCGGCTATCGACGAGCGAAATCGCACGGGCCAACGTCCGCTGACCATGACAATTCTTGAGCAAAAGCCCTCCTTCGGCTGGCACCCGGGGATGCTGCTGGAGGGAGCGACCATGCAGATCGCATTCCTCAAGGATCTAGTGACGATGCGCAACCCTCGCAGCCCCTTCTCTTTCCTGAGCTATCTGGAAGCCCGGGGGCGCCTCGTCGACTTCGTGAATCATCAGACATTCTTTCCCACCCGGGTCGAGTTCACCGACTACCTTTCCTGGGTGGCCGACACCGTCGCGGCGTCCATCGAATACCGCTCCACCGTCACGGCAATCGATCGGTTGGACGCATCCTCAGGCGACGATGCGCGGTGGCTGGTTCGGCGCTCCGGACCCGACGGGGTGCGCGAGCTTCGCGCCCGATCGGTCGTGGTCGCGACCGGACTGCGCGAGCGTCTACCCGAGTGGGCCATCAGAGGGCCCCGGCTATTCCACAATCACCGACTCCTGGAGCACATCGAAGCAGCAGACCTGGCTATCGACCGACCTCACCACTTCCTCGTGGTCGGCGGCGGACAGAGCGCCGCGGAGGTGGTCCAATACCTGCACCGCGGCTACCCAGAGGCCATCGTGGACAGTGTGTTCAATTCCTACGGCTTCCAGCCCGCCGACGACAGCCCGTACGCCAACCGCGTCTTCGATCCCGCTGCAGTGGACGACTTTTTCGATGCCCCAGCCGATGTTCGCACCGAACTCATGACCCGACATTCCACCACCAACTACGGCTGCGTCGATCTGGAATTGATCAACGAACTGTATGCGGCGGAGTACCAGGAGAAAGTCACCGGCCGCCAGCGTCTGCGGATACGACCGGTCACTGTTGTAGAGTCTGCGAAAACTTCAAACGATCCCACCGACGGCGTGCGGGTCACCCTGGTCGATCGGATGCATGGCACGCGCACCGTCGAGGACTACACCGCCGTCATATGCGCCACCGGATTCCACTCCGTCGGGGTTTCCGATGTGCTGTCTGGTTGGGGCGTCACACCCGAACGCATGGCGGTGTCCCGCGACTACCGCCTAACCATCGACGGCGAACCCCTCAACGGCCTGTATGTGCAGGGCGCCACTGAACAAACCCACGGCCTTGGGTCCACGCTGCTGTCGAATGTGGCTGTGCGCGCAGGGGATATTCTCGACACCATCGCCGCCGACACCGACCTGGCCGCCGCCACTGATCTGGCCGCCGCCACTGATCTGGCCGCCGCCACGAGAGGAGCGTAATGCGGGTCGTCACCTTCGGCTTCCAGACCTGGGGCCACCGCACGCTGTCAGCAGTGCTCGACGCAGGACATGAGGTTGCGCTCGCCGTAACCCACCCCGTATCGGATAACCCATATGAAAAGATGTGGAACGACTCGGTAGCGGAACTCGCCACGGACCGCGGTGTCCCCGTGCATATAGCCAAGCGCCCTGACGAGGATCTATTCGAAGCCGTCACCGCAGCCGCACCCGACATCATCGTGGCGAACAACTGGCGTACCTGGCTACCGAAGTCGATCTACTCGTTGCCACGGCTGGGAACCCTCAACATCCACGACTCACTACTACCCCACTACGCCGGCTTCTCACCGCTTGTCTGGGCTCTGATCAACGGCGAGAGTCATGTGGGCGTTACCGCTCACCTCATGGACGAGGGACTGGACACCGGACCGATCATCGCGCAGCAATCGGTCCCCGTTGGGCCGCGGGACCGCACCGTCGACCTCTTCCACCGCACCGTCGATCTGATCAGCCCCCTCGTCTCCCGATCTCTAGAAGAACTTGAATCCGGTACGGCACAACCGATCCCGCAGGACCTGACTGACGCCACCTACTTCCATAAGCGCTCCGATGCCGATAGCCTCATCGACTGGACCTGGTCCGCCGACTCGATCGAGCGGCTCATCCGCGCCCAGTCCGACCCTTACCCTAACGCGCACACCGTCTTCCAAGGGAAACGACTCGCCATCACCTCAGCATCGGTGTCCATCAAGCGCTACGGCGGCACACCCGGACGCATCTGTGTGCCCGACGGGGACGGCATCGCTGTGGTCGCCGGTCCCGATGCGTGGCGCGGCGGCAATCCGGCGTTGATCGTCGAGCGGGTCCGCACTTCACAGGGCACGGAGTACCCGGCAGCGAAGATCCTCGGGGACTCCGGCGCCTATCTCGGCTGATCGCAATCCGCGGTAGCCCGATAGCGATGTTGTCCCCGTCCCCTGACATCCCGGGTGAGTCCGGAAGTTGGACATGCTCCGTTGGTGCGGTGATCGGGGCACGCGAGCCCGGTCCGAGGTGCTGCCGTTGCTGCACCTGCATGGCCTTTCCACCAGCGATTTCGGGCCCGCACTGGAGCAGTTCCTCGGATCCGGCACTGGGCTTGTCCGCCTCGTCGGTCGCCCGGCTGATCACACAGTGGCATGACGAGGCGAAGGCCTTCGCCTCTCGCAGTCCGACTGCGTGTATCTATGGAGCGAGGGCATCTACCTGTAGATGGTTACCAAGGCCCGAGCTCCGGGCGGCGGGAACGGCGATGGCCTACGAGGCGGCTCAGGCGAGGTGGCGGGCCGTCAACGCTCCGCACTTGGTCACTCTGGTGTAGGCCGGGGTCGGTATTCCATCAAGAAACGCCCCTCGAACGTCCCGTCGAAATGACCTCGGAACCGTCACCAGATGCCCCAGCGCCCGAGGTTGCCTGACGAACTCAAATCCACAGGTATTGGACAATCGCTTTCTACTGGGGAATCCATCGCTCGTGAAGGGCACCGGAAATGTCGAGCACCCATGCGAACTCGAATGCGACCTCGCGCCACTTCTCGTACCTGCCTGACACGCCGCCGTGACCGGCACTCATCTCGGTCTTGAGCAGCAACGGCGAATCGCCCGTCTTCGTCGCGCGCAACTTCGCGACCCACTTGGCGGGTTCGACGTACAGCACACGGGTGTCGTTGATGCTCGTGATGGCGAGGATCGCCGGATAGTCCTTCGCCTCGACGTTCTCGTAGGGGCTGTACGAGCGCATGTACTCGTACACCTCCGGGTTCGCGAGGGGATTACCCCACTCGTCCCACTCGATCACCGTCAGCGGCAGCGACGGGTCGAGGATCGAGGTGAGGGGGTCGACGAACGGCACGTTGGCGAGGACGCCCGTGAACAGCTCCGGTGCCATGTTCGCGACCGCGCCCATGAGCAGTCCACCCGCGCTGCCACCGTCGGCAACGAGCCGACCGGGGCTCGTCACGCCGGTGTCGACGAGGTGCCGCGCGCACGCGACGAAGTCGGTGAAGGTGTTCCTCTTCGTGAGCGACTTGCCGTTCTCGTACCAGTGCCGGCCCATCTCGCCACCACCGCGCACATGCGCGACCGCGAACACCATGCCGCGGTCGAGCAACGACAGTCGCGCGACCGAGAAACCCGGGTCGATGCTGGCCTCGTACGAGCCGTACCCGTACAGCAGGGTCGGGGCGTTCGCAGGTGTGCCCTTCTTCGCGACTATCGAGACCGGGATCTTCGTGCCGTCGTCGGCCGTCGCCCACTCACGTCGCTGCTCGTAGCGCGACGGATCGAAGTCGCCGAGCACAGGCTGCGACTTGCGCAGCAACAGCGCGCCGGTGCCCACGACGTACTCGTAGACGCGGGTCGGGGTGATGAACGAGGTGAACCCGAGTCGCAGCACGGGCTGCTTCCACTCGGGATTGCCGCCCGGTCCGACGGCGAACAGTTCTTCGTCGAATTCGAGTTCGTGGAGGTCGCCGTATCCGTCGTCGGTGAGCGGCCACACCGCGAGCCGGGTGAGCGCCTCGCGTCGGTAGCTCAGCACGAGGTGCCCTTCGAACGCCTCGACATCTTCGAGGCGGACGTCCTTGCGGTGTTCGATCAGGGTGCGCAGCGCCGACGGATCATCGACGGGAGCTTCCGCAAGGACGAAGTTCTCCGCCTTCTCGCCGGTGTCCGGGTCGGCATCGTTGTGCAACACCAGGAACCGGTCCTGGCCTCCGACCACGGCGTGCTCGGCGCCGTATTCGACACCTTCGCGCCGAGGCAACAGAACGCGGAACGCACCTGTGGGATTGTCGGATTCGAGAACCCATCCTTCGGTGGTGATCTTCGATCCCACCCAGATCATCAGGTACTTCTCGCTGCGCGTGGCACCGATCGACACCCAGTACCGCTCGTCGGGCTCGTGGAAGACCTTCACATCGTCGTCGACGGCGGTGCCGAGCCGGTGCCGCCACACGGTGTCGGGGCGCCAGGATTCGTCGACCGTCTGATAGAAGATGTGACTGTGGTCGAGCGCCCACGTGGCACCGGGAGCGGTGCCGGGGATTTCGTCGGCGAGGAGTTCACCGGTGGTGAGGTCCTTGAACTTCAGCGTGTACCGTTCGTCGCCCACCACGTCGGTCGAGTACGCGAGCAGCGTGCCGTCGTGGCTGAGTGAGAAAGCACCGACGGAGAAGAAGTCGTGCCCCTCGGACTCGACGTTGCCGTCGAGCAGCACCTGCTCGCCGGGCAGTTCGGTGCCCGCCGTGACCTCCGGCGGAGTCCAGTCGTCCGGGTCGGTGATCGGGCACCGGCACTGGATTCCGTATTGCTTGTCCTCGACCGTGCGGGCGTAGTACCACCACTCGCCCATGCGGGTGGGGACCGACATATCGGTCTCCTGAGTCCGGGACTTGATCTCATCGAAGATCGACTCCCGCACCGGTGCCAGATGCGCGGTCTGCGCCTCGGTGTACGCGTTCTCGGCTTCGAGATACGCGATCACCTCCGGGTTGTCCTTGTCGCGCAGCCACTCGTAGTCGTCGACGAACGTGTGGCCGTGATGGATGCGCTCTCGGGGAACCTTCGTGGCAACGGGCGGGGTCGGGGAGGTCATCGTGGTCAGCCGATCCAATCGTCGAAGGACAGTCCGGAAATGCGTTCGTAGGCTTCGATGTAGCGCGCACGGGTCTTGTCGACGATGTGCTGCGGCAACGCCGGGGGCGGGGTGTCGGTCGCACGATCCCAGCCGGATTCGGCGCTGGTCAGCCAGTTGCGGACGATCTGCTTGTCGAAGCTCGGCTGCACCTTGCCTTCTTCGTATTCGGCCAGATCCCAATAGCGCGACGAATCGGGGGTGAGCACCTCGTCGGCCAGCACGAGATTGCCGGCCTTGTCGAGACCGAATTCGAACTTGGTATCGGCGAGCATGATGCCGCGCTCGTACGCGTAGATCGAGGCACGGTCGTAGATGTCGAGGGTGTCCTGACGCAGCTGCATCGCCAGGTTCAGCCCGATCTTCTCTGCGACCTGCTCGAAGCTGACGTTCTCGTCGTGATCACCGAGTGCGGCCTTCGTCGCGGGCGTGAAGATCGGCTCGGGAAGCCTGGATGCCTCCACCAGTCCCTCCGGCAGTTGCACGCCGCACACCGAGCCGGTGGCCTGGTAGTCGGCGAGACCGGACCCAGTGAGGTAACCGCGGGCCACACATTCCACCGGCACCATCTCGAGGCGCTTGACGATCAGCGCGCGTCCGAGGACCTCGGCGGGAATCCGCTCGTCGTCGGGTTCACCGGCGAGGTGGTTGTTCGCGTCGAGAAGGTCGAAGAAGAACACGCTCATCGCGGTGAGGACCCGCCCCTTGTCGGGGATCGAGGTCTCCAGGACGTGGTCGTAGGCCGAGATCCGGTCGCTGGCCACGAGCAGCAGGTGCTCGTCGTCGACGATGTAGAGGTCGCGGACCTTGCCGCCTGCCAGGTGTGAGTAGGACTCGAGTGAAGGACGCACGGTGACACCCTAGTGGTCCACACCGACGCGTACCGCACGCCGTGGCGGATATCCCATCGACCACAATCGACGGAAGAGGCCACGAAGATCGCTCCCCCGGACGACGACGCGGCAGAACCAACGGGAGGTGTGAGGGCCGTGTCGGACCGCGTGGACGTCGGCTTCCGGTCGGAGCGAGGACCGATCCTGATCGCCCTGATGCTCGCGACCGCGCTGGTGGCGCTCGAAAGTACGATCCTGGCAACCGCGATACCGACAATCGTCGGTGACCTCGGCGGATTCACCCAGTTCCCCTGGCTGTTCTCGAGCTATCTGCTCACTCAGGCCGTCCTCGTGCCCGTGTACGGAAAGCTGTCCGACATATTCGGGCGCACGCCGGTCCTGCTGTTCGGTATCGGCGTATTCGCAGCGGGTTCGGTGCTGTGCGCGATGGCGTGGAGCATGCCTGCGCTGATCGCCTTCCGCGCCCTGCAGGGGATCCGGGCGGGCGCGGTGCTACCGATGGCGCAGACCATCGCGGGCGACATCTACACGGTGGCGGAGCGTGCGAAGGCCCAGGGTTACCTGGCCGGTGTGTGGGGCATGTCGTCGATCGTGGGACCCACGGTCGGTGGTGTGTTCTCGGCTTTCCTGTCGTGGCGGTGGATCTTCTGGTTGACTACTCCCCGCCCTGAAAGACGGGGACTCTCGGACTCACATCCGAGAGTTCCTGTTTCACCGGCGAATGCGGACGGGAAAACCCGTGCCGTCTGACATCGCCTCCACAGGCGTTTCGTGTCTCCGCCAGCCCGGCGGCGACAAGGATGTTCTTCGCGGCATTGACGTCCCGATCATGCCGGGTACCGCAGTCGGGGCACGACCAGCGGCGCGACCCGAGGGAGAGTGTGGCGAGCAGATGCCCGCACGCACTGCACGTCTTCGAGCTGGGAAACCAGCGGTCGATCACCACCAACCGGCGACCGGCCCGCTCGGCCTTGTACTCGAGCATCGACCGGAACTCACCCCACCCGCATTCGCTGATCGACTTCGCCAACCGGCGGTTGCGGACCATATTGCGCGGGGCCAGGTCTTCGACGGCAATCGTGTCGAACCGCGCCACGAGATCCGTGCTGGTCTTGTGGAGGAAGTCACGTCGGGCATCGCGGACACGGGAGTGCGTGCGTGCCACCCTCGAACGTTGCTTGGCGCGGTTGTTCGAGCCCTTCTGCATCCGCGCCAGGCGCCTCTGGTGGCGGCGCAGGCCACGTTCGTGCCGGGCCATGTGCCTCGGATTCCCGATCTTCTCCCCGGTCGAGAAGACCGCGAAGTCCTTGATTCCGAGGTCGACGCCGACCGACTCGCCAGTATCCGGAAGCGGAGCGGGATCGGACGTGTCGACGGCGAATGTCACGAACCACCGCCCGTCCGCCTCGCGGGAGACGATCACCATCGTCGGGTCGAGCCTGGCAAGGTCGATGCCGGGCCAGGACCACGCCACCTTCATCGGCGCGGTGGTCTTCGCCAGCCACAATCCGTCCGGTTCGATGCGGAACGCCGAGCGGGTGTAATGCGCGGACTGGCGAGAATGCCGGTTCTTGAACCGTGGGTACTCGGCGGTGCCCTTGAAGAACGACTGGAACGCGGTGTGCTGGTGGCGCAGCGTCTGCTGCAGCGGCACCGAGGACACCTCGCCGAGGAACGCCAGTTCCTCGGTTTTCTTCCACTCGGACAGTGCGGCGTCGGTGTCCTTGTACGAGGTCGATTTCTGTTCGGTGGTGTACCGGCGTTGCCGGTCGGCGACGGTCTTGTTCCACACGACGCGCACGCAGCCGAACGTGCGACGCAGCAGCGCCGACTGTTCGGGGTCCGGGTAGGCCCGGACCTTGTACGCGGTCCTCATCTGCCCATGACAACAGAAGGGTCCGACATGTCGAACGCCATTCCTGCCCGCCGTGAACGGCGGGGCATCCTGGCGAGGTCCCGGCGAACGTGCTCCTCCGCGCAATTGCGGCGTGGGTACTCGTGCGCAGTTCCACGAGTCGAAGCCCGGCGGTCCGCGACGCCCCATCGATTGGACGGGCGCATCGACCATGGCCGTGGGTGCGGCACTCCTGATCCTCGGGCTGCTCGAGGGCGGGCAGGCGTGGGCGTGGACGTCGAATACGAGCATCGCGATCTTCGCAGCGGGCGTGGTGCTGCTCGTCCTGTTCGTGTGGATCGAGACCCGCTTAGCCGAACCGATCCTGCCGGTCTGGGTGCTGACTCGCAGAGTCCTGATCACCACCAGCGCGGTCTCGTGCCTGGTCGGTGCTGTGGTGTTGGGCCTGACGTCGTACGTGCCGTCGTTCGTGCAGGGCTCGCTGGGCACGACCGCGCTGGTCGCTGGATTCACATTGGCGGCGATGACGCTCGGCTGGCCGGTAGCCGCGTCCCAGTCGGGACGCTTGTACCTGCGCCTCGGGTTCCGCACCACCGGCCTCATCGGTGCGGTCCCCCTTCTGACCGGCACGGCCCTCCTGACGCAGACCGGACCGGATTCGACGCCGTGGCAGGTCGCGGGGTGCTGTGTCGTCATCGGCCTGGGCATGGGCCTGATCGCGAGTCCGTCGCTCATCGCCGCCCAGTCCAGCGTGGAATGGTCGGAACGTGGCGTCGTGACCGGAGCGAACGCATTCGCCCGTTCGATCGGCAGTGCTGTGGGCGTGGCCGTGTTCGGTGCGCTCGCGAACGCCGCACTGACTCGCTCCGGTGTGGTCGACGGGGCCACCCCGGACGCCGGACAACTCGCGTCGTCCGTCGCCCCTGTGTTCACAGCCGTTCTGGTGTGCGCGCTCGTGCTCTCGGCCTGCGTCGCCCTGATACCGAACAGGCCGGGCCAGGAACGCCGACGCAGCTGAAAGCTGACCCGGCCGAATCGGATCAGGTTCCCCTGGCGTGCTGGGGACGATGACGAATCAGGACGAGCACGAACCGCGGCGACAGGTGCGCCGAACCCCATTCGAGACAACTCCGCGACCGTGTCGTGATCGTAACGGAACCGCTTGTTTCGTTCTGCCGCACGATGGGGCACCATCTCTCCGGTGAGGACCAGACGCGGCGACAACAGATCCACCGACGACATCACGTACATCCCCCTCGGCTCGTCCGGCCAGGCGTCGAACGAACTGCGGAATGCCACGGCGATGCAGGACACGACCGACTACGAATCACTGCGCGCGGCAATGGACGCAGAGTATTACTGGCGCGGCGTGAAGGAGACGTTCCAGATCGCGGATGATTCGTTCACCACGGTTTCGAGGGAGACACGCGATCGCCTCGACATCTCCGCGGCCGTGATGGCGCGCGCATCCCACTGGGTCAGCACGATCGAACTGGCCGCCGAGGGAGCGCACCTGTACGGAGCTCTCGTGGCCTACACGCAGGGTGTCGGCGACAGCTACTCGGCGATCGAGTCGTGGGCACGCACCACCAAGAACGCTCTGCGCCCCTGATCCGTGAACAGTCGTTCGGGCACGCAGACGGCCCCCGGGATCGGGGGCCGTCGGGGCATGTGGGGCCGCAGGTTCGCACCCGCAGCGAGGTTTTACTGCTGCGACTGGTTGGCGGGTAGCTTCTCGAGCGCTGCATCGATGGAATCGAGCGCGAGGAGCGCGGTTTCGTAGGTTGCAGCGTTGGCGTGCTCTACGGCGACGAGGTTACCGGCCTTCACTGCGGGCAGTTCCTTCCACAATGGTGAATCGAACAGTTCCTGCAGTTCCGGGGTGACGGAGCCATCCGCTTCGACGCCGTAGACGATCACATCGACGTCTCCGAGATTCTCCGGCAGCTGCTCATACGAGAGATACTCTCCGTGGGCGTCCTCGGGGTCGACCGGCTCGCCGGGGAAGGTGAAGCCGAGGTCTCCGAGCAGATTCGTGGTGTAGGACGACCCGTATTCGCGCATGTACTCGCCAGGGTTCGTGCCGCACTCGCTGCACACACCCGCAAACGTCAGGTCACCGAGTGTGCCGGCGTACTTGTCTGCGAGTTCCGCAGCGCGCGCGTCGTACTCGTCCTTGAACTCTCCGTAGGTGCCGCTGACGTTCGCGGCATCGGCGAACCGCTCACCGAGTTCACGCCATTCGCTCGGGATGGTGGGGCCGAGGAACACCACCGGCGCAAGCGCTTCCAGCGAGGCCATGTCGAGCTGCTCCTGGGCCATCGCGGGCACACCCATGATGATGAGGTCGGGCTCGGCCATGGTGATGGCCTCGTAGTTGATGTCGGCGACCGACATGTCGGGAGCGACCTTCGGCAGCGCCTCGTATGCGGCGAGGGTCTCGTCGTTCATGTTCTCGGTCTCGCGCGTCCACTCGCACACTGCAGCGAGGTTGGCCTCCGCCTGGATCAGAGGGAGCACCGCGTAGCCGCAGGCGACGATTCGCTGTGGGTCGGCCGGGATCTCGATGGAACCGTTCTGCGCCTCGAACGTGCGCGTCTCCGACGAAGCAGCGGTGTCGGTATCGCCATCGGCACTATCGCTGTCGCTCGAGCATCCCACCAGCCCGACGGCCAACAAGGCCGCCGCGCCGAGCACTGCGGCGCTGCGCGCCCGGCTCCGTTCCAGAACCCGCATCGTGTTTCTCCCACATGTTCTTACGCCGCGGCGCATTGCCCCGGTCACGATTGGTTAGGCTAACCGAAAGGATCGACCAGGCCAAGCGCCCTATTCATCCTGTTTCGTCCGAAATTTTTCGGGGCTCCGATCCACGCCGGGGCGCGACGCGCCTCGAAGCGCTCGCAAAGGTAAGGCTAACCGTATATCTTCGTCACCGGTCGTGCGCAGCCGCCGTGGCCGATCAGCCGTAACCGAAAGGCGTGAGCATGCAAGCACCGGTCGCCGTCGCAACCGCAACCGACCGGGCCGGACGGATCGCACCACCTTCGTTCGTGCTGTCCCGCCCTCACGGCACCGTGCTCGCCCACGGTGTTCACACCCGCTTCGACTCCGCCGCCGACGCCGCGTCCGCACTGCGCACCGGACGGGTCCGCACCGTGGCCGGGGCTCTGCCCTTCGCCCCCGACCACCCGGCAGCGCTCACCGCGCCCGAGGTTCTCGAGCACACCCCCACCGCATTCACGACAGAAACGCCTGCGCTACCGACGATCCGGATCTCCGGAGTCATGCCTGCCGAGGGTGAACACGTCGACCGCGTGACCACGGCACTGGGCCTGCTCCGTGCCGACGACAACACTCTGGAGAAAGTCGTCCTCGCCCGAGCCCTCACTCTCGAGGCCGAGAGCCGCATCGATCCCGAGGTACTTCTTGCCGCTCTGGTGTCCCACGACACCGTCGGCAACGGTTTCTCCGTCGATCTCAGCGCGGCCGGCGCGCAGTGGTTCGGACGTCACCTGGTGGGGGCAAGCCCCGAGGTACTCATCCGCCGCCGTGGCGACCTCGTCACCGCTCACCCGCTCGCCGGTTCCGCACCCCGGAGTTCGGACCCCGAACTCGACCGCGCCACCGCCGAGGAACTGCGCGCATCCGCCAAGAACCTGGGTGAACACACCCACGTGGTCGATTCCCTGCGGGCATCGCTCGAGCCGCTGTGCTCGGAACTGGATATTCCTGAACACCCTTCCCTCACCAATACTCGGCAGCTATGGCATCTGGGAACGCCGGTGTCGGGCATACTTCGTGATCCGTCGGTGACCGCCCTCGACCTGGCACTTGCCGTCCATCCGACACCCGCGATCTGCGGTACCCCCACCGAATCCGCCCGCGATCTGATCAACGAACTCGAAGGAGACCGCGGTTTCTACGCGGGCGCACTCGGCTGGTGCGACGAGAACGGCGACGGCGAATGGATGGTCACCATCCGCTGCGCGATCCTCGAACCCGACGGCACGACACTCACCGCCCATGCGGGCGGAGGCATCGTCGCCGACTCCGATCCGTTCGACGAATTGGCCGAGACCACAGTGAAATTCGGGACCGTCCTCGATGCGCTCGGAGTTCGGCGATGACCGCGCCGGTCACTCTCGTCGTCGGCGCAGCCCAGGGCATCGGGCGGGCAACCGCCCTGACACTCGCAGCCTCGGGGCATCGCGTCGTCCTCGCCGATCGCGATCTCGACGGAGTGCACGAGACGGCGGCATTGCTGGAGAACCCTGCTCCCTCATACCAACTCGACATTCGCGACCGCGACGCCGTGGACACCGTGATCGCCGACATCGAACGCATCCACGGCCCGATCGAGGGCCTCGCCCACGTCGCCGGCGTGTTCTCCGTCGCCTCGATCCTCGACTGCGATCCGGACGAATGGCAACGCATCCACGACATCAACGTCACCGGACTCGTCTCGGTCCTGCGGGCTGTCGGACGCGCCATGCGCGACCGCGGGTCCGGATCTATCGTGGTGGTCGGCTCGAATTCTGCGGGCGTGCCCCGCATGGGTATGGGAGCCTACGGGTCGTCGAAGGCGGCCGCGACGATGCTCGTGCGGATCCTCGGCCTCGAACTCGCGCAATACGGGATCCGCGCCAACATCGTCGCGCCCGGTTCCACCGACACCGCAATGCAGCGGACGCTGTGGGCCGACCCCGACGACGCTGACGGAGCACGTGGCGCCATCACGGGCGATCTCGCGCAGTTCAAGGTCGGTATCCCGCTGGGACGCATCGCAGAACCGGTCGACATCGCCGAGTCGATCGAGTTCCTGCTCTCCCCGCGTGCACGGCACATCACCATGCAGACCCTGTACGTCGACGGTGGCGCCACGCTCAGAGCGTGATCTGCCCCGGACGTTCTCCTCACGCGGCGACGGGTTGCTCGACACGCGCGGCGAGCGAGGCGTATCGGCCACCGAGCGCGACGAGCGCGTCGTGTGATCCGCGTTCGGCGATCCTGCCATGGTCGAGGACGACGATCTCGTCGGCATCGCGGACCGTCGAGAGCCGATGCGCGATGGTGATGGTCGTACGTCCGTGTCGCGCGGTGTCGATCGCCTGCTGCACCAGACGTTCGGTTTCGTTGTCGAGCGCGCTGGTCGCTTCGTCGAGCACGAGAATCCGCGGATCGCGGAGCAGGGTGCGGGCGATGGCGAGGCGCTGCTTCTCACCACCGGAGAAGCGGTGACCGCGTGCTCCGACGACGGTGTCGTAGCCGTCGGGCAGCGTCACGATCAGGTCGTGGATGCGCGCGGCGCGGGCGGCGTCCTCGATCTCCGTGTCGGTCGCGTCGGACTTCGCGTAGCGCAGGTTCTCACGCACGGTCGCGTGGAGGAGATAGGTCTCCTGCGAGACCACACCGACCAGCGCGGCGACATCGGCGAGCGTCATGTCGCGCAAGTTCACGCCGTCGATCGTGACGTTTCCCGACGCCGGGTCGTACAAGCGCGCGACGAGCGACCCGAGTGTGGTCTTGCCGGATCCGGTCTCGCCGACCAGCGCGACCTGCGAGCCTGCCGGAACGTCGAGGGTGATGTCGTCGAGCGCGAGGCGGTGCGCGTCGTCGTACCGGAAGTCGACGTTCTCGAATCGCACTGCACCCGAAACCCGATCACGGTCGATACGGACCGGCTTCTCCGGGTCGCCGATCTCGACGGCGAGATCGAGGTATTCGAAGATGCGGCTGAACAGCGCGAGCGAACTGGTGATGGAGATACCGACGTCCAGCAGGCTCATCAGCGGCCGGAACAGCGTCGCCTGCAGGCCGGTGAAAGCGACAAGGGTGCCTATCGTCATGCCACCGGACGTCGCCGGTAGCCCGGCCACGAGGTAGAGCACCGCGGGGATCGCGGAGAAGACGATGTTCATGGTGGCCATGCGCCAGCGTCCGGACAGTTGCGCGTGCAACTCGAGTTCCGCGAGCTCGTCGGAGGTCTGCGCGAACTTGCCGGACAGGGCGGGCCCGGTGCCGAGTGTCTTGACGAGCAGGACACCGCTGACGGACAGACCCTCTTCGATCTGCGTCTGCATGTCGGCCATGCGGCGCTGCTGACGCGCGGTGATCACGCGTCGCATCATTGCGACACGGCGAGTGAGCCAGATGGCGGGCGGCAGCACGATCAGCGACAGCAATGCGAGCCGCCAGCTGAGGATGGTCATCGCCACGGCGGTACCGACCACGGTGGTCACGTTGGCGGCGACGGACGTGGCGGTGGAGGTCACCACCGACTGCATTCCGCCGATGTCGTTGGTGAGCCGCGATTGGATCTCACCGCCGCGAGTCCGCGTGAAGAAGCTCAGCGATTGCCGTTGCAGGTGGGAGAACACACGCGTGCGCAGGTCGTGCATGATCCGCTGCCCGACGGTCGTGGAGATCCAGGTCTGGGCGACACCGAGCAGCGAGCTGGCCACGGTGACGGCCAGCATGCCACCCACCGTCCAGAGCAGCAGTGCGACGTTCTGGTGTGGGATCGCGTCGTCGATGACGGCGCGGACGAGGAATGGGTTCGCGAGCGAGATGACCGACGACGCGACGATGAGGGCGACGACGACGGCGATCTGCCAGCGGTAGGGAGCGAACAGGGCGCCGATGCGCCGCAGGCTGACGGGTGATTCCTTCAGCTGTTCGATGTCTTTGGGGTCGACCTTGGATCCGCGGGCTCTGCCGCCGCCCTGGCCTGGTGGGGGCTGCATCATGTGCGCACCACCTCGATTCATGATTCGTTCGTACTTAGTGAGGTTGCCTCATTAAGAGGCAACAGTCAACTGAGGTATGGTGAACGTCATGTCGGTCTCCCCCGCCACTCTCCGCGACCTCCTCATGACAACCACCCGTACGCTGCGAAAACGGTGGCACGAGAGGATCCGCCCCTGGGAGCTGTCCCCGCACGAACACCGGGCACTGAGGGTGATCGGTGGCGCCGATGAACCAGTGCGCCTGGGCGTCGTCGCGAAATCACTGCATATCGTGCCGCGATCGGTGACAGAGGTCGTCGACCGGCTCGAGTCCCGCGGCCTGACCGAGCGACTGCCCGACCCCGCCGATCGGCGCGCGGTGTGTGTGCAGCTCACGTCCGACGGGCGGCGCCTGCTGACCGAGCTCGACGCCGCGCGCGACGCCGACGCGGCCGAGGTCTTCGCCCGACTCGATGCTGCCGAACGCACTGAGCTCGCCCGCCTGCTCCTCAAGCTCACCGGCGATGACGGCAGCGGAGCGAACGTCGGAAAATCCGTTGCCCAGGCGAACGAGTGCCCGTAACGTCGGCGGACGTCCCACTCATCCCAGAACGGAGGCAGAACATGCTGCCGGTCACCGAACGCGACATCAGGTCGTCGTTCATCAACTGCTCGAAAGGTGACGCGAAGCGCCTGTCCGTCCCCGCCGACCTGGACGGTCTCCCCTGGGACGACCTCGACTTCCTCGGCTGGACCGATCCGTCGTATGCCGGCCGCTGCTACGTGGTCACCCAGCAGGGCGATCGCCTGGTCGGAGTCGCCCTGCGGCACGAGTCCGGCGGCAGGCGGCCCGCGCAGATGTGCTCGATCTGCCAGACCACCCACCCCAACGGTGGGGTGCATCTCATGGCCGCACGCAAGACCGGCGACGCCGGGCGCCGAGGCAATACGATCGGCACCTACATGTGCGCCGACCTCGACTGCTCGCTCTACGCACGACGCAAGAAGACACCGAGCGGGGGCCGCCTCTACCGCGACGACTCCCCGCTGGACGACCGGATCGAGCGCGTCCGGTCCAATCTCGACGCCTTCATCGCCCGCGTCGGCGCCTACTGAACGCCGATCACATCGTCCGCGAACCGGCGGATCGCGTCGAGGCGGGCCTGCGAGTCGAACGGATCGGCGCCGTACATGCGCCAGGGCGCCACACGCACTCGGGTGACCCCTATGTCGGCCAATCGCCGGTACCCACCTATGTCGGAGACATCGGTGGGCGACACATCGATCTCGAACGGAACATCGGCGCGACAGAATTCGGAACGCAGCTCCGCCAGTCGCCCGATCGCCGACGTCAGCTGTGCGACATCGGTGTTGACCGAGATCCAGCCGTCGCCCAGTCGCGCCGCACGCCGCAGCGCTGCCTCACTGTGCCCGCCACCGTAGATCGGAACAGGCCGATCAGGCGCGGGGCTGATCATGAGGCGGTCGAATTCGTAGTGCTTACCATGGAATTCGACCCACTGCGGCCCCTTCCCCGCACACACCGCCTTGATGATCGCGACGGCCTCGTCGGTGCGGACACCGCGAGTGCGCATCTCGGTACCGGTGAACTCGAATTCTTCGGGTATCCAGGACAATCCGACACCGACGGCGACTCGGTTCTCCGACATCACCGCCATCGTCGCGATCTGCTTCGCGGTGAGCAGCGGGTCGCGCAGCGGCAACTTCAGCACGTTCGTGTAGAACCGCACTCGCTGCGTGACGGCAGCCATCGCGGTCATCGCGATGAACGGGTCCGGCATCGGCGTCTCCGGAGCCCACATCCGCTTGCCGTCGGGTGAATACGGGTAGTCGGCAGACACCGTCTCGGGGTAGAACACCGAGTCTGGCAATGCAATCGCGTCGTAGCCGCATTCGTCGGCGACGCGGGCGAACTCCGGCAGGTCGCCCGCTTCGATCATCGCGGCGGGCAGTGCCCATTTCATGGGCCCTGAACTCTTCATGACACCGAGCTCACAGCTTGACCACACGTGACGTCGGGATCGGATGAGAATCGGCCTTGATCCAGCGCATCGCCCATGTGCCCTCGGCGTGCGAATCGGTATCGATCCAGTTTCCGTAGCCGGGATCCTTCGCGGCGACGACGATGGTCAGCGTGCCGTCGTCATTCAGTTTCGCGGTGTGGTTGTTGATGTAGACGTTCGTCCGGTCGTAGTCGAGCGACTCGACCCAGAAGTTCTGCAGCACAAAGTTGTAGTACTCGCAGTTCGGCACCTCGGTCTCGATGACCCAGGCTTCGTCCTCGGCAAGCTTCCAGTACCCGTGCAGGTAGAAGATCGTCGGGTCGCCACCGGCGTTCTGGAACTGCTCCTGACCCCGATCGAAGATCTCGTTGGGCTCCGGCTGGAACCTGCGGGACCACTCGAGAAAGGTTTCCGCCATACCCTTCACGATCCCGACCGCCCCGGTCAGTCGCTCGCCCATCTTCTCCGGGCTCAACGGCTCGAAATCCCCGTCCGGGTCGAGGCACTCGATCGACAGCTCACAGACGACCTCGTTGCGCCGGTCCTGGTGAGTCGCGCGAACCGAGATGAGGTTGCTGTCCGGTGCCAACGGCAGCCAGGCGCCCTCGGCGGGCTTGTCCACACTGGCGATGAACTCGAAACGGCCGTTCTCGTCGACCTCGAGATCATGAATGTGCAGGTCGCCCGTCTGCAGCATGGTGCCGTCGACATGGTACCTATTGATGCGCGAACCGAAGGTGATGAGCGGGACAGTGCCCCGGCTGCCGATGATCCGGTAGCTGTACTTTCCGGAGATGTTGGCGCGCATGTAGACGTTGTCCGGGTTGTCGGCACCGATCTTCGTCATCATGTTGGGGTTGGGCGCCGACGTGAACTTCGGCCACCGCGGATCGGTGTACTCGACGCAGTTGATCGTGCCGTACCGCAGCAACCGGCTGAGGTAGCGCACGCCCTCGGCCTGCGTCAACGGATCCTGAGGAACGATGTCGTCCTCGAGGACCTTTCCGACCTCGAGCAGATCTGTGCAGAACTTTTCCCAAGTAGCGTTCATATGACTATCCCTGTTCTGGTTGACGTTTCGAAACTACTCAGACAGTGGTGGCGAACTTCGCCTCGACGTCGGCAGCACTCACACCGAAGTCCTCGAGCGAATAGCGGTGTGACGGGCGGCGGTGCTCAGCGAGGCTTGCCCGGTGTGAACCTTCCACGGCAACGCGTGCAGCATCCGTGAACGGCAGGGCGAACTTCGCATAAATCGCCTCGACGGTACCGATCGCGTCGGAGACGAAGTCCTGATAGTCGACGTCGATGAATTGATCGGGGTTGTAACGGAGGCGTGCACTGTTGAAATGCGCGTGACCGCGCGCCCACAAGTCGAGCTGAGTGCGCCCGATCGCCGGTCGGTCGAATGCGCTCGACATGTCGTGGCCGCCCTGCTCCGCAAGGCTGAACGTGGACGCCATCGACGTCAACGGGTCCCGGAAGGTGCGAACGAACAGCGCGTCGGGGTAAACGGACATGATCTCATCGATCGCGAAGACATGACTCGGGCTCTTGAGCACCCATCGTCGGTCCGAGTCGTGCAGTCCGATCAACTGCAGGTTCTTCTTGTGCCGCGCATACGTTTCGGTCCAGTCCTGCTCCGCGAGCCACCTGGTGTAGCTCGGTATGTAGGCGACGGTTTCGAATGCGGTCGAGAGCATCGTCTGCTGGAGCAGACGCCAACATTCCTCGACCTCCTCCGCGCCCATGAAGTGCACCTTCATCAAGTCGGGCTCGTTGGCCTGACGCGCTCGATAGAAGGCATCTGCACGCAGAAAGTCCTCGTTCTCGGACCACTTCTCACGGGCGGGGCGGGGCTGCGGCGCCTCTGCCAGCCACATCTCGGCACCCTGATGCGCGGGGTCAGCACCGAGCAGCCGGTGCAGTGCGGTGCTGCCGGTGCGCGTCAACCCGACCACGAAGATCGGGCGTTCGATCGGAACATCGTCGTGCTCGGGGTATTTCGCGAAGCCGGCCTCACTGACCAGCCGGCCCGTGAGCGCGGCGACGATCATCTTCCGCGCGATCACCTTGCCGTGGGGAGTGAGGTCGGCCTCCTGCTCGAACGACTCGAGCAGAACCCGCAGCCCTTCAAGATAGTCATCGCTGCCGAAGTCGCAGTATCCGGTCGCCTCGCGCGCCGCCTGATGCAAGTCCTCGATGGAACCGATTCCGGCGTAATCCTGTGTCATTCCTATGTCCTTGTGAGAGTGAATCAATGGTGCGCGTGACCGCAGTTGACGTCCAGACACTGCCCGGTAATCGCGCGAGCGAGATCGGATGCGAGGAACAGTACGGCGTTCGCGATGTCATCGGGTTCGGGCAGTCGGCGCAGATCGGTGCCCGCCGCGATCTCGTCATAGACCACAGACGGGTCTACGCCACGCTCCTCAGCCTGCTTCTCCATCATCCGCTGGACACGCTCGGCCCAGATATACCCTGGCGCGACCGAATTCACCCGAACCCCCATCGGTCCCAGCTCCACCGAGAGGCTTCGTGCGAGGGCGAGTAGTCCGGCCTTCATCACGCGGTAGGCCCCGAAGTTCGGCAGCTGGTTGCGCAGCACCATCGAGTTGATCATCACGACCGAGCCCTCGGACTTCTCGAGGGCGGGTGCCAGTTTCCGGGTCAGGTTGAGTGCCGCGAGCAGGTTGATGTCCATGCCCCGCCGGACCGACTCGAACTCGGTGTCGAGCAGCCGCTCGTGGGGCGGCTGCACGAACGCGTTGTGCACCACCGCGTCGACGACTCCGAACTCCGCGAGCGCCGACTCGGCGAGATTGGTGACGGACGCGTCGTCGGTGAGGTCTGTCGGCACGGACAGCGCGGTACCGCCGAGTTCCCGAATTTCGTCGGCGACCTCCGTCAGCCGCGATTCGGTCCGCGCGGCCAAGACCACCCGCGCACCGGCAAGTGCGCCGCGGACGGCCACCGAGCGCCCCAGCCCCGCCCCGACACCGGAGACGACCACGACCTTACCGTCGAGCAGCGCCGGCATCGCCCTCCGCAACCCCACCGTCACACCCTGGCCTGCGGGTCGATCACGACGCTGAGCGAGATGATCCGGCAGTCGTCGTCGAACTCGAAGAGGTCGCTGGCGAGGAACGCCGGCATCCCCTCGCGCTCCACTCGCACCTGCATCGCGGCGTACCGGCCGGTGACGACGATCGGCGAGTGGCGGCTCACCGTGAAGTCCACCTTCGCATTCTCGATGTCGAACTGGCGGATCTCGTCGAGACCGCGGTAGGTCCGCACACCGAGCGGCTCGTGTTGTACCGCGTCATCCGCGAAGAGCGCCACCAGTTGGTCCACATCGTGGTTTCCCAGGTGCTCGACGTACGACTCGAGTGCCGAACAGATTTCGTCCCTTGTGGGCAAGAAACATTCCTTCCGTGACGGGTGGTATTCGGAAACTGATTCAGGCGATCGCGCCGCGGCTGCGCAGCAACTCGATGATCTGCGCGCTCGCGTCCTCAGGTGACGTCGCGGTCGTATCGATCCTCAAGTCGGGATGCTCCGGCCGCTCGTACGGCGAATCGACCCCGGTGAAATTGATCAGATCACCGCGCCGCGCCTTCTTGTAAAGCCCCTTGGGATCGCGCTGCTCGGCAACATCGATCGGGGTATCGACGAACACCTCACAGAACTGGTCCGCGCCGATCACCTCGCGTGCCGCGCCGCGGTCAGCGCGAAACGGAGAGATGAACGACGCCAACACGATCAGACCGGCATCGGCCATCAGCCGGGCCACCTCCGTGACACGCCGGATGTTCTCCACCCGGTCCGCCTCGGTGAAACCGAGGTCACGGCCCAGCCCGTGCCGGATGTTGTCGCCGTCGAGCAGATAGGTATGACAACCCAACGCATACAACTTGCGCTCGAGATCGTTGGCGATGGTCGACTTACCCGACCCGGACAGACCGGTGAACCACAGCACCTGGGATCCGTGGCCGTTGAGCACCCTGCGGGCATCACCGTCGATGTCCACGGCCTGCCAATGGATGTTGTCCGAGCGGCGCAGCGAGTGCGCGATCATGCCGGCACCGACCGTGGTGTTGGTGAGCCGGTCGATCAGGATGAACCCGCCGGTATCACGGTTCGCAGCGTAGGCGTCGAACGGCACCGGCCGGTCGAAGCTGATGTTGCACACACCGATCTCATTGAGCGCAAGCGTGTTCGTCGCGGTCTTCTCGAGAGTATTGACGTTGACCTTGTACTTGGGTTTGGTGATGCGGGCCTGCACGGTCATCGTCCCGATCTGACACACATAGGGACGCTCGGGCAGCATGTCGTGTTCACCCATCCACACCACGTGCGCCTCGAACTGGTCGGCCACACCGGGCAGCATCTGCGCCCCGGCAAGCACATTCCCACGGCTGACATCGATCTCGTCGGCGAGGGTGAGGGTGACCGACTGCCCGGCGACGGCCTCGTCGAGGTCGCCGTCCATGGTGACGATCCGCGCGACGGTGGATTCCTTGCCGCTGGGAAGAACTCGCAGCCGGTCGCCCGGACGCACAGTTCCGCCGACGATCTGGCCGGAGAAACCGCGGAAGTCGAGGTCGGGGCGGTTGACCCACTGCACCGGCATGCGGAACGGGCCGGTGCGCAGGTCGTCGTCGATCTCGACATGCTCGAGGTGCTCGATCAGCGTCGGACCGTGATACCAGGGTGTGTTGGAGCTGCGTTCGGTGAGATTGTCACCGACGTACGCCGACATGGGGATCGCGACGACGCCTGCGAGTCCGATGTCGTTCGCGAAACTCGTGTATTCGCCGACGATGTCGTCGAAGACGTCCTGCGAATACTCGACCAGGTCGAGTTTGTTGACGGCGATCACCACGTGGCGGATGCCGAGGAGTGAGACGAGGTACGAGTGCCGGCGGGTCTGGGTGAGCACACCCTTGCGGGCGTCGATGAGAATGACCGCGAGGTCGGCGGTGGACGCCCCGGTCACCATGTTGCGGGTGTACTGCTCGTGGCCCGGGGTGTCCGCAACGACGAACTTGCGTTGCTCGGTCGAGAAGTAGCGGTATGCGACGTCGATGGTGATGCCCTGTTCGCGTTCGGCGGCCAGGCCGTCGACGAGGAGCGCGAAGTCGAGGCCCTCGCCCTGGGTGCCGACCTTGCGTGAGTCCGCTTCGAGCGCGGAAAGCTGATCCTCGAAGACCAGTTTCGACTCGTAGAGCAGGCGACCGATCAGGGTGGACTTGCCGTCGTCGACGCTACCGCACGTGATGAAGCGCAGCATGGACTTGTTCGCGTGCCGCGCGAGGTACTGCTCGATGTCGTCGGCAATCAGCTCCGAAGGCTGAGTCATCAGAAGTACCCTTCCTGCTTCTTCTTCTCCATCGAGGCGCTGGAGTCGTGGTCGATCACGCGGCCCTGGCGCTCGGAGGTGGTGGTCAGCAACATTTCCTGGATGATGTCGGTCAATGTCTCGGCCGTGGATTCGACGGCGCCGGTGAGCGGGTAGCAGCCGAGGGTGCGGAAGCGCACGCTCTTGAGTTCGGGGACCTCGCCGGGCAGCAGCGGCATCCGGTCGTCGTCGACCATGATCAGTGTGCCGTCGCGCTCGACGACGGGTCGCTTCGCCGCGAAATAGAGCGGGACGATCGGGATGGTCTCCTGCCGGATGTATTCCCACACATCGAGTTCGGTCCAGTTCGACAGGGGGAACACCCGCAGGGACTCACCGGGCGATTTGCGGACGTTGTACATTCGCCACAGCTCGGGCCGCTGCTGTTTCGGATCCCAGCGGTGCTCGGCGGAGCGGATCGAGAAGACGCGCTCCTTGGCGCGGGACTTCTCCTCGTCGCGGCGCGCGCCTCCGAATGCGGCGTCGAACTTGTACAGGTCGAGGGCCTGCTTGAGGCCTTCGGTCTTCCACATGTCGGTGTGGGTCGCCGAACCGTGCGTGAACGGGTTGATGCCCTTCTCGACACATTCGGGGTTCTGGTAGACGAGCAGGTCGAGATCTGCGGCGGCAGCGGTCTCGTCACGCAGCTTGTACATCTCGCGGAACTTCCACGTGGTGTCGACGTGCAGCAGCGGGAAGGGTAGTCGTGACGGGTAGAACGCCTTGCGGGCCAGGTGCAGCATCACGGCACTGTCCTTGCCGACCGAGTACAGCATCACCGGGTTCTCGCTCTCGGCGACTGCTTCCCGCATGATGTGGATGCTCTCGGCCTCGAGACGCTCCAGGTGTGTCAGGGTTTTTCCGATGGTGGGACTGCTCATCGTCCGAGTACCTCCAATGCGTGGTCAGCCAGTTCGGGGCGGCAGATCAACATGTCGGGCACCCAGGGGTCCTTCTGGTTGTAGCGGGGTTCGGAGCCGTCGATGCGTGAGACGTGCAGGCCCGCGGCACGAGCAACCGCGACGGGGGCGGCGGAATCCCACTCGAACTGGCCTCCGGTGTGGGCATAGATGTCGATCTCGCCGCGCACGACGGCCATGGCTTTCGCGCCGGCCGATCCCATCTCCACGAGCTCGGCGCCGAGCGCGCGCGCGAGGGCGAGGACGGGTTCGGGTTTGCGGGTGCGGGACACGGCCACGCGAGGAGTTCGCGGTAGCGGCGAGAAGGTGGTGGGGGTGTCGCCCGTCGAGTAGGTGATACCGAGGGCGGGTATCGCGACTGCTCCGGTGGTCAGTAGTCCGTTCTCGACGAGGGCGACGTGCACGGCCCAGTCGGTGCGGCCGTGCTCGCCGAATTCGCGGGTGCCGTCGAGGGGGTCGACGATCCAGACGCGGTCCGCTCCGAGCCGGGCGAGGTCGTCTGTGCCTTCTTCCGAGAGCACCGCATCGTCGGGAAACTTCTCCGCCAGTGCGAGGGTGAGGTAGTCGTGACTCCGCAGGTCTCCCATCCGCCGGAGCTGATCCGGATCCGCGTCCGCAACCTCGGTATCGCGCCGAAGGCCGAGGAGCAACTCCCCTGCCGCAGTGGCCAATTCAGATGCGGCGAGCGCATCGCCGGTATTCCGGGAGGGATGAATCGATTGTGTCGCCGAGCCGGCGCAATGGTCCATGAATGAGACTCTAACCACAGAACGAACATTGTTCAATCCCATTTCGAACAATGTTCGATCTCATTCGGCAACACCACGCCGATGCGGGCATCGGCAATCACCGCACCCCGGCTACGGTGGGACGATGGGCGAATCGAGCAACAAATCGATCTACGGAGACGCGGAGGCCCGGCGTCGCCGCACACTCGACGCGGCCGCAGCCCTGCTCGACGAGGGCGGGTACACGGCACTGACGATCCGCTCGGTCGCGAAACGTTCCGGAACCAGCGTCGGACTGATCTACCAGTACTTCACCGACAAGCAGGACATCTTCACCTCACTGCTCAACGAGAGCCAGATCGAGTCCCGTTCGTTCGTGGCGACGCTGCCCCGCAACCGGGGAGTCGCAGCACTGCTGGCGACGGTCCTCCCCGAGTCCACCCGCCAGTGGGGCCGAGTCGGCCGCTTCACCGCCACCTGGCGCGACATCGAAGGCGACAACCGCACCGAACGCGAATCGGTCCGAGAGGTGCGGCGGACCGCACGGGAGTACAACACCGAACTCCATGCCGCGCTCACGGAGGCCGCAGAATCCGAAGGCCGCGTCCTACGGGACGACCCGTCCATGCTCCCCTTCGTCCTGTCCACCCTCCAGGGCGTGGCCGACACCATCGTCCACAACTGGGCAGCCGATCTCGACCACACAGAACTCACCCGATTCGCCGCCGAGTCACTGACCAGGGCGATCACGGTGGACGACGGGTCGCGGACACAGACCTGACATCCGCCCGGCGGAACGTCCCACTCACCGGTATCCGGCCGATGTGACCACGCGCACAACCATACCGTGCTTCCTCGAAGCCTCACGGAATTCAGGAGCTCGCATGAGTACATCGGTGATACCCGATCGGCCCCGGTCGACACGCGCACAACGGCGATACGAACGCACCAGGCCGGTCTGGTTGATCGTGTCCGTGCTGATCGCAGTGGAAATCATCAGCGCGTTCGAAACATCGATGATGTACGCCGCGCTCCCGACCTTCACCCAGGTCTTCGACACCAACGCAGCATCGGTCGGATGGACGGTGACGGCCTTCCTGCTGGTCGCCGCAGCCTCGGCCGCAGTGTGCGGCCGCCTCGGCGACATGTACGGCCGAGAACGGGTCCTGATCGTCGTCCTGATCTGCGCAGCGGTCGGATCCATCGTCAGCATGGCCTTCGGCTCCCTGTGGGCGATCATCATCGGACGCGCGATCCAGGGTGTCGCGGGTGCGATCCTGCCGCTGTGTATCGGCCTCGCCCGTGAACACCTCCCGGCGAAGAAGGTGCCGATGGCGATCGCGTTGATCGCCGGATCCGCAGTCGCCGCCGGTGCCGCCTCGCTCCTGGTGGCAGGCGTGCTCATCGACCTCGGCGACTGGCGGTACATGTTCGTCGTCACCGCCGTCTATGCCATCGGGTGTGTCGTGCTCGTCGAAGCCGTGCTGCCGTGGCGTCATCGCGACACCGAACGTCAGCAGGTCGACTTCGTCGGCGCGGCCGGCCTCGCGATCTCGGTGACCGCCATCCTGCTGGCCCTCACCCAGGGCAAGTCCTGGGGCTGGGGCGATACCCGAGTGCTCGGTCTCCTCGTGCTCGGAATCGCGATCTTCACCTGGTGGGTGCGCTGGGAACTGGGCCGCACGTCCCCGATCATCAACCTTCGCCTGCTCGCCGAACGCAACGTCTCGTTCACCATGCTCGCCACGATCGCACTGGGTGTCGGCCCGATCGGCGTGACGACCATGCTGATCCCGATCATCATGCAGACTCCGACCACTGCACCGTTCGGGCTCGGCCTCTCGGCGACCCACGCCGGGATGCTCTCGTTCATCGGCGCGATGATCGGAATGCTCTTCACCCCACTCGCAGGCAAGATCGCTGCGGCAGTCGGCGCGCGGGCCTCGTTGCTGCTCGGCACCACTGTGTTCATGATCGCGTGTGCCGCATTCTTCGTCTTCCGTGGTTCCGTGGTCGGCATGACCGCGCTGGTCGTCACCGTATCCATCGCGACGGCCTTCGCCTATACGGCTCTGCCGAACCTGCTGGTCGAGTTCGTCCCCGAACACAACACCAGCGAGATCACCGGAAGCCAGTCGGTCGTGCGCACCGCGGCGATGGCGGTCGGTACCTCGATCACCACGGTCCTGCTCGCCACCCTGGTGGTCCCCGGGACGTCGACCCCGACGGTGGCCGCGCTCGGCGCCGTCTGCGCGATGCTCGTGGTCATGTGTGCCATCACGATCGCGCTCACGCTCGGAATCAAGTACGCCAAGAACTGACGAGCAGACAGGATCGGCCGACGGTCTCGAACCGTCGGCCGATCCTTCATCCTGGCGTGCGGCTAGGGCACGAACACGACCCTGCCCACGGTCGTTCCCTCACCCAGCCGCGCAATTCCGTCGGCGACCTCCGTCAGCGACAACCGCTCGCTGACGAGTGGAGCGATCGCCCCTGACGCCGCGAGTGCTGCAAGTTCGGTGTGGCATTCTTCGATGACCGAGCGGTTGTACTCCTTGTAGAGACCCCAGTGCAGTCCGATTATCGAATAATTCTTGATCAGTGCGTGATTGAGGCCCGGGGTAGGGATAGTTCCGCCCGCGAACCCGATGATCACGATCCGCCCCTCGAACGCGATGCATTTCGTCGACCCGGCGTAGGCGTCGCCGCCTACGGGATCGAACACGACGTCCGCGCCCTTGCCGCCCGTGAATTCCTTGACCAGAGGCACGAAATCGTCCGTGTGCCGATCGATCACGAGATCAGCACCGAGCCGCCTGCAGTATTCGGCCTTCTCGGGTCCACCCACCACACCGATGACGCGCGCACCTGCTGCCTTTCCGAGCTGTACCGCGGCGCTGCCGACACCTCCTGCAGCAGCGTGCACGAGAAGCGTCTCGCCGCCTCTCAGTTGTGTTCGGCGATGCAACGCGAACCATGCGGTCTGATACCCGATGAACAGCGCGGATGCCTCGGCATCGTCCAGTGACGCCGGCGCAGCGAAGGCGTTCACCTCGTCCATCAGGGTGTGCTCGGCGAACGCGCCGAGAGGCAGATTCGGATTCCCGATCACCCTGTCGCCCACGGAGAACCGGGTGACACCCTCTCCGACGGAAACCACCTCGCCGCACAGTTCGACGCCCGGGGCGAACGGCAGCGAGGGCTTCACCTGGTACTTACCCCGGCACAACAGCACGTCGGGGAAGTTCGCGGGCGCCGCCAGTGTACGGACGAGCAACTGCCCTGGCCCGGCCACCGGATCGTCGGCCTCCTCGAACCGGAGCACATCTCGAGGCTCGCCGAGTTCGTGTACACGCCATGCTTTCACGGAATCACAGCCTTCAGTTCAGTGGTTGTCGGGTCGGTCAGATTCCGGCATCGGCGGCCACCGCCATGGCGGCCGCGACGAGTGCGTCGACACGCTCCACGGTCGGGGTGCTGGCGGCTGCCTTGTTGCGCGGGTCGTCGCGGGCGCGTCTCATCACACCTTCGGCGATGATGGCCACTTTCCACAGGCCGAGCGCATGCCAGAATTTCAGGGCTGCAGGGTCTCGGCCGGTTTCGGCAAGATACATCTCCACGAGTTCGGCGCGGTTCGGGAAGCCGTCGAGCTGGGTTGCCGGGAAATCCCCCGAGGTGCGCTCACCCGGTTCGCTCCAATACGCGAGCGTGCTTCCCATGTCTGCCAGGGGTTCTCCGAGCGTGGACAACTCCCAGTCGAGGACAGCTCGCACGTCACCGTTCTGCGGTGCGGTGATGAGGTTCCGCAGGTGGAAGTCGCCGTGCACGAGTGTCACTTCCCGCTGCTCCGGGACGTTGGCCAGCAACCGTCGAGTGAGGTCGTCGAGGTCGGGTATCTCTCGTGTCTTCGAGCGTTCCCATTGGCCCGACCACCGGGTGAGCTGGCGCAGGGCGTAGGGCTTGTGGCTCGCGAGATCCACCAGCCCCACCTCGGCAAGGTCGACGGCGTGGATCGCCGCGAGAGTCCGCGGCAGGCGGATCCCGATCGCGCGTCGCTGCCCGGGTGTGAGTTCCTCGGCCACGGTCATCCGGTCGACGACGAGTCCGTCGACGAATTCCATCAGGACGAGCGGCGCATCGGTGACCGACGGGTCGTCGGTCACCGCAAGCACGCGCGGTACCGGAACGGCCGAGTGCTCGAGGGCCGAGAGGATCCGGGCTTCCCGCGCAACATCGTGTGCGGAGGCGAGCAGCGCACCCAGGGGCGGCCGGCGCAGCACCCACCGTCGGCCGGATGCGTCGCTGATCAGGTAGGTCAGGTTGGATTGTCCCAGCCCGATCCGCTCGAACGTCAGCGGCCCCGCGAACTCCGGCACGATGCCGGAGACCCACGCCGTGACCGCTTCGGTCGCGATCCCGACCACCGCGGTGTCAGACATCGCGCGCACTTCCCTGCCGGAACGACTGCGCGTTGCCGAGCAACCGGCCACCGTCGATCACCATCACTTCACCGGTGATCCACTGCGCCGCATCCGATGCGAGAAAGTGCACGGCGGATGCGACATCGACGGGTTCACCGATACGGCCGAGCGGCGTCGCGGCCGCGACGCGGGGTTCGTGATCCTTCCACAGTGCTTCTGCCAGCTTGGTTCTCACGACACCGGGTGCGACCGCATTGACGCGGACCATCGGCGACAGCTCGAGCGCGAGCTGTTTGGTGAGGTGGATCAGCGCGGCCTTCGACGCGTTGTACACACCGATGTTCGCTTCGAACTTCATTCCGCCGATCGACGCGGTGTTGACGATGCTGCCGCCGTGCTCACCCATCCACGCCTTCACCACCAACGACGACCACAACACCGGACCCCACACGTTCACGTCGAAAGTCTTCGCGAACCTCGCGTGGTCCTGCTCGATCAGCGGGCCGTACGACGGGTTGGTCCCGGCGTTGTTGACGAGAATGTCGATACGGCCGAACTTCTCGAGGGTGATGTCGATGCATCGCCGCGCAGCATTGTCGTCGACCGCGTGCGCTCCCACACCGAGCGCAGCCGGACCGATGTCGGCTGCGGCGGCGTCCGCCGACTCCTGGCTGCGCGAGGTCACTACGACGTTCGCGCCCGCCAATGCGAGACCGCGGGCGGTCTCCAATCCGATACCGCGGGAGGCACCGGTGACGATCGCGGTCCTGCCCGTCAGATCGAACCCCGTCACGACGCGGGCCGCAGGTCTCGGTACTTGCGCAGTTCCTGCTTCGCGATCGCGCGCTTGTGCACCTCATCGGGGCCGTCGGCCAAACGCAGTGTGCGCAGATGCGCGTACGCCATGGCGAGAGGGAAGTCGTCGGTGACACCGCCACCGCCGTGGACCTGGATCGCCCGGTCGACGATCTTGAGTGCAATGTTCGGTCCAGCGACCTTGATCGCCGCGATCTCGGTGCGCGCTTCCTTGTTGCCGACCGTATCCATCAGGTACGCGGTCTTGAGGGTCAGAAGGCGGATCATCTCGATCTCGATGCGGGCCTCGGCGATCCAGTCCTGGATGTTGGCGTTGTCGGCGACGGGCCTGCCGAATGTGACGCGCGATTGCGCACGCCGGCACAGCAGTTCGAGGGCGCGTTCGGACACACCGATCGCGCGCATGCAGTGGTGGATGCGCCCGGGCCCGAGACGCGCCTGGCTGATCGCGAAGCCTTCGCCCTCACCCACGAGAACATCCTTCGACGGCACGCGCACGTCCTCGAACAGGATCTCGGCGTGGCCTTCGCGGTCGTGGTAGCCGAAGACCGGCAGGTTGCGCACCACGGTGACGCCGGGGGCGTCGATGGGGACGACCATCATCGACTGCTGCCGGTGGGGAGCCGCGGTGGGATCGGTCTTGCCCATCACGATGAGCACCCTGCAATTCTTGTGCTTCGCGTTGGACGCGAACCACTTACGCCCGTTGAGGACGTAGTCGTCGCCATCACGGACCATCGACATCTCGATGTTGGTAGCGTCCGAACTGGCGACGTCGGGCTCGGTCATCGCGAAGGCCGAGCGAATCGTGCCGTCGAGCAACGGCTTCAGGTACTTCTCTTTGTGCTCCTCCGTTCCGAAGAGCGTGAACACCTCCATGTTGCCGGTGTCCGGTGCGGCGCAGTTGCAGGCCTCCGATGCCAATGGACTCCGGCCCATGATCTCCGCGAGGGGCGCATACTCGAGATTGGTGAGCCCCGGGCCCCACTCCGGATGCGGATGGAAGAGGTTCCACAGCCCGCGCGAGCGCGCTTCCGCCTTGAGTTCCTCCATGATGGGCGGGTGGAAGTGCGGATCGCCGGCTTCCTCCATCTGACGGTGATAGACGGCCTCGGCCGGGTAGACGTGGGAATCCATGAATTCCAGCAGGTCCGCCCGATATTTTTCGGCGCGCGGCGACAGGTCGAACAAAGACACGACAAGCTCCTCGAAGAGTTGATCAGGACTCGGACATCAGAGACCGCTGGTAGCGCCGCATTCCGCGCAGCCACCGGTCGTAATCGGCACCCTTGTTCCGGTACATCTGGAGTACCTCCGGGTGCGGAAGAATCAGGAACTGCTCTTCCCGGATGCCGTCGAGCACGATCTCGGCGACGTCGGCGGGTTCCAGCACGGCCGCGGAAGACGTCACGGCTCGGGTGCCGAGGTCTCCGAGCGACTCTCCGGAGTTGCTGCCTGCGTAGAGCAATGGCGTGTTGACGCCCATCGGGCAGATGCAGCTGACGCGGACGCCCTGGTCGCCGTAGGTCACCGACAGCCACTCTGCGAATCCGACGGCGGCGTGCTTGGTGACGGAATATCCTGCCGCACCGATCTGGGTGAGTAGACCTGCCGCGGACGCGGTGCTCACGAAGTACCCTTCACCACGCTCGACCCATCCCGGGACGAGAAGTTTCGCGGCGCGGATGTGCGCCCGGAGGTTGACGTCGAAGACGCTCTCCCACTGGTCGTCGTCGAGGTCGAGTCCGTGCATGCCGGTGATTCCGGCATTCGCGAAGTACAGATCGACCCGCCCGAAGCGGGTTTCGGCGATCTCGATGATCCGCGCGATCGCGGTGGCATCGGATGCATCGGCACCGGCGGCGACGGCACTGTCGGGGTGTTCCGCCACGATGCGCGCGACCGTCTTCTCGGCAGCGGAAGCGTCGAGGTCGACCACCACGACCCGGGCTCCCGCGTGCGCGAGGCGGGCAGCAAGGGCATCACCGATCCCGCTCCCCCCGCCGGTCACGATGGCGACTTTCCCTGCAACGTCCACTTTGCCTCCCGACAGCCGTGCTCCTCGTCCCCGCACTATAAGTTGAATACGGCGTCAACTTCAACTGTTGAAGCCTGACGCGCCGGGTGGCTTTCCCCTACTTGCGTGGGTTGCCCAAGGAAAAGAACCAACGGAAACCCGCGAGACGAAGAGGAAGGATGCCGGAACTAGGCCTGCGGAATCCGCAGCGCGTTGACCCACAGCCGGGTCGCGGTGTACACGAGCTCGTCCATGTCCACGGACTCGTCCTCGTTGACAACGAAGTGGGAGAAGGCAAGCCGGCTGATCATGCCCGACAGCGCCCTCGACGCCAGAAGTGCGTCGACCTCGCGGTCGGCGAGTCCGCGGCCCTGCAGATGCGCGATGCTGCGCGCGTTGCGCCGGATGAACGCGTCGCCCCGCTTCTGACGCAGTTCGCGGAACACCGGATCAATGTGCGAAACCTGTTCCAGCAGGCCCATCAGCTTCGCATTGCGCCGGTACGCCTCGAGATACGCCCGGTTACTCGCCTCCACGACCGCGGCCGGATCGTCCTCGTCGGCCACGCGCGGCATGCCCGGATGCAGCATGTCCTCCTGCGCCAGCTCGAGCACCGCCGCGAAGATCTCTTCCTTACTCGAGAAGTACGTGTAGAACGTGCCGGCCGAACACTTCGCATGCTTCGTGATGTCGACGAGCCGGGTATCGAGGTAACCGGTGCTCTCGAACACCGTCCGAGCAGCGGCGATCAACGACGACCGCGTCCGCAACCCCCGCTCGGTGACCGGTAGTTCCCGCAACAACGACGACGGCGCCATCGACGGAGGAGAGTCGTCGAAGGTGTCATCGGTGTCGGAGCTCGGCATTCTGTATTTATACGTGATCGGCACATGACCGCTGACCACCCTGGACGACGAGCGCCTCGAGGAGCCGCGACCGTGAACGAACCGCTACCGCTTCCCCGCGCACGTCACGAGGTCGCGCCCGGGGCGGTGCACGTGCCCGCGTGGCTGGACGGCCACATACAGCGCCGGCTGGTCGACACGTGCCGCGACTGGGCGCGGGGCCCGGCTCCCATGCGACACACCGCGCTCCCCGGAGGCGGGGTGATGTCGGTGCAGACCGTCTGCCTGGGGTGGCATTGGTCTCCGTACCGCTACACGCGCCGGGCGGTGGATGTCGACGACGCACCCGTCGCACCTCTTCCCCGCTGGCTCGCCGACCTCGGCCGCCGAGCGGTCGCCGACGCGTACTCCCGCCCGGCCGACGACTACGAGCCGGACACCGCCCTGATCAACTTCTACGACGCCGACGCCCGGATGGGGATGCACCAGGACAAGGACGAACACGTCGCCGAACCGATCGTGTCGTTGAGCCTCGGCGACGCATGCGTCTTCCGATTCGGGAATCGCGAGACGCGAGGCAGGCCCTACACCGACATCCGGCTCGAATCCGGGGATCTCTTCGTCTTCGGCGGACCGTCGAGGTTTGCGTATCACGGTGTGCCGTCGGTATTTCCGGATTCCTGCCCGCCCGGTCTCGGCATGACGCGGGGCCGGCTCAACCTCACCCTGCGGATGACGGGGCTACCTCCTGACGCACTGTGATCACCTTCACTCCGAAAGCGACAAAGTAGACAGGCCCGCGGACCGCGAGTTCGCTAGTATCGACTTCGATCATCGCCTGTCGGGGGCCGACCAGGAGAACCGCGCATGCCCCGGACCACCCGCACTCACATTCGCCTTCTCTGCATGCTCGCCGCCGGCCTGATCACCACCGCAGGCGCTGCGCTGGTCACCGCGCCCACCGCTGCTGCCGACGAGACGAGCGCCTGCCCCGACCGCTACGTCCTCGCGGTCGACGGCAGCAAGGGCTTCAGCACTCCGGACTCGATCGACCCGGACTCGCCGCTCGCGGAAATTTCCGACCGTTATCGCGGCCCGGGCACCGTTGTGGAACATATCCGCTACCCCGCGGTGGTCGTACCGATGCCCAGTACCGGCTCGCACGACGACGGCGACGGTATAGACGACGACGGCGCCATCGCCTACGACAGATCCAAGCAGATCGGACATCAGCGACTCCGCGAGACCATCACCGCGCGGCACAGCACCTGCCCCGACGCTGATCTGTTGATTCTCGGCTATTCGCAGGGCGCCTCCATCGCCGGCGACGTTCTCGCCGAGATCGCGGAGGACGGATCCGTCCCACCCGCTCGAATCAGCGGCATCCTGTACTCGGATCCGCGCGACTCCCGGGGTGTCGAGACCCTGTTCCCGGGCCCCGTTGTTCCCGGAGTGACGCTCGGCGGCGGCCGCAGCGAATTCGGTGAGATCCCCGTCCAACGAATCTGCATCGAAGGCGACGCGGTCTGCGACGGCCGCACCCCCGGCGACGGCGACGACTGGCTCGAGGCGAACGTCGCCGGCTATCTCGAACTGCACACGAAATACCCCGACTACCAGCCCTGACAGCCGCGCACAACCACGGCCTCGAACATCGATTGCGAAGACCGGCCACTCGCTTCAAGGCACCACTGTGCGTCCGGATTCGAGTCGAAGCACGCGATCTGCGGCCACGATGGATTCGTCATCGTGGGTCACGCAGGCCACTGCCGCTCCACAACGGGTCGCATACTCGGCGAGGATCTCGCGCGTGCGTCGGCGACTGGCCGAATCCAGCCCGGCAGCGGGTTCGTCGAGAAGCAGGATCGGTGCCTCTTGCACTATCCCTTGGGCAAGGAGGGCACGCTGCCGTTGCCCGCCGGAGAGTGCGGCGAGTGGTTGTTTCTCGAATCCGATGAGGTCCACCTTCTCGATGGCCTCGGCGACCTCACTGCGGGCACGCCGGCGGTCCAGTCGCCGCGCCCAGGTTCCCATGGTGACGACATCGAACACGGTTACCGGCAGAGTGTCGGGGACGGATGGCCGTTGGACGACGAGCGCCACCGCGCCGCATCGTGTGATCTCTCCGGAGCGTGGAGCTCGCACTCCCGCAAGCAACTCGATGAGTGTCGACTTACCTGAGCCGTTGGGTCCGGCGATTGCTGTCACAGTTCCAGGGGGGAGCGTCACGGAGACACCGTGCAGAACATCCCGTCCGTCGTAGGCGTAGCTCAGGGATCGCGCCGTCAACGCCGAAGTCGAAGTCTTCATTCATGCGACTATAGCAATTGGTAATCGTTGTCATTTCCAGTTACGCTCTTGCCTCGTGCCCTGGCTGAGCGATCCCTTCACCACCGACTTCATGGTCCGCGCCCTTGTGGGAGGTGCCCTCGTCGCAGCGATCTGTGGTGTGGTAGGCACCTGGGTCGTCATCCGTGGCATGGCTTTTCTCGGTGAAGCGATCGGCCACGGAATGTTGCCCGGGGTTGCCTTGGCCACAGTTCTGGGTCTGCCCGTGCTGGCGGGCGGAGCAATCAGCGCCGGAGCCATGAGCGCAGCAATCGGCGCCCTGCAACGGCGAGGGCGCCTGTCGTATGACACGACCATCGGCCTGTTGTTCGTCGCGATGCTGTCGAGTGGCATCATCATCGTCTCTCATTCGCGTAGCTTCGCCACCGATGCGACGACCATCCTGTTCGGCGATATTCTCGCGATCCGGACTGCGGAGATCGTCACCCTCGCATGCGCACTCATGGTTACGCTCGGTATTGCAGCCAAGTTCCACCGTTCCTTCGTCGCATCCGCGTTCGACCCGCGCATCGCCCACACACTCGGTCTCCGCCCGCGGCTCGCACAGGTGATGCTGGTTGCACTTGTCACCCTCGCCGTGGTCGCGTCGTACCAGGCGGTCGGAACGCTCCTCGTTGTGGCCCTGCTGCTCGGCCCGGTCGTCGCAGCCCACCAGTGGACCGCACGCATTCCCTCGACGATGCTCCTCGCCACGGCATTCGGAATCGCGGCTGTCTCCTCCGGCCTTCTCACCTCATGGCACGCCGGAACCGCGGCCGGTGCATCGATCGCGTTCTGCGCCATCTGCCTGGCCCTGGCGTCCGCGATCATCCGCAACGCACACAATCGCTTCCGTAATCGCCACGACCGTGGCGTGCACCCGACCGGGGAACTCGACCATATCGGAAGCGAACCGCCGTTCTCCATCTGGGCCGAAACCCGTTGACCTGAACAACTTCTCGATCGGAAAGCACACAATGCTACAACGCGGGATTCTGACCGCCTTTGCCGCGGCCGCAACTATCGCGCTGTCTTCCTGCGCAACTCAGACGGCCGATTCGACCCCTCCGATACCGGAGGCCGATCGATCCACTGGTGATGGCCACGGTGCGATTGCAGGAGCGGAAGAGGTTGCCGAGCCACCACTGCACCTGGTGAGCATCGACGCCGCGGGCGCAGTCGGCATGCTCGATCTTCTCGACGACACCACCACGGAGCTGGGCACCATCTCCGCACCGTCCGCTGTGGCATCCGACGGACGATACCTGTTTGCGACGACGCCACAGGGAGTCGACATCGTCGACAGCGGTGTGTGGACGTGGGACCACGTCGACCACTTCCACTACTACCGAGCGGATCCGAAGTTGCTCGGGAACGTCACCGGTGAAGGCACAGCGACAGTTTCGACATCGAACACCTCGACCGTCGGTGGGACCGGCCTCTTCTTCCCTCTCACCGGTGAGGCGGTGTTGTTGGACAACGAAGCCCTCTCACAAGGGGAGATACGCGAATTGTTCCGGATCGAAACAGGACAACATTCAGGACTTGCCGTCCCCCTCGGAGGCGGGGCCCTGGTCACCCATGCAGGAGATCGAGGACAGGCCACGGAGGTGCGTTTCCATCGTGCCGATGGGACACCCGTCGACGGGTCGAGCGTCGAATGCCCCGACGCACAGGGCACCATCACCACCCGGGTCGGAGTTGTGATCGGATGCGCCACCGGCGCTCTGCTCGCGACAGCGGAGGACGGTGACGTGACCTTCGAGCACCTTCCCTACCCGGAAGGGACCCACACGCAGCCCGCGGTAGAGTTCGACAATCGCAAAGGGCGGCCGAGTGTCGCCGCACCGGCCGGCGACGAGGGGATCTGGCTACTCGACACCCGTGCCCGCACCTGGCAGCTGATCCAGACCACCGAGCCACTCCTGCGGGTGTCGGCCGCAGACGATGCGGACGAGCATATCGTCGCCCTCGATCGAAGTGGCCGCGTTCGGGTCTACGACGGCAGTTCGGGTGATGAGGTCGGGGCCACCGAGCCACTGTTGCCTCGGAGCATCGCAGATCCCGCACTGCTCGACGGCGTCGAACTGACCGTCGACCGGCAGCGTGCATATCTCAATGCTCCGGCTGAAGGCGTCGTCTACGAGATCGCCTATGCCGACAATGCACGGCTTGCCCGCACGCTCGAAACACCCACCACACCAGCCTTCTTCGCGGAGACGGGACGATAATGCGACGAACCCCTCTGGTCGGTGCGGCGTTGGCAGGGATACTCGTTCTCGCAGGCTGCGGAAGCACCAGCGAGAACGAGGGCCGGCCGACGGTCGTCGTGACCACCAACATTCTCGGGGACGTCGTGGAAAACGTGGTGGGTGATGCCGCCGAGGTCACCACGCTCATGAAACCCAATGCTGATCCCCACTCCTTCGAGATCTCAGCACAGGAGGCAAGCCTTCTGAGTCGAGCCGATCTGGTGGTATCGAACGGGCTCGGCCTCGAAGAAGGGCTGCAGCAACACCTCGATCGCGCAGCCGATGCGGGTGTGGACACGTTCGTCGCAGGTAACGCCATCGACGTTCTGGCGTACTCCGAGGAGAACGAAGGTACACCCGATCCTCACTTCTGGACCGATCCCGCGCGCATGCGCGACGTTGTGGACGCACTCGAAACCGCGCTGGTATCGATCGACGGCATCGACAAGGAGGCGATCGACGAGAACGCCGAACGCTACCGCGAGGAACTCGCTGAACTCGAGAAGGAAATGACCGCGGCGTTCGATTCCTTACCCCAAGACCGGCGCAACCTGGTGACCAATCATCACGTTTTCGGTTATCTTGCTGAACGATTCGAATTCCGCATCGTGGGCGCGATCATCCCCGGGGGTACGACGCTCTCGTCGCCCAGCGCGAGCGACCTTCGCGAACTTTCTTCCGCCATAGTCGAATCCGGCGTTCCGGCGATCTTCGCAGAATCGTCACAACCCGACCGCCTGGTCCAGGTCCTGGCCGACGAAGCCGGCGTCGACGTGGACGTGATCGAACTGTTCACCGAGTCGCTCACAGAACCCGGACAAGGCGCCGAAACCTACCTGGAGATGATGCGTGCCAACACCGAGCGCATCACCGCCGGGCTCTCTCCCTGATACCCGTATACCGAGAGGAAGATCGATGAGACTACGACATGTGCCCGGAAAAGGGGCACTTGCGGCTGCAGTCGGCGCCGCATTGCTGGCAACCGCGTGTAGCGGATCGGATGAGCAGACGGTAACCGACCCGACCACGGTTTCACCCTCCGCCGATGCCTCGGCCGAAGGAGGCATCGCGGTCGCGATCGAGAACGGGCTCGTAGTACTCGATGGGGAGTCCCTCGAGATTCGCGGCGAGTTCGACTCCGAAGAGTTCACCCGGCTCAATGCGGTCGGCGACGGCCGCCATCTTCTCGTGACGACCACCGGCGGCTTCCAGGTACTCGACACCGCCACACCGGAACTGACCGATCTCGTCTTCGAGGCCGAGACTCCGGCGCACGTCGTCCGCCACCATGGCAAGACCGTCCTCTACGACGACGGCACCAGCAACACCGTCGTGTTCGACACCGACGCGCTGCTGACGAACAACGACGAGTTGCCGTCGACCCGGATGGTCCCCGGCGATGAAGCCCACCACGGGGTGTCGATCGTCCTCGAGGACGGCACGCTACTCACGACCATCGGCAACGCCGACGGCCGCACCGGGGTGCGGGCACTCGACACGGATTCGAACGAGGTGACGCGAAGCGAGGAGTGCCCCGGCGTCCACGGGGAAGGAACAGCGGCCGATGAGGCCGTGGTCTTCGGTTGTGAGGACGGGGCGCTGCTCTACCACGACGGTGCGTTCGAGAAATTCACCGCTCCTGACGAATACGGGCGGATGGGCAACGCCTACGTGTCGGAAACGAGCCCGCTCATCATCGGCGACTACAAGAATGACCCCGACGCCGAGGGCTCCCTGTTGCACATGGTGGCCTTGATCGACACCGAATCGCACACGTACGAAGCGATCGAGTTGCCTGACGGTATCGAGTACACCTGGCGAGGCATCGCGCGCGGACCGAATGACCAGGCCTACGTTCTCGCAACCGACGGGTCAATCTATGTCATGGACCCGGCGACAGGTGAGATGAGGGGCCGGTACCCCGTGATCGCACCGTGGGAAGGGCCGGACGAGTGGCAGAACCCGCACCCGGCCATCGTGGTCGACGGCGATATCGGATACGTCACCGAACCTGCGAGCAATACGATTCACGCCGTCGATCTCACCACCGGTGTGATCGTGAAATCCACCGAGCTCCCGGATCAGCCGAACGAGATCGCTGTCGCATAGCCTGATCGACCCGGCTGTGGTGTGCGTGATCGCGCACGCCACAGCCGGGTGTGTCGTTGTTGCCGGGGCCGGATGTCAGTGCGTTGCCGCGCAATGGATGCGTGAACTTCACGCTTGCGTCCTACAGTCGGGCGCTCTAAAGTGAACGCCATTCATAAATAAGTATGGCAACGCTAACCTTATTAGCGATTCGCTGCCGACGACGATCGGTTCGCCCCGACGCCCCAGGAGTGCCATGACGACCACCGCACCTGCCACCACTGCCCCATCAGAAGACCAGCGACAGAAATCCGACTCCGCCCACGAGCAGAAGGACCAACGGAAGGCAGGTGCCCGCGCACTGAAAGAACTGATGAGTCCGGTGTCGGCGCGCCTTACCGTCGGCCGGATCCTCGCGGCGGTGTCAGGGGTCTTCGCAGTGGTCCCCTATATCGCCTTGGTGCGCATCGGCGATCTGCTGCTCAGTGCCCACAACTCGAACACCGCCGTCGACGGCGACGAGGTCGCGATGTGGATTCGGGTTCTCCTAGTCACCTTCGGGATCCGACTGGTCGTCTACTTCACCGCCTTGCTCGTCACCCACTTCGCCGACATCAAGCTCGGCCACATCACCCAACTCCGTCTGGTGAGACGGTTCTCCCGCGTTCCGCTCGCTTGGTTCACGTCCACCAACTCCGGACGCGTACGCAAGGCGTTGCAGGACGACATCGGGACCATTCATCAGCTCATCGCCCACCAGCCTGTCGACGGAACCAACGCGATGGTGATGCCTCTGGCGTTGATGGTCTACGCCTTCATCATCGACTGGCGGCTGGGACTGCTGGCGATCGCGACGATCCCGCTCTATGCCGCGGCGATGGCCGGATCGATGCGCGGCATGGGCGAGAGAACCGCGGAGATGGATCAGCGACTGTCCACCGTGTCGGCGCGGATGGTCGAATTCGTCACCGGCATATCGGTTGTCAAGGCATTCGGACGCGTAGGACGTTCCCACCGCAATTATCAGGACGCCGCCGATGACTTCTACGACTTCTACCTGGCCTGGGTCACACCACTGATTCGGGTCTCCGCCCTCGGGACGTCCGTTCTTGCAGTACCGTTGGTACTGCTCATCAATATCGGCGTCGGTGCTGCACTCGTCCATCGCGACGTCGTCAGCACCGCCGACGTACTCGCTACTTCGCTCATCGCACTCCTGATCCCGTACGCACTCGAAACCCTGATGAATTCGATGTGGGCCCAGCAGATGGCGGGGGGCGCCGCACTGCGGCTCGTCGATCTGGTGAACACCCCGGTCCTGTCGCACACCGACGATGGACACGATCACGAACTCCGTTCTCACGAGGTCACATTCGACCGCGTCAGCTACACCTACGGTTCTGGTCCCGATGCGGTACTCGCCGTCGACGACGCCTCGTTCACCCTTCGGCAGGGGACTGTCACCGCACTCATCGGCCCCTCCGGGTCGGGCAAATCGACGATAGCCACGTTGCTCGCGCGCTTCGACGATCCTCGGTCGGGGACCATCCGTATCGGTGGGGTGCCGCTCGATCGGATCGCCGACCTGTACTCCCATGTCGGCTTCGTACTTCAGGATCCCCAACTGCTCGGCATCAGCATCCGCGACAACATCATGTTGGGTCGGCCGGATGCCACCGATACGCAGGTTCGGGAAGCAGCGGCCGCCGCCCGGATTCTCGACGACATCGAGGCCCTCCCGGACGGCTTCGACACCCTCTACGGCACCGAGTCGGGGTTGTCCGGCGGACAGGCGCAACGCATCGCGATCGCCCGAGCGCTGCTCGTCGACGCCCCGATCCTGATCCTCGACGAGGCCACTGCCCTCACGGATCCCGAGTCCGAACACCACATCCAACAAGCCCTGTCCACCCTTGTCCGGGGCAGGACCGTTCTGGTGATCGCCCATCGTCCCGAGGTCATCAAGGGCGTCGATCGGATCGTCGTGATCGATTCCGGTCGTGTGTCGGCCATCGGGACCCATGACGAGTTGCTCGACCACCCCCAATATGCGCGCTTGTGGCGAGTGACCGGGGCCGAGTTGCGCCTCGCCGAAACCGACCGCGACGGCGGCACCGACTGCGAAGGAACCCGCCGATGAAACTTCCGCTGATCGACATCGTCCCCCGGATGCAGCGCATGATCTCGCATCCGGAGAACATGCGGCCCGCCATCGCCGCCAGCGTGATCGTGGGCCTGGTCGAAGGTTTCGCGCTCGCGGCTCTCCTCCCCACCATCAGCGCACTGGCAGAGGACGACGCGGTCTGGGGGCTGGGACTTGCCGGCTGGCTGTGGGTGCTCGGCGTCCTGTCGGTGGCCAGCTTCCTGCTCAACTACTGGGCCAACAAGGCCAATTACGACGTCGCGCTCGACTTCCTACGAAGCTTCCATCGTCTGGTCGGTGACCAGGTCGCCAAGCAACCCCTCGGGTGGTTCGCGCGGCCGCTGGCGGGTGCATTGTCCCGAATGGTGTCGTCGGAGCTGATGTCGGCGGGCGAGATCTTTGCCCACATGTTCGGGCCACTCGTCTCGCGCAGTACGGCAGCGATCGTGATCATCGTCGCCGCGTGGTTCTGGGACCCCGCGCTCGGTCTGGTCCTCACCGCTGCGGTGCCGGTGTTCGTCCTCATCACCTTGGCGTCGACGGCCCTGATGCGCAAGGGCAGGTCGATTCACGAACCCAAAGAAGCCGCGCTGGCCAACCGGGTTGTGGAGTACGCCCAGTGCCAGGGCGCCATCCGCTCCTGCGCCCGCAACGACGACTACGCGCCACTGGGGCACGCGCTCGAGGGCGCGTATTCGGCCAAGAAGCGAGGGCTGTGGCTCGAGACGATCGGGATGCTTCTCAGCGGAATGGTCACCCAGGGCGTGATCGTGGTGCTGATCACCGTGACCGGATCGCTCGCCACGGACGGTGTCCTGCAACCGATCCCGGCACTGGCATTCATCGGCCTCGCACTGCGCTTCACCTCGACTCTGTCGGCCATCACCGAGAGCGCGATGGGTCTGGAGTCGCGACGACCGCTGCTCGACGCGCTCGACGACGTACTCACCGCGCAGGCCCTGCCCGAGCCCGGCAGCCCCGGGACACTGCCCTCGCCGGGCAGCGTGGAACTCGACGACGTCAGCTTCTCCTACTCGATCGGTTCCGCGCCGGCGGTGCGCAATGTATCGATGACGGTGTCCCCCGGGTCGATGGTGGCTCTCGTCGGTCCGTCGGGAAGCGGCAAGACGACCATCGCGCGGCTTCTCTGCCGCTTCTACGACGCCGACAAGGGCCTGGTACGGGTAGGCGGTCTCCCCGTGACCGAACAGACGTCCGAGCAACTGATGGGCCAGCTGTCGATGGTGTTCCAGGATGTCTATCTGTTCGACGACACGCTCGAGGCCAACGTTGCGGTGGGTCGGGAAGATGCGACCGAGGCGGACATCCGGGAGGCCGCTGACCTCGCCGGCGTCACGGAGATAGCCGAGCGGCTACCCGACGGCTGGCACACACGGGTCGGAGAAGGTGGCCGGGGCATCTCCGGCGGAGAGCGCCAACGAGTGGCCATCGCGCGGGCCCTGCTGAAGAATGCACCGATCGTCCTGCTCGACGAAGCGACATCGGCTCTCGACGTCGAGAACGAAGCGAACATCGTCGCGGCAATAGAGAGACTGCGCGAACAGGCGACCGTCGTCGTCATCGCCCATCGACTCACCACGATCATGGGAGCCGACAAGATTGTCGCGCTCGATGCCGAGGGCCGGATCGAGGGCCAGGGGACGCACGAGGAACTGCTGACTGCCGGAGGCACATACTCTCAGTTCTGGCGTCGGCTCGAGGAGGCGCAGGGCTGGCAGCTGGCGCACTAGCATTGCGGCATGGACCATGTTGATGGCACGAACGCGGCCTCACCGGTCCTGCTGAGCAAGAAGGCCGGGCGGAAGCCGGCTTTCACCGAGCAGGACGTCATCGATGCTGCCCTCGGAGAGGGCCTCGACCGCTTCACGTTGGCCGCTGTGGGTCGGCGCCTCGGCGTGGCGACCACGGCGCTGTATCGTCTGTTCGCTTCGCGCGAGGAGATCGTCGTGGCGTGCCTCGACCACATTGCTGCCGGAATCCGGGTGCCCGACGATGACGCAGCGGACTGGCGCACGATGCTCCAACTCTGGGCGGACGAATGTTGGCGGGTATGTGACGACTTTCCCGGACTCAGCCGGGTGGTCTACAGCTACGCCTCCGCGTTCACCCGCATCGAGGGGGTCATCGCTGCGTATGCCCGAGCCCTGGCGGCGCACGACAAGACCGACAGGCAGGCCCTGTTCGCGCTCGACTTCATCGGAGACACCGTCTTTGCTTGTCATCTCGGCGTGGAGTCATTGCGGAATGTCGACGACAGCGGCACCACCGGCTTCGATCGCGTGAAGGAAGCCGTGGGCCGCGAGTCGATCATCGAACCGCGTCAATCCTGGCGTGAGCGGGGTGTGGTCGACACCAAGATCGAGTTCATCCTCATGGGATTGGAGCATCACTGGCCGGAGATCTGAACCCAACGGATGCGGCCCAGCCCTCGACCGTCCCCACCTGCTGGGTGCGGCTCGCGCCGCGGCACAGGGATCGTCCTCGCGTGTCTTCGTGGCGAAACCGACACCAGCGTCTTGCCCTCGGTCTGATTCGCGAACCGTCGCCGTTGATCATGGCCGCTGCCGACTAGGCTCGACGCCGTGAGCGTACGTGCAGGAATCATCGTTACCGGGACCGAAGTGCTGACCGGGAGGATCGCCGACCAGAACGGACCGTGGTTGTCCACTCAGCTCGTGGCACTCGGCGTCGACGTCGCCCACATCACGATCTGCGGCGACCGACCCGCTGACCTGATCGCCCAGATGCGCTTTCTCGCCGATCAGGGTGTCGACCTCATCGTCACCAGCGGTGGTCTCGGCCCCACCGCCGACGACCTCACGGTCGCTACCGTCGCCGAGTTCTGTCATCGCGAGCTGCTGCTCGACCGTGAACTCGAAGAACACATCGCGGGTATCATCCGCCGCTACCGCCCGCGCACCTCGGACCTCGACGCAGGGCCGACGCGTATCGGGATCCGCAAGCAGGCACAGGTTCCCACCGGCGCCACCGCCCTGCCGCCGACCGGTACAGCGCCGGGCGTGGTTATCCCCGCGCTGGCCGGTGACCGGCAGGTCCCGACCATCGTCATCCTGCCCGGACCGCCCGGTGAGCTGCAGGCCATGTGGCCGAGCGCAGTCACATCCCCTGCAGTCGACGAGGTGCTGTCCCGAGCCGACGACCTGCAGCAGGAAACCGTGCGCGCCTACGGATTGCACGAGGCACAACTCGCCGAGACACTGCGCCGGGCCGACGCAGAGATCGCCGACCTCGACCGACTCGAGATCACCACATGTCTTCGACGCGGTGAACTCGACATGGTGACCCGATTCGCCTCCGGCGACGCGGACGTCTACCGCCGTCTTCTCGATGTTCTCACCGAACACCATGGACGCCAGATCTTCTCGACCGACGGCTCCACCATCGAAGACCAGCTGATCGACGTCCTCGACGGCCGGCTGATCGCGACTGCGGAGTCGTGCACCGGCGGGCTCATCGCTACGCGTCTCACCTCCCGCCCCGGGTCGTCGGCCTATGTCACCGGTGGCGTCGTCGCATACTCCAACGACGCGAAGTCCGATCTGATCGACGTACCGGCCGAGTTGATCACCGCGCACGGTGCAGTGAGCGAGCAGGTCGCCGCAGCTATGGCCGAGGGCGCCCGACGCCGCCTGAAGGCTGACGTCGCGGTCTCCACCACCGGGATCGCCGGCCCGGACGGTGGCACCGAGGCCAAGCCGGTGGGCACAGTCTGCTTCGGCGTCGCGCTCGACGGACGGCCGACGTACACGGTCACCCGCCGCTTCCCCGGGGACCGCGAACAGGTTCGAACCCTCACCACCACGGCCGCACTGCATTCGGTGGTTGCACAACTCGAACGAGGTTGACCTTGCATCCGAGCCCCCTTTGCCGGGGCGAGGGCAGCAGCCGACGCACCAGCTCGCCTGTGAGGTTGCGCGGCACGAAAAGTGAGCAGTTCGTCCATAAGAAGGCCGTCCGTACGGTCGCATCCAGCTCGACTCGTCATCGCAGATGCAGGTGGCATTGCCCCGCCCCGCCGCCGCCTACGTCGATACGGTGTAGCACTTGCGTTCTGTCTGCACCCTGCTGACAAGACCCCTGTTCGTGCATGCACGGTTTCATCGACGAGGCCCTGCGCGCCGGCGATCCCTCGGTGAACTCGCAGCCGAGGAAGTTCCCCACAGCGGGGAATGCGGGTGCTGTGGCGGCGACGTGGAACGAATCAGCTCGTCGGCGGTGAAACGATCCGCACCGACCGAGGGAGCCCGCCAGGGTGATACCGTACCGCCGAGCAGCTACTGCGAACGGCTCAGGGCTCGAGTCGGTCGCCCAGTCCGCCTTTCCAGCCTCCCCGAACAGACCGACATGGACAAGTCGATGGCGTTTGTGCGGGAGATAGACGCAATCCGCAATGCGGAGGCCAGTTCGATGGAACGCATGTCATACGGAATCGCGCCCATCACGTGGAACGACCGGAGGGAAATCGATGGAAGTCACCCTTCAGTTCATCGAATGTTCCGGTCGGCTACTTCACCGGATCCGGATTGACGCCGGTCAGCAGCATGTGGCCGGCATCGACGGGGATCGTCACACCAGTGACGCTCGCGGCAAGTTCGGAGTTGAGGTACAGGGCGGTGTTCGCGATCACCTCGGGTGGCATGAACGTGTGCCCCTTGAGCGCGTGGAAATGATAGCCACCTTCGATCATCTCTGATTCTGTGCCGCCTTCGTGGCCTGCGAACATGTCCCACGCACCTTGATGGTCGGTCATCGGAGTCCGGATCGCACCCGGGTTGATCGAATTGCACCGCACACCGTACGGAGCCAGTTCGAGCGCGATGTTCTTCATCAGCCCGATCACGCCGTGCTTCGACGACACGTAGTGGGCATAGTCCATGCCCGGCTCGAGTCCGTTGACCGACGACGTGATGACGATGGACCCGGTCTGCCGTTCGATCATATGGGGCGCGATGGCTTTTGCGGATTTCCATACTCCGGTGAGGTTGACATCGATCATGTCGTTCCAGGATTCCTCGGTCATTTCCCAGAACCGGGCCTTCGTCCAGATGCCGGCGTTGGCGATCAAGATGTCGATGTGCCCGAACTCCGCGATGCCCTGGGATACGGCGGCATCGAGTTGCTCCTGCGAGCGAACATCCGCGCTGATCGACAGGGCACGCCGATCGAGTTCTTCGACCTGCCGCACGGTCTCTGCCAGATCTTCCTGGCGTGCCATGGCATAATTCACGCTCGCGATCTGGTCTGCTATGTCCACCAGGATCACGTCTGCGCCTTCACGAGCCGAGACGAGCGCATGCGCGCGGCCTTGACCCCGGGCGCCGCCGGTGATGAGCACAACCTTGCCGTCGAGGAGTCCCATGAGAGTCCTTTCGCATGAAGGAGGGGTGTTGGTGGTGGTGCGACGCAGTCAGAGCCGACCACCGGCATCGACGACATGTTGCGTGCCGGTGACGTAACGGCCGTCATCGGAGACGAGATAGAGGATGGCGTTGGAGATGTCGACGGATTCGATCGCTGGGATCGGCAGAGCATTGAGAGTCCGTGCGGCCTCGTTGAAGTCCTCGAGGGTCGGGTTCTCGAGATCGGGACGGAAAAGCCGGTACGTGGCGTCGTTGAGGATCATATCGGTCGCTACCGTTGTCGGGTGGACGGTGTTGACCCGGATACTCTCCGGTGCAAGCTCTTTCGCCAGCACGCGCATGAATCCGACGAGACCGGCCTTGGCAGCACTGTAATGTGCGATGTTCTCGTTCGCCCACAGCGCCGCGAGCGAGCTCGTCAGCACTACCGAGCCACCGCGTCCTCCGGCGACAATGTGCGGTACGGCGGCTTTCACCGTTCGCCATTGCCCGGTGAGGTTGACGTCGATCATCGTCGTCCACATCTCGTCGGTCATCTCCAGAGTCGGGGCCATCGTGGAGATACCAGCGTTCGCAAGCACGATATCGATTCGGCCCAGCGCGGCGACACCATCATCTGCAGCCCTCTTCAGCCCGTCGAAATCGCGGATATCGACCTCGGAGGCAAGGATTCGACGGTCGAGTGCTTCGACCTGACGCACGGTTTCGGCGAGATCGTCAGGGGTTGCGGTGCTGTAGGGAACGGTATCGATCTGACGGCAGGCGTCGACGGCGATGATGTCTGCGCCCTCTTTCGCCAGCTCGAGTGCGTGGCTTCGCCCCTGTCCGCGGGCAGCGCCGGTGATGAAGGCGACCTTGCCGTCCAGTTTGCCCATGTCCACTCCTCGATTCGGTGGTGCGGCTGTGATCTGCGCCTCACTATATGACATAGGGTGCCAAATGTGGCTTGATTCGCCATGGAACCGAACCGACACCGATTCTCTGCAAAACTGGGCCCATGATCGAACCGGGGGACGAACGAACCGAACACGGGGCACGATGGGGGCGCCCGGCAGCCACCAGCGCACCCGAACTTGCCGCAGTGGCTCAAACTCTTTTCCTCCAGCGAGGATTCGACGAAGTCACCGTCGACGACATCGCGGCCGCCGCGGGAATCAGCCGCCGAACCTTCTTCCGCTACTTCCCCACCAAAGCAGACGTACTATGGGTGGAATCATCGGCCGAACTGGCGCAACTACATGATGGGCTGGAATCGAGCACCGGTAGATCGGAACCGTGCCGAGACTCTCTGATCCGCGCAGTCATCGCCGCACTCGAGTTCCCTCCCGAGCAACGCGAGTGGGCGCTGCACCGCGCACAACTGGTTCTCGATGTGCCCGCGGTGCAGACTCACACCACCATGCGGATGAACGCGTGGCGCACCGAGGTGACCGATTACGTGGCACGAAGCACCGGAAGTTCGTGCGATGACCTCGTACCTCTCACAGTTGGGCACGCGACGGTGTCTGCCGTACAGGCAGCGCACCGCTACTGGGTGACCCATCCGGACGAGGAACTTGCTGCCGTGCTCGAGCAGACGCTCGAGATCACACTGCCGGCCACATTCGCAGCAAACGATATGAAGGCAATGCCGCGACAGGACGATGGATTCGACACGGCGTCATCTCGAGCAGACGAGGCACTATCCGGTATTGCAGGTGAAAGAGCAACGAGCAACGAATGAGTGATTCAGTGTGAGCACAGAACGACACCTGATAGATCGAGCAGACCATGGGTCAAGCACCTGCCGTATCCGATGTCCGTGGTCTCAACAACCCTAGGAGCTGACAGCACAACTGTTTTCACCGCGGCGACAGGTGTCGACATTGCTCCGGACTCATTGGCGCGGTGAGACAACGTCTTTGTCCAGAAAACCTCAAATCCGCCACTGAAGACATCATTGTCGTCGCCGGCGACTATGACCGGCTCCGGTGACGTCGATCAGTGCGCCGGTCGGAATCAGCTCGGACAGTTCCTTGGCGTCTTCTTCACTGACCACTTTGGGTTGCCTGCTACGAACGAGCATCGTCAGACCTGTGATCGGACGCTGCGTCGTGCCGAGCGCGTTCATATCGCACGATCGAGTCGGCTTGGCGAGTGAGTTCGTCCCCATGTGAAATGAAGGCCGGGAGCCAATGACCGTACCAGCGACCGTCACGAAACGCAGGTTCTTGCGCAACCCTCCCCACTTGCTTCGTGACACGAAATCAGCGCTGGTTCGGGGAGTGTTGGTTTACCGCGGTAAACCGAAGCTTCCTCATCAAGTGGTCCCGGAGTGACGATTCGCGGACACAGGTCGCCAGGCCCACTCAATTCATTACGTTAGCTGTCGCATCTTTCGCACTGTCGCTTGCCAGGTTGATGGGCTCTGTCGCAGATTCCGTGAAGGATGCTGATACTCATACGATGTGAGTGTTGGAGAGGCCTGAGGTCGAGATATCGGTGGGTTTCGCCCAGGTGCCGATGGTGCCGGCGAGGCGAGTGCACCGTAGAGCACGTGCAGGCCGCCCTGACTGGCGATGACGGCGTCATACTTGGCGAATGCGCGGCGCTTGCGGGCCAGGGCGAGCAGGTCGGCGTCGGCGCGTTCTCCGGTCCAGTGGCGGTGGACGGTGTGGCGTCGAGCAGTTCGGCAACTGCAGCGTCGTCGCATGTGCGCCACCCGGCCCATCCCGCCGGCCCCGCTGACCGGACGAGTTCAGTTGGGGTGCAGAACCCGTTTTCTCAGCAGGTCCAGGCCGGCTCGGCCATACATTTGCCTCTTCAGCGCCTTGATTCGTGTCACTGCGCCCTCGGTAGGACCATTGCTGAACGCCAAAGTGAGCCCAGCAGCCACCGCGGTGAAGTCGTGTTCGACGCCGGTGGTGAACGAGTGCAGCGCGGGCAGATCATCGGCGCGGACCCGATCGATCCAGTCCTGCAGGCGGTCGCCGCGCCGGTCACGCATCATGACGGCGAACGCACCGACATGGCGGCGGACCGCAGCCAGCTGAGGACATGCGTCGGTTTTGCAGCGAGGACACCGCGCTGACCCGGCAGCGACGGCAGCCTCGATGACAACGGCGGAGTCGCCGCTACCGACATCCCTGATCAGCAGATCAGCCAAATGCGGAATCAACTCCCGAACAGGATCACCAGCGCACGCCCGCCACCATTACCCCTCCGCGCCGAGCCCGTGCGGCAACACGCCGAACAGCGGCATCACGGAATCTGCGACAGAGCCCATGCTCATGGCAGACGACAAGCAGTCCCGCAGTTCCTGGGTGGCCATGGTGCGCCGCCAGATCGCATCCTGGGCGGCGCGGGCGAGCACTGTGATCGCCCGCGCGAGATCGCTGCCCGAGGGCCGTGTCCGGTGCGCGTGCGCATCGGTGCGCAGGATGTTCGCCAGCGTCATCGCGTCCACGTGATCAGACTTCTTCCGTGCCATCGAGCCCCGATCGCGATAGCGAGCCACCGCCATCGGGTTGATGTCCTGGACGATTCTCCCCGATCCGCGCAGTGCAGCGACCAGCACGCCGCGTGAGGTCTCGATCGCCACGGGAATCGGTTCGTCGAGCATGTCGCTGGACTCCGCCAGTAGTCCGAGTAGTCGGCGGCGACCGCCCGGATGTCGACAACCGACGAGAAGAACCGTATCACCGAACCCGAACTTCGAATCTGAGAGTTGCGTCGCGCCAATGACATTACGCCCAAATCGGCGGCGCTTCTCGCGGTAGTGGAGGGCACGAAACTCAAGTGTCGGTCGACTACAGCGACGTCCCCAAGACCGCCTACGGGTCGAGCCACCGTGCATATCGCCCCGACATGCTGCGGCAAGAACTCGCGAGCCTCACCACGCGCGATCCTCCGCGCCGAACTTGTAGAACTGATCCGCGGGTCCACGGCAAGGGTTTCGTCGTCCACAGTGCCCGCAAGGTCTCCGCGAACTGAATCGCAGGATCCGGGTGGCCCGGTGCACGGTCCAGCGATTGACGCGCGCAGACGGCTTACGCGACAGCACCAGGTCGAGAGAACTGCGGACGACGATCACTGCAGCGGGCCGTGCTACTCGGAGCGAACGATCGTCGCGGTTCCTGCACCGGATCGAATTCGCTGCCCATCCCGTTCGGGATTGGCGAGCAACAACACCACAATCGCAGTAGCAACACAGAGGAACCCGACACCTTGGAAGGCTTGCGAGTACCCTTCGGCAGCCGAGGCAGCGTTGTCGACGATTACGCCAGTTGCGTACGGAGCAATCAATCCTCCCACCGCGACCAAAGCCATGAAGGTACCCATGGTGCCCGCTGTCTGCTGCGGTGGGCACAGCGACGAAATCGCCGTGCTGATCAGGGGAAGAGCAATCGCTCCCAGTCCATAGCCGAGCGATAGAACCACAACCGCGACGATGGGGGCCTTGATCGAGGGGAGTGAAATCAGGGTCACGCCGCAGAGCACTACGCCCGCCACCGGTACGATTACTCGGATGATCCGAGTACTCACGCCGCGAAGGGCGAGCCTGTCGGTGGTGTAGCCGGCAGTGAGCATCAGAATCAAGCCGACCACAGAGGGGGCCGCAAACAGCGAGCCCGCCTGCAGAGTCGAAAAGTTCAGCCCCTCTTCGAAATACGTGGGGAGCCAGGTCAAGACCACTGCGGTGAGGGCATACACGACGCCGGTCATCAGTGCACAGCTGAGGAAGGTTCGGTTCAGCAGAATCGTGCGCCACGGCACCGATGGCTCGGTCCAGGTGGTCGCCTGACCTGATTCAACGGGGCTGTCCGCTGTCGTCGCGGTTCTGGTGAACGGGCCTTCTTGCCATCCGATGAGCCAACACACCACCCACACCACGCCTAACCCAGCCAGTGATAACAACGCCGCACGCCATCCGAACTCAATGGTGATCCAGGTGAGGACCGGCGCGAGAAGGATCTTCGAGAGCGAACCTGCGCCGGTGAGCAGCGCGCTGGGTAGCCCGCGTTTGGCCAATGGGTGCCATGAGTAGGCCGCGGTGTGCATCAGGGATGTCACCGGGCCCTCGAAGAGTCCGAGGACCATACGGCTCGCGACGAGCACCGCGAGTGTGCCGCTGATTACCATCGGAAGCATCGTGAGTGACCAGATGACCGCGAGCAGTGCCAGCCCCCACCGGAGCGTGAGGTACTTGTTCAGTGCTCCCGCGAAGAACCCTCCGATGGTGAAGGTGACGAAGAACAATGACCCGATCATGCCGATCTCGGCCTTGGTGAGTCCGAGCTCTTCCGAGAGTGGTTTGGCGATGATGCCGAGCACTGCCTTGTCGGCATAGTTCACGACGTAGAGGAAAAGTACGAGGCCCGTCATACTCCAGGCTCGCTTCGGGCTGACCAGCGGCGAAGGCGTTGTTGTCACCGCGGGGCCGTTCCCGCCATGGTCATCGAGAGTTGTGGTCTTCTGCACGGGATTCCTTCGGGAAATCCAGGGTGAAACGAGGAGATCTCGTTCATCCCCGGCATGAGTGAATTGTCCGCCTTGTAGCGGGCCTTGAATCGACAATGATGTCGATAACAAACATTAATGTGAGGGTCGTCACTAGTCAATCCCTCGAAGGATTCAGAGCGCTCCCGACGGAGGTGCACGCCGGAGCAAACGAGCTTCGCGAACGACTATGACCTCCAACACTGTTGGCACACTTAGTAATCGAACTCAATCCCAACATCCACCGAGTTCCAGACCGGCGTCTGCGACGGAGGGCCACGACCATGGGGCGTAGATCACCGGGGCGACAGGCGCTTCAGGGCCATACCTCGTCGATCGGAGTAGGCATGACCGGTGCGGGGTCCGGCATCGCCGATGGTGTTCGAGCGAATCGTGGCGCCGGCGCAGGTTGAGGGACGCCACCTACTTCGATCAGCCCACTCCGGGCGCGTAGATGTTCATCCACGAGTGCCTCGTCGTAGTCGAGAACCGGTGTCACACAGGCATCCAAGTCGCCGAAGATCTTCGTCCACTCGTCTCTGGTACGCGTCCGGAAGGTGACAGTGAGGATCTCTCGCAGTTCCCCCCATCGGGCAGGCTCTGTTGGACCCGGGACCGACTCGGCGTCGAGCCCGAGGCCTGTGATCATTTGCCGGAAGAACTCCGGTTCGAGCGCTCCGACCGCCATGTATCGCGCGTCTGCGGTTTCGTAGGTGTCGTAGTGCGGATAACCGCCGTCGAACATGTTCGTTCCCGGCTCACCCCACTGGCCTTCACCGCGGATCGCCCAGATCATCTGGCCCAGCATTCCGGCTCCGTCGACCATTGCGGCGTCGATCGTCTGGCCTCGACCGGACGTCGACCGCTCGACAAGTGCAGCCAGAATACCCGTGAGCAGGAACATCGAACCCCCACCGAAGTCACCGACCAGGTTCAGGGGCACGAACGGCCGCTCTCCTCTGCGGGCGAGCGCACGCAGGTGTCCGGTCATGGCGAGGTAGTTGATGTCGTGCCCGGGGCGCTGCGCAGCGGGCCCCGTCTGTCCCCAGCCCGTCATCCGCGCATAGATCAGCCGCGGGTTCCGTGCAGCACACTCTTCGGGGCCGAGTCCGAGGCGCTCGGTGACTCCAGGGCGGAACCCCTCGATGAAAACGTCGGCCTTCACGACCAATCGCATGACATGGTCAATGTCGGCGTCATTCTTCAAGTCGGCTTCGACCAGCCTCCGGCCGCGAGCAACATGCTTCTTGTAGCCCCTGCCGACCTCGACGGTCGATCCCGGCCGACCGATCTGGATGACGTCTGCGCCCATGTCTGCCAGTTGCATCGCTGCGTGTGGAACCGGGCCGATTCCGGCCAGTTCGATCACGCGGAGACCGGACAGCGGTCCCCTCGTGGAGCTAGACGTGGCAGTGTTCGAAGTGGTCATCGTCCGATGAACCTTCCTGTGCGGCGTTCTGCGACCGAGCGAACTCCCTCGCGGAAATCTTCTGTGGTGAAAAGCTCTTGCTGCTCAGCACATTCGTGGGCGACGGCGTCGGCAAGCTTGCAGGCCAGGTCGGCTCGCAGTGTTCGCCTGATCGATCGGACGGCGAGCGGCGCGGACGACGCGATACGGGCCGCGTACGCGAGGGCCTCGGCAACAAGTTGCGAGGGGTCATCCACGAGCATGTCGATCAGACCCACCGACAGCGCATCGGCGGCAGCGATCCGTCGTCCGGTGTACAGCAGTTCCATCGCTGTTTGTCGGCCGACGACCTCGGGCAACGTCACCGACAGACCGAAGCCGTGGTGGATTCCGATCTGTGCGAAGTTCGCCGCGAAGCGGCCCTCCCGTGACGAGATCCGGAAGTCGGCACTCAGTGCGAGACCGAGGCCGCCACCGATCGCGGCGCCCTGGACTGCCGCAATCATCGGCAGCGGCTGCCGGAACAGGCGCAGAGCCTGCGCATAGAGGGGGCCGGGGTCCCGGTCACCGGCCGATGCGGCGAAATCGGCTCCGGCACAGAACACTCGCCCTGAGCTGCGCAGCACTATCGCGCGGGTGTGGCCGTCTGCGGCCAGGTCCTCGCATGTGTCCGCCAGACTCTCGAGCAACTCGAGGTCGAAGTAGTTGTTCGGCGGCCTGCTGAACTCGAGGACGGCGACATGGTCGTCACGCACCATCGACGAGACACCTCGCTCCGCGGGTTGGGTCTGCGTCAAAGTTCGATCCCTTCTTCGTGACACAAAGCAGTAGTGTGGGTCACTCTACGGATAGTCGACAACGTTGTCGACTTCTTCCACGGTTGACCGCGGTCACCGACACAGGCCTTGCCGGACCCCTGGCACATGGGTAGTCTCACAAAAGTCGACACTAATGTCGACTTAATCGATCGGGACTTTTTGCTCGGCAAATCGTTTCCCCCGCAACAGGTGAGCGGCCTCAACAGCCGAAGATCTGGAGAAGTGATGTACTTTCCACCGACAGCACTATCCGCCGACGAGCTCGAGCTTCGCTCGGAGGTCCGCGGCTTCCTTGCCGAGAACTCCGAGCGATCGGACGACCGCTGGACCGATTTCGGCCACCGTGCCGACATCGGGTTCAGCCGCTTGCTCGCCGAACGCGGGTGGGTCGGCATGGCCATTCCGAGGCAGTACGGCGGCCACGGCCGCACCGCGGTGGAACGCTTCGTCGTCGTGACCGAACTGCTCGCCGCCGGGGCACCTGTGTCCGCACACTGGGTCGCGGACCGGCAATCCGCACCGAGCATCGTCAAGTTCGGCAGCGAGGAGCAGAAACAGCGCCTCCTCCCCCGGATCGCACACGCGGATTGCACGTTCTGCATAGGTATGAGTGAGCCGGATTCGGGTTCCGACCTCGCTTCGATCCGCTCCTCGGCGCGCAAGGTTGCCGGCGGCTGGCAGCTGAACGGCACCAAGGTGTGGACCTCGGGTGCCCACACCGCCGATTACGCGATCGTCCTCTGCCGGACGGCCCCGATGACCGACAACCGTCACACAGGGCTCAGTCAGCTCCTTGTCGACCTGAAAAGTACCGGGGTCCAGATCAACCCGATCATCAGCCTGGACGGGAGCCATCACTTCAACGAGGTCGTCTTCGATGATGTGTTCGTCGCCGACCAGGACCTACTCGGCGAACCCGGTGACGGCTGGCGACAGGTGAACTCGGAACTGGCGTACGAGCGTTCGGGGCCGGACAGGTGGCTGTCCACCTACGGTCTCTTCCGGGCCCTGCTTCGCGAAAGACTGGTCGACGAGTCCGACGCCACGAGCAACGCGATCGGTCGTATCACCGCTCGATACCGCACCGTGTACAACCTGTCGCTGTCAGTCGCGCGAGAGATCGACCGCGGTGGAGCGCCTGCCGCAGAGGCCGCGCTGGTGAAGGATCTCGGCACGGTGTTCGAGAAGCAGGTGGCCGAGACAATCCGCGACCTGACCGCCGGGCAACCGGGCGACACCTCGGGCACCACTCGCGACCTTCTCCCGACAACGATCCTCACGCTGCCCGCGCTGACCATTCGAGGCGGGACCACGGAAATCCTCCGCAGCGTCGCAGCAAAGGAGCTCACCCGATGACCACAGTGACCGTCGACCCGATCCTCGCCGACACCGCGCTGCAGATGTTCGCCGAGTACTGCACGCCGGAGCGGCTCGAGCAGGCCGAGAAGTCGGGCTGGTCGTCCGACCTGTGGTCGGTTCTCGAGGCGAGCGGACTCACGCGCGTCGGTATCTCGGAATCCGCGGGAGGGAGCGGAGGCACGCCGGCCGAGGCAGCCGAAATGGTGCGTCTGGCCGCATACTCGTCTGCACCGGTTCCGCTCGCCGAAACCGTGCTCCTCGCCGGGCCGCTGCTCGAAGCCGCGGGCCTCACGCTGCCGGACAGCGCACTGTCCGTCGCCCTCGCGCCCGGGAGTTTCGACGCTCGAGAGACCTGTGACGAATGGACGCTGACAGGGAGTCAGGCCAACGTGCCCTGGGCGCGTGTCAGCGGCCACATCGTGGTGCTGGCAACCAGCCCTCGAGGACCCGTCGTCGCCGTGGTGCCCACCGAGCGCGCACAGATCGTGAACGGGTCGAACCTGGCCGGCGAGCCCCGCGATACCGTCACCTTCAGGGACGTCGAAATCGCGTCCGAGGCGGGCGCGGTGTGCGAAGACCTCGATGCAGACTGGTGGATCGCACGGGCCGCGGCGATGCGATCCATCCAGATGGCGGGCGCTTTGGAGCGCGCCTTCGAACTGAGCGTGCAGCACGCCAAGGATCGCGTGCAGTTCGGCCGGCCGATCGCGTCGTTCCAGGCCGTCGGCCAGCTGATCGCAGTCTCCGGCGAAGCAGTCGCTCAGGCTCGGATGGCCGCGGAGACCGCTCTCGCCTCAGGTCTCGCCGAGGACGCCGTGATCGCGAAGATCATCGCCGGCGAGGCGGCATCCGTGGGCGCCGCGAATGCGCATCAGATCCACGGAGCCATGGGCACGACACGCGAGTGCTCGTTGCACTGGTTCACACGCCGCCTGTGGTCGTGGCGCGACGAGTTCGGCACCGAGACGTATTGGGCCCGGCTGATCGGCCGGGACCTCTCCCATCGTGATCCCGCTTCCGTCTGGGAGTTGATCACGTCGAATACCGAAAGGCACATGGAATGACGAGCATCATGGACGGCAAGGTCGTCGCGATCACCGGAGCAGGACGCGGAATCGGGCGTGAGTACGCCCTCGAATTCGCTCGGCACGGCGCAAAGGTCGTCGTCAACGATCTGGGTGGATCCCGCGACGGTGCGGGCGGCGACACGGGCCCCGCCGCCGAGGTGGCGGCAGAGATCGCCGCACTCGGTGGCGAAGCCCTCGTCAACACGGACGACATCGCGACCGAGGACGGCGCACGCAACTTCGTGGACACGGCGGTGACCGGATTCGGCCGACTCGACGTACTCGTCAACAATGCGGGGATTCTGCGGGACCGCACGGTCGTCAACATGTCGTTCGAGGAATGGGATCAGGTCATCCGCGTTCACCTTCGTGGCACCTTCGGCCCCACCCACGTCGCACTCGGACATTGGCGTGAGCAGAGCAAGTCGGGGATGTCCGTCGATGCTCGCATCATCAACACCGCGTCGTCGTCCGGGCTCTACTGCAACCCCGGGCAGGCGAACTACGGTGCAGCCAAGGCCGGGATCGCGGCATTCACCGTGATCACCGCCCGCGAGGCCGCCCGATACGGAGTCACCGTCAACGCGATCTACCCGACGGCGCTGAGCCGATTGACCGAGGACGTCTTCGCCGGCCTTCAGGTGGAGTCGAATCCGGACTTCGATCCGTTCGACGCGGCGAACATCGCCCCGACGGTTGTGTGGTTGGCGTCTCCTGCGGCTCGCGAGGTCACGGGCAGGGTGTTCGGCGTCCGTGGCGGCCGGATCACCGTCGCCGAAGGCTGGTCTGCCGGTCCCACCATCGACTCCGGACGGAGGTGGCGAGTCGAGGAACTCGACGACGTCATCCCGGGCCTGGTGGCGAATGCGCGCCCGAACGCCGGCATCGACGGGCAGCCCGAGAAGCAGGCGGTGTCGCCAGCATGAGTCTCGATTTGGGTGCCGTCGGCCGGCAGGTCGGTCCGGCCGTCGTCGAATGGTCCTCGACCGATGCCATCCTCTACGCCCTCGGTGTCGGAGCGGGACAACTGGATCCCGCAGCCGAACGTGAACTGACCACCGAGAACAGTAACGGCGTCACACAGCAGATTCTGCCCACCTTCGCGATCGTCCTCTCGCAACGGGCGGGCCTGGCCGTCGACATCGGGCAGGTCGACCGCGCGAAGGTTGTGCACGGCGAACAGAAGCTGACCCTTCATCAGCCCCTGTCCGTCGAGGGATCGGCGAGCCTGACCGCACGCGTCAGCGGGATCTTCGACAAGGGATCCGGTGCGCTGATCCGGACCACGATCGACGCCGTCGACCCCGCCTCCGGCGCTCCGCTCTTCACCAGTGAGGGCGCGAGCTTCCTCCGAGGCGCAGGCGGCTTCGGTGGACCGAAGGAAGCACCGGCGGACTGGCCGGAACCGCACCGTGAACCCGATGTCAGCGTCGCGGTCCCGACCCGGACGGACCAGGCCCTGCTCTACCGCCTCTCCGGCGACCGCAACCCCCTGCACTCCGACCCGGTGCTCGCCACCCGTGCCGGGTTCGACAGGCCGATTCTCCACGGGCTCTGCACATTCGGCATCACCGCGCGCGCAGCACTGCAGGCCCTGCAGGTCGACCCGGGAGCGTTGGCGTCGATCAGCGGTCGCTTCACCAAGCCGGTCCTCCCCGGGGAGACCTTCACGGTCTCCCTGTGGAAGGACGGCGATCGGACCATCTACCGCACGGCCGACGGCGACGGCGACGCCGTCCTCGACCGCGGCGTGCTCACGACGAGGTGAAAGGCGAGTGACCATGGACAGTCCAGAAATCTTCCGAGAACAGGCGCGCGCCTGGCTCGACGAACATGCGCCGCGCCACGAGGTCTCGGACATCGCGGAGGCGAAGGCATTCCAGGCCGCACGGTTCGATGCCGGATTCGGTGCCATCACCTGGCCCGAGCGATACGGCGGGCTCGGCAAGACGGTCGCCCACGAGCAGGCGTACGCGGAAGAGGCGTCCCGGTACCGCATTCCGAACGAGCCCTTCGGCGTCGGTATGGGAATGTGCGGTCCCATCATCCTCCAGCTCGGAACGGACGCGCAACGCGACCGCCACCTCCGGAAACTCCTTCGCGGGGACGAGATCTGGTGCCAATTGTTCTCGGAACCCGGGGCCGGGTCGGATGTCGCCGGGCTGCAGACACGGGCAGTCCACGACGACGAGGGCTGGCTGATCTCCGGGCAGAAGGTGTGGACGTCGCGCGCGCAGTTCGCGGACTTCGGAATCCTGCTGGCGCGAACGGATCCCACCGTGCCCAAGCACCAGGGAATCACTATGTTCATCGTCGACATGCATGCCGACGGTGTCGACGTGCGGCCGCTCAAGGACATGTCCGGCGGAGCGTATTTCAACGAGGTCTACTTCGACTCTGTCCGCGTGCGCGACGATGTCGTGGTGGGCCAGGTGAACGACGGCTGGAATGCCGCTGTCGCGATGCTGCGGTTCGAGCGGATCGCGATCGGCACGTCACTGAAGGCGAAGGCCAATCCCCTGTCCGGAGAGAAGCTCGCCGAACTGGCCCGCACCTGCGGGAAGATCGGCGATCCACGCCTTCGTTCCGAACTCGCCTCCCACGTGATCGAGGAGCGTGCGACCCGCGCCTTCGGCGCCCTCCTGCAGGACATGAAGAAGAGCGGTGTCGACCCGGGTGCCCTCGGCTCGGTGGCGAAGCTCGCCGGTGGCGAACTCGCCCGTCGCGCATCGGATCTGGCGGTCCGGATCGGCGGGCTGCAGAGCGCGGGATGGTTGGACGGGGACCGAGAGAGTGCAGAGCTGTCCCGGGCGATCGACGCCACGCCCTCCTCGTCGATCGCAGGCGGCACCAACGAAATTCAGCGAAACATCATCGGCGAACGGGTCCTCGGACTGCCCAAGGACCCGTCTGCGGACCGGGGTGTGCCGTTCCGCGACCTGAAGGTCGGGACCCGGCGTGACTGAGACAACCACTCGAATCCAGAAGAGGAGGCAGTCGTGACCCTGTTGTTGTCAGATGAACAGGAAGTGCTGCGCGCATCGCTGCGGAAGGCGATCGACGCCGAATGCCCGACGGAGTCCGTTCAGGTGTTCGTCGACAGTTCCGGGACGACGAGCCCGGGTCGGTCCCACGACGGTCTGGCCGACGTGCTCGCCTCCCAGATGGGCGTGACCGGGATCGGAATACCCGGCAGCTACGGAGGGGCGGATTCGAGTCTGTCGGATCTCGCCGTCGTCATGGAGGAACTCGGTCGGAGCCTCGCGGTCGCGCCCTTCCTCTCCAGCACCGTGCTGGGCGCCCAGGCGCTCCTCGCCCTGGACGACGAATCGGCGCGCGCGGAGCTGTTGCCGGCGATCGCGCAGGGGACCATCACCGTGGCGGTCGCCCTTCGTGACGACACCTCCCCCTCGGCCGGTGTCCGGTCGACGTCGAATGGTCTGAGTGGATCGGTGTCCATGGTGCTCGACGGCGCGTGGTCCGATCTGATCATCGTCGAGGCGATCGACGACGCAGGCACTCCGGTCTTCCACCTGGTCGACGCGGACGCAACCGGGCTGGTACGCACCTCCCTGACCACCGCAGATCCGACCCGCGCCTTCGCCCGGCTGGATTTCGACGCCGTACCGTCCCGAGAACTGGCCGCATCGGATTCGCGGCGCTCCCGCGAGCGCATCGTCGACCACTTCGCCTACGCGGTGGCCGCGGAGCAGCTCGGCGGTATCGAGCGGTGTGTGGAGATCACTGCCGACTACGCGACGCTGCGCTACCAGTTCGGTCGCCCCATCGGGTCGTACCAGGGCGTCAAGCACCGACTGGCGGACATGTACGTGGTGAGCCGGCTCGCCACGGCGCTGGTCCGCGACGCCGGACGCCTCGCCCACGACCCGGCGGAGTTCTCCCTCGCCGCGCGGTCGGCGTTCGCGTACACGAGCAGGCACTACCTTCCGGTCGCCCGGGACATGATCCAATTGCACGGAGGAATCGCGTACACGTGGGAGCACGTGGCTCACCTCTACTACAAGCGGGCTCGGGTGAGCAGCCAGTTCCTCGGTGGCCACGAGGGGCAGACCGACGTCGTCGCGGACCTCCTCGGCTACCACGATCCGGCAGGAGAAGTGCAATGAACGCAGCGTCGTCTCCGGCCCCGACGGCCGGTCATCGCGTCGAAGGCGGCGTCTCCTTCTGGGAGATCGCGCGTTCGGATCCCACGCGGGTGGCGGTCATCGACCCATCCGGTCAGGAGACCAGCTACGGCGATCTGCTGGTTCGGGCCGACGCGATTGCCGCCGAACTGCTGGAACTGGGTCTCGTGCGCGGTGACACGGTCGCAGTGCTCATGCAGAACACGCCCGGATTCTTCGCGGTCCAATTGGCGACCTCGCAGATCGGGCTCTACCTGACTCCGCTCAACTTCCATCTCGGCGCCGACGAGGTCGCGTACATCCTCACCAACAGCGATTCCCTGGCGCTGTTCGTCGGCGAGGACGAGGGGCTGGCACAGATCGGCGCCGGCGCCGCGGACTCGGCGGGAATCGACGCACGCCTTCGCTTCACGACCGGGTCTCATCCGGGATTCCGTTCCATCGGTGCACTTCTGGCTCGCCACCCGGACCCGCAGGACAGGTGGCAGGGACTGACCATGCTCTACACGTCCGGCACCACGGGGCGTCCCAAGGGCGTCAAGAAGGCCCTGCCGCACGTAAGACCGGAAGAAGCCCTCGCGTCCTCGTTCTCGGCGCAGCACCGAACCCACGGTTTGATGCTCGGCCCGGGAGTGCACGCCGTCGTGGCACCGCTGTATCACGCGGCACCGAACGGGTTCGCGCTCGCGGCGCTCCACATGGGGCGGACGGTGGTGCTGTTCGACAAGTGGACACCGGAAGGATTCCTCCGCTCCGTTCAGACCTACCACGTCACCGATACGCACATGGTGCCCACCATGTTTCACCGGCTTCTCGCACTTCCGGAATCCGTTCGTGCGCAGTACGACCTGTCGAGCCTGCGAGCCGTCGTCCACGCCGCCGCACCGTGCCCGGTGCACGAGAAGTACGCCATGATCGAGTGGTTGGGCCCGATCCTGTTCGAGTACTACTCGGCCACCGAAGGTGGCGGCACCGCGGTGTCGGCGCAGGACTGGCTGGAGCACCCCGGAACCGTCGGTCGAGTATGGCCCGGTGCCGCACTGAAGGTGCTCGGCCCGGATGGAAACGAACTGCCTCCCCGGGAGATCGGCACCATCTACCTGCGGAACGCGACCCCCTTCGAGTACCACAAGGATCCGGCCAAGACGGCCGCTTCTCGTCAGGGCGATTTCTTCACCACGGGCGATGTGGGATATCTCGACGAGGACGGCTGGCTGTTCATCTCGGATCGGCGCTCCGATCTGATCATCTCCGGCGGCGTCAACATCTATCCCGCCGAGATCGAACAGGTGCTGCTGGAGCACCCCGCGGTCCAGGACGCGGCCGTGATCGGACTACCCGACCCGGAATGGGGTGCGGCGGCACATGCCGTCGTGGAGCTGAAGGAAGCCCTCGCCCCCTCCGAGGAGCTTGCCGAGAAACTGCTCGAGCACTGCCGCGGCCGACTCGCGAAGTACAAGTGCCCACGCACGATCGAGTTTCGCGGACTGCCGCGCACCGAGACGGGGAAGCTCAGCCGACTTCGGCTTCGGGACGCGATCGTCGACGAGCGCGCCCACTGACGACACCGTCTGTGGCACAGGCATATCAGCGCGACGTACGGTGTCGCGATTCGAAGGAGAAGAATTATGCGTGATGCAGTCATCGTCGATGCTGTGCGCACCCCGATAGGACGCCGGAACGGCGCACTGTCCGACATCCATCCCGCGAAGCTCTCTGCGCATGTCCTCACCGCGCTGGCCGAGCGCAGCGCCTTGGATCCCGCCGACGTGGACGATGTGATCTGGGGCTGTGTGAGCCAGGTCGGCGAGCAATCGAGCAATATCGCGCGGATCGCCGCCCTGACCGCCGAGTGGCCCGAAACCGTTCCCGGGACAACGGTTACCCGCGCGTGCGGGTCGAGCCAGCAGGCGGTGAGCTTCGCCGCTGCCGCCGTCATGTCGGGCCAGCACGACGTGGTCGTTGCAGGTGGTGTGGAGTCGATGTCCCGAATCCCGATGGGATCGGCGACGACGATCCTCGGGGATTCGTATCCGCGTGAAGTCACCGACCGCTACAACGTGGAGAAGTTCAGCCAGGGCATCGGCGCGGAGATGATGGCGGAACGTTGGGGCCTGTCGCGGGCCGAGCTCGACGAGTTCGCGCTCCGATCGCATTCGCGGGCCGCCGAAGCGACCGATGCCGGGGCGTTCACCCGGCAGATCACTCCCGTCGACGGGTACCACCAGGACGAGGGAATCCGGCGAAACGGATCGCTCGAATCACTCGCCGAACTCGCGCCGGTGTTCAAGGAGGACGGCGTGATCCACGCCGGCAACTCCTCACAGATCTCCGACGGTGCAGGCGCCCTGCTCGTCACGACGAGCGAGTACGCGGCAGCACGCGGCTGGACTCCGATCGTGCGGATCCACACGTCCTCCGTCGTCGGTGACGATCCCCGGATCATGCTCACCGCACCGATCGCGGCCACGAAGAAGGCTCTCGATCGCGCCGGGCTCACCATCGCGAATGTGGGCGCGTTCGAGATCAACGAGGCGTTCGCACCGGTTCCCGTCGCTTGGCAGAGGGAGACAGGCGCGGACCCTGACGCGCTCAATCCGCTCGGCGGCGCCATCGCGGTGGGGCACCCGCTCGGCGGGTCGGGAGCGATCCTGATGACCCGACTGATCCACCACATGAAGGACCGATCGATCCGCTTCGGCCTGCAGTCGATGTGCGAAGCGGGCGGCATGGCGAACGCGACGATCCTGGAGCTGCTCTGACCGGCGGCGGCCAGAGTCTGCGATCGGGCCGATTCAATCGCTGACTGTGACGGGACCCGACGCTCCTGACACGGCATATACACTTGACGACAATGTCGACTTCGCGACGTTCCGCACGGCGACCGAGTGGGAGGGATTGCGCATGGCCAAATCCGATGTTCGTACGACTGCACCGTCCGCAACGGCGCGAGCAGCTGCCGACCAAGCCGCAGGCGACGAACCCCGCACCCGAGGCGGCTGGACGCCGTCCGGGACCGCGGCCAAGCGCCGAGAGACCTCCAAACATCGGGGAACCCCCCGCGGCCACCGACGCCGCCAGGAGATTCTCGAGGCAGCGCGTACTGTCTTCGAACGCGATGGCTATCTCGAAGTGAATGTCGACGACATCGTGCGGGAAGCCGGTATTGCACGCGGCAGCTTCTACACCTATTTCACGTCGAAAATCGATGCGTTCCAAGCACTCGAGAACGAGATGCGTGACAAGATCTACGAGGCAGTCACATTTCGCACCCCCGAATCCGGTGAGGCGCCGGTCGAGGACCTGAGGGAAGCGAATCGGCGATATATCGAGTTGTACCGCGCCAACGCCGCCTTCTATGCATTGGTCGAGCAGGTGGCGGGAGTAGACGAGGAGACCAACAAAAGCCGCCGCGAAGGACGCGAGAACCAGATCGACCGCATCGCGCACCGGATCCGGGTTTGGCAAGACCTCGGATACGCCGACTCAGGTATTGAGCCCGAACCGACTGCGGCGGCACTCGTGTCGATGACGAGCAACCAGTGCTACTGGTGGTTCACGGGAAGCGACAACGGCCCCGAACAGGAGGCCATCGACGCTCTCAACGACATCTGGGTGCGAGCACTCGGCCTGCAGAACAAACCACGGGCGAGCTGATTCGTAGGTCTGAACCAACCCTCCTTCGCACCTGACCCGTCCGCGACAGTGTGATAATCCCAGGTCGCAGTCAGGCGGCGTTGGCGAGGCCGCAGTCTTCCGATGGGTACCACAATGCATCTGCCAGTGTCTCGCGCCGTTAGACGGTACGGGGGTGATACGAATCCCTCGTCCGCTACCTCGCCACCATCGACCCAGAGATCGTTTCGCTGGCCGCACTGGATCGGCGCCGACACATCGAACCAGGAGGCATCTCCCTCTGACGGATGTTGATCTTCTGCGCCGATCTGCCTCGCCCGCAACGCGTCCTGCCTCGATATCTACGACTTCGCCGCACGCCGCCGTCCCGGCGATGAACCATTCCGACCGTGATCGCCGAGATCTGGGCCACGATCAGCCGGTCGATGCTACGCCAACGCGCCGATCGAATAATTCTGGGGCAGAATGTAAACGGAGCAACTCGACTCCACGGAACTCGGGGCACATCACCCTCACGTCGCGAGGCTCAGTACACGTTCGATTCTACCGGCGACGTGAAGCAATGCATCGTCATTGAAGGGTAGCGACTCGAGCGATACACCTACGGGCAGCCCCGCTGACGACCGTCCACACGGCAGAGTGATGGACGGCATTCCAGCGGTCGAGCCCGGTCGAGTGTTCCGTGAAGCTGTAGGAAATACTGGGACCTGCCTGCCGCACAGCTCAGTCGTATCGTCGTCGCCTACCGGTGGCGGCAGTAACGGCGACGTGGGATAGATGAGGGCGTCCAGCTCCCTGCCGTCATGGGTCATCGCATGACGATATGCGTGGCGCAGTCGTTCACGAACTGCCAACAAATCTTGATACCGCGACGGAGTGCATGCGCCGCCGGTAGCGATTTGCAGCAGGCTCTTGACATCCGGCGAAGCGACGTTGTTGATGAGTTCCTCCATCCCCAAAGAGTTCTCGACGCCAGGCAGTTCCTCGAGGTACCTCGGTAAATCGCGTGCCATCTCGAACAGAACGATAGGGAACCCGCACTCCTCATCGAGCTCGTGCGCGACCGAAAAGTCGAGCTCCACCAGTTCGACGCCAGCATCAGCAAGCTGATCCAAGGCAGTGCCGACAGTCGTCGCCACTTCCGGATCGAGGTCATCGAAGAACCCGGAATCCGGGACACCGAGACGCAGATGATTCACCAGCGGCGCTTGGAATCGTTCTCGGGTCACAATGCGATCGACCTCCAGAATGTCAGCGACCGAGGTAGCCATAGCACCGACGGTGTCACGCGTGCGCGACACCGGAACCATGCCGTCACTGCCCCATCGACCGACAGTCGGTCGCCAACCCACAACGCCGCAGTAGGAGGCAGGCAAGCGAACCGACGCGCCGGTATCCGTTCCCAGTGCGAACGGCACACAACCAGTCGCTACCGCCACCGCCGAACCCCCAGAAGACCCTCCAGCCGAGCGAGACGGATCGTATGGGTTTCGCACCGGTCCGAAGGCTGCATTGTTCGACGTGACACCAAATGCGAGCTCGTGCAGATTGGTCTTGCCCAGTAACGCAGCACCTTCCTGCCGCAAGCGTTGAACGGCGACGTGGTCGCGACCCGGACGTGAATTACGAAGCGCCGGGGTGCCAGCGGACGTCGGAAGATCCGCCGTGTCGATGTTGTCTTTCACCGCGAACGGAACTCCGGCCAGTCGGCCGCGCCCCCCGATCGGCTCCCGCTCCGCCAATGAGATGAAGGTGCCGAGCTCCGCTGTCGTGCGCGCGCGCGACAGGGACTCGTCGAACACGGAGCGGGCGTCCGAAGCGTTGATCATCGATCTTGTGCTTCCGATACCGACGGGCTGGTAGTTCGCCATTCCACTGGATCCAATCTGTCGACTTCCATGTGCGCCGATAGCGCCGTCGCGTACCAAGCAGTGCGTCAATAAACCTGGCGTCACACCGGTCGCTCACTCAGCCGCCCCGTCGTAGGACGTCGGTCGCTGAGCCACCGATGTCACCCCAAGAGAGGTGTAGCCCCGAGCCGGGCGAGCTGATTGACAAAGATAGAGCAATCCCGCACCAAGATCAGTACTGAATAGCTTTCCTTGATGTAGGGATACCTTCATCGCGCTCTCCTCCGTTATCCTTCTTCGTTCAACTCCGGCTCGATGCCTGGAGGGCCGAATGTCGACGTAGTTCGATCGATGAGCTGCATCATCGATACAACGAGACCGGCTTCGTTCATGCCATCGGTGACACCGTTACTGAGGTCGAAAGCACGCATGTACCGCGCTCATCCTTCGTCGGTGGGTGAAACTCCATCACACACGGCTCGCTCAGCGCCGTCCGTGCGCCCTGCGATCACTACGGCGCGAGCGCTGAGGCCCGCGACGAGGTCCTCGCGGAACCCTCATCCGCTGACCATCGGAGGAACGATGACCGAACTGTCCATCCACGAGAAGGAAGCGAGTCGATGAGTCGGTTCGAAAACAAGGTGGCATTGGTGACCGGCGCGGCGAGCCGCATCGGCCGTGCGGTCGCGGAACGCATCGCTTCCGAAGGGGGTGCCGTGGTCGTCGCCGACATCGAGGACGACCTCGGCGCCACTGTCGCGCAGTCGATCGTGGCCGGCGGCGGTCGGTCCGTGTATCGGCATCTGGATGTCTCGTCGGAAGCGGAATGGGAGGAGACGATCGCGGAGACGGTCGACACCTCCGGTGCACTGGGAATCCTGGTGAACAATGCGGGTATCGCCCATCCGGACCTGATCGAGGGCACCGCTACGGAGCTCTACGACCGGGTCATCGCGGTGTCGCAGACCAGAGTCTTTCTCGGTCAGCGTGCGGCAAGCTCCGCTCTGAAGGTGTCCGGCTACGGTTCGGTCGTCAACGTCAGTTCGATGTTCGGCATCGTCGGAGGCTTCGGATCCGCCCCGGCGTATGCCGCCGCGAAAGGCGCCGTGCGGACGTTGTCAAAGAACACCGCCGTCGCCTTGGCGCGGGAGGGCGTCCGGGTGAACTCGGTGCATCCCGGCTTCATCGACACGCCCACCCTCGGGGATCAGGGACGCGAGCGAATGGCAACGCTGACACCGATGGGCAGGCTCGGCACCTCGGACGAAGTGGCCGGCCTCATCGCGTTCCTGGCGAGCGACGAAGCGTCGTTCATCACTGTGGGGAGTACATCGTGGACGGCGGATACACCGCGCAGTAAACCCGTTGAGCCACAGGCAATTTTCTGTCTCGACGAGTTCGGACCGCTCGATCTGCAACCCTATCAAGGAGGCCGCCGCCGCCAAACCCAAGTCTGTACACCCGGTGAGGATGGAAGCCGACGACACCGCGTGATGCCCTGGCCGGCACGACACACACGATGAGCGACAATCATCCACCAACCGCACTCGATCGGGGCAAAATACGTCGCCGTAAAACGATTTCGCACACCCTGGTCGAGTGCCCTCGTGAGAGATGTCACCGCATCGCGCCAATCCGTCAGTGCCCGCAGCTGCACACGACCAGATGTGAGCTGCGCTTGTCGCCAGACACGATATCGACGGCTCCGTCCGGTGATACTGCGTCCTCGCTTAGCTTAGCCAGGGACGATATTGAGATACCGTGCCGTGTTCAGCTTTCACTTGCCGTCGGCACCAGATGAGTTGCCCCAGAATGTGAACAGGCAACTCATAGCACAGGGACGCTCGTCGATGAGGAGCGTCGCCTCCGCTCGTGCCACAACGCCGGAGAATAGGTTGTCTGCTCATTGGACGCACGGTAGTTCCGGCTCGGTCCTGTCGTCATCGTGCACCTTTCAGAATCCGACCGGCCGGGCTCGCGGCAATGCGATCACGAAGCCTTGCCGATGTAGCGGATGTCCATCACCCCAGAAAAATCGACATGCCCGAGGCGCTCAAGATCGACAACCTTGTCACTCGATGCAACTACCGTCGGCCCTCCACACAGAAAGAGCTCGTACGCCTGTTCGGCGGCTATTCCCGACGCCCTGGATACCAGCTGTGTGCGTTCTTCGTCACCCAGATTGGGATTCAACGACGCTATGATCACGTCGGACAGTTCCGCAGAAGGCGCCGTCGGAAAGTAATTCGGCTCGAGGTAGGCCCCCAGAAGAGTCTGCGACGGCATCGCGTAGGTCACGCGAGCATTGACGTTCTCATAGCCACCTTCCGCGAACTTCCGCTGCGAGTCTCCCGCAGGCATGGCCAGTATCTCCACGTCGACGCCGACATCGGAGAGTTGCGCCTGCAATGCGGTGATCATCTCTTGGATGGGAGACAGGCCCGAGATGTACACGATTCGAAGCCGAAAGCCTTCCGGGATGCTGGCCTCACGCAGAAGCTGCCGGGCTTTCTCCGGATCGTATTCGTACAGGTTCTCGACATCGGGGTTGTGGCCGACAACTCCCGACACCAGAGGTTGTGAAGTGGGCGAACACTTCCCGTTCATCAACCCCTCATTGATCGACTCGCGGTCGACCGCATGGTTGAGTGCCTGCCGTACGCGGGCGTCGTCCACGCCCTCCCGCCCGATGTCGAACACCATCGAGTAATACATTGCAGTCGGGAAGCTATAGACGCGATACTGCGGTTGCTGTGCCAACGCCTCGACATCGTCGATTTGTCCGGGCCGCGCAGGGATCAGGTCCACTTGCCCACTGCGGAGTGCATTGAGCCGGGCGTTCTCGTCGGTTATTCCCAACACTTCCAATCTTGCCGACTGCTGTGCCGACGGATCCCAATACTGCTCGCTTCTGCGGTATGTAATCCGATCGCCACGCCTGACTTGATCGACCTCGTAGGGCCCGGACCCTGCGGTCTCGGCCGAGAGGTCAACACCGTTCTGCAGCGCGACCGGATTGACAATTGCCGCATGAGTCGAGGCAAGTACATAAGGTAGATCGGCAGCAGGTCTCGTGGTTACGATTCGCACCGTCCGCTCGTCGAGCGTATAGATGTCCGCGACCATCGACAGACTCGAGGCGGACCGGAATTGAGGATCGCGCGCCCTCATAAGGCTCGCGACCACCGCGTCAGCGTCCACGCTGGTTCCGTCATGGAATCGGGCGTCCGTCCGCAGCACGAAGTCGGCCATCATTCCGTCAGGAGCGAAGGACCACGACTCGGCGAGCATCGGCGTGATCGTCGGACCCGACTCGATCTGCGTCAAACGGTCGTACACCGGCGACAGGTACGGAAAGTCGACGAGATAGCTGGTCGACTGGAATGGATCCAGATTATTGGGGGCGAGGGTAGCGGCGACTCTCAACGTCGCGTTCTCGTCCGGCTCTGCGTTCTCGTTGGCGACACTTCCCGCTGTTCCACCCCCGCACGCGCTCAACAGCATCGCAACTGTGATCGCGGCAAGACCCCTGCGGAGCCTGCTTCGAGCCTTGGTAGGACAGTGCATTGGGTGCCATCCGTTCATGCCGGGGACAGGGGTGAGCAACCGTCGCGCAAAGGTTGGTCCTCGGCCCCAAGCCGAGAAGGACCACACGGGTTGCGAGCGAAGACGAAGGCACCGACCGTTCGAATGCCTTGTCTCGGTGCTGCAGTCATTCATACCTCGCCAGGACGTTCGTGCGGTAGCCATTTCGAGAAATCAGCTTCACAGATTCCGAAGATGACTGTCATAGACTACGAAAATCGGAACAAGGAACGGACACTCAGCCTGCGTTGATGAGTCAGATCCGAGAACGGGTGCGACCGGCGGTCGTCACCGTGCAGCCGGTCGTTCGGTGCATCAACCCGACCACGCATGACGATCAACTTATGTTGTGGTGCAATTACTTTCACAGTTCAAACCATGCACCTCCTGCGCTGACAGCAAAGTTCAGCCCCCAATGAGACCCGAACATATTGTTCTGACAGTTACTGCCACTCTAATCGCCGGGACCCGACCATCTGGACACCCTCTGATTACCCACTCAACGACTTACTCTGCACAGAAGAGTAGTTCAGACACCGAGTCAGCATCCAGCTTCCGCGCCCATAGAACCTATGGTGACAGTTTCTGCCATTTAATGTTACAGTGGTCTGCATCACCAACCCGCCTGTCAGAACCGGGCGCAGCAGGAGGATTGATATTGACAGCGCAACCTTTGGGCACCGTCCCCACAAGCGCGAATACCCGCGCGCTGTCGAGGCAAGGGACACTCCAGGAGCTGTCGCAGGCCACCGTCGAGTATTTGATCGAACACGGCACCGCCGATGTGACAGTCAAGGACCTGACTCGGCACACCGGAATCTCGGAGCGGACGTTCTTCCGGTACTTCCCGCGGAAGGAAGATGCCATTCGCCCATTCCTGATGGCAGGTACTGAGCGTGTGGCGGCGGAGTTCCTCGCCCGGCCGTCCGACGAGCCGATCAAGGATTCATTCGTGGCGGTGTGGAGCAAGTCCTGGCCGTCCACGCATCCGGAAGAGGCCCGGAGAATGTATCGGGTCCTTGGTTCCGACCGCGGCTTTCAGGCCGTCTGGCTGCAGGCGATGATCGACAGCGAAGACTACTGGTGCGAGGTCCTGGCCTCGCGGCTCGGACTCGATCCACGCTCGAAGCGGATGGTGTTCGCGGCAGCGGCCGTCCTGACGGCCGTGCGTGTTGCGTGGAGATCCTTCGGGCACGACGAAGACGTATCGCTAGCAACGACTATCGCTATCAATATCCACATGCTCAGCGACGATTTGTTCGTGCCGATCCGGAACAATCCTTAGCTGTACGGCCCGCCAGTCTCCGCGCAGCCACATTTCATCAAGCTCGACCCGACACCTCGCCACGACAAGCCGCTACCACGGGCCGGATCCCCTTCCGGACGGTCCGTCGCCCTGCCGTGCCGAAAGTCATCGGAACGAAAAAGGGAGGAAACATGACTATCAACCACTTCCAGAGCAACCAGCCACTCGTCATCGAAACAGCCATGTCACGCGTTGTGGCCAACACCGGCGGAGACGAGAAAACCACCGAATACATTGTGGCCGAGGCAAAGAACTGCCTGGATTCCGGAGCCGGCATCGTCCACGTACACCACGATTTCTCCCTCGGCTTGGACGACGCCATCGCACAGGTGATCGAGATCAACCGGAGCATCCTCGCCGAATACCCGGGTGCACTGCTCTACCCCGCATACATGGCCGGTCACAAGGTCGAGGAGCAAATGCGGCACCTGCGCCCATTCCATGAGTCCGGACAGATGACCATGTTCGCTTTCGACCCTGGCACCACCGAGCACGGACGCGCCGACAAGGACGGACTCCTGACCGGTTCGATCATCAGCGGCACGACGTTTGAGCAGGCCACCAAAATGGTCGAACTTTCACACGAGTTCGGCGTCCCCACTGCCCTCGGTATCTTCCACCCAGCATTCCTGACCTGGGTGCGCTCATTGGGCGCAGCCGGGAAGTTCGTGCCGGGCACGTACGCAAAGTTCTACTTCGCGGGCGGTGCGGCCTGGGGTGCCGAACAATCCCGGTCCACCTTCGGCGTGCCGCCTACCAAGGAGGCTCTGGATATCTACGTCGACATGCTCGACGGAGCGAACCTCCCGTGGTTCGCCTCAGTGATGGGTGGAGAGATTCTCAAGACCGACCTGTTGCGGCAGACCATCGAGAAAGGCGGCCACATTCGCACCGGACAGGAGGACCCACTGCGTGACGTCGACATGACCAACGCTGAAATGATCCAGAAGGTCATCGAGGTTGCCAACGAGGTCGGGCGCCCCGTCGCGAAATGGAGCGAAGCGCAGGAGGTCCTGTCCCGCCAAATGACAGTGTCCGCCTGAGCATGCCGAGTATTTCGGCGACGTCGACGCCCTCGTGAGCATGCCTCATCGTTCCGAATGTTCAACGACGGGTTCCACCAGTTGAAGCGCCCGCCGTGCCGCGGACCAACGGCAAGGCGGGCTCCTTCGACGGCAAGAGAACGCATACGTATCCCCCGTGGCCGCAGTAATACACCCTGTCGTCGGACTCCACGGCCTCCAGACCGCTCCGCATCCACGCCGGCGTAGAGATCGTCGAAGCCACACATTGCATCCAGACTCGTGTCTGCCGTCCTGGCGCCCGCTCTCTGCACCCGTGCTGCGACTCGTCCGTGTTGGTTGTGTCCACCTCATATAGGCCGCCGAAATCTACGATTCAGGTCACAGCGCCTACACTCACTCCACACGGATGTCACGCAGGTTGAACGGTCCGCCCGCGAACGGAACCGTCATCGTCTCGAACCCGCTCAGGGATGGGATGTGGAGGTACTGGGTCGGGGCGGCGCACAGGAAGACCTCCAGCGCGTCCGACGACGCGCGCCGAGACGCGGTCGCGAGCAGAGTCGAGCGCTGCTCATCGTCGACAGGAGTCAACAAGGTTTCGAGTGTGGCCTGAAAGTCCTGAGGCAGCTGCCCTTGGTAGTTCGATGTCAAGTACACATCGCGGAGCGTGATCGCTGGGTCCGGGGTGCCGGCGTGGCTGTACGCGAACGCGTCCACATTCCCGGACTGCCATTGTGCAAGTGCCTCCGAGAAATCGAGGTTCGTGATCGACAGCCGGATGCCGACCGCCGCGAGCTGATCCTGTAGTGCTGACGCGATCGGCGTGAGACTCCCGCCCGTCACTACGTTCAAGTCGAATCCATCCGGGTAGCCCGCTGCATCCAGAAGCTGCTTCGCCTTTGCTACGTCGTAAGTGTAGTCCGCCCCGTCGACGTGCCCGGTCGCTCCGGCCTGAATAGGTTGACCCGTCGGCTCGCACTGACCGTTGAGCAGTGCCGAACTGATCCCCTCGCGGTCCACCGCAAAATTCATCGCCCGACGCACGTCGACGTTCGTCAGCGGCCCCCGTGAGTTGTTGAGATACATTCCGTACCAGGAACTCTGATTTCCCGATGCGAGTCCGAACTTGCCACTGTCGACCAGGCTCCGGGCGTCTCGATACTGAGTCATCCGCATCATCGCAGCGTCCACCTGACCGCTTCGGGCCGCATTGAGCCGGGCCTGGTCGTCGGGCATACCGATAATCTGCACCTTGCCGATCGCATGCGCATCCGGATCCCAGTAGTCCTCAGCGCGAGCATATTCCGCCCGGTCACCCGGTTTGACTGACACCAGCGTGTACGGCCCCGACCCGGCGTCGAGTTGAGCGAGATCCTGGTCGATGAGCCGCGGGTTGATGATACTTCCCGCCGACGTAGCCAAGGTGTAGAGCAGATCCGAACGCGGCGCCGTCATGCGAACCACCACGGTGTGCTCATCGGGGGTCTCGACGGCAGAGACCGACGAAAACCTGTCCACTACTGCAGAATTGGGGTGGTTCTGGGCGCGGTCGAGCGATCTCGCAACAGCGTCCGCCGTCAGAGGTGTTCCGTCGTGAAACTTCACGTCGTCGCGGAGGTGGAACGTGAGTGCGGTCTTGTCGAAGCTGTACTCCCAGTCGGTCGCCACCATCGGAACCATTCGTGACATTCCGTCGGTGTTCTGCAGCCGCACGAGCTGGTCGTATACAGGCGAGATGTACGGCTCGGCTGCCGGAACACTGCGATTGAGATGCGGATCCAGTGAGTTCGGCGCGATGATCCAGGCCACCTTCGCTGAGTCAGGCCCGTCAGAATCGGTGGAGCCGGCGCCTCCGCACCCGGCAATCAGCGTCGCCACCACAGCCAGTGTCAACGCAACGCGTGTACTGATCTTCGTCATCTATGCTTCCTTGGTCCCGTTCAGATTGGCCGGTGTGGCACCGCGCGGGCCTGCATTGACCACATCAACTTCGGCGTCGATATCCATCGGATGATCCTCCTCGTGGGCGTATTCGGAACGAACCCAGCGACGGGTTCGGTGGGGCAACCTATGGCCGCGCTGAGCTGACAAAGCGGACCGAGAGAAACCACTGACTCTGTGCAACAGGATGTTTCGATTGCCGTGAGCAATTCGGTGGATCGTCGTCAGTGTATAGAGTGTCAGATCCGATTGAACAGAGATCGCTCGATAATGACGGCCAGAAGTTCGGTCTGCGGCGCCTGCCTCACAGGGAGCCCGTTGAGCTTGAATCCCAGCGGAACTTCCTCAATCAGCGCAACGAGGAACAGGTGGGAGACCCGGAGGTCGAGGGCATGCGACCTGGTGACTCGACTGAGGGTCAGTTGCAGGGCCCGTCGCATGGCGTCGACCACCATACTGCGCATCTCGTTTATCTCTGGGCTCATGTGCGAGCGGTCGATCCACGTCCGGTAGATGCCCCGGTACTGGCCGTACACCACGAACGATTCCCGCACCCACCGGCGGAGCCGCCCTCCGCTGTCCTCCGCCGGATCGATGCGGCCGAATCTCCGCGCATCCGCCGCCAGATCCTGACTGCACTCTTCGGACAGCGCGACCAGGAGATCCCGCTTCTCGTCGAAGTACTTGTAGAAAGTTCCGCGCGTGAGGTCGGCGTCGGCGACGATCTCGTCGACACTGGCCCTGTGATATCCCTTCTCGGCGAAGACCCGGAGACCCGATTTCATCAGTTCCCTGACCGTCCCGGCTGCACGCGCGGACAGACCATCGAACCGAGCGCAATACGGTGCGGCGGACCTCCTCCGTGCAGGCGGACGGCCGGACACGCGCTGATCGGCCCATTCCGGGGGTTCGCCCGGGCGGGGACGCGTCGCCGTCCCGGGGGCATCCGGAAAGAGGAACTGTAGGAGCAGTACCGCGAGATAGTACGAGTGTTCGTCCGACAGAGCCGCCGCACCCGGTTGATGCCGCAGGTAGTTGTACCGCAGAATGACATTCGTCACCACGATCGAGGCATGCACGGGATCGACCCCGACGACGCCCGCTCGGGCGAGGACTGCACCGAGGCGGGAGTTCAGCTTCGTGACATACGCACCGACGCTCCGCGCGACGGCGTCGTCGGGTGTATTGATGTTGCTCCACTCGATGAACATCGTCGGATACTTGTCGTAGACGGAAGCCCAGTCGTCCAGCCAGTCCCTCAGCATCCGGAACCCACGAGCTGTGGGAGTCGGCGGCTCGAACCGACGCACAAGGGCGGCCACGGCCGCGCCGCATTCGTCGAGCAACTCGATGAAGAGCGCGTCCTTGCTCCCAAAATACTGGTAAAGCGCAGCACGGGAGATACCGACCCCCGCCGCGATGTCGTGCACTGACGTCTGATGGAAGCCCCTGGCGGCGAACTGGGCGAGCGCCTCGGCGAGAATCTGGTCCCGCGTGCGGGTGCCACGAGTACCGAGACTGTCGACTCCGTACCCACTGCGTCGCACCAGTTCACTCTCCTGCACACCTCCGCTCCCCCGCGGAACCTCGCCAGACCGGATGTTCATCGCGCGATGCCGAAGTTATAGCGCCAGAATCGAAGACTGGGATGCGTATGCGATTCGTCGTGGGGAAGGGAGCCCGCGAGCCCGTGCCTTCGCGCCGCCGAGCGACCCGACCTCGACGACCTGAGCGCCAAGTCCGGTGAGGACGATTCCGCAGGGCATCCCGGGCTCACACCGCGGAGAACGCTCCCCGTCGACGCCGGACGATCGCTCATGTCGAAGCCTTTCTTCCGTCAGTGGGCGCTGCAGGCGACTGTGGAACGAGTGGGCGATTTCGAGTCGGCGGGCTCCTCGGTGACAGCAGCGTGTCTTCCGCACGTCCCATTCATAGAGACCTCTCACTTCCTCATCGCTTCGAAGAACGCGAACTGCACGTTCCGCCGGCTGTTCACCGACCGATTCACGCCATTCCGCGCTGCTGTCGGATCCGATGAGCCTCATTACTCGCTGAACCGGCGGACGAGTGCGGCCTTGACGACCTTGCCCATCGCGTTACGGGGCAGTTCATCGACCACCTCTAGCTGGACCGGCAGCTTGCGCTTGTTCAGCCCTCGATCGAGCAGGTATCCACCCACTTCATCGAGAGTCGGTGCGGAAACGTTGTCGTCGGGCACCACCACCGCGCACACCCGCTCCCCGGTGTCGGGGTCGGGCAGTCCGATCACCGTGGCGTCCCGCAGCCCGACCACCGCGGCGAGATGATCCTCGACCTCGCGGGCCGAGATGTTCTCCATGTTCCGGATGATCACGTCTTTGAGACGGCCGACGATGTTCACGCAGCCCTCGGCGTCGATGAATGCCTGGTCACCGGTGTGGAAATAGCCGTCCGCGTCGAATGCCTCCGCGTCGAGTTCGGGGGCAACGTAACCGACCATGAGTTGTCGTGCCCGCACGCGTAGTTCGCCCCGCTCGCCGGGCTCGGCGATCGATCCGTCCTCGCGGACCACCCGCAAGTCGGTACCCGGCCCCGGACGACCCTCAGTGATCGCAATGGAATTCTCGCTGCCGCGAGGGCTGCCCCAGGCAATGAACGGACACTCCGTCAGTCCGTAGCCAGAGACCAGCCCGACGCCGCCGAGTTCATCGCGCACCGCGTGATGAACCGACACGGGTCGGGGTGCCCCACCGATGAGGAACGCCTCGAGCCGGGGAAACAGACGATGGTCGAGCTTTCGTTGCTCTCGCAAGAGGGCGAGCGCAAACGGGGTTCCGTTGCCGCCGAGAGTAACACCCTGCTCGGACAGTAGCCGTGCGGTGGCCTCGGGTTCGAAGATGTCCGTGATGATCAGTGCGGCGCCGGTCATCAGGGCGACCATCAGGTGCAGGATACCCCCGACGTGCGCGATCGGCGCCAGCCCTGCAATGCGGTCCTGCGGGGTAGGTGCGATCGCCTCACAATAGGTGATCGCTGCGGCGATCAATCCGGCGTCGGTGTGCTTCGCCCCCTTCGGTTCCGATGTGGTACCTGACGTGTAGAACACCCAGCGCACGGGTGGCTCCTGCGGTGCCTCCCGCATGCCTGCGGGGTCCGCATCGGGCAGCGAGCCGTCCGCGACCATCACCTCGAGGCCGTCGATACGCGTCGCAACAGCATGCGCCATGGCACCGTGCCCGTATCCCCGGAACTCCTCGGGAACAATGAGCAACCGGGTACCGACCTGACGGCAAATGAACTCCACCTCCGGTTCCCGCAGCATCATGATGAGCGGATTCTGCACTGCCCCGAGACGACCGAGGGCAGCGGTCAGAACCATCGTCTCGATGCGACTCGGAAGCTGCCACGACACAACCGTTCCCGTTGCTACACCCCGGGCTGCGAGCCCGGCGGCAGTCCGCTCGACAGCGTCGCGGAACTGGGCGAAGGTCATACGCCGACGTCGCTCGTCGACCACGAGCAGTGCGTCCGGCGTCTGCGTCGCTCTTTGCTGAACAAGGGCCCAGAGATCCCCGGCTGTATCCGGGATGCCACGCTCGATCTGCACGCTACTCATCGCACCGAGCCGACTACTCGTGCGGTGTGGAGGCCTGCGAGGTAGCCGAACACCATTGCCGGGGCCAGGGTGCCGCCGGCGCCGCCGTACGTCATGCCGAACGGCGACGCCATCACATTGCCGGCAGCATAGAGCCCGTCGATGGATTCGCCGTCCAGATCCAGGACGCGGGCGTGGGGGTCGACGCGAGGCCCACCTTTGGTGCCGAGCGCCCCGCTGACCAGTGGTACCGCGTAGAAGGGGGCCTCGTCGAGCGGCCCGAGAGTGGCCTTGGTCTGGCCTTTGCAGTGTGGGTCTCCCCACCACAGGTCGTGGGCGCTCTCGCCGCGGTGGAAGTCGGGGTCGTGGCCGTCCGCGACGTTGCTGTTCCACCGTCGCACGGTTGCCGTCAACTCCTCGGCAGGTACGCCGAGTTTACCCGCCAGGTCCTCGAGGCTGCTGGCGGCGATCACCCACGGTGGCGGTACCTCGTTCGGTGCGTAGGGTCCGACAGTTCCGTATCGGCGCAGGTATTCCTGGTCGAAGATCATCCAGCAGGGCAGGTTGGCATAACTGAACGTCGAGACGTCCTCCTGATGGAAGGCGCCGCCGAAGGCGTTGTAGTTCGCGGCTTCGTTGGTGAAGCGACGCCCTCTTCGGTTGATCATGATGGAGCGTGGTCGAGTGCGGTCGGCGTTGACCATCACCCGATTCATGTCGTTGACGCCCTCGGGCAGCACTGCGACGGGGCTCCACCAGGCTTCACGCATATTGCCGAGCATCGCGCAGGCCTTCATGGCCATGTACAGCCCGTCACCTTCACAGGTGGGCATGGTGACGGGATGGGTTAGCGGTCCACGCAGGAACGCGCGCTTGTATTCCTCGTTCCATTCGAACCCCCCGGTGGCGAGCACGACCCCCCCGGTGGCGTGGACCACACGAGTGCCGTCGGCCGTCTCGAGTCGCACACCGGCGACTCGGCGACCTTCGACTACGAGTCCCCTTGCACGACAGCCAGTTCGGATCACGACCCCACGATCGAGGCAGGCCTTGAGGAGCCTGCCGACCAGGGACTGGCCGCGGCCGCGCTCGTCACGGACCCGACGTCGTGCGAGCTCCTCCGCGGAGGGTGGCGACGGCACGGCGGCGCCGATGGGAGTTTCCTTCTGCACCAGGTGAAGTTCCGCGAAGTACGGGCCTGGAGAGACTCGGTGCTGCCACTCGCCGAGTTCATCGAAGGGGAACAGTGGAGTTTCCAGCGTGCGCCCGCCCTGTGGCCGACCCCCGGGATGCTCCGGATGATAATCCGGAAATCCCTCTGCCACATAGAACTCCGTATTCGCGTTGACATCGAGGTAGGTCACCATTTCGCGGCCTGTACGCACGAAGGTGCGTACCAGATCTTCTTGGAGGAGATCCCGCGACAGCGACATGATGTAGGTGTAGGCGTCCTCCTCACTGTCGAGAACGCCGACGGTGTCCATCAGCGGATTGTCGGGGATCCACACGTTGCCGCCCGACCACGCGGCCGTGCCGCCGACCTGATCGGCCTTCTCGAAAACAGCCACGCGCGCCCCCTCGGTGGCGGCGGTGACCGCCGCGGTCAGGCCCGCCGCCCCGCTCCCGAGGACGATGACGTCGAACGACTCCACCATCAAGCACTCCTTCCCAGAGTCTGAACCACAACTGTTGGACATCCCGGATAGCGATCTGCAACGGAGCGCGGACAGGCTTCCCCCGATTCCTGCAAATCAGTCGGACTATGCCGGCCGCCCGCCGAGCCAGGACGCGCGCGCGACCTAGCGGTGTCGATCATGTTCCGGGCCCGCTCGATACGGATCCCGGCACACGACGGAACTGTGGCAACGTCCAGCCCTCCTCCTGATCCAGAAAGAACACCTCGACGAGGGCTCCTATCCCAAGATCGGTGATCGCGCCGTCGAAGTTGGACACCAGGCGCACGCCCTCCTCCAACTCGACGAGCACGATCGGTGCGGGCCCCTCGAAGCCCGGTGCAGGAGGATGATGCTGGACGACAAAACTGGTCACCGTGCCCCGCCCGCTCGCGCGGACCGTCTCCCAATCGAATCCGTGACAGGACGGGCACAGAGGACCCGGCGGGTGGCGCAGCACACCACACCCGGTGCAGCGCTGGATCAACAACCGGTGTTCGCGTGCGCCGTCCCAGAAGAATTGGGTGTCCTGGCTCATCGCCGGCCGGGTCCGACCACGCGTCGGCAGAGGGGGCACAGTCGGGTGGGGCGCCGAATAAACCGTTGCGTTCTCGTTCACGTCGTTCTCCTCTTACATCCGGCTCAGGACGAGGCCACTCGTCGGCACATGCGAGCCCGACGTCACCACGACATGCTCGGCCTCTGGCACCTGGTTGACCGCCGTTCCGCGCACCTGGCGCACCGCCTCGGCCATCCCGTTGAAGCCGTGGATGTAGGCCTCGCCCAGCTGGCCCCCGTTGGTGTTGACCGGCAGACGGCCGCCGACCTCGATGCCGCCGTCGCGCACGAAGTCCGGCGCCTCCCCCGCCCCGCAGAATCCCAGCGCCTCGAGCTGCATCAGCACCGTCGGAGAGAAGTGGTCGTACAGGACGCCGACATCGATATCGTCCGGGCGTAGGCCGGACTGCGCCCACAGTTGCTCCCCGACGATCGCGATCTCCTCGGTGACAGTGATGTCGTCCCGGTAGTGGTTCGACATGAGCACGGTCTCGGAGCCGACCCCCTGCGCGGCACCGGTGACCATCGCCGCCGGACGCCCGGATCGACGAGCCCGTGCGGAGCTCGTGACCACCAACGCGACCGCGCCGTCGCTCTCTTGACAACAATCCAGCAGGCGCAGCGGATCCGAAATCATTCGGGATGTCTGGTGATCGTCGAGTGTGATCGGCTTTTCGTGAAACCAGGCCGCCGGATTGGTGGCCGCATGCCGGCGGGCAGCGACCGAAACCCGCCCGAAGTCCTCGCTCGTCGCGCCGTATCGGTGCATGTAACCGCGCGCGCTCATTCCGATGACCGCCGCAGGCGTCGACAATCCGTACGGCCCGTGCCAGGACGAGTCGAGATCACCGCTCGTCACGGCGGCCCCCGGTATCGGTGCGCTGCGCGGAACCCCGAATCGCTGCTGGGACCGCTCGTTCATCGCGCGATAGCACACCACCACGTTCGCCAGTCCGGCCGCAATGGCCAGCGCTGCGAGGGCGACCGTACCGCATCCGCCACCTCCACCCGCCGGAGTTTCGGGGAAGAATTTGAGCGACCGGAGTCCCAGCGATCGTGCGACCGTCGATGCGTAGGTGTTGTCGAAGGTGAACTTGACCAGCCCGTCGACTTCCTCAGGCGCGATGGCGGCGTCGGCGAGCGCGGAGGTGATCGCCTCCATCGCCAGTCGATGTTCGCTCCGCCCGGAGGCCTTGGAGAATTCGGTCGCGCCGATACCGACGATCGCGGCAGCACCGCTGAGCGGCATCACAGAACTCCGTGTTCGGCGAGCTCCGCGATCTGCGTGTCGTCCAGTCCGAGCAGGTCGCGGTACACGTAGTCGTTGTCCTCGCCGTAGCTCGGTCCGTGCCGGTCGAGGATGCCCCCGATGAAGGTCGGTGTCTCGCTGAACGTGACGGGGATGTCCTTGACCGGCCACGTACCGATGGCGGACTGTGTCAGCTCGACCATCCAGTTCAGATGTCGTAACTGTGGATCCCGCTCGTAGCGGTCCTCAGCGGTCTGGCACACGCCTGCGGGGACACCCGCGCGTTGCAGCTCGTCCATCAGCTCGAACGGCTCATAGGCGCGAGTGGCGGCATCGATCAACGAATCGAGGTAGTCCTGGTGCTGAATACGAAGTTCGAGGGTGAGAAGTTTCTCGTCCGCGGCCCAGCCGGGCGTGTCGAGCACCTCGAGCAGAGCCCGCCAATGGTCCTCCGTGGATGCAGCGATGGCGATCCACCGGTCATCGCCGGCCGTCCGGTATGCGCCGTGTGGCGCCGCAGGCATGTACGGGGATCGATTGCCGAACCGTTGCCACTGTCGGCCGTTGACGCTGTAATCGAGGATCGCGGTGCCGGTCAGGTACAGCCCGGCCTCGGTCTGAGAGGAATCGATCCAGCATCCCTTGCCGGTTCGCCGTTGCCGATACAGTCCGGACATCATCGCCAGGGCCATCTGATACGCACCGAACCAGTCGAGGTACGAGTAGCCGATGCCCGCGGGCGCATACGGCTCGGGAAGTCCGGACATGTCGCTGAGCCCGGAGAACGCCTGCGCGGTGGGTCCGAAACTACGCATCTCACCGTAGGTGCCGATTTGTCCCATCCCGGACTGCTGAACGTAGACGAGCCGCGGGTTGATCTCCTTCAGCCGCTCCCAGCCGAAGCCCATCCGATCCATTGTGCCCGGTGAGAATCCCTCGATCACCATGTCCGCGTCGCGCAGCAACTCGGTGAGTAACTCTCGCCCCCGTTCGCTCTTGAGGTTGAGGCTGACACTGCGCTTGCCCGCGTTGATCTCCATGAATGCACCACTGCGGTCCAGCCCGCTCCCAGTGTCTGTCGAGACCGGGCCGGTGGCGGCGTCACGGGCAGCGCGGCCTCCGGCACCGACCTTGCCGGCGCCCATGCGCATGCCGTCCACCTTGCTGTGATGCTCGACCTTGATGACTTCGGCGCCGAGCGCGGTGAAGAACCGTCCGGCACCGGCACTGGCGAGCAGCCACGACAGGTCTACGATCCGAACGCCCTGGAGGGCAAAGGGCTTTCCGTGCCGACTGAGCACCGCCTCGGAACGAGGTATCTGTATCGGCGCCACGGATGGCTCGATTCCGGTCAGGGCAGCGAACACTTCCTCTGTGTGTTCGCCGACCATCGGTGCGCGTGGCCCGGTGCGCCACGGCAGCCCCGGGGATACCCATTTGGCGCCGATCTGGGTGAAATTCTGCCCGAGTTCCGGGTACTCGACGTCCATGAATGTCCCGCGCGACAACCAGTGGTCCTCACCGACGTTCTCTTCCGGTCGACGTACAGGGGCCCACGGCAATCCGTTCGCCTGTGCGTCCTTCCAGACGTCGCGGTCGTACGTGTAGCCGCCCACCATTCCGTGGATCACCGACTGTACGTGCCGCAATACATCCGGTTTCTGGAGTTCTGCGGGATCGTGAAAGCGCGGATTATCCAGATCCCGTTCGGCACCGTATTTGCGCAACACACCGAGCGTCTTCTCGAAGGGGGCACCGAATCCCGGCAGGTAGGTGCTGTAGGGCAGCAACCAACGGCCGTCTTTGGTCCGGGCGATTCCGGGTACTCGGACGTTAGCCGTCGCGGATTCCTCGGCCGACGCCGTGGCCTGCGCAAACGAGTGGCGGCACGTCTGGCGTGCATGCGGCAGACGTGAGTAGACCCAGTCGGGCATGTCCGTCTCCGTGTTGGAACTCACCGACTCGTGGACCGAGTTCGAGAGCTTCTGCCCAATGCCGGTCTCATCACGGTAGATCAGCGCCGCAATGATCTGGATGGCCGTGATCTCGCCGGCGATGTGATAGGCGTGCCACATCTGCGGTGCAATCGGCGGTGTGTCGTACTCGCCGGTCGGCGTGGCGTCGTATCCGCAGTTCATCATCACGCCACCCAACGCAAGGTGCACCAGGTCCGAGGCGTGGTAATCGGCCCACGGGCCGTCGTCGCCGAACGGGCTCATCCGAACGTAGACCAGTCCCGAGTTCTCGGCTCGCAACTGCTCGTACCCGAGGTCACGATCGCCCAGGTAGTTGCGGTGCCGGGTGTCGAGCACAACATCCGCCGTGCGCGCGAGGGCTCGGAATCGATCACGACCGCCATCGGAGTCGAGGTCGAGCACGACCGAACGCTTACCGAAGTTGTAGTGCCAGAAGTGCAGGCTACGGTTCGGGTGGGGCCGATCGTTCTGAAAGGGAGCGTAGCCACGCGTCCGCTCGCCACCGAGCGGCTCCACCTTGATTACGTCCGCGCCGAGACCCGCGAGCACCTTGCCGCAATACTCGCCGAGTTCGTCGGCGATCTCGACAACTCGAACCCCGCGAAGAAAACTGCCGGTGGAGTCGGCTCGTTCGGTCATGTTCGGTGGCCCCTATTCTCGATCACGAATCTCGATGACAGCGGTGAAGTGTGCGTGCATCCGTCTGTGCCACGCATGGTCGTTCCGATGGAACTACAGTTCGGGCTCTGAACCTGCTGGACCTCAGGTATACAGATCGTCAGATTCGGCGGATATTTCCAACAGTGACAGACGGCACGCCCGTTGACAAGAGGGGAATCGGACGCGCTGGCCCCAGCACATACCTATCTCCGACTCTGTGTCTCGCGTCGATTGACCTCCGACATTCTGACGCGGTGCCATCCTTAATAAACGAGCCCGAAAGGTCTCCCTTGCCCCGGCGATTCCATCAGTTCTGCTTACCGACAGAGGTTTCAGTGCCACCGGGCATTGCGCCCACTTATTGACACGGCACCCGTAGCGTCGCTATACCTGACAGTGTGTTCATTTAGTGCGAAGTGCACTCTTCTCTGCTCGCGCGCAGGGGTTCCGCACGACTGACCGGCACGCCCGGAAAAAGGAGAAGGTGGCCCGATGACCGACTGGACTTCGATAGACAACAAGCTGCTCGACGCCAATTGGTACACGACCACCGAGTACCACGATGTCTTCAAGGCGCTTCGCGACGAAGATCCTCTGCACTGGGCCGAAGACGACCACTACGGCCGACATTACTGGGTTGTCACCAGGTATGACGACGTCAAGTGGTATCTGACGGACCACCCGCGCCTCAGCTCCCGCTGGGACACACGTATTCCCAAGAGCCCCAAGCGACGCACTCCGGAGGAGCGGTACGAGTTGGGTATGGACGTCAGCCTCGGCCGCAACGATCCGCCCATCCACGAGTTGTACCGCAGGCCGATGAACAAGCACTTCTCTGTGCCTGCCGTGAAGAAACTCGCGGCCGAGACCGAGGCGATCGTCGACGAGATCATCGCGGACGTCGCCGATCTGGGCTCGTGCGACCTCGTCGAGGACATTGCCGGGGAGTTGCCGGTCCGCGTAATCCTGCGGATGCTCGGGGTGCCGGAGGAAGACTGGCCGATGCTCCGTGAGGCGTCGTGGCAATGGCTGGCATCGGCCGATCCGAAGTTCATGATCGACGACGATCCGGTTCACACGGCTCTGCACGGTCAGCGTCGGCTCATGGAGTACTGCGAGAACCTTGCGCTCGAGAGGAGGACGAGCCCGCAGGACGACTTCGCCACCGTCATCGGCAACATGGAGATCGATGGAGACAAGCTCAGCTTGCACGAAATGCGTTCGTACTTGACAATTCTCATCGGTGGCGGACTCGAGACCACCCGCAACGCGGCGGCGGTGGGTCTATGGCAGTTCCTCGAGAACCCTGATCAGCGACAACTCCTTCTCGATGATCCTTCGCTGACGAACAGTGCAATGGAAGAGGTAGTCCGCTGGGTGACGCCTGGAAAGAATCGGCTACGGATCGCCAATGAAGCCATAGAGTTGCATGGCAAGACCATCCGCGCCGGCGACTGGGTGGTGGCATTCCAGGCCTCGGCGAACAAGGATGAAAGGGTCTTCCACGATCCGCACCGCTTCGATATCACCCGCGACCCCAATCCGCACTTGGCCTACGGTGAGGGCATCCACATGTGCCTGGGTCGCGCTCTCGCGAGGCTCGAACTCGGTACGTTGATCCCGAAGGTGTTGCGCGCCTTCCCTGATCTCGAGACGAGCGCCGAACCGACGTGGATTGCCGACAACGTCACCACAGGGTTCACCTCCCTTCCCGTCCGATACAGTCCTCGGTCCCTCGCTGCTGCCCGCAATTAACCCGAACGGAGACCGCAATGCCGACTGTCCACTACATCTTCGGCGACGACACGGTGCACAGTGTCGACGCCGTCGAAGGTGATACCCTCATGCACTCCGCGGTGCGCAACGGCATCCCTGGGATCGAGGGCGAATGCGGTGGCGAAATGTCCTGTGCCACCTGTCATGTGTATATCGAGGGTGAATGGCGGAAGAGGATTCAGGCGCCCTCCGACGACGAGAACGATCTACTCGAGATGGTCGACGAGCTCCGGCCTGTGAGTCGCCTCGCATGTCAGATCAAGATCAATGCATCTCTCGACGGCGTCCAGGTCCGGATTCCATGACCCGGGACGGCGATCCGAGAGGTGGAACACAGCAATGACACGTGACTTCGACACCCTGATCGTCGGCGCCGGACAGGCGGGCGCCCAGGTTGCGTTGTCGCTCGCCGCCGCCGGGTACCAGGGTACCGTCGGACTCGTCGGCGCCGAACCAACGGCGCCGTACGAGCGGCCGCCACTGTCCAAAGGATTCCTTGCCGGAACAGTCGAGCGCGATGCGCTCGATATGAAGTCCGCCCAGTTCTGGGAATCCACCGGCGTCACGATGGTGACCGGACGAGAAATCGTGCACGTCGATCCCGAGGCCCACCTGGCGCGTGACTCCCATGACACCGCCTACCGCTATCGGACTCTGGTGTGGGCCGCGGGCGGCACTGCCCGCTCTCTGCCGATACCAGGGACGAATCTGCAGGGTGTGTACCGGCTGCGTACCGTCGAGGACGCGGTCTCGTTGAGATCTGCGCTGCGCACCGCCCGTCGAGCTGTGGTCATCGGCGGTGGCTACATCGGTCTGGAAACCGCTGCCAGCCTCCGCCAGGCGGGACTCGTGGTCACCGTGGTCGAGTCCCAATCGCGGTTACTCGCCCGTGTGACCGGCTCAGACGTATCCGACTACATCGCACACCGCCACCGAGTGGCCGGCGTCCAGCTACATCTCGGCGCCGAGGTCAGCGAGCTTTGGGGCCGCGACGGAAAAGTCCGGTCGGTGCGGCTGACCACCGGCGTCAACATACCTGCTGACCTGGTCCTGGTCGGTGTCGGACTCGCACCGAACCACCTCGTCCTCGCCGCCGCAGGCGCCGCCTGCAGTGACGGCATCGAGGTGGACGAGCGCTGCCGAACCAGCCTCGCCGATATCTATGCGATCGGAGATTGCGCCGCGTTCACAAGCTCGAATCTCGGAGAGGACCGTGTGCGACTCGAGTCCGTGCAGAATGCGGTCGATCAAGCGAAGACCGTGGCCGACGCACTCCTGGGCAAGCCACGACCATATGTGCCATTGCCGTGGTTCTGGTCGCACCAGTACGACATCAAACTACAAACGGTCGGATTGCAGAACGGCCACGATCGCGCAGTACTTCGAGGCGATCCGGCCACGAATCGTTTCAGCGTCGTCTATCTCTCCCGCGGCAGCGTGATCGCAGTCGACGCCGTCAACCACGTCCGAGACTACGTACAGTCCAGGGCGCTGGTGGCAACGCGCGCGGTGATAGACCCCGACGCTCTGTCCGACAGTAGCGTTCAGCTGAAGGAACTTGCGTAGGCCAGTACCCGAAACAGTACCGGTGAACTTCTAGATCGCTCGATTGCCACAGGAGCAATGACGGACCATCGACCACAGTTCCGCGTTTGCGGACGTCTCATGCCCATCATACTGCAGGGAGCACGGAAACCATGGCGAAGAACGAGCATCCGAACGTCTCCGAGCGGCCCGCCGTCATCGAGTCCGCGATCTCTCCCTTCCGTCGAGGAGAGCCACTGAAGTCCCTGGCGGCCACTGCATTTGATGCGGTCGAGTGCCTCACGGCGGGTGCATCGATCATCCACCACCATCATGACTTCCGGCTCGATGTGTCAGGCACGGTCGACGAGATGACCGATCTCGGGCGTCGAATCCACAACGAACATCCCGCGGCAATTCTGTATCCCGATTTCGTTCGCGGTGGTTCCTTCGCCGAGAAGATCTCCCATTTCGGCCCCCTCACTGCAAACGGCACCGTGAACATGATCCCGGTTGATCCCGGCGCGATCATGTTCGGTGGAGTTGACGAGAAGGGCCTGCCCTTCACTGCCAACCGATTCGGCACTGACTTGACCGACGCGTGCACCCTCGTCGACCTCGCCTCGCGCGCAGGAGTTCCCGTTACCATCGGGGTGTACGAACCGGGGAATCTGCGATTCGCGCTCGCTTGTGCGGCGACGGGTAGACTCCCGGCGGGATCGATGGTGAAGCTGTACTTTGCGGGTGAGTACAGCATCTACGACATCGGCCAGCGTGCATTGAATTTCGGCCTCCCACCGTCCAAGGCATCTCTGGACGCCTATCTCGGGATGCTCGAGGGCAGCGGGCTTCCCTGGAACGTCGGGGTCATGGGTGGCGTGCTTCTCGAGACCCCCCTTGCCCGTTACGCCCTCGAATGTGGTGGACACTTGCGGATCGGAACCGAGGATGCGGCAGGCCTCTCGGATGCCGACGACCGGGAGATGGTTGTTGCCGCTGTGTCCTTGGTCGAGTCGGTGGGACGACCGCTTGCCCGGAGTGAGCGGGCAAGGGATGCGCTGCTCACCGCCGACCAAGCCAGGTGAGTTCTCCGGTCCCTTGCGGTCGAATCATGCACCGGCAGCGGCACAGAGAGTCTTCCGATCGATCTTCTGCATCTCGGTGACGGTGTGAAGCCGTCATCGCCGGGTTCTGTGTTGCAGTCGGATGGAATGGGATTGTCCTGCAACCGGAACCGGTCGAAATCTCGAGGCCGTGAAGAAAAGTTGTGGATGTCGTGTCTTCACAGCACATCCTGTGCTCGAATCAGCCCCGTGACATAGGGAGAACCGGGTCGGGTGATCATGTACTTGCGGTGCCCAGCACACTTCGCTGGGTGGTGAGCCGCCGAATGGTGTCCTTGCGGGCTTCACCGGTGAAGAATGCCAATTGGCGCGCGCTCTCCACCTCGACGTAGCGACGCAGCGATAATTGCTCGGCGTCGACGAAGTTCCGTTTCATCGTGCGCAGTGCCCGCGGATCTCGGGACGCGAGTTCCGCGATAATGGCCGTAGTGTCCGCCGCGAACGTTTCGTCCGGGAAGACGCGGGACACGAACCCGATTCGCAGCGCGTCGTCTGTACCGAACTTCCTGGGTAGCAGGTACAAATCGCGTGCCATCGCGCCGCCGACCACCCTGGTCAGCGTCCATGCCGTCCCAAGCTCGCCGGCCAGGCCAACCTGCAGGAACGCGGTGGAGAACCGCGCTCCTGCAGAGGCCAGCCGGATGTCACAAGCAGATGCCCACGCCAGGCCCGCCCCGGCGCACGCGCCGTTGATCGCGGCGACAGTGACCTGCGGCATCTCGTGGAGCAACGTCGCAGACTGGTAGGCCTCGATATCGGGCAGCTGTGACGGTTCGGCAGTCGGGGACTGGCTGAGATCCGCGCCGGGACAGAACGTCGAGCCTGCTCCCGTCAGCATGAGCACCGAGATCGAGCTGTCAGATGCGACGGAGTGCAGGAGGTCGTGCAGTTCGGTCACCATCGTGGTTGTCACGCCATTGCGATGCTCCGGACGATCGAACTTCACGGTCGCCACCTGTCCGCTCACGCCGAGTGCAAGTGTGGACCACTTCGTTCCCGTATTCATGTGCACCACATCCTTGTCACTGTTGCTCTGCGGGTTGTCTCGCGTGAAAGCCGGCTACTGGAAGTGGACTCCGCGAAGATCGAACGGTCCGCCTGCGAACTGCGACGCCATTGTGTCGAAGCCGGCGACGTTCGAGCTGTGTAGGTAGGGATTGGCCGGTGCGCAGATGAAGATCTCGGTGGCCTGCTCGGATGCAAGCCCGGAGAGGGCGGAGAGGATCTCGGTCCTGGCCGGATCGCCCGATTCGAGAGTGAGGGCCTGTGACAGGCTGTCCTCGAAACCCTCAGGAAGTGGTCCCTTCTGTGACGTGCCCAGATACCTGTCCTTGAGCGTGAATCCGGCGTCGGAGGTCGCATTGGCAGCGAAGAGTACAGCGTCAGCGTTACCGGCCGTCCACTGAGCCAGCATGTCGTTGAAATCGGAGTTCCTGAAGTTGATGTCGACACCGATGTCCGCCAGCGCAGCCTGGATCGTGATTCCTATCTTGGAGATGTCTCCGGAAGTGACCCCGTCGAGGGCGAACCCGTCCGGATATCCGGCTTCGGCGAGTAGTTCCCGGGCCTTGTCAGGATCGTAGGTGTAGTCGACGTCCGTGCGATGTCCCTCAGCAGCCTCCTGCAAAGGCTGGGAGGTCGGAACACACTGGCCGTTCAGCAATGAGGTGTTGATGGCGTCACGGTCGATCGCGTAGTTCAGGGCCTGCCTGACCCGAGGATCCTTCAGCGGTCCACGATCGTGGTTGAGATTGACGTTGTACCAGATGAGATTGTCGAGATTGGTGAGCTCGAAATCGCCGCCCGCCGCAGCATCACTCGCTTCCTCGTACTGGGCCACGCGTATTTTGGCTGCGTCGATCTGACCGCTGCGCACAGCGTTCATGCGAGAGTTGTCGTCGACCATGCCGATGATCTCGACTTCAGGAATGACGTACGTCTCATCGTTCCAGTAGCCGTCGATGTGGCTGTATACCACGCGATCACCAGGCACAATTCTCGTCAACTCGTATGGGCCGGATCCGTCAGCCTTCTGACTCAGATCATCGTTGATGGATTTCGGATTGATGATCGATCCCAATGAGGTCGACAGGAGGAAGGGTAGGTCCGACGACGGATGCTTCAGCGTGAAGACAACAGTATGGGGGGCCGGGGCGGACACCCCGTCGATCATCTCGAAATAGCGGGCACTCATTGTGTCTGGCGCCACCCCGCGCTCGATGCTCAGCGCAACTGCATTCGCATCGAGCGGTGTTCCGTCATGGAAGGTCACATCGTCTCGGATTGTGAACGTCGTGGTCAGGCCATCGGGAGTAGTCTCCCAGGCTGTCGCGATGCTGGGCACGACCTGCGGCTGTCCGTCGACCTGTTCGAGCGCTGTCAAGCGGTCGTACAGCATACTGATGTACGGATGCGAGCCTGAGGCGCTGGTGGTTCTGTGCGGGTCCATCGACGACGGCGGAATGTGCCATGCAATCTTCAAACTGTCTTGGTCGCTCGAGCTTTCGGATCCAGATCCGCCGCACGCGGCGACAAGGGCGGTCGCCAGCACGACGGCGGCAACCTTCAGGGTGCGGGGAGCTCTCACGTATATCTCCAGTTCCGAGGAATCAATGGGATATGGCTGCTGGGAAGGAGCATCGTCGATGGTGTGACAACCCGGACCGATCCCCACCCCACCGTCGACGCAGTGGGACGGATCACCACTCTTCCATGCAGTAAGTGGCGCGCATCACAACAGTAATATAATTACTGATGATTTGGAATGCAATGACTGACAGAGGGGGTGTGACGCTCGATTCGGTTGACACCTCGACCCGTGCCCGACAGTTACCGCCAACGAACTGGGCGTCAACCTCGGGAACATCCCATCGCCCGGGTACCTGTCACGGTCGAGAGAGTGCGGCCGATCTGCGCCGAGCAGATCTCAGGTCGACACATCGCTCAGCGATCCATCGGCGCTGGCCGGGCAATACGTAGGGGATCTTCCGGATTCGGGTCTGTCAGGAGACGTTGTGTCTCACTCTGACACAGAGGTTCAGCACCGGCTCGAGGTGATGCACGGAAGTCCACTTTCGATTCGACCGCCGAGTTGTGCGACGATCCGGCCAGCTCCCCACTCATGCAGACCAGGTGGACAAGAGTGACATGAAGGTTCGCCGGAATTCCCTGACGCCACCTGCCGGCAGCATCGACTACCGCATCATCAAGGTACCGCCATCGACGGGGAACACCTGGCCCGTCATGAACCGGGCTCCTGGGCTTGCCAGGAAGGCAAGTACCGGGACAAAGTCCTTCTCGACGTCACCGAGCTTTCCTCCGAGCGGTACCGCGGTGGCCATCTGGGCGTCGTGGGCTTCCAGTTGCTCCGGTGTCATCGATGCGCGGGTCTTGTCGTACATAGGAGTCCAGATAGCAGGGGCAATAGCGTTGACCGTGATGCCGTACTTGCCCCACTCTTGAGCCGCAGTGCGGGTCCAGGCGACCACTGCGCCCTTGCTCGCTGAGTATGCAGCCTTGTTCTTCAAGCCCTGGACACCCGCGGCGGACGCAAAGTTGATCACCTGCCCGCCCTGGTCCTTCAGATAGCGGAAGGCCGCCTGATTCGTAAGAAACGTGCCCGTCGCATTGATGCTCATGACCCGATTCCACGTGTCGAGGGGAACGTCCTCGGCCGCTCCTCCCGGAGCGATCCCCGCAGCGTGAATCAACACGTCGAGGCCGCCCAGTAACTCGACCGCTCGAGTGAACGCTTCCTCGACCGAACTCTGTTCCGCAACATCGCATTGCACGAACCCTGCCTTGCTCGCCTCTGCGATCTCACGCCCCTCCTGTTCGGAGACGTCGAGCGACACTACGTGGGCACCGAGACCGGGGAGCGCCCGTACGAGCCCTTCACCCATCCCGCTCGCACCTCCGGTGACGATGATGCGCCTGTTGTTCAAATTTTCCGACATTCGGGTCTCCTGATTTCGGGGGGGCGGCAAGGGATGAGTCCTCACCGACCAAATGATTCATGACAACTTTGCGATCACATCGCGACCGAACCGTTCGAGAGTCTCCGGTGCCGCGAAATCGTGGAAGCGGAGAACGAACAGTTCCACACCGCGGCGACGTTCGTCGTTCAGCTGGTCGATCAGCATGTTTGCTGTTCCTACAAGCGGTGTACCCCAACTCTGGTCAGGCATACGACGCGCCGTCACAGCTGCCACCTCGGGAATCTCGTCACTCCTCTGTGCGAACCCCACTGCGTACTGTGCAGAGATCCGTGCCTGTCCGCGCAGAGGTGCCAACTCGTCGATCCGGTGCCGGGCGCTCCCCAGGCAGTTCCACCAGTCGGCGTGTTCCGCCACGAGCGGCATCGTCAGTTGTTTTCCACCACCACCGATATGGATCGGAATTCGGCTTTGCACCGGGGCCGGTAGTCCGTACGCGCCACGCAGCCGAAAATGGCGGCCGTCGTAGTCGAACGGCTCCCCCGCGCACATCTTCCGGAAGATCTCGATGGTCTCCCCCAGTGCCTCCGCACGCTCACGACGCGATCCAACCGGGATGCCGAACATGTCGAACTCCGCCTCGACCGACCCCCACCCGAGTCCCAGGTCGAGCCGTCCTCCACTGATGTTGTCCACAGTTGCCGCCATCTTCGACAGCAGTGCAGGATGGCGAAGCGGGTTGCACCCCACCAGATGACCGAGCCGGATCGTGGAGGTGGAACCGGCGAGCATGGTCAGCAATGTCCAGCTTTCGAGACTGGCCGTAGGCTTGCCACCAGGTGAGTAAAGATGATCCATGAGCCAGAAGGAATCGAATCCTGCGTGTTCGGCCGCCACCGCACGAGCCCGCATGCCGCTGACATCGATCCGGAACTGGGGCACGAAGACGCCGAACTGTATTGACACCACAGTCTCTCCTGCTCTCATCGCGTTCCGAAGACCGGAATCCGCAAGTCGTTCGGTAGAACCGGTTATGACTGCCCCGGAAGTAAGCGGAGGAACAGAGCCTCCGCATCGGCCGTCACGTCGGATCCGTTGTACAAGCGGCCCGATAGCCATGTCTTGCGGCCCTCTATCCGATCAATCGTCCCTTCCACCACCAGCGGCGTGTAGACGGGAGTGATCTGGCGATAGTTGACCTTGAGAAACGCCGTGCGCGAGTGCGGCTGTCCCTTCTTGCTGACGAATATACCGAGAAAGTCATCGAACAACAGCGGTATCGTGCCGCCGTGAACTGCACCGTTTCCTCCGAGGTGTACGTCGCTGAACTCGACGGTAGCGCGGAAGGTGCGCTCGTCGAGGTAGTCGACATCGAACGGCACCAGGGTGGGATGGCCACGCGAACTCAGCCCTATCCGACGAGACGCACGATCGTCCTCCACCTGCTGCCGGGTGGACTCGAGGCGATCCGCTGCATCACGGAACTCGTGCTGCAGCGCCGCCATCAATTCCCGGTCCGGGGCCGCGGCGCACAGAGCAGCATGCATCCGACGGAATTCGCCGATCAGAGACTCGAATTCGATTCCGCCCTTGCTGACAGCGGCACGGGCCTCGACTTGCTCGGTCATCGCTTATCCGCCGTACTCGAATCCGACAGTTGCAGTCCTGTCGGCACAGTTCCGATGATTCCCGTCTGTTCGAGTGCCACCAGTTCCGCCTCCTCGAGTCCGAGTTCGCCGCCGAGAATCTCTTGGTTGTGCCGTCCGAGTGTGGGGGTACCGCTGCGGTGGGATCGCTCGGGTCCGACGGAGAATCTCATGGGCCATCCTTGGTACCGATCCGAACCGGCATCGTCGTGGTCGAGGGTCTCGTAGTACTTCCGGTGCGACAGTTGGGAATCCTGCAGGTAGTCACTACCTCTGGCGACCTTGGCAACGGGAATGCCATTGTTCGAAAGAATTTTCGTCAGGTAGGCCACCTCGTGCAACGATGTGCTCTCTGCCAACAGTCCGTCGAGCCGATCATGCGCGACACGACGATCTTCTGGACTGGCGAATCCCGGTTTCCCGAACCAGTCCGGGTGACCGAGTGCCTCACCGAGTGCGGTCCAGTCCGCATTGTCACGTACCGACAGCGCAATCCAACCATCCGCGGCGGGGTATACCCCCTGTGGCGCGGCCGATTCGCTGCGATTCCCCACACGCTGCCGGATCTCCCCTGTCATCGAATGATGAATGACCGGTTCCGGGCACGCAGTTGCTCCGGCCTCGATCTGACACACCTCGACGAGTTGTCCGCCACCACCCCGACGACGATGTTCCAGTGCAGCGAGTGTCGCGACGACTCCGTGCATCGCGACGAGCGGATCGGTATAACCGCCGGGAGTCTGAGGTTTCCCGTCCGGCGGGCCACTGACATACGACTGCCCCGACACCTGCTCGAACGCGTTGCCCCACCCGACGTAGTCGCGCCACGGGCCTTCGAGGCCGTATCCCGGCATGCGGACCATCACCATGTCCGGATTGATGTCGCGGACACGGTCCCAGCCGAAACCGAGTGTCTCGATGACACGTGCCGAATAGTTCTCCAGCAGTATGTCCGCGGAGGCGAGGAGCTGCTCCAGTAGGTCCCGACCCTCCTCACGGCTGAGGTCGAGAGTGAGTGATCGTTTGTTGAGATTGACCGCACGGAAGCGGCCGAATTCGAACCATCGCGGGCCTAGCGAGGGACCCGACATATTGAAGCGAAACCCGTCCGGCCGCTGCAACGATTCCACCTTGACGACATCGGCACCCATCGCACCGAGGTACGCGCCACACGCGCCACCCGCCCAGAACGTTCCCAGGTCCAGGACCTTCAGGCCGGCCAACGGCTGTGCAGGATCGCCGTCGGGTACGCCGGCCGACGGTGAACGGTGCGGCCATGGCACGGCGAACACCTCCTCGGTGTGCTCGCCCAATCGAGGCGCGGGGCGACACCACTGGGCCGGGCTACCGGACAGTCTCCACGGGAACGACGGATGGAGGAACTCCCCGCTCCGGGACGCTGCACGGGTAAAGAACTCTCGTTCGGTCCACTGCGCACTCCGCACGATGGATTCACCGTTGTGGACCGGGACCGCGGGTATACGCATGGCCTGACACAGGTCGACGACATCCTCGGCTCGCTGGTCGGCGAGCCACGCATCGACGCGGGCTTCGAATTCCACGCGGTCCGGACCACCGGCACGCAGCTCGTCCTGCCTGTCCGCGTATTCCTCTGCGCCGACGAGCAAGCACACGTCGTGCCATTGCTGTCCGGTGAGAACATTGATACCGACCCATCCGTCGGCGCAAGGCTTGACGCCGAGCAACACGTGTCCGGCGCTGTGCGGGCCACGGCCCATCCTCGCCAGAACTCCGTTGGTGAGCACCGGAAACGATGTGGTCGAGTGCGCACATTCGAGCAGCGAGGTGTCCACATCGCTTCCGCGGCCGGTGTTCCGGGCAGTCTCGACCGCGGTGAGGATTCCCACCGCCAAGTAGGTGCCCGCTATGAAATCCAGGTAGGCGCCACCGACTTTGGTAGGTGCCGACGAGTGCTCTCCGCGGGCGGCGACCCAGCCTGCACGAGCCTGCAGCGTCAGGTCTGTTGCGGGTAGGTGCGCGTCGGGACCGTCCTGGCCGAAGTTCGACAGTCGCGCAATCACCAGCCCGGGATTGTCCTTGCGCAGTAGTTCGGGATCCAGGCCTCTGACCTCGAGTCCACCCGGTCCGAAGTTCTCCACCAGGATGTCGGCGCCTGCGACGAGATCCCGGATCCGCTCGGTCTCGGACGAGTCGACCACGATCCCGCGTTTGTTCGCCGAGACATATCCGAACAGGCCGCCATCGAGGTGGTCCGGGTCGGTGGGAGCGAATGGACCTTCCTTCCGCAGAGGATCGCCTTCGGGGTCTTCCACCTTGACGACATCGGCTCCCAGATCGGCGAGGAGCCGTGCCGCGAAGGGCGCGGCGACGCCGGTGGCGAGTTCGACGACACGCAGACCGTCGAGCGCTCCGACGCTCACGATGCTGAACCAAGCAAGTCGCCGAGTCGACCCAGGTGCCATTGAGCGGACCCGAGTCGGAGTTCGGTGTTCTTGGCCCACAGGAGGTACCGGTGTACTGGATAGTCCAGAGCAACTCCGATTCCGCCGTGTAGTCGCTGTGCGGTGCCGGTGACGCGGGCAGAGCCCTCCGACGCCCAGAACTTCGCGATGGAAACCTCTCGCTCGGCCGGCAATCCACGGTCGAGTCGCCACAGGGCTTGCAGCGTCGTCACCCGGATGGCCTCCGTGTCGATGAACGCCGCACCCGCATGCAGCTTGACTGCCTGGAAGGTAGCAATCACACGCCCGAACTGCTCGCGTTCGTTGGTGTAGTTCGCGGTCAGGTGAAGCGCGCCTTCACACACACCGAGCAACAGAGCCGAAGATCCTGCGACAATGCGCTGCCACACCCACTGCAACGCATCATGGTCCGGCTCGGATTCGACGACCACATCGTCGGACGCCACCGCGACCCCGGTGAGGGTGACCGTGGCAGCAGGCTCTCCGTTGGTGGTGTCCTGCGCGATCGTCTCTACGCCGTCGGCCTGCGGATCGACAAGTACCAGGAGCGGGCCGCCTGCTGTGTCCGCAGCGACGAGGATCCGGTCGGCCTGCTCCCCCCATGGGACGGACGACAGCACACCGTCGAGAGTCCAACCCTCACCGTGGCGGCTCGCAGCAGGACGGACGCTCCGCTCGGCAGCGTCGATCCCGACGGTCAGCACCCGCGAGCCGTCGACCACGCCGGGCAACCACGCGCGGCGTTGGGCTTCGGAGCCGAATTGGTTGATCGCGAGCGCTGCCACAGTGGAATACAACACGGGTACGCGAGCGAGCCCCCGACCGCATTCGGTGAGAACGCATCCGAATTCGACGAGCCCCAGGCCACTGCCGCCCACGTCCTCCGGCAGCGCGATACCCAGCAAGCTCGCTCCGGCGAGCGCGGACCACAGCTCTGTGTCCGGCCATTTCGGGGAGGTCGAATCTCGCGACGCAACCACTGTGGCGGTCAATTCTCGCACCGCCACCTGTTCCTCGGTGGGATCGAAATCCATGCTCAGTCCTCGTCTTCCGATGTGATCGATCTGCGGTCGCGGGGTGCTTACCGCTTCGCGCGCACCATTCCCAGCGCCGATGTCGAGATCATCTCCAGCAGCATGTCGTTGTTACCGCCACCGAATGTGCCTACGACAGCGCCGCGATACGCCGTCTCGACACGCCCGTGTAGCACTGCGCCAGGAGAGCCGTTCCTGAGGGATCCTGGATACCCCAATACTTCGAGCAGGTCGGCCGTGGCCTCGATGAGCATTTCGGTGCCGTACACCTTCGACACAGCTGCATCGTGTGCGGTGAGCGCACCGTCACCGTTGGCCAGTGCGACCATGCGCCAGTTGAACAGTTTCATCGCCTCGAGCCGCGCGTCGAGCCGCGCGAGCGTGTGTCGTACCCACGGCGTGTCGATCAACCGACCACCGGCCGGCGACTCGGCCGTAGCGGCCCACTTCCCGACTTCCTCGGCGAGGCCGAGGATCCAGCCTCGCGACGCCGCCAGTGCGACGCGCTCGTGGTTGAGCTGTGTCGTGATGAGCCGCCAGCCGTCGTTCTCGGCACCGACCCGGTTGGCCACCGGTACCCGCAGGTTCGTGTAGTACGTCGATGTCGTCGCACGTACGCCGTCCTCGGCGATGGTGGGAAGCGGTGTGACCTCGAACCCGGGGCTGTCTGTGGGCACGATGAAGATCGACAAGCCCTTGTGTTTGGGTGCGGCAGGGTCGGTGCGGGCGGCAAGCCAAATGTAGTCCGACACCGCACCGCCGGTCGTGAAGATCTTGTTGCCATCGATGACATAGTCGTCGCCGTCGCGCACGGCCCGGGTCTGCAGCGATGCGAGGTCCGTGCCGGCTCCGGGCTCGGTGTACCCGACCGCGAAATCGATCTCACCGCTGAGTATCGACGGTAAGTAGCGTTGTTTCTGTTCCTCGGTACCGTATGTCATCAGTGTGGGGCCGACGGTGTTCAGCGCGAGCATAGGAATAGGTACGCCGGCGCGTTTGGCTTCGTCGAAGAACACGAACTGCTCGAGTTCGGAACGGCCTTGGCCGCCGTACTCGACCGGCCAACCGATCCCGAGCCAGCCGTCGCGGCCGAGTGTTGCGGAGATCTCCTTCAGACGATCTCGGCCGAAGATTTCTTTACTGGAGCGTTCTTCTTCGGTCACCAGACCCGCAAAGTAGGCACGAAGTTCGTCCCGGAGGGTGAGCATGCTGTCGGTGAAGGCGATGTGCATCGGACCTCATTTCCCGGACTGGCGGATCAGCGTGTCACTCATCAACTCGATGTCGCGCACGAATTCGTCATAGCTGCGGCTGGTCGGCTCTATCGTGATCCAGGTGACGCCGGAGCCGGCGTACTCGTCCAGTCGCGGTGCCAGTGCGGCACAGAAAGCCGAGGTTCCTTCGGTGCGCAACAGATCCTTCTCGAACGGCACGAAGCTCACGTCGATGTCCGACTTGCCCAGTTCAGCGCGGCGCTTGTTCTGCTCGGTGATCAGGGAGTGAAGCGTGTCGATACTCTCGAGGGCCGGGGTGCGGGTGATTTCGGCCGTGCGCGCATTCTGCGCCATCGGCATCCATCCGTCCCCGGTTTCGACGGCACGACGCTGCGCCGCTTTGCTGTTGCCCCCGATCCAGATGGGCGGGCCGCCTTCCTGAGTTGGTAATGGAAGCGAAACATGTTTCTTCACACCGAATTCCGGCCCCTCGTGCTCCATGCCTGCCCATGTCGCCCGCATTGCTGCGATAGCTTCGTCCAGCAGCTTTCCGCGTCGCGCGAAGTCCGCTCCGAGCGCGTCGAACTCCGACTTCAGATACCCGGCGGCCATACCGAGGGTCAGGCGACCGCCGGACAGGACATCAAGGCTCGACGCCGATTTTGCGCCCAGGTACGGACTGCGGTAGCCGGCGACCATCACGTAGGTGATGAGACGGATCCGTTGAGTGGCCTCCGCAGCCATGCTCAGCGATACGAAGGGATCGAAAGCGTGATGCCCCCCGTTCGCGAGCCAGTCCTTGTCCGGATAAGGATGCTCGCTCATCGAGAATCCGTCGAAGCCGGCATCCTCGATGAGCTTGGCTACCTTTCCGAGACTGCCGTCTCCGATCCACCGCGGATAGTGCTTGACCGCGCGCATCGGGAACATCAGATTGAACTTCAGCGGCATGGCTTGCCCCTCCCTGTCAGCGCAGCAACTCGCGGGCGATCACGACGCGCTGCACCTCGGTGGCGCCTTCGCCGAGACGCTTGACGCGCAGGTCGCGGTACCAGCGCTCGAGCGGCAGCTCGTCGGACAGGCCGAGCGCACCGTGGATCTGGATACACCGGTCGAGGATCTTGAATGCCGCTTCGGTTCCGTACATCTTCGACACCGACGCATCGACCTTGACGTCCTTGCCGAGGTCGGCGTTCCATGCGGCCTGGTACATCAGCAGCCGTGCCGCGCGCAGCTCCACTTCGCATTCGACGAGCATCCATTGGATGCCCTGCTTGTCGGACAGCTTGCCGCCGAACACGTCGCGATCCTTCGCCCAACGGCATGCCATGTCGAGCGCTTCCTGAGCAATACCGATCGGTCCGGCTGCGTACATGATCCGGCCGTAGATGAGGAAGTCACTCGCGAGCGCGAAGCCCTTTCCCTCCTCGCCGATCAGATTGCCGACAGGGATCCGCGCGTTGTCGAAGTGCACCTCGAAAGGAGCAAAGGACGCCATGACGTTGATGCGGTGGAACGAGACCCCGGGTGTGCCCTTTTCGACGATGAAACACGAGATCCCGCCGCGGCCTTCACCGGTGCGTGCGTACACCACGCCCCAGTCTGCATTCTCGGCGTGACTCGTCCACATCTTACTTCCGTTGAGCACGTAGTGGTCGCCGTCGCGGACAGCCTTGAGCTGGATGGCGCGGGCGGGATCGGATCCACCGGATGCCTCACTGATCGAGGTGTAGGCCTTGGTCGCCGTACCGTCGATGATCGGCTGCGCAAACTTCGCGAACTGTTCGGGCGGCGCCTTGAACATCACGTTGGGCGGATTGCCGCCGAAGGCTCCGAGAGCCGGAAAAAACGCTCCCATACGGCATTTGGCGGCTTCCTCAGCAACGATGACCTGCCCCAGAACGCTCAGGCCTGCACCGCCGTACTCTACGGGGGTTTGCATGGCCCACAGGCCGAGCTTGCGGGCCTTCTCCTGAAGCACCAGCAACTGTTCGCGGGGCAGTCCCGCGGCGTCGTGCGGGAGGCTCGCCTCGAGCGGGTGAACCTCGGTCGCCATGAACCGCCGCACGGTGTCCCGCAGCATGCGGAACTCCTCGGGTAGTTCCCAAGCACCTGTGATCGACGTGTCTTCGACGGTGGTCACGAGACTCCTTCTAGACGGTCGTGCCGAAGCGACGGGCGCGTGCATTCTCGAGCTGAGGGACATGGTTCGCGTCGTACTGTTCGATCCATTCCTTCGGGAGCTTGTCCCATGCGTCGCCGATTCGCAGACGTCCACCGTCATTGAGGATTTCGGCGCCGACCACGTCGCCGACGAAGATTGTGCTCTCCTGCACGTCGAGCGAGGCGGAGACGCGTGCCTCGACGTAGCTGTGAGCGTCGAGAAGGATGGGCGCGCCGGTGACACCGGTCTTGGTACGCAGTTTCGAGATCTTGTCTCCGTCGCGGCCCGAGCTTCCGCCCAGCGTCATGAGGATCTCGAGAGACTTGTCGATCTGGTCTTCCTCGGAGCTGAGCATGTGCATCACGAAGATCCCGGACTCGAGCACCATGTCGTGGGTCTTGTTGTACTTGGTGAGGCTGATGGTGGCGCGAGGGGCCTCGGGGATGATGCTGGCAGATCCGGCGGAGAGCGACATCAGCCCGTTCGCGATCCCGCCGTTGATGGTGGTGATGGCAACCGGGAACGGGCGCAGGCCTGCGAGGGCGCGGTTGGCGGCGTCGGTGTCGAGGGTCATGGATCTCTCATTTCGTCGAATCGGATGTGACCTAGCGCTGCAGCCGGGTGGCGGCAGTGGATCTCGAAAGCAGTTGGTCTAGAGGACGGTCCAGGTGTTGTTTCCGTGGAGAACCTGCTGCAGGTCTGCTGGTGTGGTTTCCTTGGCTCGGCTCACCTGCTCGCGGGCACCGTCGTCGTAGGTCGGACGCACGGCCTGGCGCACGATCCCGGTCACGGTGTAGGTGAGGCCCTGGTCCGACAACCGCGACAGCGCATAGGCGTATTCGGGGTCGTCCGTGTGCGCATCGTGGACGACGATGTCACCCGGTTCGACATCACTCGTCCGAGCGATGTTCAAGCCGAAGCCTTTGCGCACCACGCACAGTTCGCCTTCGGCACCGAACACGATGGGTTCGCCGTGCCGCACGTGGATCAGTCGCGACTCAGCGCCCTCCTTGCGGAGTAGGTCGAACGATCCGTCGTTGAAAATGGGGCAGTCCTGCAGGATCTCGACGAATGCCGCGCCACGGTGCTGGGCGGCCGCGAGGAGGACCTCGCTCAGTCCGGTACGGTCCGAGTCGAGTGCACGTCCCACGAAGGTCGCCTCCGCACCGATCGCCAGCGACATCGTGTTGAACGGTGCATCGATGGATCCCACGGGGGTCGACTTCGTGATCTTGCCGATCTCCGAAGTCGGCGAGTATTGCCCCTTCGTCAGTCCGTAGATCCTGTTGTTGAACATCAGGATTCGCATGTTCACGTTGCGGCGCAACGCATGGATGAGGTGATTGCCGCCGATGGACAACGAGTCGCCGTCACCGGTGACGACCCACACCGACAGGTCCGGGCGGGTGACGGACAGGCCGGTCGCGATTGTCGGGGCGCGACCATGGATCGAATGCACTCCGTAGGTCTCGAGGTAGTACGGGAACCGCGACGAGCAGCCGATGCCCGATACGAAAACGATGTTCTCGCGCTTCAGGCCCAGTTGCGGCAGCATGCTGCGGACCGTTGCGAGGATGACGTAGTCGCCACATCCTGGGCACCACCGCACTTCCTGCGAGGACATGAAGTCCTTTGCCTTCTGCGGTACATCGGTTCGCGGTATGTCGGCGAGGGCGCTGAGGCCCAGGTCGACGCCGACGCGGGTACTCGAATCGGTTTCGTTCGAGATGACACTGGTCATGGTGTTCTCCAAATCGGTGCGCGCTGTCAACGGAGGGCGACAGCGGCAACGGCAGCGGGTGTCTTCGCGGCCTCGGTGGCCGCTAGGGTTCCGGCAAACTCCTCGAGAAGTGCCTCGTGCAGTTCGTCTGCGAGGAAAGCCATTCCTGACACCTTGGTCACGGGTTGAATGTCGACGTCGAAGCGTGCCTTCAGCAGCATCGACAACTGGCCGAGGTTCATCTCCGGTACCACTACCCGCCGGTATCGTCCGAGGACCTCACCGAGATTGGCCGGCATCGGGTTCAGGTGCCGCAGGTGTGCACGAGCGATCGTGCGCCCAGAGCGCCGCACTCGCCGCACAGCTTCACCGATCGGCCCGAAGGACGAGCCCCACCCCAGTACGAGAATGTCAGCATCTCCATCCGGATCGTCGACGGCCAGATCCGGCACCTCGACGCGTGCGATCCGTGCGTCACGCACGCGAGTCATCAACTCGTGGTTGTCGTGGGTGTAGGAAATGTCGCCGGTACCGTTGGCCTTCTCGAGTCCACCGATGCGGTGTTCGAGGCCCGCGGTCCCGGGTACAGCCCAATCTCGCGCAAGGGTCTCGGGATCGCGAGCATACGGCAGATACGCGCCTCCCTGATCGGCATCATGCGGCGCAGCAGCAAGGTCGGATTCGATCGTGGGCAGTGAACCGACGTCGGGGATAGACCACGGTTCCGAACCGTTGGCGATCGCACCATCGGACAACAACATCACCGGTGTCCGGTAGGTCACGGCGATGCGGGCGGCTTCCACTGCGGCGTCGAAGCAATCGGCGGGAGACTGCGGTGCGACGATCGCGACCGGGGACTCACCGTTACGCCCGAACATTGCCTGTAACAGGTCGGCCTGTTCGGTCTTGGTGGGTAGACCGGTGGATGGACCACCGCGCTGGACGTCGACGATGATGAGTGGCAGTTCGGTCATCACTGCGAGGCCGATCGCCTCGGATTTGAGCGCGACACCGGGACCGGATGTGCTGGTCACTCCCAGCGCTCCGCCGTAGGATGCGCCGATCGCGGCGCCAATCCCGGCGATCTCGTCCTCCGCCTGGAATGTCACCACTCCGAACTGCTTCAGCTTGCTCAACTCGTGCAGGATGTCCGACGCGGGAGTGATCGGGTAGGTACCCAGGAACACGTCCATTCCTGCAGACTGTCCCGCTGCCACCAACCCGTAGGAAAGTGCAGTATTGCCGGTGATCTGGCGGTAGGTTCCGGCGGGGAGTTTCGCCGGGGCAACCTCGTAGGTGGTGGCGAACGACTCGGTGGTCTCGCCGTAGTTCCACCCCGCTTTCAGCGCGAGCATGTTGGCCTTCGCGATATCCGGCTTCTTCGCGAACTTCTGTTCCAGGAACGCTTCGATCGCTGTCAGCGGACGTCCGTACATCCAGGACAGAACACCGAGGGCGAACATGTTCTTGGACCGTTCGGCGTCCTTCTTACCGATGCCGACGGGTTCGACCGCACCGATCGTCAAGGTTGCCATCGGGATGGCATGTATCTGGTACTCCTCGAAGGCCTCGGATTCGAGTGGATTGCTGTCGTATCCCACCTTCGCCAGGTTACGTTTGGTGAAATCGTCGGTATTGACGATCAGCGTGCCGCCGCGAGGAAGATCGGCGATGTTCGCCTTCAACGCGGCAGGGTTCATCGCGACGAGCACATCCGGCCGATCCCCAGCGGTGAGAATGTCGTACTCGGCGATCTGGATCTGGAAGCTCGACACACCGTGCAGAGTCCCCTGAGGTGCCCGGATCTCGGCAGGAAAATTCGGCTGAGTCGCCAGGTCGTTACCGAATGCGGCTGCCTCAGAGGTGAATTGGTCGCCTGCCAGCTGCATGCCGTCGCCGGAATCACCCGCGATACGGATGACCACCTGCTCGAGTTTGGTCGCCCCGTCGGATGACAGCTGCTCCGAATCCGGAGTTATCGTCTCGGAACTCATTGTCTATCCCGTTCCCTTCGGAAGATCACCGTGGCGTGCCGCGGATCGCGTCAAAAAATCGCCGAGACCGGCGGTGAACATGTCGTTGTCGTCTCCGGTGACCATGTGTCCGGCTTCGCGCACATCGATCACCTCCAGATGTGGTATCAGTCCGCGCATCTCACCGACGCCGGCCTCGGACACGACATCCGACGCCTGTCCACGGACAAGCAGTACAGGGCGAGTGATCCTCCGCGCAGCCTCCGAGGCACGCTGCCGGATCTCCTCACTGACAGGCGCGTCCGGGTCCGTCGAGCCCTGCGGGGCGAGCATGGCCGGGTCCCAGTGCCAGTGCCAGCGACCGTCGCGTAGGCGCAGGTTCTTCCGCAGGCCGTCCACGTTCCTCGCTCGCGGCGCCCCAGACTTGTAGGCCGATACCGCGTCGGCGGCTTCTTCGAGGGACGCGAATCCGACCGGTGCGCTTGTCATGAACTCTCGCACCCTGCGACCTCCGCCCATCTCGACCGTGACGGTGATGTCGACCAGGACGAGGATGTCGGCAAGATCAGGGTCCTCCCCGAGACCGATCAGCGCGACCTTGCCTCCGAGTGAGGCCCCGACGATGGCAACAGGAAGTCCCGGATTGGAATTTCTGACGGTGCGAACAATCTCTTGAAGATCTGCTAGGTGCGCGGAGACGCCGTAACTTCCGTCGGCCGCCCACTCGCTGTCGCCATGGCCGCGCAAATCGACCGTACAGGCCACCCACCCGGCCGGCGCGAGTCGCGCGGCCGTGCGACGCCAGGAGTGCCTGGTCTGCGCCACGCCGTGCAGGAAGAGCACAACACCGTGCACCTGAGCCTCATGCACCTCGGCGGACCATAGATCACCGACAAGGTCGACTCCCGCACCGCGGAACGTTGTACGACTCGGTGTCACCTGCATTCGCTGCACCTTCCTCGCCGAAACGCTAGAGCCTCCAAGTAGTCAGGCGCCCCAGCCGAGGATTTCGTCACCCGTCCGGGGCGCCTGAGCCCACTCTATCTGACACTAATGTTCATTTCCAGGGGAATCTGTCGGAACTTCGATCACCACTGCACCGGCCTGCCCCCCGCCCGCACACATCGCCGCGACACCGATGCCACCCCCGCGACGGCGCAGCTCGTGGACGAGAGAGATGACCATGCGCGCGCCGGACGCCGCTACCGGATGCCCGAGGCTGCATCCGCTACCCATCACATTGACGATGTTCTCGTCGATGCCGAGCTTCTTGCAGGCCGCGATCGGCACCGATGCGAACGCTTCGTTGATCTCCCACAGCGCTACGTCGGCGATTCCCACGTCTGCGCGGCCGAGCACCTTAGGAATGACATCGAGTACCGCCAGGCCTGTCCTGGCCGGCTCCACCGCCGACGCCGCCCACGCCCGCACCGTCGCAAGGGGAATCAGTCCCTGTTCCGCGGCGAGTTCGCTGCCGACGATCGCCACAGCGGCGGCCGCGTCATTGATGCCGCTCGCACTGCCCGCCGTCACGGAGAATCCCTCGATCTCGGGGTGGAGCAACTTCAGGCCCGCGAGCTTCTCGAGGGTGCTGTCCCGCCGCGGGTGTTCATCGGTGGTGAATTCCACACGGCTACCGTCCGCCTGCAATGCCTGCACGGGGACGATCTCATCCTTGAAGGAACCCGCTTCGATCGCAGCGATCGCCCGCTGGTGCGAGCGAACGGCCCACGCATCCATCTCTTCGCGGGTGATACCGACTTCCTTGGCCGTGTTCCATCCGACAGTGATGGACATGTCCATGTTCGGCGCCTCGGCGGTGTCCGGGTGCGACGGGGGCATCCACTTCTCGGTGAATTCGTCAACCGTGCCCGGGGTGCGGAACTTCTGCCACGGCGCGGTCGACGACGAGTTGGTACCGCCGGCGATAATGGCTTTCTCGGCGCCCGCGATGATCGCCGCCGCAGCGTTGCCGATGGCGGTCAGGCTTCCCGCGCAGTGCCGATTCACGGATTGCCCTGGTACCTGCAGCATTCCGGCGACGACGGCCGCGTGCCGCGCGATGTCACCGCCACCGTAGTTGGACTCGGCGAGGATGATGTCGTCGATCTGCGACGCATCCAGACCCGAGCGCCGCTGGACCTCATTCACCACCACCTGCGCAAGTTCCATCGCGGTGGTGTCTTTGAGGGTGCCCTTGAACGCGGTCCCGATCGGGGTGCGGGCCCCGGCCACGATGACGGCGTCGATCTTTCCGTTGTCGGTCATGCTTTTCCTTACGATTCCGGAGTATTCGGTCAGCCGAGAGTGAAGGGGTCGCGCGTCTGGCCGCTCAACTCCACCCACACGGCCTTGGTCTCGGCGAAGTCCTTGATGGCGTCGATGCCGTTCTCGCGGCCGATGCCGCTCGCGCCCATACCGCCGAAGGGGACGTGTGGAGACACCGCGCGGTAGGCGTTGACCCACACCGTGCCGGCGCGCAGCTGCCCGGCCACGCGGTGCGCACGGTAGACATCCTTCGTCCACACGGAGCCCGCGAGCCCGAACTCGGTGCTGTTGGCTGCTGTGACCGCCTCGTCTTCCTCGGTGAACGTGGACACCGCGAGCACGGGTCCGAAAACCTCCTCGGCAACCGCTCTCATGTCGGGTGTGACGTTCGTGAGAACGGTGGGCTTGACGAAGAATCCGCCCAGCTCCTCGACGGGCTCGCCGCCGTAGGCGATCGTGGCACCCTGCTGGCGAGCGGATTCGAAATGCGACAGGACCTTCTGGAACTGCGGTTCGTTGGAAACGGGCCCCATCTCCGTCTTCGGGTCCTTGGGGTCGCCGATCACGATTCGTGATGCACGGTCGACCACCTTCGCGACCAGTTCGTCGGCTACGGACTCGTGCACGAGCAGCCGCGAACCGGCCAGGCATGTCTGTCCGGTCGCTGCGAAGATCCCCGCAACCACACCGTTGGCCGCGGCATCGAGGTCCGCGTCGGGGAAGACGACCTGCGCCGACTTACCGCCGAGCTCGAGGGTGAATCGGGTCATGTTCTCGATCGCGGCCTGTCCGACCTTGATCCCGGTCCCGGTGGATCCGGTGAAGGCGATCTTGTCGACACCCGGGTGCGACGCGAGCGCGGCACCGGTCTCGGGACCCCAGCCTGTGATCACGTTGACCACACCGGGCGGAAATCCCGCTTCGTCGAACAGCCGTCCGAAGGCCAGCGTCGATGCCGGGGTGTGGTCGCTCGGCTTGATCACGAACGTGCACCCGGCAGCGAGGCCCGCGGCCAGCTTCCAGGTGAGGAGCAGCAGCGGCGAGTTCCACGGTGTGATCGCACCGACGACACCCACCGGTTCGTGCGTGGTGTACACGAGGAAGTTCGACTTGTCGGTCGGAACGACGCTGCCCTCGAGCTTGTCGGCCAATCCCGCGTAGTAATAGTAGTACTCGGGCAGGCCCTTCATCTGGCCCGACATCTCGCGCATCAGCTTGCCGCCGTCGCGCACCTCGAGTTCGGCGAGGTTGTCGGCCTCGCGAGCGATGATGTCGCCGACATTCCGCAGCAGCTTGCCGCGCGCAGTGGCAGTGAGGCGGCCCCATTCGCCGTTCAGTGCGTTGCGTGCCGCCTCCACGGCGCGGTCGATGTCCTCCTTGCTTCCGTCCGGTACTTCTGCCCACGGCGTGCCGGTATACGGATCGAGACTTCGATACGTCTTGCCGGACACCGCCGGGACCTCGACACCACCGATCAGCTGCCCGAATCGGAGGAGCTGGTCTGTCTCGACGCTGCTGCTCATGTGTACTCCTGTTTCTAGCGCATCGTGGGAGCGCGGTCAGCGGAAGCGCGGGGTGCGCTTGTTCTTGCGAGAGTCGGAACGGCCGTCGCCTTGATTTCCGATCTGCGTATACGACAGCCCGTTTCGCAGAGCAGTTGTCGGGTTCATTTCGAGGGCCTCCCAGATTGCGCGGACCGTCCCCTGGATCGCCTCGGGCCGGCGGCCGGCAATCTCCGTGGCCAGTTGATGCGCTCGCTCCCGCAACTCGGCGGTGGGCGTCACCTCTGTGACGATGCCTGCGCGTAGCGCCGTGTCCGCAGTCATCCGTTCGTCGCTCCCCAGCAGGGCCCACCTCAGCACCTCGCCGACGGGGATTCCGCGAGCGAGCATGCCGATCGGTTCGAGTGCCGATACGATCCCGCCGTTGGCATGGGGATCGAAGAATGTGGCGTCCTCCGAGCAGATCACGATGTCGGATTCGTTGATGAAATACATTGCGCCGCCAGCGGCCATACCGTTCACGGCGCACACGACCGGCTTCCACACTCGGTGCTGCTTGGGTCCGAGATCAATACCCGGGTCCTCCTGATTCCATCTGTTCAGGTGTGCCCACCACGCCCCCTCGCTGAGGTCCACACCTGTGCAGAACGCGCGTTCCCCGTTTGCGCGCAGAACCGCGACGTGGATGTCGTCGTCGTCGCGTACCCGTGCCCATGCTGCGGCCATGTTTCGGGCCATCGTCTCGTTGAAGCAGTTGAGCCGGTCGGGCCGATTCAAAGTGATGGTCGCGATGTGTTCGGCAATCTCGAATTCGATCGTCTCGAACTCGACAACTTCGGTTGCGGGGGCGGGGTCGGGTGTGTCCCTGTTGTCGGGTGCCATTTGTCCGTCGGGGTCGATGAATTGCTTACGCAATTCGTGCTTGGCGATCTTGCCCAGCGGGTTGCGGGGAATCGAAGGGAGGATCTCGACCTGTTCGGGAAACTTCCGCACGTTCAGTTCAGTATTTCGCAGGTAATCACGGACGGATTCGAGGGTAGGAGGTACACCAGGATCGGCCGGAACGACGATGGCACACACTCGCTCACCGGATACCGCGTCGGGAAGGCCGATCACCGTGACGTCGGCAATGGTCGGATCACCGATCAGCACCTCCTCGACTTCGCGTGCCGAAATGTTCTCCATTTTGCGGACGATGATGTCCTTGATCCGACCGGTGACGGAGACACAGCCGTCGACGTCGAGGAGGCCGAGGTCACCGGTCCGGAAGAACCCATCGTCGTCGAATGCGCCCGCATCGAGGGACGAGTCGACATACCCTTTGAACATTTGTGGTACGCGCAACCGAATCTCGCCGACTTCACCGGCCGGTACCTGTCTGCCATCCGCGTCGACGACTCGGATTTCGCCGCCGCGGCCGGGCACACCTTCGAACTCTGCGTGTTGAAGGTCGGTATTGTCGGGTCGACCCCATGTCGCGTACGGGCATTCGGTCATGCCGTAGCCGGAGATGATCCCGACGCCACCGAGTCGGTTCTTCGCATCCTCGTGAAGGGTGCGCGGACGTCCCGATCCGCCCATGAGCACAGCACGTGCCTGCGGGAACAAGGGCGCGACGCCCCGTTCATGAGAGATTCGCAGGTACTCGTTGGTGAAGGGGAGACCGGAACCGACGAGTGTCACGCCTTGTTCGATGAGGAAGTCCGTGGTCTCTTCCGGCACGAAGGTAGCGCCGACGAGAAGGGTGTGTCCCATTTCCAGCGCGTGTAACAGGTGGCCGAGGCCGCCGACGTGCCCGACGGGAACGAGTGCCGCACACCGGTCCTGCGGTGTCGTCTGCACATTGTCGGTGAACGTTGCGGAAGCAGCCAGCAGGGTACGGTCGGTGTGCTTGACGCCTTTCGGTGCCGACGTCGTCCCGGATGTATAGAGAATCCACGAGATCTCCGGGCCGAACCGTGTTTCGGACGACATCGATGCGCGCGGCGGCAGGAGCGTCGGGGCACTCGACGGCATCGACTCGTCGACCGCGAGGATGTTCATCCCAGGTCTGGCGGTGGCCAGCCGCGCCGCCATCCCGGCGTGGTCGAATCCACGGAATTCCGACCGGACGATCAACAGTGACGTCTCGAGCTGGTCGATGATGAACTTGACTTCCTTGTCCCGCAGCATCATCACCAGCGGATTCTGCACTGCTCCGAGTCGGGTGAGAGCCACTGCAAGAGCCATGGACTCGACCGTCGTCGGCAACTGCCACGACACGACATCGCCCGCGCGGACACCGCGCTCGTAGAGGGCAGCGGCGACACCCTCGGCGAGATCACGGAACTCGGCGAACGTGAACGATCTGCGGTGCTCGTCGACCGCGAACTGCGCATCCGGGGTCGCTCGGGCTCGGGCGTCGACGAGCTCCCAGATGCTCTCGGTGGACAGACGAGTGGCTACGGTGGTGGTCAATGCTTCGCTCCCACGGTAATCAGGTCGTCTGCGACGACTCTCTTGAGGATCTTGCCTGCCGGACCGAGCGGCATTTCGCTGCGGAATTCGAAGCGCCGCGGCTGCTTGTATCCCGCCAGTTCTGCGCGACACAAGCTGGTGAGTTCCGCAGCAAGACTCTCGGTGTCGACACTGCTTCTGGGTACGACCACCGCCACCGGAGTCTCCCCCCACTCGGGGTCGGGCACGCCCACCACCGCGACCAGGTCGACATTCTCGTGATGGCCGATGACCCGTTCGATCTCGGCCGGATACACGTTGAAACCACCCGAGATGATCATGTCGGTCTTGCGGCCGGTGATGTGCAGGTATCGCTCGCTGTCGAGAAATCCGAGATCACCGGACCACAGACCGGTCGACCGAAATGTCTCGGCGGTCTGCTGTGGACGGTTCCAGTACCCGATCGCGTTCGCATCGCTGATGATGACGATCTCACCGATGTCGCCCGCGGGCAGTTCATTGCCGTCGGTATCGACGATCCGAATCGAGCACATCGGGGTCTCCTGACCACACGAAGTGCGGATCGACTCCTTCCCTGCCACCATGTCGCGGTGGTCCTGCGGTGTGAGAATGGTGGCCTGGCCTCCGCATTCAGTCAATCCATATCGCTGTTGCAGGTCGCATCCGAGCATGTCCATGGCCTTTTTCGCCAGGTTGGGCGGAACCGGCGCCGAGCCGTAACTGATCCGCCGCAGGCTGGAGAGGTCCCGTATCGGTCCTTCCTCGAGGATCTTCAGCGTTCGCTGCAGCATCGTCGGAATGAAGGTGGTGAAAGTAATCCTGCTGCGCTCGATCTCGTCGATCACAGCCTTCGGATCGAAGCGCTGGTGGATCACCATGGTCTGGCCCAGGTATGTCCACGCCAAGGTGCGGACCATTCCGCCGGCCGTGAAGAACGGCGTGGTGGCGAGGAAGACGTCGGATCGGTTGCCCTCTGTAACGAGGTTGGTATCGACCGCCTGGGCGAGCATGCCGCGATGTGCATGCACGACTCCCTTTGCACGACCGGTAGTTCCGCTGGTGTACAGAATGAATTGGATGTCGTCGGGTGTCAGGTCCGCGGGAGCGGGATCGACGGGCGATGCGGCACGCAGTGCAGCTTCGTATTCGATGCCGACCGCGTCGCCGCCGATCTGGACCACAACGTCGAGCTCGTTCAGTTCGATGCAGAAGCGCTCGACCTGGGCAGCATGGACCACAGCCGCGCGTGCCCCGGAATCGTCTCGGATGTGCGCCATTTCGTCCGGTGCAAGTCGAATGTTGACAGGAACAGCGACAAGACCGGCTTTCGCGAACGCGAACGTGATCTCGGGCCATTCGATGCAGTTGCGTGCGATAACCAGGATCCGGTCGCCCTTGACCAGGCCGTTGTCCAGAAAGTGGTTGGCCAGGCGAGTTGCCCGTTCGTCCACTTCGGACCAGGTGTGAGTCCGTCCGCTCTCGATCACTGCGGGTTTCTCCGGGTAGCGGCGGGCGTTGTTGCGTGGAATATCTCCAACGAGCACGGGCTTCTCGCAATCATGTTTCAGAACAATGGTTCCCGAGGGGTCGGGAGTCGGATTTCCGACCCGATCCCGCGCAGTGTTGTCAAATGAGGAAGGCCAGCGTCTCCACAGCTCCACCAGCGCTGACCAGGTGGACGGTCTTGGACGCGAGGCGCAGACCGCCGCCGGTGCGACGGACCTTGTGAACGACACGTCCTGCCCAGATCCGCTGTGTGTAGCGATATTCGAACAGCGCGAAGTTGGACTCGACAGTGACGGTGTCGGCGTCGGACGCGACAACCTCATGGTTTCCGAGGATCCGGCGCATCACGGACGGCGGCGTCTGCGAATGCCGGTTTCCGGTGTTGAGCTGGGCGACACGGCTCTTGATGCGTCGTCGGTTGTCGTAGATGTACGACAGGCTCGTGGCCGGGTCGTCCTCGGGATGCATCGGCACCCAGTACAGGGCGTCGTCATCCCAAAGCTGTTCCCACTCGGAGTATCGGGCCTCGTCCGCGAGCCGGGATTCGAGGTTGAGAAACGCAACGACGTCCGCTTCCGGAGCCGGAAGTGCCTTCGGTGTGTCATCACGAGGCACGTCGCTCGTGAGCGGGGTTTCGATGGCGGTCATGTGTTCAGCTCTCCTGTCCGACGACCTTGGCCCACTGGCGATAGAATCCGCGCTGCGGGGTCTCTGCGCTCTTGTCGCTGTTGACGGTTCCGGTCGCGTCCTCGACATCGGTTTCGAGGCCGCGCGCGAGAACGAGCCATTCGGGTTCTTCGGCTGCGAGACCTGCCTGGTTTCGCATTCCGATCTCACCGTCATCGGCGATCAGGAAACCGGCCGGGCCCATGGCCCCTTCGGCGCGGCGAAGCGTCTTCTGGTTCATGCGGTCCTGGCCGGGGAACAACGCCGCAGTCGTATAAGCGATGGTCTCGTTCACCGCGATCGGCTCGACGAACATGATGTTCATCTCGGCGAGGAACAGGTTGGGCCAGATGAGGGTGTGCGGCGGACCGACGACGAGGGCATCGTGCAGCTCGCCCTCGGGGTACGCCTCCTCCATCGCCTCGACGTACTCGGGGAGCTTCTCCCTTTTCGTGCGTCCGTACCAGATGAACTCGTCGTCGAGCTTGCGGTATTCGGCCGAGTAGTCGATCTCGGAATGCCCGTCACCGAGGTCACGGACGACGACGTCGACCTTGGACGGAATGTGCGAGACCTTTGCGGGCCGGACAGCGTCGTAGACCGACGCGTGGGTGAACAGTGCGTGATAGCCGTCGACGTTGTTCTCGACGACCATCTTCCAGTTGGCGTGATGGTGGTGCTTCATCCAGTTGGCGCGCAGGTCGATCGTGCCTGTCGGCGACAGCGCCAGCAACCGGTCGATCGCCTTCGTCGAACGTCCGAGGTGTTCGGTCAGCGAGACACCCTCGGCAGCGAGCGAGGCGAAGATGAACCCGCGGTAGCTGTCCACACGCGGCGCCTGCGCCAGACCCAATTCGGACTTGACCTTCTGGAAGGCTTCGCCGTAACCGTTTCTCATCGGTACGGCGGTGAGAGAACCGTCGTTGCTGAAGGTCCAGCCGTGGTAAGGGCACCGGTAGGAGTTCGCGTTACCCTTCTCCGCATTGCACAGTTTGTTCGCCCGGTGCGTGCACCGGTTGAGCAGAACGCGGATCTCACCGTCCTTCCCGCGCGAGACGACGATCGGATCCTTGCCGATCACGCGGGTGACATAATCTCCCAGTTCGCTGACTTCACTCTCGTGCGCGACGTACACCCATCCCGTGCGGAAGATGGTGTCCAACTCTCGCTGGAAGATCTCCGGAGAGGTGTAGACCGAACCGTGTACTCGATCTTCCTGCACGATGCGGGTGACGTCGAAATCGTCCGACTGGGTCGGCATCGACTCGATGGTGGTCATGAAAAGGCCTCCGTCTCTACTGGGGCTGTGAGTTGTGCTGCGGGGACCGCGATCCCTCCGAGATTGCGGAACGCGACGCGGACCGGCGCGTCGATGGGCAGGGGGAACTGCGTCGATTCGAGCGTGGTCATGATGAGTCGATGACCGCTGGCGAGTTCGACGTCGACGATCGGATACGGACGATCGGCGCGCACCAATCCCGGTTCGGCTCGGTGCATGACTGTGGACGAGTGCACCGTCCCAACCGGCTCGACTGCTCGCCAGACGCACTCGAGCGATCCGCACCCGTCACATACCGGCTGTTCGAGATCCAGCGGAAGCACGCACGATGCGCAGAAAGGGAGGACCAGTTCGCCGCGGGCACTGCCCTCGTACAGCGGCGCGAGCGGGTCGTTGTCCACGTCAGGTGCGAGCTCGTCGTGGAGCAGCCAGTCAGGTGCATCATGTGGGGCGGTCATGCCGTCCGCTCCAGAATCATCGAAGCATGGTGGTCGATACGACCACCGATACCGCCGACCAGTGCGGTGGTAGCGCCTGCTACCTGCCGGTCGCCACCCTGATCGCGCAACTGGATCATCGCCTCGGCGAGCGGGGTCATCCCTTGGAGATAGAAACCGGACAATTGGCCTCCTCCGGTATTGGTGGGTAAGGTCCCGCCCTTCGCCGTGCCGCCTGTCCGGACGAATTCGCCCGCCGGCACTCCGCCCGTGAGTTCGTACTCGTCGAGTAACAACAGGGTCACCACGGAAAACGGGTCATACAACTGGGCGACGTCGAGGTCGCTGCGTACCATTCCTGCCGCGGCCAGCGCATCATCGACCGCGCGTCGACCGCCACCGAACCACGACTCGCGGCCGGCACGCCGGTGACGCACCGGATGGTCGCGGCCGACGCCACGAACCGCGAGGCGGGTCCCGGTGCCCACTGCAGGATCGTTGGAGACCACCACCGCGACCGCTCCGTTGACCGGGCGCGCGCAGTCCAGCCGTCGCAACGGTTCCGCGATCGTCGGGCTTGCAAAGTAACCGTCGGCGTCGAGAGGTGTGCGCACCACGGCATCCGGATTTCCCAGCGCCCAGTCGCGGGTAACGGTGGCGACCGCGCACAGGTCATCCGGGGTACCTGCGTGCAGATGCATCCACCGGTTGGCGAGAAGCGCGTATGTGGGGACGGAGCCGAGCAGGCCCGATGCCCGTTCCAATCCTCGTGCACCGGTCCGCCCGCCACTGTGCGCGTATGTCGATCCGGCGCCCTTGCCGGCGACGAGCGGCGCATCGGCGAACACACACACGACGGTGCGGGCCGCGCCGGTGTCGAGCGCTAGCTGCGCGCGCTGAATCATCGCGATCGTCGTCGCGCCCTTGATCTCCACATGCTCGAGCAGGCGTAGGTCGGAGAATCCTCCCTGCGTCGCGAATGCGACGCCGAGACGGTCGGGGCGCACCCCCTGACTCGAACCCACGAGCAGTCCGTCCACTTCGGAATGGGTCAGGCCGGCGTCCATCAGAGCCAACCGGGTCGCCTCACAGGCCAGTTGCAGCGGTGTGTCACCCGCCTTCAATGACATAGGCGTCATTCCCAGTCCGACCAGCGCCGCCTCTGCAGTCATGACCGGACCCCGTTGCCGCCGGGCCCGCGCCCGAAGGACGGGTCTCGCGATTCGCGGTAGTTGCCGACACGGATCCAGTCCTCACGATCTTCGTCGGTGGCAAGGCACAGGCTCGCGAGCTCCAGCGGAGTCAGGAAGATGTGATCTCCCGACTCCAAGTCCTCGACCAGCAGCCTCGGTCCGTTGCCACTGGTATCGAGGCTGACTCCGACCGCAGCGAACTCGTTGACCAGCTTCGCCAACGACCGACGCCTGACCACATAGTGAGCACCGTTCTGTGCAGATCCGGTTCCGGCAGATGCAGACATTGCGCTCGACACCCTTAGCTGTTGACGTCACCGACGCGTGTGGCCGCGACGGCGGGGGCTTGCTCATCTCGGTAAGACCCCCCATAGTCATATCGTATGCAAGTGTCAGAAACAATGGGAGGGGCCGAATGGCCCCAACTTGGAATGCGCGCTAAGAATGCAGATCAGAGCACATTGATGTCTGTATTTCAAAGATGCACACTCTGACCAGATAACGCTTCGACGGCTTCGGTGATCGCTTCCGCCGAAGCCGCCTCAGCAGCCACCCGGAAAGGTCCGCTCATGACCGAGACAACGATCGCCACGTCCGCACCCACTATCGACACGGAGAACTACCGCAGCATCTGGGGCTACCTACGGGAGCTCGAGTTCCGCCAGGGCTTCGTCGAAGTGGCCGGCATCCGAACCCGATATGCCGAAGCAGGTTCGGCGGACAAACCGCATGCAATCCTGCTGCACGGCACCGGCGGACACTGGGAGACCTTCGCCCCCAACCTCTCCGAACTGAGCCAGCATTTCCACTGCGTGGCGATCGACATGGTCGGCAACGGCTTCTCGGAAAAACCCGACTACGACTACGAGATTTCGGTGTACGTCCGACAGGTTCTCGCGGTGCTGGACCACTTCGGCATGGACAAAGCACACTTCATCGGCATGTCGCTGGGCGCCTGGGTGTCAGCAGCTACCGCCGTCGAGCACCCCGACCGCGTGACCAAACTGATCCTCATGTCCCCCGCCGGCCTGATCGCCACGGCGTCGAATATGGCCCGCATCCGTGCCGAGCGCACCGACGCGGTCAACAACCCGAGCTGGGAATCGATTCACAAGGTCTTCGAACACCTCATCGCCGACGAGAGCAATCGCCTGCCCGACCTCGTCGCGCTGCGCCAGGCCATCTACCAGCGCGAAGACACACGCGAGAGCATCGACCACCTGCTGATCCTGCAGGACGCCGAGGCCCGCGACCGCAACCTCATTCCCGAGGAGAGGTGGGCGACCATCACCGCCCCGACGATGGTCGTCGCCTCGGGCAAAGATCACGGCGAATACCAGTCGACAGCACGCACCGTCGCACGGATCATCCCGAACTCCGAGGTGTTCGAAATGGCGGAGGTGCGGCACTGGCCGCACTTCGAAGACCCCGACAGCTTCAACCCGGCAGCGGTCTCCTTCCTCACGAAATGACCCGAAACGCGATGGAGGAACAGACGAGACGATGGATGGACAACCGATGAGTGGACGACCTGCCGAGGAAACCCTCGACGACGCTGCGCTCGACGACGCCGCACGCCGCCTCTACGAGGCGAAGAGGACCCGCGTCCCGATCCGGCAATTGTCGCTGCAATACCCGGAGATGACCATCGAGGATGCCTATGCCGTCCAACGGCGTCTGGTGGAGCTCGAAGTCGCCGACGGCCGGGTGGTACGCGGTCGCAAGATCGGACTCACGTCCCGGGTGATGCAGCGTGCGGTGTCGATCACAGAGCCCGACTACGGTGCAATCTTCGACGACATGTTCTTCGGCGACGGTGGCTCGGTGCCCGCCGGGCGGTTCATCCGCCCGCGTATCGAGGTCGAGCTCGCATTCGTCCTCGGTGAGCCCCTGAAAGGCCCCGGAGTGACGTTGTTCGACGTGCTGCGCGCAGCCGAGTACGTGACACCCGCGCTCGAGATACTCGACGCTCGGGTGCAGATGAGCGATCCGGACACGGGACACCTGCGCACGATCGTCGATACCATCGCCGACAATGCCGCCGACGCCGGATTGGTACTCGGCGGGAGGGTGGTCAAACCGATGGACATCGATCTACGGTGGGTATCGGCCCTGCTTCTCCGCAACGGCGTCATCGAGGAATCCGGTGTTGCTGCAGCAGTTCTGAACCATCCGGCCAACGGTGTCGCATGGCTCGCGAACCGGCTTGCCCCGCACGGCGTGGGTCTCGACGCCGGTGAGGTGATCCTGGCCGGGTCCTTCACCACACCGATCTTCGCAGAGCCCGGTGATTCCTTCGTCGCCGACTACGGACCGTTGGGCACAGTGTCGATCGCGTTCGAGCGCGATGGGGAGCAGAGCCGATGACGGAGAATCGGTGGGCAGAGCTGCTGCGCGGCGACCGCACGCAGTACGGCATGTGGATCGCCTCGGGCAATGCCTACAGCGCCGAGATCTGCGCCGGCTCGGGGATGGATTGGCTGATGCTCGACCAGGAGCACGTGCCCAACGACATCCGGTCGACGCTCACACAGCTGCAGGCGACGGCCGCGTATCCCGTCGAGGTGCTTGTGCGGCCTGCTTCGGCAGATCCGGTGGCAATCAAGCAATTGCTCGACATCGGTGTGACCAATCTGATCGTGCCGATGATCGAGTCTGCCGACGTTGCGCGGGCCGTTGTCGCGGCCACCCGATATCCGCCCGAGGGCATCCGTGGCGTGGGCAGCGCACTCGCGCGCGCCTCCCGATGGAACCGAGTTTCTGACTATCTCATCACTGCAGACGAGGGCCTGACCGTCACGGTGCAGGTCGAGTCCGTCGAGGGGCTGGACGCACTTCCCCACATCGCGTCGGTCGACGGCGTCGACGCTGTCTTCATCGGACCCGCCGACCTCGCCGCTTCGATGGGATATCTGGGTCGCCCCGACACGCCCGAAGTGGTCGAGACCATCGAGAAAGCCCTGCAGACCATCACCGCGTGCGGCAAGGCCGCGGGCGTCAATGCCTTCGATGAATCGCTCGCGCGCCGCTACGTGGACGCGGGTGCACACTTCGTCCTCGTCGGAGCGGACGTGACACTGCTGGCCAGAGGCAGTGAAGCCCTCGCCGCTCGGTACAACTGCGGAACACGGCCGGACTGACTCTTCAATCTGACGCTATCGTCACTTATACTTGCATGATGATCACGGATCCGCTGATCCGCTACGAGGAAGGTCTCTCATGGATTTGGACTTCACGAAGGAACAGGTGGAGTTCCGGGACCAAGTACGCACGTGGCTGGTCGAGAACAAGCCGACCGAACCGCGCCCCCGGAACAACACAGAGATCCGCGATTACGATCTGGCCTGGCAACACGCTCAGTGGGAGGGCGGCTGGGCGGGTATCGCCTGGCCGACCGAGTACGGTGGCCGCGGGCTCACTCTGCTCCAGCAACTGATCTGGTACGAGGAGTATGCCGCCCAGGGCTTCCCCGGAATCGACGCCAACTTCGTGGGACTCAACCATGCCGGGCCGACCCTCATCACCAGAGCATCAGAGGAACAGAAGTCATTTCACCTACCGAGGATTCTTCGCGGAGAAGCTCTATGGTGCCAAGGCTTTTCCGAACCTGATGCGGGTTCGGATCTCGCCTCGCTCAAGACCAAGGCAGTCTTGGACGGCGACCACATGGTCGTATCCGGACAGAAGATCTGGACCAGTTATGCCGATATCGGCGACTACCAGGAACTGCTCGTCCGCACCGACAGCGGGGACTCGAAGCACAAGGGCATCACCTGGGTCATCTGCGACATGAAGACCCCCGGCATCACCACCCGACCGATCGAAACGATGGAGGGCGGGGCCGAATTCTGCGAGGTGTTCTACGACGACGTGCGAATCCCCCTGAGCAACGTCGTCGGTGAGATCGGCAACGGCTGGAGCGTTGCCATGTCGACCCTGTCCTTCGAACGCGGCACCGCGTTCACGGCCAACCAGGTCCGCTTGGCTCGCGTTGTGGAAAAGCTCATCGATTACGCTCGCGACCACGTCGGACCCGACCGCCGTCGCCCGGCTATCGCCGATGACGAACTCGCACGCCGACTGGCGCGGGTCCGCGCATCCGTCGCCTCCCTGCGCGCCATGACCTACGTCGGAATCTGCGAGAACATGCGGTCCGATACTCCCGGCCCGAAGGGTTCGATGCTCAAATTGCTGTATTCCGATGTCACCAAGGAAGTTTCCGCTCTGGCGATGGACATCCTCGGATCGGATTCCTTACGCGGAAACTCACGATGGGACGACGACGGCTGGGTGGGGACCTACCTGCACTCCTTCTCACAGTCCATCGGCGGCGGCACCTCCGAAATTCAGCGGAACATCATCGGGGAGCGCGTCCTCGGTCTTCCGCGCTGAGAGAAAGCGACTGACCATGGATCTCCTACCTTCCGACGAGCAGCTCGACATCGTCTCCGCTGCCGCAGATTTCATCTCCTCCCGGATGCCGATCGAGGACATCCGTCGACGTGTCGACGAACAAACGTCTGCCGACGTCGACATCTGGAGGGAAGGCGCCGAACTCGGCCTGACCACCCTGGGGTTGCCAGAAGAACACGGAGGCTCCGGACGCGGGCTCGACGACGAAGTTCTCTTGTTCGCGACGCTCGGCCAGCACTTGGCCACCGGACCGTTCCTCGCCACCACACTCGGCGCACGGATCGCAGCGCACTGTGGTGACACCGAACTCGTCGCGCGGATCGCGGACGGCCGAGCCCTCGTCGGTCTCGCCGAACTGCGCGACGGCGGCGCCGTGGGCCCGGACGGATTCAAAGGGACATTCGATCTCATCGATGCTCCGGGGGCCGGCCACCTGCTGCTCATCGGCGACGACGGAGCGGCGCTGGTCGACGCTGCCGAATTCTCCGATATCGAATCCCTCGAGTCCATCGACCCCGGAACCCGGTTGGCCACCGCCACCGTCACGGCAGGCAGCATTCTGCACTGGGTACCCGCCACCGTGGATCCGATCCGGGACCGGGCGTTGCTGCTGTCGGCAGCGGGACTTGCCGGAATCGCTCAGGCCGTCGCCGACATGGCCACTCAGCATGCGAAGACCCGAGTGCAGTTCGGTCGGCCTATCGGAGTGCACCAGGCCGTCAAACACGCGTGCACCGACATGGCCGTCCGGGCCGAGGCCGCACGCTCCCTCGTCTACTTTGCCGCCGCGGCACTCCAAGCGGGCCGCCGGGACTTCGAGTTCCAAGTTCTTGCCGCGAGGGCTGCTGCGTCAAGTGCTGCAATCGACAACGGCGCCGCCAATATCCAGATTCAGGGCGGCATGGGCTACACCTACGAGCACAATGCGCATCTGTTCCTCAAGCGCGCTCATGTGCTCGCCCACCTCATCGACGAGCCGACCGATGTCCTCGCCGAACTTCTCGAGCAGGGAGCCCCCCAGTGAACCGCAAAGTCGCCGTAGCAGGAGTTGCACTGTCCGATGTCGGTCGGGTCGACAACAAGAACGCGTACGAACTCATGGCCCAGGCGAGCCGCCGCGCGCTCGCGGAAGCCGGTCTGTCCCCGTCAGACGTGGACGGGCTCGCCTCGACGGGCCAGGGCACACTGCCACCTACCGATGTGGGTGAATACCTGGGCTTGAAGCCCCGCTGGATCGACTCGACCTCCGTGGGCGGTGCATCCTGGGAAGTCATGCTTGCGCACGCTACCGATGCCATCGCAGCCGGCCACGCCGACGTCGTCCTGCTCACCTACGGCTCGACTGCCCGCGCCGACCTCCGCAAGGGTCTGCGCACAGCGAACATCAACTGGGGCTCGCGCGGGCCTCTGCAGTGGGACGCCCCGTACGGCCATACCCTCATCTCGAAGTACGCCATGGCTGCACGTCGTCACATGTACCAGTACGGCACGACCATCGAGCAGCTTGCAGAGGTCGCGGTATCCGCGCGATTCAACGCCAAGGACAACCCGGAAGCCTACTACCGCGACCCGATCACCATCGACGACGTGGTTTCGGGGCCGATGATCGCCGATCCGTTCACGAAGCTGCACTGCTGTATCCGGTCGGACGGTGGCGCCGCTGTCGTACTCGTGGCCGAGGATCGGGTGAAGGACCTGAAGTCGGATCCGGTCTGGGTGCTGGGCACGGGCGAGGCCACTTCGCACATGCTGACCAGCCAGTGGGATGACGTCACCATCGGTCCGGCTTCGGTCACCGGTCCGCTCGCGTTCTCGCGTGCCGGGTTGAAGCCCTCCGACGTGGACGTCGCCGAGATATACGACGCCTTCACCTACATGCTGCTGCTCACCATGGAAGACCTCGGCTTCTGCGAGAAGGGCGAGGGCGGCAAGTTCGTCGAGTCCGGAGCCCTGCGACTCGGCGGTCCACTACCCACCAACACCGACGGTGGTGGATTGTCTGCGTGCCACCCGGGTCAGCGCGGACTGTTCCTCATCGTCGAGGCTGCCCGCCAGTTGCGCGGGCAGAGCGGGCCTCGGCAGGTGCCGGACGCGAAGATCGCGTGTGTGAGCGGCACTGGTGGTTGGTTCTGCTCGAGTGGCACCGTGCTCCTGGGCTCCGAGGAACCGTGACCTCCGCACGTAGCACTCCTCCGCTCTGCGCAGAGGAGTTCGGCAGCACCGCTGCGCTTCTGGACGCCGCCGCGCTCGTCCATGGCGACCGCGATGCGTACGTCGAGCCGGGAGTGGGTCGGATCTCATTTGAAGAATGGGCTTCCCGGGCACATTCTCTCGCAGCTCACCTGTCCGATCGCGGAATCGGAAAGGGCGACGTCGTCGTTCTGATCCTGCCGTCGGGCATCGACTATGCAGTGTGTCTCGCCGCGGTGGCGATGCTCGGCGGGGTTACCACGGGCGTCAACCCGAGACTGGGTCCGCGTGAGACAGAGGCGATTTTCGCGCAGTCCCGACCGACGCTCGTGATCCGCGACCCGGACGCGAACCTGCCCCAAGCTCCCGACGGTTATCCGACGATGTCCCGCGCGGACGTCACCGCTGCAGTGGGAACGAGCAGGAGAGCGCCCGCAGTCGTGATAACGCGTTCCGATCCGGTCACCATCGTGTTCACCAGTGGCACAACTGGTCTGCCGAAGGGGGCATGGTTCGACGCGGACAATCTCGCGGCGTCCGCGGCGGCATCGGGCATCATGAGCGCCCCATACGACCGCAGGCTGACGGGCACCCCGTTTCCCCACGCCGGCTACATGTCCAAGCTGTGGGACCAGCTGGTCTGGGGCACAGCTCTCATAGAGGCCCCCTCCCCGTGGTCGGCAGCCGGGATGTACTCAGTGATCCGCGACGAACGCATCACCGTGGGTGGTGGCGTCCCAACCCAGTGGGAGAAACTGCTCGAACTACCGGACCTCGACCCCGCCGCTTTCGCACATCTACGCGTCGGTGTGGTCGCCAGCGCGCCGGCCTCGCCCGCGCTCGTCTCGCGCGTCCGGGACCTGATCGGGGTACCGCTGGTCGTACGGTACGCAATGACCGAATCTCCCACTGTGTGCGGGACCGAACCGGACGATGCGGTAGAGGTCCAGTTCCGCACGGTCGGCCGGCCCCAGCACGGCATGACGGTCCGGATCACCGGCGACGACGGCAGGGACCTACCCGACGGTGAAGTCGGTCGGATTCGAGTTCACGGTGGCTGTGTGACACGCGGCTATTGGAACAATGAGGTACTCACCGCAGAGAGCTTCGATCCGGACGGCTTCTTCGTCAGTGGCGATCTCGGGTACTTCACCGACGAAGGCAACCTGGTGCTCGCTGGACGTGTAGGCGACATGTACATCCGGGGTGGTTTCAACGTACATCCGATCGAGGTGGAGCACACCATCGGTGAGCACCCCGATGTGCTGCACGCCGCCGTGGTCGGTCATCCGGCTCCGGTCATCGGCGAGATCGGTGTCGCATTCGTCGTTCCCGATAATCCCGCTCGACCACCCACGCTCGAGGATCTGCGCGAGTGGTCGCGTGCACGGCTCGCCGACTACAAGGCACCCGATCATCTGATCGTGGTCGACACGATTCCGCTCAACGCCATGGCCAAGATCGATCGCTCTGCCCTACATTCCCTTGCACAAGAACATCTTTCTCGCACCCCGATAGTCCGACACCGTCGAAGTTGATAGATCGGAGTCGGATCGATCCGACAGCCCACGGACACCACGCTGCCCCTGCCGGTCGAGGACCGGCAGGGGCAGCTGCGTTCGAGGAACCCGCCGGGTCTAGGCGTCGGCCGCTTCGGCTGCCGGATACCGAAGTACTCCACGGATGTTTCGCGCCGAGCGCATGTCCTCGAATCCGTCATTGATCTTTTCCAGGGGGTACGTCCGCGTCACCATCGCATCGAGATCGACCGAACCCGAGCTCCACAGTTCCAGCATCTTCGGAATATCGGAGCGTGGATTGCCCGACCCGTAGAGGGTTCCGACGATGCGCTTCTCCATCAGAGCCAAGTCCATCATGCTGACAGCCACCTCTTTTTCGGCGAGACGGTGCATGTTGGCTACCACGAGCCAGCCCCGCTTCGCGACCATCCTCAGTGCCTGGGCGATGAGCTTGCCCTCGCCCACGCCCATGGCGCAGATGAAGCGGTCGGCTCCTCGGTTCCAGGTGGCTTCCTTCACCACCTCCGCCGCCTCCTCCCAGGAAGCAGCGACGTGGGTAGCTCCCAGCTCGAGCGCCTTCTCGCGCTTGAACTCGCTCGGGTCGATCACCGTGATAGTGCGCGCGCCGGACAGTTTCGCTCCCTGCAGTGCTGCCGCACCGATACCTCCGAGGCCCGCAACGACCACGTTGTGGCCCGGCTCGATCTCGGCGGCGTACACGGACGCGCCCCACCCCGTCACGAATCCACATCCGAGAAGGCAAGCCCGGTCGAGGGCATGATGGGGTTCGATCTTGACGCAGCTGGCCTCGTTGACCACGGTGTGATGCGCAAATGTTCCGAGGGCTGACGAGATCGACAGGTCCTGTCCCCGTGCATGATGCCGGCTGCCGCCGTCGAGGATCTGCCGCCCGCGACCGATCAGGGCTCCGAGGTCACACAGGTTCTGGTGCCCCGTCGAGCACGACGGACAACGGCCGCACGTGGGAACGAAGCTGAAGACGACGTGGTCGCCTGGCTGAAGCCAGGACACATGCTCGCCGACCGCTTTCACCACGCCTGCACCTTCGTGTCCGCCCACGAACGGAATCTGGAAGGGCATGTCTCCCAGCAGGATGTGCTCTTCTGTATGGCACATCCCCGACGCGTGTAGCTCGACCAACACTTCTCCGGTTTTCGGTGGGTCGAGTTCGACCGTCTCCACGGACCACGGCGCGTTGCGCTCCCAGAGGATCGCAGCCTGAGTCTCCATGTGAATCCTTCCGTGCATGTCGACGCCCTCGCGCCGGTCAGTGTGGTTCGCGTTGGTCTGCTGATCGACGTCAGCTGATGATCGACTGGAATTCGAGGTACTCGGACAGACCTTCCGGACCGCCTTCCCGGCCGAGACCGGACTTCTTGAATCCTCCGAAGGGTGCGCCGCAGTCGAGGGCCGGTGCCGAGTTGATCGACACCGCGCCCACACGGAGCTGCGCCGCAATGCGATTCGCACGTGCCGTGTCCGATGACCAGATCCCGCCTGCCAGACCGTATTCCGAGTCGTTGGCCAGAGCGACCGCGTCGACGTCGTCCTCATAGGGAATGACGACGACAACAGGACCGAAGAGTTCGTCGCGGGCGATGGCCATGCTGTTGTCGACGTTCGCGAGAACTGTCGGGGCTACGTACCATCCGGTGTCGAAGCCGTCGGGCCGTGCACCACCGACGATCACCCGTGCACCCTCGTCCACCGCCTGAGCGACGTAGCGTTCCACGCGGTCGCGGGCGGCGGCATTGATGAGCGGCCCCACGTCCGTGGTGCGGTCCGACGGGTCTCCTACCACCAGCTCACCGACGGCAGCGCCCACTGCCGCAACGACTTCGTCATAGCGGGACCGGGGTGCCAGGATGCGGCTGCGGGACACGCAGATCTGCCCGTTGTTGCCCATCACGCCACCGACAAGGCCACCGATCGTCTTGTCGTCAAGTACGACATCGTCGAGGAGAATCGCTGCCGATTTACCACCGAGTTCGAGACTGCACCGTCGGATGTCGGCAGCGCACAATGCACCGATACGAGCACCGACTGCGGTCGAGCCGGTAAAGCTGATCTTGTCTACTCCGGGATGCGTCACCAGCGCTTCGCCGGTCGCAGCGTGGCCCGACACGATGTTCACGACGCCCGGCGGAAGATCGGCCTGCTCGATCACCTCGGTGAAGAGAGAGACTGCCAACGGCGCGTCGGGGGCCGGCTTGAGCACCATCGTGCACCCGGCGGCGAGCGCAGGAGCGAGCTTGAGGCACGCGGTGAAAAGCGGGGCGTTCCAGGGTAGGATTGCCCCGACCACCCCGACCGGAAGCCCACGGACGCGGACTTCTCCGCCCACCATCGACGGGCGCACTTCGTCGAACGGGTAATCGGCGCCGATCTTCTCGTAGGCTCGCAGCGCCCCGAGGGTGCTCATGACATGAACGAACGACGATGCGCGACGCGGTGTTCCGACCTCGGCCGAGAAGAGCTCGGCAAAATCGTTCTTTCGAGTTTCGAAAGCGTCCGCGAGGCGGCCGAGGGCTGCAGCCCGGTCCGCGGGGCTGTACGTTGCCCAGTCGTCGTGCAGAGCCGACCTGGCAGAATCGACCGCCTGCCCCACCTCGTCCGCGGTGGCTTCGGAGACGTATCCCAGGACCTCCCCTGTCGCAGGTGAGGTCACCTCGATCCGCTCACCCCGACCGGGACGCCACGTACCGGCCACGTAGATTCCATCGAACGTCCGCATCGGACTCCTCTCGACCGGGAGCGTCGGTTCGCTCCGAAGGTCACTTGCGCGACTGCACCACCAACTCGCATCAAATTCTGGCAGTAATGTCACTTTAGAGCAAGGGGTCAACGTCGCTGAATTCACGCTGGTCGGCAGCATGCGCTACCACGTGCATCTCTTCTGACATCAATGTCATGGGATGATCGGGTTACGCGGCTCCGATCACGATGTCTTACCCAGATAGCGCGTGTCCATGATCCCGGTGAAGTCCACCTGAGCCACCTCATCCATCCCGACCACGGCGTTCGAGTACGCAACTGTCGTGGGGACACTGCAGATGAAGATGTCGTATGCTTCGTCGCTTGCGATTCCCGACGCCTTCGAATACAGCTCCGTGCGCTCCGCGTCACTGATGCCGGGGTTCAGAGATCCCAGTACCGCATCCTGGAACTCCGGGGAGGGCTCGGTCGGGAAGAAGGTCGGCGTCATATAGCCGGCCATCAGTGTCTGCGCCGGGAGCGGATAGGTGACACGAACGTTCATGCTCCCGTATCCGCCTTGCGCAAACATCAGCTGCGCATCGCCGGCAGCCATGGCCACTACCTCTGTGTCGACACCGACGTCATCGAGCTGCGCCTGAATGGCCGTCAACATCTCCTGCTGAGGCGAAAGACCTGTAATGTTGACGATCCGCAGCTTCAGGTCGTCGGGCACCCCGGCGGCGCGCAACAGTTCCCGCGCCTTGTCAGGATTGTAGTCGTACCTTCCGGCGACGTCGCTGTTGTGGCCGACCACCCCGGCAGGCAGAGGTTGCGACAACGGTGCGCAATGATCCTTCGTCAGCCCCGACCTGATCCCCTCCCTGTCGATTGCGTAGTTGAGAGCCTGCCGCACTCGAACGTCTGCGAGGTATTCCGCGCCGATATCGAGCGCAATCGAATAGAACGCAGCAGAGGGGAAGTTCTGCACCCGGTATTGCGGTTGCTGGGTGAGCCTGTCGAGTTCATCGGTCTGCCCCACCTTCGCCAGCATCACGTCGATCTGCCCACTGCGGAAGGCGTTGAGGCGGGCATTGTCATCGCTCATTCCGATGATCTGGAGCGTCGCTGCCTTCTGAGCATCCGGATCCCAGTAGTGTTCGCTGCGCGTATAAGTGATGCGGTCACCGAATCGCACCTCACTGGGTTGGTACGGTCCCGATCCCGCTGTGGTCTGCGTCAGGTCGGTGCCGTCCTCGAGGGCACGGGGGTTGATGATTGCAGCGTGAGTACTGGCCAGTACCGACGCCAGATCGGCCGCAGGACGAGTAGTTGCGATGCGAACCGTGTGGTCGTCGACTACTGCGACATCAGCAATCATCGACAGCGCCGGCGCGGATCTGAAACCCACAGTGCGAGCGCGAGCGAGACTTTTCACCACAGCCTCAGCGTCTACGGGGGCACCGTCGTGGAAGACTGCGTCGGTCCGCAACGTGAAGTCCGCCGATAGCCCATCCGGCGCGAACTGCCACGACTCCGCGAGCATCGGAGCGATCTCCGGCCCCACCCTCACCTGCGTCAACCGGTCGTACACCGGTGCGAGATAGGGAAAATCGACAATGTTGACGACCGACTGGTGAGGGTCCAAATTTGATGGGGGCAAGGTCCAGGCCACCTCGAGTGAGGCTTCACGATCCACCGCTCCGGCGCCATCGTTCCCACGTTCTCCGGAACCAGTACATGCGGTCGTCACCAGCAGAGCCGCTATCAGAACCGACGACCGCGCGAGCCCTCGTCGAACGCTGTGATCGAATCTCACCAGGAACACCTTTCATATATGACAAGAGCTGAATGCCCGCAGCGATTCGGGGATTGGCAGTGGTCCAGTTATCTTGTTCGCCAGAAACTTCGATCAGAGTTGCGTTGTTTCAGGTCGGCTTGGATCCCCATCGCCGCGGGGAGCGACTGCAGCGTCTCGTCCGGCCAACCATCCATAGGTCAGCGCAGGACCGAGCGTGCCGCCGGCGCCGCCGTAGGTCATGCCCATCACCGATGCCATCGCGTTTCCTGCTGCGTAGAGACCAGGAATCGCCGTGCCGTCCACACTCTGGACACGACCATGGGCATCGGTGCACGGGCCGCCTTTGGTGCCCAGAGCACCGCTACGCACCTGAACGGCGTAATACGGCGGCGCATCGAGTGGTGCGACGTTTGCGGCAGCGGAGTCCCCGGCGTCACGATCGCCCCACCACCGGTCCAGAGTCGACTCGCCGCGTCCGAAGTCCGGATCGTGGCCTGCCACCGCATTCTCGTTCCATCTCCGGACAGTGGCGACCAGCGCTGTTTCAGGGACGTCGATGGCCTTTGCCAACGTCTCGAACGACTCCGCACGGGTGATCCAGTCCGGGAGCTCGCTTGCCACCGAGTGGGACGCCAGACCGAACTTGGTCAGATAGTGATGGTCGAAGATCAACCACGCCGGATGGTTCGAATAGTTGTAGGACGAGACGTCAAGATAATGGAACGCTGCACCGAAGGCGTTGTAGTTGGCCGACTCGTTGGCGAATCTCACTCCGGCTCGATTCACCATGATGCTGTGTGGGCGGGATCGTTCGCCGTTCACCAGCCAGGGGACTCGACCGAGGTCGGGATGGTCGATGTCGATGGTGGGCGCCCACCAGGCTTCGCGCATGTTTCCCAGGCTCGCGCCCACCCGCATCGCCATGTCGAGTCCGTCCCCCGTATTGGTGGGAACGCTGACAGGACGGTCGAGCGGACCGCGCAGAAACGATCGAACACGTTCCGCGTTGTGTTCGAAACCTCCCGTTGCCAGGATGACAGCGCGCCGAGCCCTGACCTCGAATTCGACTCCATCCGTGTCGAATCGGACGCCGGCCACGCGGCCGTCCTCGACGATCAGCGACCTCGCCCGGACCCCGGTCCGCGGAGTAATTCCACGATCCAGACACCCGCGCAACATCGCCCCGACGAGCGCCTGCCCGGTGCCTCGTTCGTCGCGTATCTTCCGCCGCTCCAGGTCCTCGGACGTCGGCCCGGTGCCCGCGCCCTCCCCGAATGTGGTCTCACTGATCGCAATATTCGACGGAAGTTGGTGTCCCACCCACACTTTCGATGCCCACTCACCGAGTTCCGCAAAAGGGAACAGTGGGCAGGCCATGGTGCGTCCGCCGCTCTCCTTGGCCCCCGGATGGGTGGGATGGTAGTCCGGGAACCCCGCGATGAGCTCGAACTCCACCGGGGTGTGTTCTTCGAGCCACGATACTGCCTCGGGTCCGTGTTCGAGGAATGCTCTCAGGAGAGAGTCGTCGACAAGTCCGTGGGTCAGCGACTTGATGTATTCGAAGGCCTCCTCCGGGCTGTCCGAGATCCCGTTGGCTTTCATGTGTGGATTGTTCGGCATCCACACCATTCCGCCCGACCATGCCGCTGTGCCTCCGACATACTCGGCCTTCTCATAGATACCTACGTCTGCGCCCGCATCGTGGGCGGACAGGACCGCGGCGAGTCCGGCCGCCCCCGATCCGAGCACAATGACGTCATGAGTCACAGGATAATTCGAATCCATACGAAGATCTCCAATCAAGAGAGATGACCTGCGGACCGCAGCGCCCTGGTCAGATGACGAGGTCTACCTCGACAGGGACCGGTCCTTCCACAGTTCGGATACGGCGATCGCGCCCATCGGGGGCGGAACCGAGGGCGGTGCCGGTGTTCGGGAGAACCGCGGCGCCGGTGCCGGCTGAACAACACCGTCGAGTTCCTCGAACACTCCCCGACTCACCATGTGTGGATGCTCGGCTGCTTCCGCGAAATCGAGGACCGGAGTGACACATGCGTCGGTGCCATCGAAGACGGTGGTCCAATTGTCGCGGGTCTTCGTCGCGAACTTCTCTTCGAACAGAGTGCGCAGCTCACCCCACCGCGACGTGTCATGTTGCGGCGGCAACGAATCCGGACAGTCCCAGGCCCGAGACCATCTGGTGGTAGAAGTCGGCTTCGAGCGCACCGACCGCAACGTATTTCCCGTCAGCGCATTCGTACGTGTCGTAGAACGGTGCGCTACCGTCGAGCAGGTTCGTGCCCCGTTCGTCCGACCACTGGCCCGCCGAACGCAACGCCCACAGCAAATGGCCGAGCACCGGAGCACCGTCGACCATGGCAGCATCGATCACCTGCCCGCGACCGGATCCGGCGCGTTCGTGTAGCGCCGCGAGGACGCCGACGACCAGGAACATGGACCCTCCGCCGAAGTCTCCGAACAAGTTGAGGGGCGGAACGGGACGTTCCCCCGCCCGTCCGACTGCGTGGAGCAGTCCGGTGAGGGCGATGTAGTTGATGTCGTGTCCCGCGCTGAGGCTCATCGGGCCGTCCTGGCCCCATCCGGTCATCCGGCCGTAGATCAAACCGGGATTGCGCGACTGGACATCGTCGGGGCCGACGCCGAGCCGTTCGGCCACACCCGGCCGAAACCCCTCGATCAGGATGTCGGCGCGGTCGATCAGCGCAAGAATCGATTCCTTGTCCTCGGGGTCCTTCAGATCCGCTTCCACCAGAATCCTGCCTCGAAACTGTGCGTTCCGCGGACCGACAGGACCGAAGTTGTAGTCGGGCCGCCGGACACACGCGACCTCGGCACCGAGGTCCGCCAGGATCATCGCTGCGTGCGGACCCGGACCGATACCCGCAAGCTCGACGACACGAACCCCGGCAAGTGGCCCTCCCCCGGTCGTCTCACGAGGTGCGAACACGATTCTCCTGTTCCTGTTCCTGTTCCGTTCGAGGGACACCCAGAATCTCGTCGATCCGGGCTTCTGTGTAACCCAGGTCGACCAGCACCTCTCGAGTGTCCCCACCGACTGTGAACGACCGTCCCGGCTTGTCCTCACCGTCCTCGCCCCACTGCACGAGAGCACGGACCATACGCAGCCGCCCGAACTGTGGAGCAGAGACGATGTGGGAGAAACGGTTCTCCTGAAGGAACGAATCCTCGAGCGCGTCCTTGTCCTCGACTACCCGACACGCGGGCACACGGTGCTCGGAGAGGAGTACGAGTGCCTCCTCGACGGACCGCGTTGCCAGGGCGGACTCGACTTCGGTGAGGTCGCCGGTCCCGAGCGCATGGAGAAGAGCCTGCGCCCGGCCTTCGCCGACAGCGGCGACGGCGATCCATCCGTCGGTGCAGGCGTAGAACCTGTGGCCCTCCGCAGGACCCGGATGGTCCATCCCACCCCGCTGCGGCTCGGGGCGCCCCAGGTACGACGTCAGCTCGCTGCCCTGCAGGAATATCGACGTACTCGCAAGGGAAACCCATACCTGCTGCCCGACACCGGTCACCCCACGCTCGTACAGAGCAGCCAATACTCCGAGGGCCCCGAGCGCGCCCGTGCAGGTGTCGTGAGCAGGCATCGGTGCTGCGAGGGGCTGCGCATCACCGCCTTGCGCGGCCGCCATCCCGCTCAGCGACTGGAACACCGGGTCGAACCCCGGTGCCGTGGCGTAGTCACCTGCGCGACCGTAGGCGGACACCGTGCACTGCACCAGCTCGGGGTGTTCGCGCTGCAACACCTCCGGGCCGATGCCGAGCTTGTCCAGATGCCCAGGCCGTAGGTTCTCGACGAGCACGTCCGCTCCGCGGACGAGATTGAGCAGGGTGTCGCGTCCCGGCTCTGTCCTCAGATCCAGTGCTGTACCGAGTTTGTGTTGATTCACCGCGATGAACGACAGGGTGAAGGCTCGGTAGGGATCTCCGTTCCGCGGTTCGACCTTGATCACCTCTGCGCCGTGATCCGCGAGCAGCGACGCCACCAAGGGAGCCGCGAGAAACGTGGCGGCGTCGATCACCCGAATCCCTTCGAGGGGGCGCCGCGTCGAGGGGGCCTGAATGCTCGTGGCCCGAGTCCGACGCGTCCACAACTGCGACGCGGGGGGCCTCTCCGCGACGGCAGCGTGGGCCGCCCGCACTCGACTGCGAGAGAATGCGATCGGTACATCGGGCATGGTCACTTCGCCCAGCACGTCGTGTTCTATCCGGGTCATGCCGTGGTTGGCAGCGACGATGTCGCTTGCCGCCCATTCGGCCCTCGTCCGCACCGGCGCGCACGGCACGTCTGCTGCGGCGAACGTAGCGATCCAGTGGCTGCACGGTTCCGTAGCGAACAGCGACTCGAGTTCCTGTTCGACGGCGTGCACTCCGGGACTGCCGACGACCATCAAGTTTGTGAATTCTCCGGCGACCTCCGGAAGCACCAGGATGTCCATCCGATCGAGTGCGTCGAGAGCCCGGATGAACAGGTCCGGGGTCAACGTCGCAAGGAAGAACCATTGCCCGTCCGATGCCTGGTACATACGCCAGAACGGCAGCGACCGCACCGAGCGTCCGGGGCTGAAGACGGGTTGATCGACTCCCTCGATCATCATCGTCGCCATTTGCGTTCCGGCCGCGTGCAATCCGCTCACGACAGCGGTATGCCCCGATCCGGTACTGTTTCGGCCTACCAATCCGGCGACAGCGGCTCCGGCGCCGAGTGCACCATGGAGAATCGACGTCGTTGCGACGACGGGCGCCACAGGTCGATCCTCGACACAGGGATATCGGCCGGCGACACCGCCGACGGCATCCAGCAGCAAAGGATCTTCCTCGAGTTCCGCCCATCTGCCCGTCGCCGCATACGGTGGCATCCACACGTGTATCAGTTCGGGATTCAGAGCCTGGATATCCTCCGCACGCAGTTGCGATGCTCTGAGTCCCGCCGGCGTGTGATCGACCACCATGACATCGGCTTCCATGGCCGCATTCCGGATCTCGTCGGACCCCGAGGGCACGAGTCGTTTTCCTCGATCCCACCACACTTCACCCGGGTCGGCTGGGATGACCGTGTTCCGCACAGGGGCTACGACCCTCACAACATCGGCCCCGAGGTCGGAAAGGAGCTGTCCGGCAATTCGTGCGGCCCGCGTCGTCGACACCTCCAGGACGCGGATTCCGATCAACGGACAGTCACTGTGGTCCCGACGCGACCCGGACATGCTGGTCATTCTCGCCTCGATTCAATTCTGCTGTCCTTGGGCTCAATCGGTTTCGCGGTTGCACGACAGCGCGACAGGTGCGACCAGCATGTATCCCGGGTGAAACCCTCTCGTTGTCTTCGCGTTTCGAATTCGATGTATCGGTCGAGGGCCAGCCGCTCCATGTCGAGGAAATTCCCCCTCGGATTCAATCGCCGTGCCGCAGCACCGACCGGACAACTGTGAACCACATCACCGTCGAAATCAAAGTAATCCGATTACTCGTTTTGGTCAACACTATTACCTCGAATTGTCGCCGCCAGCCGCATCGGGCCCCGTTTCCCATCGACCATCACTCAACCCTTGGATCTGACGTTGACGTCACTTAGACTCGTCGGCAAACGCGCACGACCACCGATGACTGTGCCCCACCGCCTCGAAGGAAACCGTTGTGAACGAGCCCGGGACTGCCGCACGACCCATCACCACCCTCGCCAATCTGCGCGACGTGGCTGGGCTGCCGACAGAGGACGGCGGGGTGACACGGCCCGGAGTGCTGTACCGAAGCGACGCGCCGCGGACGGATGACACAGCACCGGTGCATGTTCTGTCGTGGCCGCCGCGTGTCGTAGTCGATCTACGCTCGCATCGCGAGCTTGCACGTTCCCGATGCGAGTGGCCCGACAGGACCACTGTGCATCACCACCCGCTGCACGATGACGCAGCACCGGGGGTTACGCCACCGGGAGACCTGCCGGAGCTCTACGATCTCATCCTCGACTCCGGCGCGGCACGTATCGCCGCACTCATCTCCCTGGTCGCGCACGCGGACGGACCTGTACTCATACACTGCGCGGCAGGAAAAGATCGTACCGGTGTGGCAGTCGCCGCCCTACTGCTCGCCGCCGGCGTCAACCCCGAAGCTGTGGTCGCCGACTACCTCGCCACTGCGCCGAACATGCCCGCGTTGCGACAGCGGTGGGCTTCCATCCGGGCAGCGGCCTCGGACGGCCCGCCCCTGGGCGAGCACTGGTTCGAGACACCCGAACCGGCAATCGTCGCGGTCGTCGAACGGATCATCACTGTGCGGGGTGGGCCGGTCGGGTGGCTGCGGGATCACGGGGCCGATGACACCGATCTCCACAGATGGCGCGAGCGAATCCGTGCATAGCAACGTAGTTCCTTCCCACCCGGAGTCAGCCACACAGAATCGGAGTACCACCATGCGAATTCATATCGACGCCCTCCAGTGCGAAGGACACGGCATGTGCGCGGCAGCCGCTCCGGATCTCTACGACCTGAACGACGACGGGTACGCAAACTCTACGGACTTCGATGTTCCTCCTGAGTCCGAGGAGCAGGCCGACTCCGGTGCACTGGCATGTCCGATGGGCGCGATCAAGGTTCTGCACTGAGCGGCCGCTTCACCCTGTGTCCGTGTTCGAACCAGAGGAGTCGGGGCGGTAGCGACGGTGGGAGGGATTCGAACCGTGGTTGGTTCATGGGGAGCCCAGCGGTATTCAGACGGCGCCCTTGACGCATCGACATGGTGTCGAGGGCGCCGCGTTGATCGCCGGTCCGCCGACTCTCGCGGAGCCCCGAATCGGTCGGTCAAGGGTGACATCGGTGGAGAAAGGCCAGCTTCGTCCCCAACTCCGCGACGTCTTGCAAGGATCGGAGCAGGTCGTTGAGATGGGTGCACGACACGACACCCCTGAACTCGGCCCCGACGAGGGGCGCGATATCGGGCACCGTCATGCCGACCAGCCGATCCACCGCTTCCACGGCGCTCGAACATTCCGGCCACGGCAGCACATGCGGTGTTGCTGCCGCACGGACGACCTCGAGCGTGTCTGCGCGTGCAGTCAGGCCGAGGTGGTACTCGTGCACCACCGTCTCGACACCGATGCCGTCGACGTAGCTATCGCGAAACATGGCGTCTACGGAAATGTCGCCATCCCCGTGTACATCGATACGCCGCAGCCGGCGCATCCCCTTCGCAGGCAAGTCATCCATTCCATGCCACCCGAGCGGATCTTGCCCACGGACGATGTCCGGCGCGAGTGGGCCGATGACCACGGGCGCGACGCCGTTCGCTTCGATTCCCCCGATGAATACACCGCCGGTTACGAAGCCCGCACAGTAGTCCGCTCGAGCTGCCGCACCCGACCGCGGAACGACACCGTCAACGGCAGCGGGATCCTCACGCGTGAGTGCGTAACCGGAAATCACCGTGGCCACCGGAACATCATCGAGTACGCGGTGCAGCAGCGAGTGTTCCTGCCTGTCGTCGCAGAGCGTTGCCACGAGTGCGGAGCGGAACCCCGGTCCAGCACGAGTCCCGACCAATGCGGTCAGATCCGGACCGGACTTGCCTGCATTCGCGGAGACGACCATTCGACCCTCCACGAAATCGACCTCTACGGCGCTGTCCACGGCGTCGAACTGCACGGGTGAGCCATCACCGTGAGTACCGAGGTCTCTTCCGCTGCCCTTCAACAGCAGCGGGCCGTCAACGCCGTCGGGACGAAGGATGTGGACTGCGGTTGTACGCCGCACCGAATACGGCAACCGTGCCGGAGTGGACTCGGTCGGATTGTGTACTCCCCTCCGCAATACCCACGAGTTCTCGTGCACAGCTCTCCTCACATTCGCCCCACCCCCCTTGTTAATGTACACTCTTGTCAGATATTGGTATCCAGGATCGGGATCGCCAGAAAATTTTGAATACCCCTTCACAACAACGACTCTCGGATACCCGAGGCGCGCATCCCCATGCAGGAACCAGCGCCCGAACACTGATCAGGAGTTGTCCATGACTTCCCAGCCCGTAGAGCTCGTACCCGGCGCACTGTACGTAGTCGGCGACTCGACCCCGAACGATGGGCGCTTGTCCTGGGCCGCCCCCGGCACATCGACGTTCGAACCCATCAACGCATTTCTTCTCGTCGAGGCGGGCCGCGCCCTCCTCATCGATCCCGGTGTCGCGGCACATGAAAGCGCTCTACTCACCCAACTGGGTGAGATCATCGGGCCCGAAACCGAATTGTCGGTGTTCTGCACGCGCTTCGAAGGCGATTGCGTGACCGCGCTGGGCCCGGTCATCCGCGATTTCAACGTCGTGAGCATCTTCGGCGGTGGAGTGAGCAATCCATTCGACTTCTTCGAGGATGTCAGTCCCCAGGAGCAGATCCGCACCGACCATCAGATCGAGATCCTCCGTAAGAAGGCAGGAGACACGATTCCGGTCGGGCCGGGGCGAAACGTCGATCTACTCTCGACGTCACTCCGCGTCCTGACCACGTTCTGGCTGTACGACGAGCGCACAGGCACCCTGTTCACCTCGGACTTCTTCGCGTACGAGGGACTCGATCATGCGGATCGATCAGATCTCGTTCGCAACACGAGCCCCGACACGGTCGACCGCGATGCCGCGGCGCGACGCCTGTTCACCAAAGTCGACTGGTTACTGCTCGCCGACCCGACACCGTTCGTCGACGAACTCGACCGGCTCTTCGACACCTACGACATCCGCACGATAGCTCCCGCTCACGGCCGAATCATCGCCGGACCCGATACCGTCCGTTCCTATTACGAGCTGACCCGCGACCTCCTGCTGGCCTGCGGCCGAACTCACTCCGCACGAGAGGTTTCCGTCCATGGTTGAGCCGTTTCGTGAGATCGCCCCGAGCCTGTTCTGGTTCGGCGACTGCCTGAAGTTCGAATACGGAGACGAGATCTGGCACGGTCATGTCTCCACGTACCTGATTGTCGGTGACGAACGGACGTTGCTGCTCGATACCGGCCACCCCGCTCACTGGGGTGCCGTCGAACCGGTACTCGACGAATTGCTCGGTGATCGCCCTCTCGACCTCGTGATGCCCACCCACCCGGAGATGCCACACGCCGGAAACCTCCCGAATCTGGCGCGCAAGTATCCTGGACTCATCGTCGTCGGTGATACCCGCGACTACCACCTGTACTACCCTCAACTCGCCGATCGACTTGCTCCGACCCCGGTAGGTGAGCGAATCGACCTCGGTGGACGCGAGATCCATGTACTGCCCGCAATCTGGCGCGATCTTCCGAATACTGTGTGGGCTTTCGACACCGGCAGTCGGGTGATGTTCGTAGCGGACGGCTTCTCGTATTCACACCATCACCTCAACGGTGAATGCCGTTTGTACTCCTCCGAGTTGCCACAGGCACCCGATCTCGAACAGACAGTGTTCCTCAACGAGCGTGCCTTGTTCTGGACCCGGCACGTCGATTCCGAGCACAGTGAGCCGGATCTCGAGGCTCTGTTCGAACAGTACCGCCCCACTCTCGTAGCGCCTGCTCACGGCAGTGTCATCGATCATCTCGATGAGATGGTCGAGCTCCTCAAAGCCGGAATGGCCGAGAGCCGCAAACAGAACCGGCTCGTCGAGGCGCGGTGGGCGCCGACCGACGGCGGCGGATAGGCAGTTCGCTCGAACGATGTGCATCTCGAGCGGTAGTTGTCGATCAGCGGACTTTCGACCTGTGGTCCGAATGAGCTACCGAAGGCAGTGCCGCTGCACGAAGCATGGAGACAACATGCACGAGAAAATTTCGGTCAGTGGGCTCTGCTTTCCGGCTCACGATCTCACCGCCACGTTGTCGCAGTTGGACAGCATCGAGGCGCGACGAACGACGCTGCTGGCCGCGAAGGTTTCCGAGCGCGGGTGGAACGCGGGACTGGAACGCGTTCGGTCCTCCGGCGTCTCGGTGACGGCACTGATAGAGAGCCCCTTTCAACTCGCCGACGAGCGAACTTGGGTCGGAGCGCGGTCCAGAATGATCGACACACTCGATGCCGCCGACGCCTTGGGCGCCTCAGCCGTGTACATGCCTACGGGGCCTCACATCAGTGCCCGATGGGGCGAGTGCGCGGCGGCGTTCGTCGAGGCTGCCCAACCTGTTCTCGATCATGCCCGACGTCTCGGCGTGCGGCTCGCTATCGAGCCGACGAACTGGCTTTACGCCGATCTGTCTTTCGTTCACTCCGTCCACGATGCACTTGCGCTCTTCGAACTCTGTGACGTGGGGGTCTGCATCGACCTCTTCCATGTCTGGACGGAGGCGCACTTCCAGGAGAACCTCGAATGGGCGGGAGAGCGGATAGTGCTGGTGCAGGTGAGTGATTACATCCTGGGAGACCGTTCGCTCCCCGGTCGTGCTGTTCCTGGTGATGGCGGAATTCCGATCACGGACCTCCTCGCCTCGACACTGACAGCAGGATATGAGGGCGTATTCGACATCGAACTCTCCGGACCTCGAGTCGACGCCGAAGGGCAGGCCGCAGCAGCTCGCCGGGCTATGACTTGGCTCGACGAAGCGATCTCGAAGGCTTCGATCCTCTGAGCACCAACGCTTTCGACGGCATCCGGAGGCCGACGTCACCCATTTCCTGAGTGACCCCACAATGCTGCATGCAGCACTGCACGTTCCTCGTCGAGTTCTCGCCGCGAAACCGCTGCATCGACCAACACCGCGGAACAATGGAACGTGCCGGGAAAGAGATGCGCTTCCACCTGGACCCCTGCCGCAGCGAGCGCGCGCGAGTAATTCAAGGCCTCATCTCGCATGGGATCGAACTCCATCGCCGCGATGTAGGCCGGGGGAAGCCCGGCCAGATCCGTAGCGCGCGCCGGTGCAGCGTACTCGGATACGTCCGCCGTCCCTGGCACTCCGGGTCCGAGATAGTACGCCCAACTCGCTTCTGCCGCAGACTGTGACCACATCGGGGTATCGACAAACAGGCGCATGCTGGCCGTGGAGGTGGTGTCGTCGAGCTGGGGTGCAGCGAGGTACTGGAAGCATGGTTCGGGGAGCGACCGAACTTGTCCGTCGTCTTCCCGCCGCAGGTCGCGTAGTTTCAACGCGAGGGAAGCAGCCAGGCCTCCACCCGCACTGCGGCCGTGCAACACGATCCGGCTCTGGTCGACGCGCAAGCATTCCGACTCGGCCACCAACCATGTGAACGCAGCGACAGCGTCGTCGAGTGCTGCCGGGTACGGATGCTCGGGCGCGAGCCGGTAATCGACTGCAACGACCACCGCTCCCAACTCGTACGACAGTCGCTGATTCCGCGCGTGAGTGGCGTCGATCGACCCCATGACGTAACCGCCCGAATGCAGGTGCAGGAGCGCCGGCATCAGTTCATCGTTGTCCCGCGGCCGGTATACCCGCGCGCGCAGGGCCGAGCACCCCGCACCACGATCGAGCCCGAACTCCTCGTCGCGCACAAACGGGTGCGGTTCGACGGGCTTTGCGCGTTGCACACTGGAAAACCGTGCCGAAGCAAGGTCGGTCAGGTCCGGGGCGGGAAACTGCCCGGCGGCGTCGACGAGCTCGGGATCGAATCGGTAACCCATCATTCGGCTCGGTGCAGGATGTACTCGGACGGGTCCGGCTCACGAGTGCGCTGCCAGAACTCGAGGGTGCTCAGCGGCCAGTTCTGCGATACCCGGCCGGACGAGCTCTTGTACCAATTGTGAACACCCTTCACACCGAACGCCATCGCCGCACTCGCTGCATCGACTCGCTCGTAGAAGCTCTCGAGCGCGTCCGGGCGGCAGTCGATCGTATGCGCGTCGGCTTCGAGCAGCCTGCGAAGGCAGGCCATCACATAATCTACCTCGGCCTCGGAGAACAACACGATGCTGCCGTTGACCACCAGATTCGTGTTGGGACCGTAGAGCAAGAAGAGGTTCGGAAAGCCGGGGACGGTGATACCCACGTTCGCGCGCGGTTCGCCATCCCAGATGTCGTGCAACCTCACCCCGCCACGACCGGCCACTTCCATCGGCACGAGGAACTCGGACGCCCGGAACCCGGTTCCGTAGATGATCACATCAACCTCGTGGCGACGTCCATCCGCGGTCACGAGACCCTGAGGTGTGATCTCCGTGAGCGACTCCGTGACCAGCTCGACGTCGTCACGCTTGAGTGTGGCCGCCCACCTGCCGTCGTCGCGCAACATCCGCTTCGCATACGGCGGGTAGTCGGGGACGACGTGTGCGAGAAGGTCCGGGCGGTCATCGAATTCACCCTCCAGATACGACTCGAGCGCGCATCGAAGAGAATAGTTGTCTTCTGACACCGATCCCGGCTTGTCCCATGCCGGGTCGACGAGGGCATACCTACGACGCCCTTCTACACCCACCCAGAACTGCAGGAATCTGAACCAACGGTGATAGCCGGGTATTTCCCGGAGCAGCCAGCGCAGTCCCGGCGCAAGTTCGGCGTGGTAGTTCGGTGTCGGCATGATCCAAGGCGGAGTGCGCTGGAAAAGCACGACATGCTCCGCCTTTTCCGCGATTTCGGGCACCACCTGGAAGGCACTTGCACCGGTGCCGACGACAGCGACCTTCTTTCCACTCAGGTCGACCTCGTGGTTCCACCGAGCAGTGTGCCATGAGTCACCTGCGAACGATTCGCGTCCCGGTGTGGCGGGGAAAGCGGGACGGTTCAATTGACCGACCGCACTGATCACGGCGTGTGCTTCGATCGTGTGTACGCTTCCGTCCACGGTGTCACGAACGGTGAGCCTCCAGATCCCCTCCCCTTCGTCGAACGTCGCCGCCGAGACCTCGGATCGGAATCGAATGTGGCGCCGAAGTGATTGCGTGTCGGCGAAATCTCGGAAGTACTCGAGGATCGAGTCACGTCGCGAGTACTGGTATTGCCATCTTGCATGCTGCGCGAAGGAGTAACTGTAGCAGAAGTTGCTGGTATCGAGTTGACAACCAGGATAGTCATTTTCGAGCCAGACACCGCCGACGTCAGCGTTTCGTTCGAGTACCGTGAACGGCACTCCGGCTTCGTCCAGTCGGTGGGCCGCTGCCAGGCCCGACATGCCGGCGCCGATCACGACGACACGGAACTCACGATCGGGACGCACATCCTCGAGCGCCCAGCCCGGACCGTTTGCGTCGACGCCCAACTGCCCCAGGAACAACGACAGGTAGTCGGCATCGACGGGACCGGTGACGAATTCCATCAGGGGCCGCAGTTCATCCGGCCGGTATTCGGGCGCCGCGGGGCGACCGGCCCGATGCCATTCGAGCAAGGCTCGGAACGCACTCGCACGACCCAGCTCCTGGGCTTCGCTCGACAAGCCGCCTTGCGGTTCGAGCCCGAGCGGCGTTGGGTGCACTCCCGGCCGCAACTCATCCCGAAGGATCTCGTGGTTCCCGGTCAGGTGTGCCACTGCGGGCAACAGGGAGGGTAGCTCGGCGACCTTCACGGCGCTGCGAAGCTGCTCTTCGAAATTCGCGTCAACAGGGATGGATCCATCGTCGCCCATCACGATCAAGACACCGAACGCACTTGGGTAGCAAGCGTATCGAACTCATCGATACCGAGCACCGAATCAGAATTGCCCGCATGCTCCGCGCGCGACTCACTCCTCATGTTTCCTCCATGCCTGTGATTCCACTCCGTAGCTCGTTGGACGCCAACCGGGGGCGAATGCACTCTCGAGTGGAGCAAATCCTGCTTCCACCGAACGAAGCACAGCGTCGCTCTTCAATTCTGGCAGTAATGTCACCTCAGTTCAACCGCGGCGAGTAGATCAGACCTCCACACGAAAACAAGAAGTATCGACCGCGTGGGCCCACCCAGTTCTGCGCGGAGTGCATACCTCGCTCACTCCATCACACTGCAGTCCACTCCGTTCAGACGCGCATCGATATGTCGCGCAAGCTGTTCACCCGCGCGGTGCACGTGCTCGAGCGTCACGATCCTGGCGCACTCGGAATTACGCGAGCGTATCGCCGCGAGTATTGCCGTGTGGTCTTCCACTGTTGTTGCGGGCCAGTCGGTGGAGCAGGTGCAGCCCTTGGTTGTATAGAACCTTCGCGGCGTGTAGCGCGACAGAATCTGAATCACCCAGCCCAGTTTCGGGGCGCCCGCCGCCAGATTGATCTCCCGATGGAACCGATGGTTCAGCTCCTCCACGGCACTCAGATCCTCGTGTTCGGCCGCAGCCACCAGCGACACGTGGATGTCTTCGAGCCGTGAGCACTGCATCGGCGTCATCCGCGCAGTCGCTCTCGCCGCCAACTCGCCCGCCACCGTGGCCTGAACCAGAAAGATGTCACGGATATCGTCCCCGGTGACGTTGGCTACCGTGAAGCCACGACGAGGCTCGAGTTCGAGAAATCCCTCGACCTGCAGTGCCTTGAGCGCCTCCCGCGCCGGCGTGGGTGAGATACCCAAGTCTCCGGCAATCGCTTCGGGGCGCACCCGCACGCCGGGTGCCAGTTGCCCTGAGATGATCTGGTCCCTCACGTACGCAGCGGCTTCATCGCCGAGTTGCTGGCGGGCGATGGGGGCATCTGTAGTCATTTCTTCGATACTCCTGTGACTTTCTGTCCGCAGTCCTGTTCGACCGGCACCGAATCCGTTATCGGCGAACCCAGGTGAGCTGACGTCTTCGTCGTCGGCACCGTCATGACGTGAACAGCCGTATCACTGCGGTCAACGTGAGTCGTCGGCTCTCCCCACCATCGGGCGCCGGCCTGCTCCGGCGCGCTCCTCGGAATCGAATGATTCCTTTGCGCCACCACCCAGCATGCCCGCGCGCAGCCCTCATCATGCTCAGTCGGACCGGACGTCGCGGGACTGCTCGTCCGGATCCGGCTCGGGGCCCGAACTCGAATCGGTGCCGCCGGGGGTTCCGAGCAGATCGAGCAGAGCGTCGACCGTCGCATCGAGGTCTGCTGCAGAACTCACTGCAGCGACGTACCTGTCCGGCCTGACGATATACACCTCGGCAGTGGGTCGTTCCAGGTAGGTGTCCCGCAGACCGCCTTCGAGGTCGTAGACGTCCACCACGGGAACGCCGACGTCGCCACGCCGCGCAGCCGGGTCGAACTGTCCCTTCCTGCGATACGCCGGAGGCACATGCGACTGCACGACGATCCCATTGTGCGAAGCGAGTCGAGCAGCAACCCGCGGCGACAGCGCTTCGGTGACTCCCTCTACCACTCCCACTACCGCGATCCGGGTACCCAGCACATCGTCGAGACGCAACCGCGTTCCGTCGAGCTTCTCGACCAGCGGCTGTGGAAAGGCACGGCCCACAGGAGACGAACGATCCTTGCCGTCGCTCACGACGAATCCGTCCTCGTATCGCGGGACAGGCTTGTACTTCATCTGGAGGATGTAATCGCGGCCACCGGGTACACGCTGAACCCCGCGGAAGAGCACATTGCGGAACCACTCGGTGGCCCGGTTCGCGGGATGATAGAGACGACCCACTCCGGTGGCGAACTGCACCATCTCGCGGGCCGTTCCCCGGCGTTCCGATTCATAGGTGTCGAGCAGCGTCGGCGACGCCGATCCGGACAGGACCATTCCCAGTTTCCATGCAAGATTCGTCACGTCCCGCATCCCCGAATTCATGCCCTGTCCGAAGAACGGTGGCTGAAGGTGCGCGGCATCGCCCACCAGGAACACCCGGCCTTCCTGGAATCTGACAGCGGTGCGCGAATGATGCCAGTAGATTCGGCGGCGCACGGCCGGGGGCACGTTTCCGTCGGGGTAGAACTGCTTCATCAGGGTCGCGACCGTGTCGGGCTCTGCCATCCGCTCGGGGTCCTCCCCGTCGAGCACCTTGAATTCGAATCGGCGGTAGCCGAACGGCAACGGGATCGTCATCGAAGGCCGTTCCGGCGACGTGTACACCGCGGAATACGGCGCGTCCCAGGTATCGTCTTTCACATCGACGACGAGCCACTTCATCGGCGCCGTGTCGCCCTCGAGTTCAATATTGACAGCGTCCCTGACGAAGCTGCGACCACCGTCGGCACCGATCACGTAGCGCGCACGAATACTGAAGGTTTCGTGATCCTGCTGCGCCATGACGGTTACTCCGTCGGCGTCCTGTTCCAGTCCCACCGCCTCGCACGCGGTACGCAATTCGACGGTACCGAAGCGCCCTAGACTCTTTCTGAGCACCGCTTCGAGGTTCGGCTGGAAGAACAGGTTACGCCGTGGCCACCCGTAGGGCCGGCCGCTCGGCGCAACGTGGGCAAGAATTCGTCGGCGCGAGTCGTAGTACCGGATCGGTGCATTGCGCACCGAGTTCGCCAACACCTCCTCGGCCATGCCGAAACCTTGAAGGGTGCGCAGTGCCTCGTCGTCGATTCCGACCGCGCGCGGCTCGTCGAGAATCTCCGCCGCGCGATCGATCAGGGTTGTCGATACTCCGTACTGTCCGAGAAGATTTGCAAGCGTTACACCCGCCGGCCCGGCACCGACAATAACCACATCACGCTCGAGGGCTTCCATTTCGTCTCCTGGCTCGTGTGAAACTCCAGTCGGTCAGCTGCGAGAGAGCAGCAAACCGCTCGTCGGTACGCTCGTTCCGGCAGTGACGAGCATGTGATCGACTCCGTCGATGGGATTGCAGGATTGATCCCGCAGTTGCCGAACTGCTTCGAGAATGCCGTTCATCCCGTGGATGTACGCCTCACCCAACTGCCCACCGTGTGTGTTGAGCGGCAGCCGACCGTCGAGCTCGAGGTTCCCGTCTCGGATGAAGTCCTTCGCTTCGCCTACCGGGCAGAATCCGAAGGCCTCGAGTTGCGGCAAGACCAAGGGGGTGAAGTGATCGTAGATGATCGCGCCGCCGATATCGTCCGGTGTCAGACCTGATGTTTCGTAGAGTTGCCGGGCCACGAGGGACATCTCGGGCAGACCCACGAAATCGGTGTCGGGCCGGTAGTAACTCGTCATCGAATGCTGGTCATCGGCGATACCCTGCGCAGCTGCAGCGATCGATACGGGGCGCTGGGCGAGGTCGGCTGCCCTCTCGCTGCTCGTCACGACCAACGCAACACCGCCGTCGCTTTCCTGGCAGCAGTCGAGCAGGTGCAGCGGCTCGACAATCCACGGCGACTGCTGATGCTGTTCGAGGGTGATCGGCTGCTCGTAGAACCACGCGTTGGGATTCGTGGCCGCGTGTTTGCGGTCCACCACGCTGATACGGCCGAAATCCTCGCTGGTCGCGCCAAAGGTGTGCATGTACCGCTGGGCGAACATGGCGACCTTGCTCGCAGGGGTCAACAGGCCGAAAGGGTTCGTCCAGCCCGCGGACACCTGCTCGGAGCCCGAGCCGACGGGCTGGCCACGGTTGGCTGTGCCGAACCGCTTCCCCGATCGTTCGTTGAATGCCCGGTAGACCACTACGTTGCGGGCGGTGCCGGTCGCAACCGCCAGCACGGCCTGGAGCACGACACCACACGCGGCGCCGCCACCGAAATGTACACGGGAGAAGTACGTCACGTCGCCCATGCCGAGTGCTCGGGCGACGTCGGTTTCGGCGCTGGTATCCATCGAGATGGTAGCCAGTCCGTCGATGTCTTCCGGGCGGAGACCGGCATCGTCGATCGCGGACTTCACCGCTTCCACAGCCAATCTCAGCTCGCTACGACCGGACTTCTTCGAGAATTCGGTCTGTCCGATGCCGACGATCGCAGTCTTGTTGCTCCACTGGCTATCCACGGGAGACATCCTTTCCGTCGGTCTCGGCGACCGGGTGGAACTGTGGCAGCACGAGACCTGGTTCGACCTCGGCGAATTCGACTTCGACCGACATTCCGATCGAGACCTCGCTCGGCTTCACTCCGACGACCTGCGACACGAGGCGCACGCCTTCTTCCAGCTCGACCACCGACACGTTGTAGGGTTCGTCGAATCCTTGGGACAGTGGCTTGTGGAAGGTGACGTGCGAGTACACCGTGCCTGCTCCCGAGACGACAAGGTGCCCGAGGGCAAACGAACCGCATGCCGAGCAGATCGGCTTCGGGGGATGGCTCAGTGCGGCGCAATCGGAACACTGCTGGATTCGAAGTTCGCCGTCGCGCACACCGTTCCAGAAGAATTCGGTGTCCTCGCTGACCGCCGGCCATGAGCGGCGGCGCTCCGATATCGGTGACGGGTCCTGCTTGTTCGTCTGTGCACTCATACCAGTTCCACCTTCACGGAACTGACGACGGCGTCGCTGCGACGGCCGTTGTCGATGATCAGATCGAGGTCGACCAGTAGTCGATCGTCGATGATGTCACGGCCGACCACCGTCGCACCCACGGTGAGTGTGTCACCCGGGCAGCCATGTGAGTGAATCTTGATCCTCATCTTCCGTAGGAACGACTCGTATCCGGCCCATTCGGTCACGACCCTGCCGATCAACCCCTGGTACCACATCGTGTTCAGGAAGATGTTCGGCGCGCCGTTCTCCTGGGCGAATGGCGGGTCGTGATGGATTCGGTACAGATCTCGTGTTCCCACAACATCTTTGGCAAGCGTCGAGTAGGAGACATCGAAGGTGAAGGGTTCGAGTTCGTGTCCGACGACGACCTCGTCCCACGGAATGCGTGGTCGGGCTGTCATGACTGTGCTCCCGTTCCGTCGTAGAGTAGCGTGACGTTCCGTGCGATCGCGACGAGACGCGTGTTGTGCTGCGTGTGATATTCGATTTCGTAGGTCATGAACACACCCGGCCCGACCTTCGTCTGCTTGACTGGGCTCACGGAGGTGACGCGGCGATCTCTGCCCATGTGCCCGTCCTCGGGTCCGAACGGCTCGAGGTACTCCTCCTCGCGCTCGACCACGGTGACAGTGGTGAAACCCCGGTCCGCGAGGACCTCACGGATCTTTCCTTCGGGCGTCGACGTACGTGCCTGGTCCACCTCACCACGCAGATATTTCGGTAACCACCACGCGTCGATGTTGAAGGCCATCAGACCCTGCGGCGGCGCGATGACGCGGCCGAATCGCGACGCCTTCGCCACCTCGGGTTGCCAATAGATGGGGTTCGCATCCTCGACCATCCCGCAGAACTGCTGGATCGCCGTCGTCTCCAACGGGTATGCCGACCACACACGGGGGGCGTACTCACCGATGTACGGGGCAAGCTCGTCCGCCAGCCCGACGTACTTCTCTTTCAGTTCCACAGCATTCTCCTTGCCTCCGATCTGCGCGGCGCTGCACGCACCGATGATCGAATGCATCAAGGTTCAAGTAGCCTGAGATTCCTATTGGCACAAGTCACTATTCGCACTTTCCCAGTCGGCGAGCACGTCGTCCGCCTCGTCCGGAGCTCGGTCTGCAATTCGTCCGGGAGTGCGCGAAAGTCGTGGCGCGACAGCCGGAACGAGACCGCCCGCGAATTCTCGAACCAGCTTACGGTGCCGGTTGTGCTCGTGTTCGGGAACCTCGTCCAGCGACAGCACCGGTGTGACACAGGCATCGACCCCGTCGAATGCCTTACACCAATACTCCCGCGTCCGGGTCCGGAAGAGAGCCACGATGTCTTTCTTTCGTTCGGGCCACAATTCGACGTCCGACTGCGCGTTGTCCCATTCGGGACCTGTCAACCCGAGAACGTCCCTGAATGCCCGGTAGAACTGCGGCTCGATGCATCCGACCGCCATGTATCCACCGTCGGCGGTTTCGTAGACGTCGTAGAAGAAGGCACCGGAGTCCAGTTTGTTCGTACCGCGACGGTCGGAATGCTGCCCGACCGAGCGATTCCAGTGGAAGGTCGTCATCAGACTGGCAGCGCCGTCTACCATCGCGGCGTCGACGATCTGGCCCTTACCCGAATGGGAACGCTCGTACAATGCACACATGATTCCGTACAGGAGATACATGGATCCGCCGCCGTAGTCTCCCACGAGATTCAACGGGACCGTGGGCAGCGCCCCGTCCCTACCGACCGCACCGAGAGCCCCGGCTATCGAGATGTAGTTGATGTCGTGTCCAGCGGTCCGGGCGAGCGGACCCGACTGGCCCCAGCCGGTCATCCGCGCGTAGATCAGCTTCTCGTTCCGGCCCAGACAGACATCCGGTCCCAGTCCGAGTCGTTCCATCGTGCCCGGCCGAAAACCCTCGATGAGCACGTCTGCGCGCGTCACGAGCTTCAACAGCAGCTGGACATCGGACGGCTCTTTGAGATCGACTGCAATGCGGCGTCGCCCTCGGTCGGTGGGTCCGACGCGAGGATCGCGGTCTGCGCGATCGATGCGGACGACGTCGGCACCCATGTCGGCCAGATGCATCGCAGCGAACGGGCCCGGTCCCATGCCTGCCATTTCCAGGACACGCAGCCCTGCCAGTGGTCCCGTCACGTGCATGTCTCCCTGTCTCCGAAGTCCGCTGTACCGTCACCGATCGACCATGTGTGCGTCATAGATCGAGTTCGGGGCCCGCGCCGAATGCCCCGCGAGCTGCCAGATCTTCGATGACGTCGTCCGACAAGTTCAGGTACGAGCGGAGGACTGCAACCGTATCCTCTCCCAGCCGCGGCACCCGACGGCTCTCGGCGCTCGTCGACTCCGAATCCAAAGGACCTCGAACCAGCGGTATCTCGGTCCCGTCCGTTCTCGTTGCCGCTCCCATGAACGGTGCCGAGAGTTCACTGTCGGCAATGAACTCGGGGATCCGATTCACGAGCGCATACGGGATGCGTACCTCTTGGAGAATCTTCACCCACTCCGCACTGTCGCGCTCGGCGAAGACCTGTTCCATGACTTCCTGCTCGTCGTACCGGTTTTCGCCTCGAAGCAGGTGCGTCGCGAAGCGGGGATCCTCGAGGATGTCGAGACGTCCCACGGCCCGGCACAACCTGTCGAACATCCGGTCGTTTCCGATAGCGACCTGGATCCACCGTGCGTCCGCCGTCCGGTACGCCCCGTGCGATGCGCCGGCTCCGCCTGCACGAGGCTGGGACGGTGCGCTGTCCTCGCCGGTCGCCAGGAAGCGCAGGACATCAGCGCCCATGAGATGTACTGCCGAGGCAAGCAGAGACACCGAGATGTGGCCACCTGCACCGGTGCGGTCGGCTTCCAGGACGGCGCCCAGAACTTCGATCGTCGCCCACAGCGCCGCTGTCTTGTCGACGATCGACGCTCCGATCCGCTTGGGCGGATCACCCTTGAACCCTGTGGTGTACATGATGCCGGTCGCTGCCTGGATGACCGGGTCGTACGCCGGATCGTCCGCCCGCGCGCCTGTCGTTCCGAATGCGTTCACCGATGCCACGACGAGCTTCGGGTTTCGGGAGACGAGCATCGCGGGATCGAGTCCGATGCGTGTCATCACCGAGGGGCGCATGTTTTCGATCAGGATATCGGCCTTATCGATCATGTCCACGGCCGTCGCGATCCCGGCCTCGGACTTCAGATCCAGGACGACGGACTTCTTGCCGTAAGCGGTTTCCGTGAAGAACAGCCCGTCGCCGTCGAACGCGGGGAAGGAGTGCCGTCCGTCGTCGCCGGTGCCGGGCCGCTCGATCTTCAGGACATTTGCCCCGAGGGCGGCCAGATTCCGGCCGACCATCGGTCCGCTGACGTAGTTGCAGATCTCGACAACTGTACGTCCTGCGAGAGCTTTTCCGACGTCGATCATTTCGTTCCTCCGATCTCCGACACGGTACGGGTGTCCGCGAGCGCGGTGCCTGCGATATATCCGAGAGTCATCGCAGGTCCGAGCGTCGAACCGGCACCGGGATAGCCCGTGGACAGTGGATTGGCCGAGACGTTGCCCACGGCGAACAGACCCGGAACCACAGTTCCGTCCGAGCGCAGGGCGCGTCCGCGGGCGTCGGTCACCACGCCGCCGGCGGTACCGAACGCACCGGGAAGGAACTCCATTCCGTAGAACGGTCCGATCTCGATCGGCGCAAGATTCGCGTTCGGATACGGGTTGGTGGGATCTCCGCTGTACTGGTCGTAGGGACTCTCACCGCGGTGGAAGTCCTCGTCCACGCCGGTCTCGGCGAACTTGTTGAAGCGCTCGACGGTGACCGCGAGGTCCTGGGCTTCGAACCCGAGTCCCTCGGCAATATCAGTAAGGCTCGCGCCGGTCGTAATCCATTCGGGGAGTTCGTCACCCGCTGAGTATGTGAGGAATCCATAACGCTCGAGGAAGCGGTGATCGAAGACGACGAACATCCGCAGTGGAATGCCCTTGGCTTCGGACGCCGCGAGAGCGGACCGAATCAGGCTGTTGTAGTCCTGCGCTTCGTTCACGATGCGCTTGCCGGTGCTGTCGACAATGATGACGCCCGGCGACTGCCGCTCAGAGCGGATGTGGCGGCCGACGCGCTGTCCTTCGACCTCCTGGCCGGGCACCGACACCATCGGTGCCCACCATGCCTCGTCCATGTGGTCGAAGCGTGCATCGAGGCGGGCGGCCATCCGATGTCCGTCGCCGGTGTTGTGCGGAGGGCTGCAGCGAATCGGGATCGTCATCGGCAGATACTCGCTCATCATCTCGGCATTCCATTCGAATCCGCCGCAGGCGAGCACGACACCACCAGTCGCTGTGATCTGCCGATCCGCGAGCGCGACACCGCGGACGACGCCGTCTTCCTCGAGCAGGTCCTGCGCCGGAGCCTCGAGCGCGAAGTCGACACCGGCCTGCAGACATGCCTGGAACACCGGGCCGACCAATGCAGCACCCCGTGCGACGATTCCCTTGGCTGTCCGCTCCCGCAGCTTCTCCCACGGGAAGTTCGCCCACGAACCCCACTGCTTGAATTCGATCATCGAATACTGGAGCAGGTTCTCGTCCCGGCGAAGTAGGTCCTTCCACTCGCCGAGCAAACGGGAATCATAGATGGTCGGCTGCATCGCGCGGCCGTAGCGCGAACCCTCGAGCCCCAGCTTGTAGTCGGGGTATCCGACGGAGGTCACCAGTTCGAGGGTCGTGTGCTCGCGCAGGAATGCGACCATCGCGTTTGCGTGATCGAGAAACGCGTCGGACACCTCACTGCCGCCGACTGTCTGGGCGAGGTACGTTCGAGCACTTTCGATGTCGTCGTCGACACCTCCCTCGGCCATTCCGTCGTTGGCGGGAATCCAGATGGTGCCTGCCGACACTGCAGACGTTCCGCCGATCTGGCCGGACTTCTCCAGCACGAGCACCGATTGCCCCGCCGACGCCGCTGTGAGGGCAGCAACCAGGCCACCTGCGCCCGACCCGACCACGATGACGTCGTATCTGTTCGACAGATCCGGCTTTCCCAGAATTTTCATGAGTTGTCCCTTGTGCTGGATGGCGCGATCACCGACATCTCGACGGTCGATAGAAGGCCGTCGCGGGCGGAATCCGCCGGTCGGGTCATTTCTTGGCTGCTGCGTCGAACATGCTCGAACGTGCGGTGATCAGTGACCGCATGTTCGCGATTCCACTCTGATACCCGCCGCCCACCTCGAGCATCGCCGACGAGTTTCCGGCCGCGTACAGGCCTTCGATCGGGCTGCCGTCGTAGTCCAGGACCCGTCCCACATCGTCGGTGTCGAGCCCGGTGGTCGGGATACCGGTACCGACGAGGACCGGCCGCATCGCGTAGAACGGGCCGATGGCAACCGGGCCCAGATTCGGATGCTGGTCGGCCTGATGGTCACCATAGGAGACCTGCGAGTACATGCGTTCGCCGCGCCCGAATTCACGGTCGACACCGGCTGCGCAGTCGGCGTTGAACCGCTGAACCTGGTCGGCAAAGACTCCAGGATCTACGCCCATCTTCTCGCCGAGAGCCTCGATCGTGTCGGCCGACACAACGTCCCACTCGGACGGGAAATCCATTCCCGGCGAGATCGTGGAGAACGAGTATTCGCTGCGGAATCTGGTGTCGAAGACCCACCAGCACGGCCAGTTCGCGAAGGCCTGCCTGCGCCCGTCGATCACCTTGAGCGCGTGACCGATTGCCGGATAGAATGATTCATCACAGAACCGGCGACCGTCTCCGTTCACTAGGATCGAGTACGGGTACGAGACCGCACGGAAGATGCCGGTCATGGGTCGGCCGTCGTCCTTGCGGCCGGGGACCGGATATCCCAGGCGCATCGGCTTGGGTTCGCTCACGACACGAGCCCCCAGCGGTGCGGTCAGCCTGAAGTGATCGCCCACCACCGAGGGCGGTGCCGCGGATGCGACATCGGGGATGCCCTCGAAAGTTCTCATCGCTCTGGGATCCCAGTCGTAGGCGCCGGTTGCGATGAGGACGCCGTGACGTGCGCCGATGGTGCGCCCGTCGTCGATGCGCACACCCACAACTCGTCCGGACTCGGAGATCAGCTCCGACACCGAGGTCGACGTCATGATCTCCGATCCGGCGTCGATTGCTCCGCGGAGGAAGAGCGCCGCGAGCCCTGTGCCCATGCACAACTCGTCGGCGGCCTCGCGTTGCTCGAGCAGCGAGCGATCCCACGTGTGGCTACGCGCGATGCCACCGAGCTTCCACATGTCTTCGTGAGTGAGCCGGTACTGAACATGAGGCGAGACCCGGAGGCGGTTCCGCCATTCACCCAACGACGAGCCCGGATACGGATCGACTTCGAGTAGTCTTCCTTGCCTTCGCGCGTCCGGAAATTCACCGTAGTAATAATCCGGCAGATCGTCGACTATCCGGAACTTGGCATCCAAAAGCTCGGTGAAGTACTCGAGTGTCGGGTTTGCATTGTCGGCATAGAAGCGCACATGCGCTTCGTCCGCGAAACCCATGCCGAGCCGGCGCAGGTAGCCTGCACCGGCCTCCGCCGAGTCTTCGATTCCTGCGTCGCGCTCGAGGAACGAGCCGGCCACCCATAATTGGCCGGCCGAGTATGCGGTCACCCCGCCGAGGGAGTCCGTCTTCTCGATCAGCAGGGAGGACAACCCACGCTCCTTAGCGGCGGTCATCGCGGCAAGACCTGCAAGTCCGCCACCGATTGCAATCACATCGAACGTCGAGTTCATCGACGCCGCCTTTCTGTCCGTCGGATCTGTGCACACGAGAATCGGAGCGTTGCGTCGGAAGTGCACAGCAAGGGGTATACGGCGAGACCCCCCGATTCCACGGCCCGGACGGGTACTTCTGCGGAAAAGATTGTCTCGCAAGAGAATAGGTAGGTCGAGCATCACCGAGCTCGACTTCTTCTCGAAGCTATCGTCGCCGGACCTCGAAGTCAATATTCTATATTGGATCGGGTCCGGGCGGGGCGCCGGAAAGGGCCGCCGGGCAATGAGCCCGGCGCGCGCCCCTCGCTCAGTCTCCCAGCCGCAAACCGGCAGCACGCGTGCCGAACACGTCGATAGCAAATACCGATCCGAGCTTTTCTGCGTCCCAGCGCTTTCCGTTGTTCGACACCGTCGCAATCGGAGTCCAGCCCCGCAACCAAGAGATATTCTCGCCCAGCGCCTTGATGACCTGGCCACTGACGTGCCCGGCTTCCGGACTTGCCAGCCACGCCACCACCGGTGACCCCAACGACGGATCCTTCGGATCGAATTCGTCATCGGTGCGCTGATCGGGCTCGACCGCCGCCGGACGGCCCGGCATCGTCGCCGACATCCGAGTCAGACCACCTGGACTGATCGCGTTGACCGTAGCGCCGATCGATGCCAGTTCGAGACTCAAGGTCTGAGTCAGTCCCGCAATCGCAGCCTTCGCCGGACCATAGTTCGTCTGGCCGAAATGTCCCTGCAGGCCCGCGCCCGACGTGGTGTTGATGATCCGCCCATAGACCTTTTCACCGGACGCCTTCGACTCCTCACGCCACTTACGCGCAACCGCGCGGCTCGTCAACCACGAGCCACGTACATGCACCCGCATCACGAGGTCGAAATCCTCGGCGCTCATGTTCCAGATCGCTCGGTCCCGAACGATGCCGGCGTTGTTGACCACGATGTCGAGACGGCCGAGCTGCGAATATGCTCGCTCCACTAGCAGATCCACCTGCTCTTCGTTCCCGACATCACTGAAGTCGGAGATCGCCCGGCCACCACGGTCTTCGATGACCTGTACAACCTCGTCGGCAACTTTCCCTGTTCCCTCACCGCTGACCGATGTACCCAGATCATTGACGATCACCGTCGCGCCGTGGCCGGCCAACTCCAACGCATGAGCACGACCGATACCGTGACCCGAGCCTGTCACCAACGCGACTTTGCCCTCGAGCAACTTACCCATGTAATGCCTCCCTCGAATCGAAAAATTCTTGCTACTGCGCCACTTCAGCGGCAGGGCGGAACACCGTCGCCTCGAGCTCGTCGGTCAACGATCGGAACGCAACCTCGACCGCCATACCGACCTCGAGGTCCTCGGGCTCACACCCTTCGATGTTGGTCATGACGCGTGGGCCCTCTTCCAGCTCCACCAGTGCAGCCACATAAGGCAACCGCGACTTGAACGGATGCAGATCATTCACATACACCGTCGAATACGTGTACAAGGTGCCACGTCCACTCGCTTCCACCGCGGTCACGTCCTCGCTCCAGCAGAACGGGCAGAACGGCCGCGGGTAGTGATGCACCTTTTCGCACGCACCGCATTTCGCGATCAGCAGTCTTCCTTGTCCGGCCGCGTCCCAGTAGGGAGCAGTCGCGTCCTCGACGGTAGGAATGTCCGCGCGCGGCTTCTCCGGCGCAGCGCCGTGGTCGGATCGTTTTTTCTCGGTCATCGCTTCCTCACCAACCCACGTAACGGGGGTCCCGCTTGTCGACGAACGCTTGCACGCCTTCGGTACTGTCCTGCGAGTAGCCCTGAATCTCCTGCGCCATCGCCTCTGCCACGAACGATTGGGTGCGGTCTACATCCGGTGAGTCGTTGAACAGTCGCTTCGTCAACGCAATCGAGCTGGTAGGCGCGGAGGCCAATCTGGATGTGAATTCCTCTGTTGCCGAATCGAGCTCGTTCTCCGGTACGACCCGATTGACCAACCCCAGATCGAATGCCTGACGCGCCGAGAGCTTGTCACCGAAGAAGACCATCTCCTTCGCGCGCTGCATGCCGATGCGACGTGGCAGGAGATAGGCACCGCCGCCGTCGACGACGAGACCCCGCTTGACGAAAGACTCTGCGAAATATGCGTTCTCCGAGGTCACCACAAGATCCGACGCGTACGCCAGGTGCGCACCGATGCCGGCAGCCGCGCCTTGTACAACTGCGATGACAGGCTTGGGGCAGTCGAGCACCGACGCAACCAGACGCTGTGCGCCTGTCATGATGGTGTGCATCGCCCCGGTCACCCGCTTGACCTTGGTCGCGCGATCACCCGACAGCTTGAGTACATCCGCACCTGCACAGAAATGCCTGCCGTTCGCACGTAGCACGACCACGCGCACGTCGGGGTCTCCCCCGGCCTCCTCGAAGAGACGAATCAGCTCGTTGCGATCATCAGGTCGCAGCGCGTTCGCAGCCTTCGGCCGGTTGAGCGTGATCGTCAAGACGCCGCCCTCCCACTGCCGGAGCACGCCGTCCGTGCTCTGTGCCTGTCCGTCAATGACGTCGGTCACCGAATCCTCCTCGACCCCACGGTCATGGTGTTGTGATCTGTTCTGTCGTCAGCGCGCGGTGTACTCGACGCGAAGATGCTTGATGCCGTTCAAGAAATTGGCCCGCAGCACGTCCGGCTCTCCGACCGTGCGAATGTCCGGGAAACGCTCGAAGAGCATCCGAAAGGCGACGTTCATTTCCAAGCGCGCCAAGTGTGCACCCAGACAGAAGTGCGGTCCGGGAGCACCGAAGGCCAAGTGCGGATTAGGATCCCGGGTTATGTCGAAGGACGACGGGTTCACGAAAGCGGAGTCGTCGCGGTTCGCCGAACCGTACCAGAGCACCACTTTGTCGCCCTTGCTGAACTCCTGGTCGCCGAGCTTCACGCCGTCACGAGTGACGGTGCGGCGCATGTGCACCACAGGACTGGCGTAACGGAGAATCTCCTCTATCGCGGTGGGAGCGTACCGGTCGTAGTCCGACAGCCAAAGGTCGCGCTGATCCGGATGCTTCGTGAGGAGGTGCAGACCGTGCGAGATCGCATTGCGCGTCGTCTCATTACCCGCACCGACCAGGAGAATGAAGAACTTCGCCATCTCCTGAGGTGTGAGATTCTCGGCGTCGTTTGCCGCGACGAGCCTGGTGATTAGGTCGTCCTTCGGGTCGGCGATCCGTTCCTCTGCAAGATCGTTCAGAATCGCGATCAGCCTTTGGCTCGCATCCGTCATCGCCGCTGCAAGCCCCTCGGAACTCTGATCCGGCACATACTCCGGATCGACGGCTCCCAGCAGGACATTGGTTGCTTCGAGGATGAACGCCTCGTGTTCCCGTGGGATTCCGAGCAGGTTGTCGATGATGCGCAGCGGTACCAACGCGGCGAAGTCGGAGACGAAATCACCTCCGCCGGGAGGCATCCCGTCCAGGATCTCCGACACCGTGTCCTCGATGTCTTCCCGGATCGATGACAACGCCTTGTTCGTGAATCCGCGCGAGACGATCTTCCGCAACCGCGCATGCTCCGGGTTGTCCATGTCGATGAACGAGCCCCGATACTCGCGCAGCTTGGCCGGCTGATCAAAGATCTGAGTGCCCTCGCCCGAGCAGAAATCGTCCGGACGTCGAGATACTTCCAGGACATCCTCATGTCGTGTGAGCGCCCAGAATCCCCGTGAGCCCACCGGCACGAATGCACGCGGGTTCTCCTGACGCAGCGACGCGAAGAAGTCATCGCGTTCAGTAGACCGGTGCTGCCACCAGTCCAGATCCATCAAGAGCGAAGCCACAGACTCGGTTCCCACCATCACAACCCGCCTCGTCTTTCCGCGGACACGCACCGTGGCGCCCGCCATGTCTAATTAATTCTGGCAGTATTGTCACTATTACACAACACCGATGAGCAGCATCTTTGTCGGTGTTCATTAGTCTACGATCCTGAAAACTGGCTTACATGTCACACCTGGAGGACCCTCATGGCGGACCACTTTCCAGCCCCCGCACTGGTGATCAGCGAATGCCAGCACGGCATCCTCGATCCAGACCTGTCCGTCTCGTCCGGGCTCGCACGCGAGGCCGCTGAACGAGACATCGTCGGCCGCACGGCCTCGCTCGCCCGCCAATTTCGCGCTCGCGGTCTACCTGTAGTGCACTGCATCATCGAGCACCGGGCCGACCAACGTGGGATGCTCGCGAATTCGTATCTCGGCACGATGGCGTTGCGTACCCGCAGCTTGACCGAAGGCACACCGGATGTGGGAATTCCGTCCGAATTGGGACCCGAGCCAGCAGACATCGTCAGCAGTCGCGCGACAGGCATAACAGCGTTCTATGGCACCGACCTCGATGCAATGCTCCGCCTCGAAGGCGTTCGCACCGTCGTACTGGCCGGCGTCTCGACCAACCTCGCCGTCCCCGGACTTGCGAGCGAAGCCGTGAACCGCGGCTACCACGTTGTTCTTGCAGAGGACTGCACTGCCGGGACATCCCCACAGGCACATGCCGCGATGCTGGAGAACACCCTCGGGGCCCTGGCCCGCATCATGGCCTCCGAAGACATCGTTACCCGCCTGCCGGGCCACTCATGATCAGACCGGCTGCGCAGCCAGGCTTTCCGCGTCGGATACCGCATCTCCGTTGATCGAGAATCCGCCGTCCACGGTCACCATCGACCCGGTAGCAAACTCGGCTTCGTCGGATACCAGCCAGGTGGCTGCATAGGCGATGTCCATCGGATTGCCTATCCGCGTCAGGCGCCCGCCTCCGGTGTGATGACCGGAGTCACCTTTCGACGCGACGACACGGCCGACAAGGATACAGTTGGCCCGGATCCCGTCCGGGCTGCCCTCCACAGCCAGCGTTCGAGTCAGACTGTTCACTCCGGCCTTGGCCGCTCCGTACGCGGCGAATCCTTTGAACCCTGACAGCGATTGGCCGGACGAAATATTGAGAATGGACGCCCCCTCTGACCGGGCGAGGTGCGGCCACGCGTACTTCGACGCCCAGAAGACATTTCCGGTGAGGGTACCGGTCATGATCCGTTCCCACTCTGCCGTGTCGTACTCGTGGAGGGGTTTGATCGTGCCGGCCACAGCATCGGTGGGCGCAGCGTTGTTGACCAGAGTCGACAGCCCTCCGAACCGAGCGACAACCGCGTCGACGACCGCGCGGATACTGTCTTCCGAAGTCACATCGAGAGAGAAGAACTCGGCTTCTCCTCCCGCCGCGCGGATCCTGTCGACGACCTTGCGTCCGCGCCCCTCCGTACGCCCGGTGACCGCAACACTCGCGCCCTCCGACGCGAAGTGTTCCGCGATCGACCTTCCGATGCCACGGGTGGAGCCCGTCACCAAAACCGTCTTGTCCTTCAGCCGCTCACTCACACATTTGCCTTTCGTGGGGGTCGTACCAAGTTCGAACAGTGCGGGCACGTAGGAGCAGACCGAGCCGTCTTCCTGCTTCGCAGGAAGACGGCTCGGTGGGATCTCACAGGGTGCTGCGCAGGCTTTCCATCGCAGTGAGCCGTCGTCGTACGAGAGCGAGTGACGCAGCGACGTCGACGCCGTCTGCGTCCTGTGCCTCGAGGTCAGTCAGGCGGACGCGCGTCGCGTCGATCTCGTCGTCTAGCCGTTCACCAGCCTCATCCTTGGTGAGCAGATCCTGATCGGTCCAGTCTGCGGCGTCGATTTCCTTCTGATGAGACATCTTTCGTACTCGCTACTTTCCGTCGGTGCGGGGGAAGTTGTAGAGTTTGCGAGCGTTGAGTTCGACGATCTTGTGTGCCTCGCTATCCGGTACATCATGGAGCAGCTTCGCTGTGTACTCACGACTGTTGGGCCAGTTCGAGTCCGAATGCGGGTAATCGCACTCCCACGTAATGTTGTCGATACCGATCTGGTGTCGTCGAGCGACGCCTTCGAAGTCGTCGATGAAGCACCCGTACATGTGTTCACGGAACAAGTCGGAAGGTCGAACCTCCTTGTTCACGTTCTGATACCAGCGGTGTTTTTCCCATGTCAGGTCGATACGCTCGAGCAAGTAGGGCATCCAGCCGATACCACCCTCGGACAGGGCGACCTGCAGATTCGGGAACTTGTAGAACACCGGGGAGAACAGCAGATCTGCCGTGGCATCCATCGAGTTCGTCCCGAACAGCGAAATCATCACTGCCATAGGAGCTTCAGGAGAAGTGATCGGAGCGCGCCCCGAGGATCCGAAGTGCATGCACAGCGGCATACCGGTCTCCTCCGCCGCGCGGAAGACCGGGTCCCAGTGGTCGGTGTAGAACGACGGCAATCCGAGTCCGACGGTGTTCTCCGGGAAGGTGATCGCCTTGGCGCCCTTGGCCGCGCAGCGGTAGATCTCCTTCGCCGCCTCCGCTGGATCCCACAGCGGCACGATCATGAGCGGGATGAACCGATCCGGGTGTGCAGCCGCCCACTCGTCGAGGTGGAAGTCGTTCCACGCCTTCACCGACAGCAGGGCAAGTTCTTTGTCCTTGCCCTCGAGGAACACCGTCCCAGCGAAGCGGGGGAAAGACGGAAAGCAGAGAGCAGCCTGCACCCCGTCTATGTCCATGTCCTGCACTCGGGCGTCCACGTCATAACACCCGGGAAGCATGTCGGAGTACCGCGTAGGGTCCATGCCGTATTCCTGGGGCTTCTTGCCCGCAACCGCGTTCAGGCCGATGTTCGGATAGATCCGGCCCTCGTATTGCCACACCTCCGCGAGCTTCGGCGCAGCCGCATCCTTGCCGCGTCGAGCAGTGTCCAGCAACAGCGCGGACAGACCCTCATCACCGTGCTCTGCGCTCATGTCTTTCTCAACGATGCGCGGGCCTTCGTCGACGAACTTTTTCGGCAGGCGATCCGTCCACACGTTCGGCGGTTCGATCAAGTGATCGTCTACCGAAATCAAGTGCATATGGTCCTGAAGCGGCACAGCGACTCCTTCGATGGTCGAACTGGGACGTGAAACAGGGTGGGCAGGTTCGGAATGAATCTCCACCGGTGTATCTGACACGTCGTATGCTAGTGATCGTCATCACAAGCGTCAACCTTGAATCGACTCGACCTCCCAATAGCTGCTTACTCCACAGGAGATTTGGTGCGCCCACAGCGGGAGCAACAGGCACATCTGACACTTCGTCACCTTATGGGAAAGATCCTACCCACGATGCTCCCCCGCCGCTTCGAATGCCGCTTCGATCCGGCGATGTCGTTCCCTGACCGAATCGAGCCGCTCAGGATGAGTCACGATGTACAGGTCACCGCGCTCGATGCCGTCGGCTACCATTTCGCCCACCACGTCAGCCTCCAGGAGGAACGGCGATTCGGCCTGCTGAACCATCGGCCCACCCGAACCACCGGGCCGATTTCGTTCACTGGCACCGATGCGTGAGCGGACCTGGCCGGGAACGACCACACCCACGCCGACGTGAGCTCCACGCGCGGCGAGTTCCTCATCGAGAGCCTCGGTCAGCCCGACCACCGCGAACTTCGTCGTCGCGTAGGCAGCGAGACGAGGCGCGGCCCGAAGCCCGGCCATCGACGCAGTATTGACGACGAATCCCGCACGCGAAGTGCGCTCGATGATCGGCAAGAACGTTCGCACGCCGTGGACCACACCCCACAGATTCACGTCCACCAGCCAATGGAAGTCGTCATAGGTCAGGTCCTCGAACGGAGCCACCCGGGCGACCCCAGCATTGTTGACCACTACGTCGACCCTGCCGTACCGGTCGAGAGTCTCCTCCGCCAGCCGCTCGACATCCGCGCAGCGACTCACATCGGCCTGGACTCCCGGGACACCGAGTTCCACCGCAGCACTGTCGAGTGCGGACTGCTCGACATCAGAGATGACCACAGCCGCGCCACGGTCGCGTAGCGCGCGTGCCACCGCATAACCGATCCCCGATGCACCACCTGTGACGACGCACACTGCGCCAGCCAGGTCACTGACTCCTCGTCTCATTCGATTCCTTTCGGTTAGACATCACTGTTCCGCTGCCCAGGACCCGTGTCACGGTGTCCTCTCGAAGCCGGCATCGATCCCACCGAGCACGAATCGACCGGTCCATTCGACCTCAGAACGAGACGGCTTCGTCCCATTCCACAGATGACGGCGCATCGCACCCAAAACAAGATCTGCGATGCAGTCGCCATCGAGTCGGGGATCGGCTCCCAGTTCCTCCAAAGGCGCCGAGAGCAGCTCACGGAGGGGATAGAGCAACTCGTTCGGCGAACTGCCCGAACCCGAGTCGCCGGCTCTCTTGAGTGGCTCGAGCACCGCCCGGCTCGTCTGCGCGGCTTCTGTATCCGTTACTTGCCGTAGGACTCCACGGGTCCACGCCAGAATCTGTTCGCGGGGGTCCTTCGTCCGCGCCATACGCTCACGAATGTAGTCCGCAACCCGCAGCGTGCCCTGCTCCAGTACAGCGAGGAGGAGGTCATCCTTACTGGGGAACGAGCGGTACAGCGTTTGGTTCGAGATGCCGGCCGTCGCCACGATCTCCGAGACGGAAGGGATTGCGGGTGCGGACTTCTCGATGAGTTCGAGGGTCACTGCAAGTATTCGCTGAATCTCGTCTTCAGCGGACTTCCGCTGCCGGGCCGTACGACGCTCTGCCGCCTGCGCGACTCTGTTGGGGACTGCCGAGGTCCGCGATCCTGATGTATCTTTCTTCATACTGAGTAATCCGATTCTGATCTGAGGATATTTATGACTCCCAGTATGGACGATGACACCGACCGATCGGTGCCGGATCCGCAGTCCCCTTTCGATCTGTTCAGCCTCACGGGCAAGGTCGCACTCATCACCGGCGGCAGCCGCGGCATGGGTAAGGAAATGGCCTTCGCCTTTGCGCGTGCCGGCGCAGACATCATCGTCGCCAGTCGCAAACTCGAGAACTGTCAGGCTGTCGCGGCCGAGATCGAGCAGACCACCGGCCGCAACGCCCTGGCCTACGGATGCCATATGGGCCACTGGGACGAGATCGAGGGGCTCGTCGACGCAGCGTACGAGCGGTTCGGGCACATCGACATCCTCGTCAACAACGCCGGTATGTCCCCGGTCTACGACGACGTCACCGACGTGACCGAGAAGATGTACGACAGCGTCCTGAATCTGAACCTCAAAGGCCCGTTCCGGCTCACCCAGCTGGTCGGCACCCGCATGAAAGCGCGCGGCTCCGGCTCGGTCGTCAACGTCAGCAGCACCGGCTCGCTACGGCCGATGGGCTCGATCATCCCGTACGCCGCCGCGAAGAACGGCCTCAACGCGATGACGGAAGGCTTCGCTCAGCTCCTGGGACCCGAGGTTCGGGTCAACACCCTCATGCCGGGGCAGTACCTCACCGATATCGCAGCAGCGTGGGACATGGAGCACACCGATCGCATGGCCGAGCGCCTGCATCTGAAGCGCATCGGAAATCCGAGCGAAATCGTTGGTGCAGCACTGTTTCTCGCCAGCGATGCATCGAGTTACACATCCGGCACTATCGTGCGTTCCGACGGAGGGATCCCGTGAGCGACCTCGACAGATCCCTTCTCGACGAACTTGCCATCCGCAAGCTGACCGATGCCTACAGCCACGCCGTCATGCGGGGCGACGGACGCGCAGCCGCAGCGTGTTATGCCGAGAACGGGATCCTTTCCGCATACAGCGCACCGGATGTGATCGGACGGGATCGGATCGGCTCGATCCTCGAAAAGACCTTGTCCCCACTCACCTTCATGGTCCTCACGTGCGCGAACGGTGTCATCGAGGTTGTCGGGGACAATGCCGTGGCGAGTTGGTCCGTGTCGGAATGGCTGGCGGTCGACGGCCAGGAGGAACTCAATTGCAATTTCGGTGTGTACGAGGACTCCCTCGCGCGGTTTCCTGAAGGTTGGCGGTTCATCCGACGCCGATTCCAAGTCTTCAGCAGGGGGAAAGTGCCATATTCCGGCAAGTTCTCTCTGCACCCCGATCTCGAACACGACTACACGGTGCCCCGCTTCCTGGATCCGGCGTAGTCGTCACGCACCTCGCAATCAGACACCCGTTCTCCGGTCGAGGAATGACCTATCCACAGGATCGGCTACTCGGCCGGAGAACCCCGTTCGAAGGAAGATTCACATGGATTTGGGTGTGCGCGACAAAGTATTTCTCATCGTTGGTGGCACTGCAGGAATGGGCTTTGCCGCAGCGATGGTCCTTGCCGGCGACGGCGCCACCGTTGTCGTGGTGGGTCGCGACCCCGACCGAGCCGAACGCGCCGCCGTCGAACTGGCTGCGGCCGGCGCGACACCTGCGGTGGGCTTTGCTTACGACGTCAGCCGCAACGGTGAGGCGGCCCGAGCCGTACAGGACACAGTCGAACGATTCGGGCGCCTCGACGGGGTCGCTGTCACCACCGGCATCAAGGGCAAGATGCCGATCGAGTCGTCCGACGACGAATGGACGGATGCATTCCGTGACGTATTGCTCGGCACTACCCGCACGGTGGAAGCCGCCTTGCCACACTTGGTGAAGTCCCGCGGCACGCTCGTAACGACCGCCGCGTACTCCATCCGCTCACCCGAGATCGCACGGTTACCATACGCGTCGCTCAAGGGCTCGGTGGCCTTGTTCACCAAGGGGATCGCGAAGACATACGGGGCGCAGGGCGTTCGCGCAAATTGCATTTGCCCGGGCGCGGTCGAGACCGACGGGCTCCGAGCCATCCGACAGCATGTCTCCGCCGAGCGCGGCTGGCCCTACGAAACAGCGCTCGAGCGTGTAATGACCGAGGAGTGGGGAATGCACACCGCGTTGGGCCGGCCCGGACGGCCGGATGAGGTCGGCGACCTGATGGCATTCCTGTTGTCGCCGCGGGCCGGATACTTGACAGGCTCATTGATCAATATCGACGGCGGGACGGATTTCTGATGACCAGATTCGACGCCAAGGTCGCTTTCGTCACCGGCGGCGCACAGGGATTCGGCGCAGCATTCTGCCGATCGTTGGTAACCGAAGGCGCCTCCGTGGTCGTCGCAGACATCGATGAAACCCGCGCCGAGAATACGGCCACGGAACTGAGAGAGGCCGGCTTCGAAGCGCTGGCGGTCCATTGCGACGTGGCCGACGAGAACGCTGTTGCGGGTGCCGTTGCACGAGCAGTCGACGCGTTCGGCGGAATCGACATCCTCATCAACAATGCCGGTCTGCACCTGACCCGCTACAACCAGCCCTTCTCGTCTATGCCGCGCGAGGACGTGCGAGCCCTGTTCGACGTCAATGTCTTCGGGATCGTCAACACCTCGATCGCATGCCTCGAAGCCATGCGGTCACGAGGCGGAGGGACGATCGTCAATGTCTCATCGATGGCGGCATACAATCCGATCACTGCGTACGGGGTTTCCAAACTGACAGTTCGTGCCCTCACGATCGCACTGGCCCACGACTTCGCTTCCGCGGGTATCCGATGCAATGCCATCGCACCCGGACTGATCGGGACGGACAGCGCGCTGGCCGATCTCCCGCAGGCGTTTGTCGACTCGATCGTCGAAGACCGGCAGCTCGTGCATCGCCTCGGCCGGACCGACGACATCGTTGCCATGATGCTGTACCTGTGCTCGGACGAGTCATCCTTCGTCACCGGCGAGACCTTCAAGGTCAGCGGCGGCACACCGCTGTGGATTTAGTCAGACCTGGGAATCCAATTCCCGCGACGGCGCCGGGTATTGCTCGACGCAATCCAGCAATACCCGGGCCAGGGTGGCAGGTTCACTGATCATCACGTCGTGACAGCTTTCGATCTCGATGACTTCGGAGACACCGCCGAGGTTGTCGATGTGCTGACGTTGTTGTGCCGGCGGCACCGCGCGATCGCACCCGGTCAGTACCCATACCCGAGGCACTCCCTGCGGCATCGCGCTTCTGTCGACAGGTTCCGTAGCGAGTCTCGAGCTTTCCGCGCACAATTCGGAGAGCGCAAACTCCTTCTGCTCATCGGTCATCCCATTGCAGAACAATTCTGCTGCCATTTCGCGGGGGAAGGGCTCGGTCGCTCCGGACGTCACCCGCTCACCTACCCGATCTTGCAAGCTGCCCTGGAGATTCTCGAGGATCGACCATCCGTTCGGCGGAACGGCAGCAGCAATGAAGATCATGCTGAGCACCCGTTCGGACCCGAGTTCGGCTGCTACACCGGCAATCGTGATGCCACCCATCGAATGCGCCACCAGTATTACGTCGTAGCACTCGGATTCCTCGATGTCCGCAACGACAGACGTGACGCATTCGGCAATCCCCACCTCCGCGAGATCAGCAGGGTTCGTCGCCCGTCCGGGTAGATCAACCGCGAGCACCGGAAGATCCGGACGCAGCCTCTTCAATTCGTCCACCGTCCACGACCAACAGTGACCGGTGTGCTGTCCGCCATGTACCAGTACGATCCCTGTGCTCATCACAAATCCTTCTGTTCCGGAACGCTACACACGATCTGCCTGAACGTCGCTGCCACTGCCATTTCCCAGGTCCACCGTGACCGGACACGAGGTCGATCATGGGTAGACCGAGCGACTCCTGACCCTCAGGTCACACGGTCGACTTCCGACGGACGATACTTCAGCACCGGTTCGGAATCGTCGTACACGTCGAGAATGTGAGTCCAGCGATGGGTGCCGATGAGTGCTGCACACATCTGACCCAATTCGACGATCTCGGCGGTCGTGAACACCTCCGCCAACTCGAGCAGCACCTTGTCACCGATCGAGTGGTGATCGAGGTTGAACGCGTCGACGAACTGCAGGGCGCGCTTTTCACGTTCCGAATAACCAGCGGAGTCGGCCGGATCAACCATGCATGCCACATCATCATCGGAGATCGACGAATCCTTGCGGGACGACGAGCAAGGTCCGCAACCATTTATCTGTGCGCTGCGGCTCCGAAGGAGTTCTTCAGGCGCTTGTCGAGCAGGCCCGGGCACCCTTCTCACTTTGAGTCGGTGATGCGCACACCGCGGAGACCGGCTGCCGCCACATCCAACCATTTCCCGGCATCTGCTCGATGCTCGAAGATCACATCTGCACCTTTCCCGGAAACCTTTCATCGGGCTCCGAGTCGAGGTCTGCGCGCCCCAACTTCAGGATCGGGTCGCTGAGCGAGTCACCCACAAACGGGGGGCGCGGCGGCCGCGGCAGGTTCTCACTGACCGCGCCCTTGGCCGCCAAGAACGACTCCCAGTCCGCCGGGTCCCCACCGAAGAACTTGCCGGTGCCCATGATCACGCAATACAGCACCGCGCCCTCCGGACCAGCCTCCCACGGACCGAACATGTCGCCCCAGTCGAGCATCATGTGCGTCCCCGCTCCCAGAACGCCATCCGGACCGATCAATTCACCTTCGAGGATGAAGATCGTGTGGTCGCCATGATGACCGTGATACGGAGCAAGGGCGCCAGGCTCCCACTTGTTGTAGAACACGAGGTATCGCGGTGTGTATTCAATCCACTTCTCCCAGATCGACGCGGTCCGTCCATCGTCGAAACGCACTCGCATCGCCTCGAACCACGGCACCTCGTCGAGATGTTTGATACGCGGGCCACCCTGCATAATCACTCCTCCAGTTCACTTCTCAGCATCGGCGCCGATGCTGAGAACACGGTGCCGATGATTCTCATATGACCACTATCACTATGCTCTTCGCGAGTCGCATGATCTTTGGAGCCAGACTCCATCCGATGAGGTGGTAGACGTGCAAGCATCAACGCTCCGAAGAGTGCAGTCGACTCGGCTCGCGACCTGCGGCAGGTCTGATCTACGACGTGGTTCCCCAGTAGCGGGTGTCGATGATGCCGACGAAGTCCGCCTGTCCGGAATCTTCGATACCAACCACTTTGTCCTTGTATGCGACCATCGTGGGCATACCGCAAATGAAGACGTCATACGCTTGTTCGCCGGCGATAGCGGACGCTTCCGCGTACAGGGCGGTGCGCTCGTCTTCACTGATGCTCGGGTCCAGCGATCGGGTGACCACGTCCTGGTATTCCTGTGACGACGGCGTCGGGAATCGGAGCGGATCCATGTAGTTGACCATCAGCGTCTGAGAGGGAACGGACTGCACCAAACGAGGTCGGCTCACACTGGCCGTTGAGGAACGCAGAGTTGATCGCCTCCCGGTCCACCGCGTAATTCAGGGCCTGCCGAACCCGGGGATCTTCGAAGCCAGGCTGGCCGATATCAAGCTGGATCGCGTAGTACGTTGCAGCCGGGAACGAGTGCATCGACAGGCCCGACGATGTGGTGAGCTGCTCCAGTTCGTCGTACTGCCCAGCCTTGGCCAACATCGCGTCGAGCTGGCCACTGCGGAACGCATTGAGTCGCGCGTTGTCGTCCGGAATCCCGAGGATGTCGAGGGTCTTGTAGTTCTGCGCGTCCGCCGCCCAATAGTTGTCGTAGCGTTCGTAGGAAATATGGTCACCGAGACGAATCCTGGTAGGAACGTACGGACCGGACCCGGCTGTCTCGATCGTCAGATCTACGCCGGAATCCAACGCCGCCGGATTGATGATCGCGCCCACGGTCGACGAAAGGACCGCAGGAAGATCCGCCGCCGGCCGGTTCGTGTCGATGCGCACTGTATGTTCGTCCACTGCCACGACATCGGAGATCATGGAAAAGGATTGGGCGACCAACGCCTGCTGCGGATCTCGTGCACGATTCAAGCTTTGGACCACCGCGTCGGCGTTCACTGGTGATCCGTCGTGGAACGTCGCATCCGAACGCAGATGGAATGTCGCCGACAGGCCGTCCGGCGCGAACTCCCACGACTCGGCAAGCATCGGTGCGGTCTCCGGTCCACTCACCGTCTGTGTCAGCCGGTCGTATACCGGAGCGAGGTAATTGAAATCCACCGAATAATTGCCGGATCGGTGCGGATCGAGGTTTCCCGGCGGAGTTGTCCACGCGTAGCGGAGAGAGGCATCCTTGTCGATCCGCCCACCGGCCGCCGACGCACTGCCATTGCTCTCACCGGAGCCGCCACACGCTGTCAACAGCAGTGAAGCAGCGAACAATGCGGCCGCAGCCTTCAGAATCCAGCTACGGCCTTTCGAATGGCTCATATCGTTCTTCCGTCCCTCGTCGCCAGTAGATCTACGACGTTCTACCGCTGTCTCAGTCCGACATCACTCCAGTCCGAGTTTGCGTTTCGCGGCCTCCACCTTGTCCGGCAGGAACTCGGTGGGCCAGGCCCCGTCCGTACCCTGCTGCCCCTTGAGCACACCACGCGCCACCTGACGCAGATGCACTTCGGTCGGGCCGTCGACAAGCCCCATCACTGGAGCGGTCACCCACATCTTGTGCAACGGCGTAGACCGGGTGACTCCGAGCGCTCCGTGGACTTGGATCGACCGTTGCACGATATCGTGCAACACCTTCGGCGTCAGGAACTTGATCGCACTGATGTCGGTGCGGCACTTCGAGTAGTCCTTGGTCTTGTCGATCAGCCAGGCCGTCTGCAGGACGAACAGTCTGAACTGCTTCAGCTGGGCATAGGACTCCGCGATGTAGGTCTGCACGGTCTCGCGATCGGCCAGCGGTTTGCCGCGAGTCGTACGGCTCAGCGCACGCTCGCACATCATGTCAAGGGCGCGTTGGGCCAGACCGACGGTACGCATCGCGTGGTGCACACGCCCACCTCCGAGGCGAACCTGCGCGACCTCGAATGCGCGTCCCTCGTCACCGAGCAATGCGGTGGACGGCACACGCACGTCGTCGTAGTGGATCAGCGCCTCCGAACCCTCTTCGTCCGGCTCGTGGATCAGTGCAAAGTTCCGTTCGATGGTCAGACCCGGTGTGTCGGTGGGCACGAGGAACATCGACATGCCCTTGTGCGGGCCGGCTTCCTTGTCGGTGTACGCCATCACGATGCAGAACGTGGCGTAGCGGGCGTTCGACGAGAAGAACTTCCGGCCGTTGATAATCCACTCGTCGCCGTCCCGGACCGCGGTGGTCTCGAAGCCGGAGACGTCCGCGCCACCCTGAGGCTCCGTCATCGAGTAGCAGGAGAAGATCTCGCCGTCGAGCAGCGGCTGAAGGTACCGCGCCTTCTGCTCGTCCGTACCGAAATGTGCGATGATCTCAGCGTTCCCCGTGTCCGGCGCCTGAGTGCCGAAAATCGTCGGCGCCCAGGTTGATCGACCCAAGATTTCGTTCAGGAGCGCAAGCTTCAGCTGTCCGTATCCCTGCCCGCCGAGGGCCGGTTCGAGGTGGCAGGCCCAGAGTTCTTGCTCTCGTACGCGTTGCTTGAGCGGATCGACGATCCGGCGGTGCTCGTCGTCGAGCGGTTTGTAGTTGTCGTACGGCCAAACGAGGTCGAGCGGCTCGACCTCGTCACGGACGAATTGAGCAACCCAGTCCAGCTTCTTCTGAAATTCGGGGTCGGTGTCGAAATCCCACGTCATGATGGCTCCTCAGGGTTGAAAGTGCAGATGAACGATCAGCGCAGGGTGACCTGCCGGGACAGCGAGGCTGCGAACTCCATGAGCTCGAGAACGATGGGGCCGAACCGCGCGACCCGATCGTCGGCCTCGCCCTTCGCGTGACGGGCGACGCTCGCCTCGAGGACGATCGCCAGCTTGAACCGCGCCAGGATGACGTAGTAATCCACATCGGAGACATCGAGGCCGCTGACTGCGGCGTACCGTTCGAGCATTGCGTCACGAGACGGCATACCCTCATAGTCGAGGTAGCGAGCGTACTTCATCGCGTCGCCCTCGGGCCCCCAGGAAACGAGAACCCAGCCGAGGTCGAGCAGCGGGTCACCGATCGTGGTCATCTCCCAGTCGATGATCGCTGCGAGCTTGGCGGGCTTCCCGTGGCGGAACATCACATTGGCGAATTGGTAGTCGCCGTGCATGATTCCGGGCCGGAAGCTGGGCGGTTGGTTCTTACGCAACCATGCGGCGGTCTCTTCGAGGCCGGGAATGTCGCGGAATTTGAAACCGGACAGATGCGACAGCCAACGATCGACCTGACGGTCGAGGAAGCCGTCGGGCTTGCCGAAACCTTCGAGTCCCTGAGCCTTCCAGTCGACTCGAGCCATGCGGGCGGCACCGTCGACCAGTTCGAGACCCAGAGCGCCCTTCGCCTCGAGGTCGGTGTCGAAGGGTGCTGCCCAGCCACCGCCCATCGGGCTCCACCCGTCGACCAGATCCATCATGTAGAAGGGTGTGCCGATCACCGACGCGTCATCGGTCGCGCCGCGGAGTGCAGCATGAGGCACATCGGTGCCCGCCAGTGCCTTCAGGAGCCGAGCTTCCCGCATCAACACCTTGGCGCGACCCTCGACGGCGTAACCGGGGGGCCGTCGTAGTGCCATCTTCTCGCCGCCGCGGACAACCTCGAACAGTTCGTTCTGCGATCCACCGGACAACGTACGGGCCTGAGCAAGTTCACCCTGTCCTGGCAGACCTTCCCGGTCCATCCATCGACTGAGGGCTTCGAGATCGAGAGAAGTGGACGTCGATGCGTCCTTGGAAGAAGTGTGTGTGTCGTGGGCCATATCTAGTAATCTAATTACTCAAATCGCGAAAAACAATTACTGGTCGATATTCGTCCTGAAGGCGCAGGTGGAAGCGGCGCAGACAGAGACGGCACTTCACACAAGGAGGCAGATGATGCACATGCGAGAGAACCTGACGATGCGCGCAGCACGGATCCACGAGCTCGGTAGCGCCGAAGCTGTCACGATCGACACGATCGAGATACCCTCGCCGGCCGCACACGAACTGCTCGTGTCGGTCGAGGCCGCGGCGGTCAATTTTCCCGACACCCTCATGATCGCCGGTCGGTATCAGACAACAACACAGCTGCCCTTCGTGCCCGGGCACGAGTGCGCGGGGGTCGTCGCCGCCGTCGGTGCCGATGTCACCGGATTCACTGTGGGAGAACGGGTCGCCGCTCTCGCACCCGGCGCCTTTGCGGAATACGTCGTTGTGCCGGAATCCTCCGCAATCCCGGTCCCCATCGGCGTAACCTCCGCCGAAGCGTCGGCAACATGGGTCTGCCACCTCACCGCGTACCACGCCCTACGGTCGATCGCCCAGATCGAACCGGGCGACCTGGTGCTCGTCCTCGGAGCAGGAGGGGGTCTCGGTCTCGCCGCGGTCGAGCTTGCAGTTGCTCTCGGTGCCACAGTGATCGCAGCCGCATCCAACATCGAGAAGCTGAATGCTGCCCGCGACCGCGGAGCTCGGCACGCTGTGGACTACGTCGGAGGCGATTTGAGAGAAGGCATCCGCGCGGCCGTGGGCCCCGGGGCGCTCCAGGTTGTGATCGATCCGGTCGGCGGCCCCTGGGCAGAACCTGCGCTTCGCGAGCTCGCGTGGGGCGGCAGGTATGTCACGCTCGGGTATGCGAGCGGCGAAATTCCCTCTATTCCGCTGAATCTCGTACTCCTCAAGGGTGCGATAGTCAAAGGCCTCGAAATCAGAACCTTTGCCCAGCACGATCCGAAGCGCGCCGCCAGGGACCGAGCCGAGTTCACCGAACTCTGGAGCACGGGCCGGATCCGACCCAGCATCCATGCCCGATACCCGCTCGACGACACCGCCGCGGCGTTGACCGCGGTTGCAAGCAGGCGGTCGGTAGGGAAGACCATCATCGAGGTCATCCCATCCGAAACGGTGAAATGACCCGGGCCCTCCTCTCACAGCAAGACCCTGTGAACACGGTGCCCGCGCCAGGAAGAGACGGGCACCGTGTGCATCGAGGTGGACAGTCAGTTGATGCGCGGAAAGTTGTAGAGCTTGCGGGCGTTGAGCTCGACGATCTTGTGTGCCTCGCCGTCGGGCACGTCGTGCAACATCTTTGCCGTGTACTGACGGCTGTTGGGCCAGTTCGAATCCGAGTGCGGGTAATCGCGCTCCCACATATGTTGTCGATACCGACCTGTTCGCGTCGGGCAATACCTTCGAAGTCGTCGATGAAGCACCCGTACATATGCTCGCGGAACAAATCCGAGGGTCGAAATTCCTTGTTCACGTTCTGGTACCAGCGATGTTTCTCCCAGGTCAGATCGATGCGCTCGAGCAGGTACGGCATCCAGCCGATTCCACCCTCGGACAAAGCGACCTTCAGATTCGGGAACTTGTAGAACACCGGTGAGAACAACAGATCCGCGGTCGCATCCATCGAGTTCGTACCGAACAGCGAAATCATCACGGCCATCGGAGCTTCCGGCGAGGTGATCGGAGACTTACCGGACGAGCCGAAGTGCATACACAGGGGAAGCCGGGCCTCTTCAGCTGCCCGGAAGACCGGATCCCAGTGGTCGGTGTAGAACGACGGCAGTCCCAGACTGACTGTGTTCTCCGGGAATGTGATGCCCTTGGCACCCTTGGCGGCACAGCGGTAGATCTCCTTCGCCGACTCTGCCGGATCCCACAGTGGCAGGATGATGATCGGGATGAACCTGTCCGGGTAGGAACCACACCACTCGTCGAGGTGGAAATCGTTCCACGCCTTGACGGAGAGTAGCGCGAGTTCCTTGTCCTTGCCCTCGAGAAACGCGGTTCCCGCGAACTGGGGGAAGGACGGGAAACATAGCGCGGCCTGCACGCCGTCGATGTCCATATCCTTCACTCGGGCGTGTACGTCGTAGCACCCGGGCAGCATGTCCGAATATCGCGTGGAATCAGTCCCATACTCCTGTGGCTTCTTGCCCGCGACCGCGTTGAGGCCGATGTTCGCGTAGATGCGGCCCTCGTATTGCCAGACCTCCGACAGCCTGGGTGACGAGCCCTCGCTCCCCGTCTGTCGACCCGATCTCGGCGCTCATGTCCTTCTCGATGATGCGAGGCCCTTGGTCGAGGAACTTCTTTCGGTAAGCGATCCGTCCACACGTTCGGCGGCTCGATCAGATGATCGTCCACCGAGATCAATTGCATATGGTCCTGAAGCGGCACAACGAACTCCTCAAAGACAAGCGCGATACCATAGCACCCGTACGTATCTGACAGCATGTCACTTTCATGAGAGGGGCCACAATGTGCACCTTCTCATGCTTTCTACTGCACGACCCCACAACGCTCCAGCGCGGCACCGCCCATTCTCACGGATATTTCTGACGCTCCGTATACATCAATGTCAGCCGGTGACCGACACCGTCCGCAGGTCGAACGGACCGCCGGTGATCGGTGGGCTCATCCGGTCCAATCCCGACACCCGGTTGCTGTGAAGATACTGCGTCGGGATCGCACAGACGTACAGCTCCAGCGCGTTCTCGGACGCAGCGCGTGACGCCGCAGTCAGTGCAGCCACCCGCGTCTCCCCCGCCAGCGTGGCGTCCATCGGAGCTTCGAGGACAGGCGCTACGCCTTCCGGCAACGGTCCCGGGTACAGGAAATCCAGATAAGTGTCGTGCATGGTGACAGCGGGATCCGCCGCACCCGGATGCGTGTACTGGAATCCACTTGCGTTACCCTCGCGCCACTCCACGACACCTTGCCCCAATTCGCGCGGCTGCAGGTTCAACTCGACGCCGACTTGGCGTAGTTGTTCCTGGATCGCGATGGCGACACCCTCGCTGGTCCGTGCGCCGGCCACCGTGAGGACGTCGAGCCGCACCGGATGTCCGTCATCGAAGCCGGCCTCGGCGAGGAGTCGCTTCGCCTTCTCCGGGTCGTGTCGGTACCGGTCGGTGCTCTCTTCGTCGTACCCGAGCACCCCCTCCTGCAGAGGCTGGGACGTGGGGATGCACTGGTTGTTCAACAGTCCGCTCGACAGGGCTTCGCGGTCGATCGCCAGATTCATCGCCCGGCGCACCCGGATGTCGCCCAGCGCCGGGTCATCGAGATTGAAATACATTGAATACCAAGCGCTGCGGTCGGTGTCGGTGAGTCCGAACTGCCCGGAATCCGCCAACCGGCGCGCGTCGGGGTACTGCGTCACCTTCGTCAAGGCGACATCGACCTGGCCGCTGCGCAACGCATTGAGTCGCGCTTGATCATCGACGAGGCCAACGATCTCGACGGTCGCCATATTCTGCGCTTGCGGATCCCAGTATTCGTCGAACCGCGTATAGCTCGCCCGGTCACCAACACGAAGTTCGCCGATGCGGTAGGGACCCGAACCGAAGGTTTCGCGACTGAGATCTCGCTCCCCCGCGATCGGATCGATGATCGCGCCTGCCAAGGTCGACAGCTGGTACAGCAGTTCCGACGCAGGTCGGTTCAAGCGCATGGCCACCGTGCGAGGATCGGGAGTGTCCACCGACTCGATCGAACCTAGAGCCTTCTTCACCGTCGACGCGGGTAGCGCCCTGGCGCGGTCGATGCTCCATTTCACCGCTTCGGCATCGATCGGTTCACCGCTGTGGAACGTCGCCTCGCGCAGATGGAACGTCAATTCCATACCGTCCGGAGTGAACTCCCACGATTCTGCGAGCATGGGTACGAGTTCGGTCCCGCTGTCGGTCCTCTCAACACCGATAAGCCTGTCGTACACCGGGCTCAGATACGGGTACGCACCGATGATCGACGGAGTGAGGTGTGGGTCCATCATGGGCGGCGGAAGGATCCAGCCTACGGACAGCCCGGCGGAACGGTCTGCCTCGCCGGTACCTTCAGGCGTCGACGCAGCCCCTCCCCCGCTACCGCATGCAGCAGTGAGCAGCATTGCTACTGCACACCATGCCGCAGCACGAACACTATTGGAAAACACTTCGCTCCTAGTCATCGTTCACGACGTCACGCCGGCGTACCGGACGTCGAAGACGCTGGTGAAGTCAGCATGGCCGAGCGAGTCCATACCCACTGTGTCGGACGTGTAGGCAATCATCGTCGGTGATCCGCACAGAAAGACGCTGTACGCCTGTTCTGCAGCCATTCCCGATGCTGACTCGTACAACTCGGTGCGCTCTCCGTCCGGCAACGATGGGTCCAACGACTGCATCACAATGTCGGTAAACTCCGATGACGGCGGGGTAGGGAACCGGAAGTCGGCCAAGTAGTTCGTCAGGAGTGTCTGACCGGGAGTCGGCGCCGATAGGAAAATGTTCAGCAGTCCATAGTCGCCGGTTCGAAATGTTGCCTGCGCGTCCACAGCCGGGATAGGAACCAGCTGAGCATCAAAGCCGACGTCATGCAATTGCGCCTGTATGGCGGTCGCCATCTCCTGTTGCGGCGATGCACTGGCAACGTGAATGATACGAACTTGCAGATTGTCCGGCGCCCCCGCTTCCTTCAGCAATTGCCGCGCACGATCCGGGTCGTACGTATACAGGCCGGCCGCATCGTCGTTGTGGCCGTCGACGCCCGCGGGAAGCGGTTGGGTCAGCGGCGGACACCTGCCGTTCAGTAGAGCACTGTTGATGGACTCGCGATCGATCGCGTAGTTCAGAGCTTGACGCACCCTCGGATCCTCGAGCCCCGGGGTACCGATGTCGAGGTACAGCACATAGGACTGGACAATCGGATATTCGTGGAGTTCGAATCCCGGCTGAGTAATCACCGATTGCATTTCGTCGTACTGATCCGGATCCACCTTGATCGCGTCGACCTGCCCCGACCGGAAGGCGTTGAGCCGAGAGTTATCGTCGGGTAGACCGATCAATTCCAATCGGGCCGGCTTCTGCGCGTCCGGGTCCCAGTACCCCTCGTGGCGCACATAGGTGATCCGATCGCCTGGCCGCACCTGGTCGAACTCGTATGGACCCGAGCCTGCACTCTCCCGGGAGATGTCCAGTCCGTTCGCTATCGCTTCCACATCGATGATCGCCGACTCCGTAGTCGCGAGAACTGACAGTAAGTCCAACGCAGGGCGATTCGTTGTGATGCGCACAGTACGTTCGTCGACTGCGTCCACTGACGCCACCATCTCGAACCGGCCGGCAACTCTCGACTGCTGCGGATCTCTCGCGCGCTCGAGGCTTCCGACAACCGCATCTGCGTCGACGGGGTTACCCGAATGGAAGGCCGCGTCGGTTCTGAGCCGGAAATCCACCGAGCGTCCGTCCTCCGCGAATGTCCATTGCTCCGCCAGCATCGGAACGACCTCCGGGCCTGATACCACCTGGGTGAGACGGTCGTAGACGGGCGACAGGAACGGATAGTCGACCGTGTAGTTGCCCGATTGGTGCGGATCCAGATTATTCGGCACAACGTTGCCCGCCACGCGCAACGTTCCCTCACGGTTGAGATCCTGGGAACCAACCTCCTCTCGAGTAGATGGACCACACGCTGCTACCAAGAGCATGGCAGCAATCAGAGCGGCAAGGATCGGAGCACCAAGTTCCCCAGCGCTGGATCGTGCCATGGGAGCGAAAAACGGCATGTGCGTATACCTCCGAGAGCGGAACAGATACGACAGAAGGAGTGTCCGGCCGCGTTTCCGCGGCCGCACAACCATCGAGTGTCTGTCAGGAAGTGATCCCCATATACCGGGTGTCGACGATGCCGACAAAGTCGGCCTGGCCACCTTCGTCCGCACCGACAACCTTGTCAGTGAACGCGACCTGAGTCGGAATGCCGCAAATGAACAGGTCGTAGGCTTCTTCGGACGCGATCGTCGAGGCCGTGGAATACAGCTCGGTCCGCTCCTGGTCTTCGATGTTCGGATCGAACGACTTCTCGACCGCCTCCCTGAACTCCTGCGACGGGGCTGTCGGGAATCGGAGTTCGGTCAAGTAGTTCGTCTGCAGCGTCTGAGCCGGGGTCGGGAAGGCGAGCCGTGGGTTAAGCAGCGCGTAGCCGCCCTCACCCATGCGGATCTGTGCATCGGCAGCAGGAAGAGGCATGATCTCGACTTTCACGCCGACTTCGGCGAGCTGTGCCTGGATGGCCGTCGCCATCTCTTGCTGAGGCGACAGACCCGACACCGTGATCAATCGGAGCGTGACATTGTCCGCGCCGGCTTCTTCGAGCAGCTGACGAGCCGCCGCCGGATCGTAGGAGTATGTCCCCTGCAAGGATTCGTTATGGCCGTCGATACCTTCAGGAATCGGCTGATACACAGGCTGACACTGGCCTTGCAACAGGGCTGCGTTGATGCCGTCTCGGTCGATCGCGTAGTTCAGCGCTTGGCGAACCCTGGGATCCTGCAGTTCCGGTTGCCCGATATCGATCTGGACCGCGTAGAACTGTGCGACAGGGTAGGTATGCATGTCGAACTGTGCCTGGGCGAGCAAAGGTTGCAGGTCATCGGTCTGGCCCGCCTTGGCGAGCATCACATCAAGCTGCCCGCTTCGGAAGGCATTCAAACGCGCATTATCGTCGGTCATTCCAATAATCTCAAGCGTCTCATTTTTTTGCGCTTCTGGATCCCAGTACCCGTCATACCGCTTGTACACGATGCGGTCTCCACGCCGGATTTGCTCGGGAACGTATGGGCCCGAACCTGCCATCTCGACTGAGAGATCGACATTATTGTCCAGCGCAGCGGGATTGATGATCGCGGCAGTCGTGCTTGCAAGCACCGCGGGAAGATCCACCGCAGGCCTATTGGCAACAACCCTGACGGTGCGTTCGTCCACAGCCTGGACATCGGTGACCATCGCTAACGTGTTCGCAGATTTCGCCTGCTGCGGATCGCGCGCGCGGTTCAGGCTCTTGACCACAGCAGCAGCGTCCACAGGTGTGCCGTCGTGGAAGGTGGCATCCGTGCGCAAGGTGAAATCGACAGAGGTCCCGTCCTGGGAGAACGCCCACGACTCCGCCAGCATCGGATCAACCTCGGGTCCGGATACCACGACAGTCAGCCGATCGTATACAGGCGCAAGATAGTTGAAATCGACTTGATAGTTGCCGGATTGGTGCGGGTCAAGATTTCCGGGTGCCAGCGTCCACGCCATCCGCAGAGTTGCATTGCGATCGACCTCACCCGCCGAGGCACCAGAAGCGGCCTCACCACCCCCACCACACGCGGTAACGGCCACGGCCAAAGTCAACGCGCCTGCAAGCGCTCTCAGACTGGTAGACAATCCTTTTCGGACCCTCATTCCACATGTCTTTCTCTCGGTGAAACAGAATGGTGTAAAGAAGCGCTATCCCCCGGATTCAGAGCACCTGTTGTTCAAGAGAGCTCCGATCGACCGCACTGCAACAACCGTAGTGATCGCAATCACATTACGCAATAGGCGTAACCAAATTACCCTCACGATCACAAAGTCGCCCGTGGTTGAACCGGCCCCCCGGATCAACCACGGGCGATATGATCAGCAGTTCAGTGGCTGTAACGCCACCGACGAAGCTACGTGCGCATCTTCGGATTCAGGTACCCGTACGACATGTCAACGAGCAGGTTGCAGACGAGTACGACGATCGCACTCACAATCACCACTCCCTGCACCATCGGCAAGTCCCGTTGGATCACGGCGGTATAGCCAAGCATCCCCAGTCCAGAAATCGCGAACACGAACTCGACAGTTACTGCACCGCCGAGGATCCGACCCATCTGCAAGCCAAGTACCGTTACGATCGATACCGCCGAATTCTTCATCGTGTGCTTCCACAACACCGACTGCTCACTCAGCCCCTTGGCCCGAGCGGTCCTGACGTAATCCTTCGACAGTGTGTCGACGATCGACCCCCTTGTCTGACGGGCCATTTCGGCCGCCGATACCGCTGCGAGTGCCAGGCTCGGCAAAATCAGATGGCGCGCCCACTCGACGAACCCACCGTCTGCCAACGACACGTACCCGGTGGCAGGCAACCATGCCCGGGTGATCGCGAACATGATCACCAGAACCAGTCCGAGCACAAATGGCGGCACCGACATCAGCAGGGACGCCAGGGTCGTGACGAAGCGGTCGACGAGTGACCCCTGCCGCACAGCCGCCCACACTCCCAAGGGAATACCGATGATGATGGTCAGCACGATTGCCCACAGCGCCAGGGACGCAGTCGGCCAGATCCGCTCCATCAGCGCCTCGGTCACGGGCTGGCCACTGTAGAGGGACGTACCGAGATCGCCGGTTACCGCGTTCAGCACCCAGTCCACGTACCGCATGATCATCGGTGAGTCCAGGTTGAGGTTCTCACGAACCATTGCGATCTGCTCCGGACTCGCGCCCTCGCCGGCGATACGCGCAGCAGGGTCCGTACCTCGATTCGCCAGTTCGAGCAGGACGAACGACAGAAAGGCCACGAGCAAGAGCAACGGTATCGCTGCAAAGATGCGACTGACTACGAGTTTCAACACGACCGGACTCCTCGAGATTGGGAAGGTATGTCAGGCGCCGGTTTTGCCGACGTACCTAAGATCGACGACGCCGATGAAGTCGGCCTGACCTGCAGTATCGAGACCCACGACGCTGTCTTGGTAAGCGACGAGAGTCGGTAGTGCACAGATGAAGACATCGTATGCGTCTTCGGATGCCGTCGCGGACGCGGCACTCACGAGCTTATCTCGCGCTTCCGCGTCCAGATTCGGATCGAGCGCCTGCTCGACAGCCTCTCGAAACTCCTGAGACGGCGGCGTCGGATAGCGCAGCGGGGTCATGTAATTATTGAGAAGCGTTTGCACCGGCGTCGGGTAGGTCAAGCGCGTATGGAGCAGACCGACGCCGCCTCCGGCAAATTCACGCTGTGCATCGGACTGGATGACGGGTTTGATGTTCATGGTCACGCCTACATCCGCCAATTGCGACTGCACAGCGATGGCCATTTCCTGCTGCGGGGATATGCCCGTGACGGAGATGACGTCGAGGGAAAGACCGTCAGGCACACCGGCTTCATCCAGGAGCTCCCGTGCCCGATCGGGATCGTACGAGTATCGATCGGCACTACCAGGATCGCTCCCCTGCAGCCCGGCGCTGATCGGCTGGCTCGTCGGTCCGCACAGGCCGTTCGTCAATGCGACATCGATGTTCTCACGGTCGATCGCATAGTTGAGCGCCTGACGAATCCGGGGATCTTCGAATCCTGGCGTTCCGAGGTCCAGTTGGATTGCGTAGAACTGGGTAACGTCGAACGTGTGCATGAGATAGTTCGGCTGCCGTGTGATCGCCTCGAGGTCGTCTACCTGACCCGCCTTTGCGAGGATGGCGTCGACCTGACCTCCCCGAAAGGCATTGAGCCGGGCATTGTCATCGGTCAACCCGATAACTTCGACCGACGCAGCCTTCTGCGCCTCGGGATCCCAGTATCCGTCATAACGCTTGTAGGTAACGCGATCGCCGAGTCGGATCTGATCGAACTGATATGCCCCGGATCCGGCGTTCTCGATGCTCAGCGTTGAATCCGGGCCAAAGAACTTCGGATTCATCACTGCCGCTTCGGTTGTCGAGAGTATGGCAGGAAGGTCGGCTGCCGGCCGATTCGTCCGGACCACGACGGTGTGTGCATCCACCTTCTCGACAGATTCGATCATGGTGAATGCTCTGGCGACACGTGCCTGATGCTCGTCGCGGGCACGATTGAGGCTCGCAACCACCGCGTCTGAATCGACGGGTGACCCGTCGTGAAAAGTTGCGTCCGTCCGCAATCGAAAAGTTGTCTCGCGACCGTCCGGTGACGGCTCCCACGACTCGGCCAACAACGGTGCTACCTCCGCACCGTCCACCATCTGCGTGAGCCGATCGAACACAAGCGACAAGTAGGTGAAGTCGAGTTGATAGTTGCCGGACTGATGTGGGTCCAGATTCTTCGGCGGAACAGTCCACGCAAAACTGAGGGACCCAGTGGGGTCGATGACACCGGTGGATCTGGCTGCTGTGGAACTACCTCCGCCACTGCCACATGCAGAGAGTAGAAGAACTGCAGAGGTTGCAGCGGCCACGGCAGCAGTACGGGGTCGCATTCGACTGCGAGCCGAGCTCGGTGCACCGTTGATCATGTTTCATTCGCTTTCGATTCATAATGCTCGTAATGCGCACGGCACACTCCGCCGTACAGATGGATCAGCAGAGTCAGGAACTCGGTGTGACGACCGTCTTGCTGCGAGACGCTCGTCGACGAGGATTCATGACCGGCATCGCAGACAAGAGTTCCTTGGTGTAGGTCTCTCGTGGGTCGTCGAAAATCTGCTCGGTAGGGCCTGATTCGACAATCTCACCACGACGCATCACGGTCACGTCGTGAGCGAACATCTTAACCAGAGCGAGGTCGTGAGAGATGAATACATAGCTTATCTGGCGCTCGGACTGAAGGTCCTGCAGGAGGTTCAGAACCTGGGCTTGGATGGATACATCGAGAGCCGCGACCGGTTCGTCACACACAATCAGCTCAGGCTCGGTTGCGAGCGCGCGCGCGATCGCGATGCGCTGCAATTGGCCACCGGAGAACTCGTGCGGATACTTCTCGATCTGGTCCTTGCGCAGACCGACTCGTTCGAGCAGTTCCGCCACCTTGCGCTCACGTCCGCCACGGTCGAGCGAGGTGTGTAGGACTAGCGGTTCAGCAACCGACTCGCCGATCAGCATACGTGGATCCAGCGAATTGAAAGGGTCCTGGAAGATCATGGTTGCTCGGCGACGGAGCTTCCGCGCCTGTGCTGCAGACATTTCCAGGATGCTGTCGCCGAACAGGCGTATCGATCCTTCGTCGGGCACAGCTAGCCGCAACACCATGCGTCCGACGGTGGACTTGCCTGCGCCGGATTCACCGACAATGGCTCGGGTACGGCCTTTTTCCAAGGTGAACGACACATCTTTGACGGCATGTGTCCGTTCCGCGGGCAAGCCGAAAACATTGCGCTTCTTGACGAAGGACTTCATCAGTCCATCAACCTCGAGGATCGGACTCATTGCGCGATTCCTTCCAGACTCAACTCGTCGGCGCGGACACACCGCACCATGTGGTCACCGGGCCCACCGAGTGCAACCAGGCCCTGGTCACACCTACCTTGCTGTGCGTAACTGCAACGCGGATGGAATCGGCACCCGCTCGGCCAATCCCACGGAGCAGGCACAGTTCCGGGAATTGCATGCAGCCGTTCGGCACGAATCTGCGCATCGGGTGTAGATGCTAAGAGTCCCTCGGTATACGGGTGCTTCGGATCGTAGAACAGCCCTTCCGCATCAGTCATCTCCATCACCTGGCCGCCGTAGAGCACCGCGACACGATCGCAGGTCTCGGCTACCACTCCCAGATCGTGGGTGATGAACAGGACGCCGAGTCCCATCCGGTCCTGAAGCTCGGTAAGGAGAGCGAGAACCTGTGCCTGCACAGTGACGTCGAGCGCGGTAGTCGGTTCGTCTGCGATCAGGACTACGGGTTCACATGCCAATGCCATCGCAAGCATGACACGCTGGCACATACCGCCGCTGAACTGGTGAGGATAGTCGCCTGCACGCTTGTCCGGTTCCGGGATACCCACCAGGTCCAGCATCTCGACCGCTCGTGCCCACGCCTCCTTGCGGGAGGAGTCAGTACGATGCCTCCGGACGACCTCGGCGATCTGATCGCCCACGGTGAACGCAGGATTGAGGCACCGACGAGGTTCCTGGAAAATCATCCCGATCGACAGGCCACGCAGTCGGTTCACTTCGCGTGCGGGCAGACCGATCAATTCCTGACCTGCAAGCTTGACTGAACCCGTGACCTTCACCCGAGGACCGGTGAGCAGTCCCATCACTGCGAGCGAGGTAACGGTCTTACCTGAACCCGATTCTCCCACCAGCCCCAATGTTTCCCCGCGATTTAGCGTGAGATTCACATTGTCGACAACCCTGGACCAACCGTGGGGGGTGTTGAAGTCGACACAAAGATCTCGTACCTCGAGGACAGTCTCCCCGAGTCCGAAGTTCTCCGCGGCTTCTTCTGTGGTGTCGAGCAGGGCGGTGTTGCCTGTAACTTTCGTCTGGTCAGCCATTGGCTCCACGTCCTTCGAAGGCGTCCCGCATGCCGTCGCCGAAGGTCGACAGCGCCAGGACGGTCAGTACGATCGCCACTGTCGGCACGATCATGAAACTCGGCGAGACGCTGACGTTCTGGAATGCATCCTGCAGCATGGAGCCCCAACTTGCCTGCGGCGACTCAACGCCGAGTCCAAGAAAGCTCAGGCTCGCTTCGACGATGATGATGATGCCAGCGCCGAAGGTGACCTGAATCATCAGTGCGGAACTGGCGTTAGGCAGCACGTGCCGCCAGAGGAGCCGGAAGTTCGAGCACCCCACGCTGCGGCATGCCTCGATATAGGACTCTCCGCTCACCGCTTGCGCTTCGGATCGAGAGATTCGGAACAGTCGAGGCGCAAGGAGCATACCGACCGCGATCATCGCGTTGGTCAGACCAGGCCCGAGTACGCCAACGACCGCCAGTGCCAGGATCAGCGGAGGCAGCGCGAGCAAGGCCTCAGCAATGCGGCTGAGAACCGCATCGACCGGACCGCCGACGAGTCCTGCCAGCAAGCCCAGCGGAATGCCGACAACGGCAGCGAGCGCCATCGCTTGCACAATAGCCAGGACCACGACCTGCGTTGCATCGATCAGGCGGCTGTATACGTCCCGCCCGTAGCCGTCGGTTCCGAGCCAGTGTTCTCCGCTAGGGCCTTGCAGCCGATCTCCCAGAGCCTGCGCGTTGGGATCGTGCGTCATCAGTAGTGAGCCGAAGACTGCTACGAGGACCAGCAGAACCAGGAAGGCCAGCGACACCATCGCGGCCCGGTTCGTACGAAGCGCACGCCACTTGCGGCCGCCGCGGAAGCGCTTGCCGCGCGGCTCCTTCACCGCAACCGGTGGTGGTGCCGTACCTGCGGGGATTGGTTCGGATATCGACATTTCCGGTCTCCTGAGTAGAGCGATGCGCCGGGGCGCGAGAATTCGACTTCGGTTTCGTCACGCCTCGCGGCGAAGCAGCATGCAACCGGCTTCCGGTCCCCCACCGATGCCGACTGCTGCAATCTCGACGTCTTTGGGAATCTGCCGATCGCCGGCTTCGCCCCACAGCTGCACACAGGCTTCGTGGAGGAATCCGTATCCGTGGAGACGTCCGGCGGAAAGCTGACCACCGTGCGGGTTGATCGGTAGTTCGCCGTCCAGGCGGTAGTGCTCGTCGTTGTCCAGGAGCTGCCCGACCTTGCCGTGTTCGCAGAACCCGAGTGCCTCGATCCATTGCGTGCACAGGTAGCTGAACCCGTCGTAAAGCGTCGCGAAATCCACGTCGTTCGGGGCAAGAGACGTGGAATCCCACATCGCCTGTGCGGAGTCATGTGCTGCCATCGTGGTCAGGTCGGCGCGCTGGTCCCAGGAATGACGTTCGTACAGAGCCGAGCCGGCAGCCTCGATGTGTAGCGGTGTGTTCGCCAACCCCGAAGCCGCTTCCTTCCGCGACACGATGATCGCAGTCGCGCCGTCACACGGCACGTCGCAGTCATACAGGCCGAGCGGCCACGATACGAGGCGAGCATCGAGGTAGTCGTCCATCGTCATCTCGTCCCGGTAGATCGCGTTCGGATTGAGACCCGCATTGCGTCGGGCATTGATAACGAGTTTGCCGATCTGTTCACGCGTCAGGCCGAAGTCGTGCATGTAACGCTGGGCGTACATTCCGATCCAGTTCGCCGGCGAGGCGGCGCCGAACGGCAGACGGAACTCGGAATGCCCTCCGGCACGTGTCGACTTTGCTGTCAGGGCTGCAGCACGTCCGGAGGCCTGTGCAGTGGCTTCCCACACCGAGCGGAAACACAGCACGTGAGTGGCACGGCCGGTCGCTACTGCTGCGGCGGCATCCAGGAGTGTTCCGGCCTGGCCTGAGGTTTCCACCCCGCTGACATGCCACCGAGTCTTCAGCCCGAATGCATCGCGAACGTCGTGGGTAGTGGCTCCGACGAAGCCACCTTCCGCGTGCACGGGTCCGGGATAGCTTGCGACGCCGTCGATGTCGTCGAACGAGAGGCCGGCGTGAGCGACCGCACGCTCGGCTGCTTCCAGTGCGAGATCGATTCCGGTACGGCCGATCCGTCGGCCGATCTCAGACTGTCCTACACCCGTGATCACGGCACGGTCGTCGACGAAGGTCATGCGGTCACCGGCCTGAAGAAGGGAAGCGCCACATCTTCCTGTTTGTCGAAGACGACCTCGACCTGCATTCCGACCTCGACGTCGTCGACATCGACGTCGACCAGACATGTGGTCAGCCGTATGTCCGGTTGCTCCTCGAGTTCGACTGCAGCGATGACGTACGGCGGTGGGAAGGCAGGGAGCCAGGGGTGATGGTTCACGGTGAATGCCGCGACCGTTGCCCGGCCCGAAGCGACGTCGGGACCGACGTCTCGACTCCGGCACCGCCAGCATGCCCCTACGGGCGGATGGAACCAATCATTACAGGAACGGCATCGATAGATGCGCAATTCGTTGTCGAATCCCCCGGTCCAGAAGTCCCGCGACTCCGCGGTGACCTCCGGCAGGATCCGTCCCGCTGTTGTGGACATCGAGTTCCTCCAAGAACGTCACGGTGCGATCGGCTCGCCTGAATAGTTCGTTCCGCGCCACCACAAGCAGTGATACGGGTCACGCTTGCGGGAACACTAACATCTGATGGTGGTGTCACGAAATAGGCAATGGCTGAACCGTCCAGCGCGGAGGCACTGAGAGCCCGCCGGATACAGGCGCTTCCCAATCGGACCATCCGGACGGAACGTAACGCCCGTCAATGAGGTCAGCTACTTGGCCAACCACCTCGATTCTCGCCGATAAAGCGTCTTAACCTGCATCGAGTTCGTTCGGCCCACTGATTCGTGCGTGTCCATGTCGAGTCGGCAGGAAATCTTCTCGAGTCAGGCGCCTCACCAACCGCAGGAAGCCTTGCATCTCCACGACAAGGCCCGGCCCGATAGCCGAATCGAGCAGTCCCTGCAGGATCACTCTGACAGTGATGTTCGATATGGGCCGCGAGGGCCCGCGTTTGCGGAGCGAATTCTCCCGCCCTGCCGGGACCAGCCTGCCGAACCGCCCACCGCGGAGAGCGGCCATAGGCGCTCGAAGAAGAGCCTTGTGATAGCCGCCACACAGCTGCGATAATTTTATGTACACTGAGTCAGATTTCAGCGCCCCTCTCTTTCATGGTGTAGGAACGCCGGCCGGACCAATCGATCCCGCACCGCACCCACGCCATGACAGTCGAACCCCAGAAAGGACCCATGTCGTGGTCGGTGTGATGAGTGGAATCAGAGTCGTCGAGGTGGCTGCTTGGACGTACGTCCCGGTGGCTGGCGCCATCCTCACCGAATGGGGTGCCGACGTTCTCAAGATCGAGCATCCCGAGTCGGGCGATCCACAGCGTGGCCTGGTGACCTCGGGCCTGGTTCCCGCGGGAGCGGTCAATCACATGTTCGAGCTTCCGAATCGCGGTAAGCGCAGTGTCGCACTGGATCTCAAGTCCAAGGAAGGGCGTGAACTGCTTATGAAACTTGTGGAGACAGCAGACGTCTTCCTCACGAACTTCCGCCCCTCCGCGCGCAAGAAGCTCGGTATCGACGTCGAGGACGTCCGTGCCCACAATGACAAGATCATCTATGTCCGCGGGTCGGCAGCGGGACAGGCAGGCCCCGAAGCCGAGCGTGGAGGCTACGATATGTCCTCGTTCTGGTCACGCAGCGGCGCGGCCGACAACGTCAGCCCCGAGTCACTCGGATACCCAGTCAACATGCCTGGTCCCGCCTTCGGAGACGTGCTAGGCGGACTCACCATCGCAGGCGCGATCTCATCCGCACTGTTCCACCGCGAGCGAACCGGCGAGGCCACGGTCGTCGACAGTTCTTTGCTGGCGCTCGGCGCCTGGGCAATGGGGCCGACGATCGCCGGTGCGCACGCGTTCAACCTCGATGGATACCCGAAGAAGACGCCCGACCAGGCAGCGAATCCCTTGGTCAACACTTACGGGACCAAGGACGGACGCCACATCAGCATCGTGATGCTCGAATCGGATCGATTCTGGCCCGAACTGATGACGGTGCTCGAGAGCCCCGAGCTGATCACGGATCCGCGTTTCGACAGTCACGCCAAACGCGCCGAGAACAACGTCGAATGCGTGGCCGCAATCGGCGCCGGCTTCGCAAAGAAGACGCTCGAGGAATGGAAGATTGCGCTCAAGGACATCAACGGAGTGTGGGCCCCGGTCCAGCGCCCGCGCGAAGTGGTCACCGATCCCCAGGTCGAAGCGAATTCGTACATCGCCGATCTCGACGACTCCGCCGGCACTGCCTTCAAGCTGGTGTCTGCACCGGTGCAGTTCAATGAGCAGCCGGGTGACGTCCGGCGAGCGCCGGACCATGGTGAGCACACCGATGAGGTTCTCCAGGAGCTCGGTTTGACGATGGACGAGATCCTCGAATACAAGATCAGCGGAGCAGTTCTCTGATCTCCGGACTTCGGTGACCCTGGTTGAGGGCCCCCGCGCATCGCGCGGGGGCCCTCAACCACATCGCTATGCTTTCGAAAGGCAGCCATGAGCATCCGACAGGAGCGTTCTGCCACCTGCGCCGACAGCGTCGATTCCGCTGAGATGACTCGGCGTCGCATGCTCACGGCCATGGTGGGGACGTTGCTCGGACTCGTCCTCTCCGCACTCGCCTCCACGACAATCCTCACGTCGCTTCCCGTGATGATGAACGAGCTCGGCGCAGGGCAGACCGCCTACACCTGGGTCATCACAGCGAATCTGCTCACCACTACCGTGAGCTTGGCGATCTGGGGCAAGTTGTGCGATTTGTTCTCGCACACCCGACTGATGTTTGCCGCGATCGGATTGTTCATCGCGGCGTCACTGTGTGCTGGACTCTCCCCCACTGCCGAAGCCCTGATCGGATTCCGTGCGGTGCAAGGAATCGGCGCAGGCGGACTCATCTCGGTGGGCAGTGTGCTGCTCGCCGATCTGGTCAGTCCGCGAGAACGCGGCAAGTATGCCGGGGTTGTCGGTGGAGTAATCGGCGTCGGCACTATGGGCGGGCCGGTCTTGGGTGGATTGATCACCGATGCCTTGGGCTGGAGGTGGAACTTCTATCTCGGAATACCGTTCGCCGTCGCATCGGTGATTCTCCTGCATCGAACGCTCGACTTGCCTTCCCCTCGCGGATCAGCACGGATCGACTGGGCCGGAGCCGTTCTCGTCACTGCGAGCGCGGGTTTGGTCATGACATGGGTGTCCGTCGCAGGTGACATGTTTCCGTGGTGGTCATGGCAATCCGTCGCGATGGTGACGACGTCGCTCGGGTGTGCGATTGCGACGATCGTCGTCGAGCGCAAGGTTGCCGAACCACTCATACCGCTCGGACTCTTCACCGATCCGACGATTTCGCGGGTTGTGATCACGAGCGTCTCACTCGGAGTGACGATGCTGTCAGTACCTGCATTCATGAGCCAGTATTTTCAGATTGCACGTGGCATGAGTCCCTCTGCGTCCGGCAGCATGATTCTGGCGATGTCGGCGTCGACATTCATTGCGTCCACAGTGGTCGGTCAGGTGATCAGCCGTACCGGCCGTTGGAAGCCGTGGGTGATTCTGGGCACCGCCTTTCTGCTGTCGGCGACAGTCGGCCTCGCCACCCTGACGAGCACCACGCCACTTGCACTGGTGGGTGGTTATCTTGCCGGAGTAGGTGTCGCCGTTGGCACGCTCATGTCGAATATGCAGATCCTTGCTCAGAACAGCGCTCCTCCGGACAAACTCGGCGCTGCCACGGCACTGCCGGCATTTTTCCGCCAACTCGCGGGGACGCTCGCGATCGGTGTTCTCGGCGCCGTGATCGCCACTCGTGTCTCCAAGACGTCGGGAGCCGCCGGCTCCACCGGAGATACGGTGCCCGATGTCTCAAAGCTGTCCGGACCTGTCCGCGACGCAGTTCAGACCCTGTATGCCGACATCATCGGAGACCTATTCCTCTGGTGTGTTCCGCTGGCAGCGGTCGCATTCCTGGCGACTGTGCTGTTGCCGAACCGACCGCTCCGCACGAACACTGCTGTCCAGCAGAGAGCAGAGTCGCTGTTGTCGGAATGAACCGCGTCTCGGTCTCTGCACACAGCATCGGGTCGGGCTGCCCGATGCTGGCGCCATAGTCTGGTGATCACTCTTCTGGCGTCGATGTCACTTGAATGTTGCTGTGATCCCACCGACGACGGCACCCAGCTGGTCGGGCGTACTGCCGTGCAGGACCAACTCGTCGGCACCTGCCTCACGATAGCGATCGAATGTCGCATGACACGCTGCCGGGGATCCGAGCGCGGCAGCCCCGGTGATCCACTCGGACGGCAGTGCAGACGACGCCTCGACGAGCTGGTCGCGGGTACGGACCGAGTCGGCTGCACCTTTGAGGCCGACGAGATGCGGGTGGCTCCGTAGCACGTCGAGTGCCGCTGGATCCCACTCGTTGACCCGCGCAAGCTGCTCCCCGAAACCCGGTATCTGGTAATAGGTCACTGCTCGCCCACCGACGACCGCAGCCTCTTCTCTCGGCTCGAGGCCGGAAGCCACCACGACGGTCGCATAGATCCGCACATCTGCTGGGTTCCGTCCGGCCTGCTCCGCAGCAGCACGAACGGTCGCGGCCGAGCGGCGCACCGCCTGGGGGGTCAGGAAAGGATGGAGTAGCACACCGTCGAAATGCCTCCCTGCCAGAGCAAGCCCCTTCGGGCCGAGAGCTGCAAAGACCAATGGAGGTACCGGCACATCGGGAACATCGTTGAGCCGCAGGGAGGGGAACCTGCCGGCAGGACCGTCGTATTTGACCTTCTCGCCGCGGCAGAGGCGACGGAAGATCTCGACGGAGTCCACGATCGAGCTGTTGGTTGCCCTCGGCAGCCCCACCGCATCCCACATCGCATCGACTGATCGTCCGACACCGAGGACGATCCGCCCGCCGGTGAGCGCCTGGGCGGTCATCGCCATCGACGCCAGCATCGCGGGGTGGCGTGATTGAAGGTGGGTCACCCCGGCGGCGATGTTGATCCGGGTCGTCACCTGACCGAATGCGCCTGCCAGAACGCCGAAGTCTTTCGTACCCCATCGTTCACTCAGCCAGAGAGTATTCAACCCGAGTCGCTCGGCCTCGACCACCTGCGCGATACCCGGCTTCGGATCCGGAACGCGACCCGGTAGCGCGTACGCGCCCAGCGCGAGGGACGGGCGGCATTCCGACGCGACAGCGGATGGACTGGATTTTTGATCACTCATGGTCGTATTCTGACAGTAATGGTCATAAATAGGAATCCGATTCCTTCCCCATGTGGAGCGCCTCGGTCTCCGCAGAACGAGAAGAGGTAGCCGATGGCACCGGCCGCAACACAGCTACACCGCGACGTCCACCTCGGCGACACCTTGCGAAAGTGGCTTCCCAGCAAGCTGGTCCCGAAGCCGCACAGCAACTTCGACATCCACGATCTCGATGCTCCTGATGCCGGATTCTCCGGTCAGACAGTGCTGTTCACCGCCAGCTGGACCGCCGACGACGGCACACAAGTCTCCCGCGAACTCGTGCTACGCATGCAGTCGGCCGACCATCAGCTGTTCACCGAACCCGACGCGCTGCGACAGGCCGAGGTCATGCGGGCGCTCGGTGTCCACCCCGGCGTCGTCACTCCCTCCATCGTGCTCACCGAGGCGGATCCGTCAATTCTCGGGGCACCCTTCTATTTGATGACACGTGTCCATGGCCGGGTGCCCTCGGACATTCCCAGCTGGCACAAGAGAGGCTGGACCGTCGAGCTCGACGCAGACCAACGTCGACGGATGTACGACAACGCACTCCGCGCCCTTGTTGCGGTCCATGCTGTGGACGACGAACAGACCCTCGCCGTCCTACGTGCGCCTGCGCAGCAGCCGGACGCCACGGCGCTGCAACAGTATCTGGCCCGTCTACGCGACTGGTACGAAGTGCGGAGCTCCGAACTCGTCGTCGGCAAGAACGTACTGGCCGAGGCGTGGACCGTCCTGTCGTCGTCCGTTCCCGACACCGACGCGGAAACAGTGGTGTGGGGCGATGCCCGAGTCGGCAATATGGCCTTCACCGACGATCTGGACGTTGCCGCCCTCTTCGACTGGGAGACCGCGAGCACAGGCCCCGCGGAGATCGACCTCGGGTGGTGGCTGATGTTCGAACGATTCCTGTGCGAATCCCTTGGGTTCACGCGTATGGACGGCGTACCCGACGACGAGGCCATCGTTCGCCGCTACCAGGAACTCGGCGGCCGCATCGACGCGGACTTGCGCTACTACACAATTCTCGCAGCGTTCGTCTTCAGTCTGATCACCAACCGGCTCGCCCTCCTTCTCGTCGAGGGCGGCCTCGACGAGAAGACGGCACACAGCTACCCGGAGACCGCGGTGGCACTTGTCAGGCACTATCTCGACGAGTCCACCTCATGAAGGAGAAATCAGCATGACCACACCCATAGCCGAACCGTCACAGGTGGGCACGACAGGGGAAGAATGGGAAGTTTTCGTCGAGCGCGGAAAGATCCGTGAGTTCGCAGCCGCGATGCAGTCCGATAACCCTGCATTCCAGGGGCCCGACGCGATAATCCCGCCCACGTTCCTGATCAGCGCAAACCAGTGGGCACCTGCTGGTGCGCGAGTCAACGTTGGTTTCGACCGTAAGCGACTCCTTCACGGCGAGCAGGAGTTCGTTTTCCACCGCGGGCTCCCAAAAGCAGGCGACCGGATTCTGGCCCGAGAGCGGCTGGTCGAGCGATTCGAAAAACCCGGCAAGAAAGGGGGACAGATGCGCTTTGCCGTCGTCGTCACCGAGTTCCACAATTCGGCAGGCGAACTGGTAGCGGAATCACGCGGAACCTTCATCGAGACCGCCGCCAAGGAGGCAACGAAATGAGCGCACCCACCACTGAACTCGAGGTGGGCACCACCGCCGAGCCCCGCACCTTCGGTCCTCTGACGAGACAAATGTTCGTCCGGTACTCCGGTGCATCGGGCGATCTGAACCCGATGCACTACGACGACAACATGGCCCGTGCTGCCGGCAACCCCTCCGTGTTCTCGCAGGGGATGCATCAGTCGGCTCTACTGGCGACCTTCGCGACCGATTGGCTCGGCGCCGAGAACGTGCGCAGGTTCGGAGTTCGCTTTCGCGAGCAGGTCTGGCCGGACGATGTGCTCACCTGCACCGGCGAGGTCACCGCGACAGCGGATGTGGACGGTGGGCGGCTCGTTACCGTCTCGCTCACGTGTACACGGCAGACCGGTGGTGTCGCGATCAGCGGGACGGCAGACTTCCTGATTCTTACCGGCCGGTAGGATACTGGCCACATTCCGCGCGAAGTCCTCGCGGCAAACGATACTGATCACCTAGGCTGTGCACTGATGTCAGAAAACCCGATCTACCGTCGCGCAAGTTATGGCCCGTCGAGCCCCGAAGTGGGCACACGGGGCGCATCGACGCGTCGGCGAATCATCGAAGTATCTCTGGAGCTGTTCGCAGAGCACGGCTTCTTCGGCACATCGGTGGACGCCATCGCGAAGGCCGCAGACATGTCCCGCGCCACGCTCTATCAGTATTTTCCGGGTAAGGACGAGATCTTTCTCGAACTACTGGACGAGTGTGGGCGCGCCCTGTTCCGTGTTGCTCGGCGCATCGGTCCGCTCGGCCCGACCGAGGTCGGGTTCGACAACCTGAACTGGTGGTTGGGCGAGTGGAGCTGGGTCTTCGAGAAGTACTCGACGATGTTTGTACAGTGGGCCGTCGTCGCCGCGTCGGAGTCCGCGGTGAAGCCGGAGATCAGCCGCTTCGTCGCGAATTACAACGAGCGGGTCTCGAGCCGCCTCGAGGAGTCGAAGCTCGTAGGAATCGAGCCGCGCGTCGCAGCCATGACGATGACGGCGCTGGTGCACCGTGTCAATCTCTTCATCCACACAGACCGGGTATACGGCCGCGAGACGCAATCGATCGTGGACGCCTTGTCGGTGTTTCTCCAACTGTTCCTGTTTCCCGAGACTCCCGCAGCCGTGCTGCACAGCCTCAAGTTGCGCACCGTGGGCACAGGCGCCATCACCCTGCCGGACCGGCCTTCCACCGAAGGGCTGAGCCTTGCCGATCGCACCGATGGACTCACCAAACGCGCGACCAACACCGTCCGAGCCCTGGTAGAAGCCGGTGCGGAACAATTCCGCGCGAAGGGCTACCATCGCACGAGCGTGGACGATATCGTCGATGCGGCCGGTTTCGCTCGCGGTACATTCTACAAGTACTTCAGCGAGAAGCAGGATCTACTCACGACACTGTGCATCGAATCGGCGGACCGCGCGCTCGAGCTGGCCCAGGATCTTCGTAAGGTCGACTTCACCGATCCCGACAATGCCGCGCCACATCAATGGCTGAAGTCCTTCGTGGAATATATGGAACATTATTCGGGCTCCATCGATGCGTGGACCGAACGAACTGCCGACAGCAAGATCGTGCACGGCCTGGGCGCCTACGGGCAAGCTTCCTTGGACGCGTCGTCACTGACCGTGCTGGCGCCCCACCCGCGTAACTACCCGTTCGACCCCATACTGTCCGTCCTCATTCTGCGTGCAATTGTCGTACGCCTCCCCGAGGCCGCGCAGGAAATGAAACCTCCACTCACTCTCGACGAGTCGATCGACCTCACGTTGACCGTCATCCGGCGTGGTTTCTTCTCCTCCATCGAGGACTGACCGAACTCACGCTTCGAGCACACCGCCCTTTGCGGCATACCCGACCTGGATACGGGAACGGGCATACAGCTGTGCGCGAAGCACCCCACGTGCACGAGCAACGCACGGCAAGGGTCTTGAATATTTCTGACGCTTATGTCATTTTGTACGTAGGATTCAATCATCGCTTGCACCAAGCTGATAGGAAGGCCCATCCCTATGGACATCACGACTGCGTCCGCGCTCGTCACCGGTGGAGCCGGTGGCCTCGGTGAGGCAACGGTTCGTCAGCTCGTTGCCGCCGGCACCGCCGTTGTCATCGCCGACCTCAACGACGAGAAGGGCAAGGCGCTCGAGGCCGAACTCGGCGATCGGGTCCGATATGTCGCCACCGACGTACTCGATGAGGCCAGCGTCAACGCTGCCATCGCCGTCGCTGAAGAGCTCGCACCACTGAAGATTGTCGTGAACGCTCATGGAGGAGGCGCTGGGGCATCGCGCGTTGTCGGACGCGACGGTGAACCGGCATCCTTCGAGCAATTCCAGTGGTACATAAACCTTTTCCTCAACGGAACCTTCAACGTCCTGCGACTCGGCGCCGCCGCAATGGCCAGGAACACCGCCGACGAGGACGGCGCTCGGGGTGTCGTCATCAACACCGCGAGCATCGCAGCATTCGAGGGGCAGATCGGCCAGACAGCCTACTCCGCGGCAAAGGGCGGCGTCGTGGGATTGACACTTCCCGCCGCACGCGATCTCACCAAGCAGGGTATTCGAGTCATGGCCATCGCACCGGGTACGTTCTTCACACCCGCGTTCAAGATGGAACGCGAAGAAGCCGACCAGAAGTGGGGATCGGCCGTTCCGTTCCCCAATCGCATGGGCAGCCCGTCCGAGTACGCAGCGCTTGTGCAGCACATCGCCGAGAACAACTACCTCAACGGCGAAGTGATCCGGATCGATGGTGCACTTCGGTTCCAGCCGAAGTAGATCGGGAACCAGTAGGCCAAGAGGGAATGTCACGGAGCGACGAAATTGTCGAGCCGTGGCATTCCGCGTTGCCTCGATCACTGCAGTAGATCAACGCGCTGGAGCACGCCCGGCCCTATCGCCATCACCGAGCCCAGCCGGACAGCTTCTGCAAGGAGTTGAAGACTCGCGGCGAAGAGAAGGTGGTTGACCAGCGTGATCCCAGCCGCTCCTCTGCGATCCAGGCAGCCGTGTCGCTGACCGGAGCACCCCGCGACCGCCGCATCGCGAGCCGACCTGCATCCGGAAATCCGCATCAGCGTATCGACCCGTCCCGTGGTGCGCGAAACGAACACTGAGCCCGGCTGCATAGGCGGCTGTACCACCCGGTCCCCACGCGGCCTCGCCAGTTACGTATCGGAGAACGTGCAACAAGAGGACGCTGCCGCAGTCACGACCGAAATCTGCAAGCGACACCCCGACCACAGCCCACTGCTCGCGCAGTCGATCGGCGACCTGATCTCGTGGGCAATGCGCGCATCCTGTGCCATGGCGCCAGCAATCGCATCACCATCGGTTCACCATCCGGCCCTGCGAAGACGAATCCTATTCTGACAGTCATTTTTTCGCGTTCTCCTGGAGCTCGTTGCCGGCCCCACGCCTGCAGCCTGCGGCGTACGCAAGTATGAAATGTATTCATGTGCTGCGTGAATTAATACCATGCCGAACGGTGCAACCTCCCCTTCCTATCGTGATGTGGATCACCTAGGTTCGAATCGAGCCATCCCGCGCCTTCACAGTCTCGGCCGATTCGAGCAACAGGAGACGCACAGATCCTCGAGAATCCCTACGCCGACCCTTCGTGCATGACCGATTGGAAGAACGAAGTTGAACAGAACTCAGGACAAAGTCGCTTTCGTCAGTGGAGCAGGTCGCGGCCAAGGACGCAGCCACGCCGTGCATCTGGCCGAGGAAGGTGCCGACATCATCGCCTTCGACCTGTGTGCCGATATTTCGACGAACGAATACACGCTGGCTACCGAGGAAGACCTAGCGCATACGGTCAAGCTGGTGGAGGCCGAGGGGCGCCGTATCGTGGCCGCGAAAGTCGATGTGCGCGACCGCGTCGGCCTCGAACGGGAGCTGTCGTCTGCCGTCGAGAAGCTCGGCCGACTCGACATTGTCGTCGCCAATGCCGGAATCTGTCCGCTGGGAGAAGATCTGCCGGTTCAGGCCTTCATCGATGCATTCGACGTCGACTTCCTCGGGGTCGTCAATACAGTTCACGCTGCCATTCCTCATCTCGGCGATGGTGGATCCATCATCGCGACAGGTTCGCTGGCTGCATTGATGCCCGCGGGGTTGTCGACTCCCGGCGGGATGGGATATGGGCTGGCGAAACGCATGATCCCCAATTACATACGCAGCATCGCTCACCTGCTCGCCGCCAAGGGCATTCGAGCGAACACGATCCACCCCACGAACTGCAACACCGATATGCTGCACAGTGCGCCGATGTACCGGATGTTCAGAGACGATCTGGACAACCCCACTCTCGACGATGTCAAGGACGGCTTCGCCAGTATGCAGGCGATGCCCACACCGTGGGTCGAACCGTCCGATATCTCGAGCGCTGTCGTGTACCTCGCATCCGACGAATCCCGCTACTTCACCGGGCAGGAGATCCGTATCGACGCGGGCGCCGGCCTCAACCTCGGTCTCTGACCGCACCGTCCGCACTCGACGAAAGGACTCTCAGTGGCAGATACCACCGAAACTGATTCGCGAATTCCGCATCTCGTGTTGCGCGAGTCCCGGATGTTGATCGACGGGCATCTCGTCGACGCTATCTCGGGGCAAGTATTCGAGAACATCGACCCCGCGACAGAAGAGGTCATCGGCGTTACCGCCGACGCGGCGATCGAGCACGCGGACGCGGCGATCGAGGCAGCCCGCCGCGCTTTCGATTCGACGAACTGGTCGACCGACGCTCAGCTGCGCCGACGCGTCCTTCACCAGCTGGCCGATGCGATGGAGAAGCACGCCGACGACCTCGGCGCGGTGGTCACAGCTGAAGCAGGAGCCCCGGTTGCACTGCACGACCACATGCAGATCGGTCCTGGCATCTCGGCTCTGCGCTGGGCAGCAGACCTCGCTACCACCTACGAGTACGAGCGGCAGTTTCCGGCGCGGTCCGCCCTCGGGACCGAGACCCGCCCGCTTGTCCGGAAGGAATCCGCAGGTGTGGTGGCGGCCATCACCCCGTGGAATTATCCCTTCTACCTGAACATGACCAAGATTGCTCCCGCGCTCGCCGCGGGCTGCACTGTGGTACTCAAGCCCGCGCCGGACACACCGTGGTCCGCGACAATGATCGGCAAACTCGCAGTCGAACATACCGACATACCGGCCGGTGTTCTCAACGTCCTCACGTCGTCCGACAATGCTGTCGGTGAAGCCCTGACCACCGACACACGAGTCGACGTCGTCACCTTCACCGGGTCCACAGCGACAGGCCGACGAATTCTGACCGCAGTTGCACCGACGGTGAAGCGGACCCTGCTCGAGCTCGGCGGCAAGTCCGCGGCAATCGTGTTGCCGGACGCCGACATGCAGGCCGCTCTGGCGTACATCGCAGGTTCGGTGTGCTCGCACGCGGGGCAAGGATGCGCCCTGACCACCCGTCTGTTGTTGCCGCGCTCGCACTACGAAGAAGGACTGCAGCTGGCGAAGGCGGTCATGGAACATCTGGTGCCCGGTGACCCCACCGATCCGACGACGTTGATCGGACCTGTCGTCAACCGGTCGCAGTTCGAACGAGTGCTGTCGTACATGGACCTCGGCCGTGCTGAAGGGCGTGTGGTGTTCGGTGGTGGCCGTTCCGATCTACATGAGCGCGGATTCTTCCTCAACCCCATGTTGATCGCCGACGTCGACCCGAACGCCAGAGTCGCGCAGGAAGAGATCTTCGGCCCCGTGCTCGTTGCGATTCCATACGACACCGAGGAGCAGGCGATCGAGATTGCCAACAACTCCCTGTACGGCCTGTCGGGTTCGGTGTTCGGTGCCGACGTCGCACATGCAGTCGACGTCGCTCGTCGCATCCGCACCGGCACGATCGCGGTCAACGGGGCCGCGTTCATGAGCGACGACGTGCCGTTCGGAGGATTCCGCCAGAGCGGCCTCGGGCGTGAGCACGGTATCGAAGGATTCGAGGAGTTTCTGGAGACCAAGTCCATCGGAGTCCCAGCCTGACGCAACCTCGGCGTTTCGCTCGCATTGAGGCGCACCGGTGTGTAGAGCACACCGGTGCCCTGCATCGGAGTGGCAAGAAGCCGACTGCGCCTACACTGGTCAGGTGGAACTGCAGCAGGTTCGAAGCCTGGTGACTGTCGCTGAGCACCGATCCTTCACCAAAGCAGCGGCCGTCCTACACGTCACGCAGTCGTCGCTGTCCCATTCGATCGCCAAACTCGAGGCTGAGATCGGGCTGCGGCTTTTCCATCGGACACGACACGGAGTCGTGTTGACCTCCGATGGCGAGACACTACTCGTTCCTGCTCGTCGCATCCTGCAGGATTTCGATCTGTTTGCCGAATCGGTATCCGATATCCAGGGAATCGTCCTGGGCCATCTCAGACTTGTTTACTCACAAACAATCTCGGTTCCCACAGGAGATGTCATCTCCGAGTTCGCGCGGCAATTCCCTGGGATTCGGATGCAGATCTCAGCTCCACGCGACGACGCGGACATCTTCCATCTCGTCGAAGCAGGTGTGTGCGACATCGGATTAGCACGTATCGACGAGGCGTTACCGGGAGTCGACACCGAGGCGATCGCGACCGAGACGCTTGTCCTTCTGCTCCCGCAATCGTGGGACAGTGAGCCGAACAGGACCGACGTGCCGTGGGTCGAACTGTCCGATGTGCCCCTCATCGTGCCTCCAGCCGGATCGGCATCACGGCGCCGGCTCGACCGTTTCTCCGCTCAGATCGGCATCACGGTGAATGCGGTGTTGGAGAACGAAAATCGTGGAATGTCGATCGAGATGGTCCGGTCCGGAGTCGCCGCGTTCCTCGCTTCCCAGGCATCTGAGATCATGATCCCCGGCGTAGTGCAGAAGCGGCTCGTCCCCACGGAGACCAGCGAGGTCGGCATCGTCACACGCCCCGGTCTGCTCACCTCGGCGACATCCGCATTCGCCGAGGTGGCACGAGACTGGGGCCGGGGTGCGTTCAACAGTACCCGGCAGTAGTATTCATCGCTTCCGACCGTGTGTCACTTCGTCTTTCCCAGGTAACGGGGGTCGTAGATGCCCTGGAAATCCGCCTGTGCCATTTCTTCGACTCCGGTGACGTCCGAGTTGAAGAGAACCATGGTCGCCGGTGAGCAGATAGGCACTTCGAATGCCTCCGCCGAAGCTTGATCCGATGCCTGCTGCACGAGAGACAGCCGCTCGTCGCCACTGATCGCGGGATCCAGCGAATCTGTGATCTTTTTACGGAAGTCGTCGGGGACGCCGCCCGGATACCGTGGAGTGTTCACGTACAGCCCGAGCAATGACGAGGGCGCGGTAGCGCGCACGTTGCGATCGATCAGGGCGGCAGGAGCTTGACCTGCGGAGAACCCCGGAATCAGCGCAGATGGATCCGTTGCCAGAATCTCGGAGCTCACGCCGATGTCGGCAAGCTGCGACTGTACCGCGGTGACGAGCTGCGGATAGGGTGCGAGCCCTGCGACGTGCATGATGTCGAAGCTCAGTTCGGAGGCTCCCGCTTCGGCCAATAATTGCCGTGCGCGTTCGGGATCGTACGCGTAGCGACCCTCCGCCTCGGGCGAGGACCCTGGGAAGCCCGGAGAAAGCGGCTGTGTCGTAGGTGCACATGCTCCGTTGAGCAGCGACTCGTTGATACCTTCGCGATCGATGGCGTAGTTCAGTGCCCGACGCACGCGAGGATCGGCGAACTCTGCGCTGGCCACGTTCAGATCGAGGGAGTAGAAGCTTCCCGCAGAGAACCGGTGGAACTCGTGGCCCGGTTGCCGCACGATCGATTCTGCGTCTCGATAGTGACTGCTGGGAACATAAGTCATATCCACTTGACCACTACGGTATGCATTGAGACGGGCGTTCGAGTCGGTGATGCCCCACAGTTCGATCGTGGCCGATTTTTGCGCCTCGGGGTCCCAGTATTCGGCGGCTCGTTGATACACGATCCGATCGCCCACTCGAACATCGCTGATGACATACGGTCCCGAACCTGCGGCCTTCTGTGCCGGGGATTCACCGCTATCGAGCAATGCCGGATCGATGATGGCCGCCTCTGTGGTCGACAGCACCTGCGGGAGGTCCCATGCCGGCCGATTGGTGACGATCCGCACGGTCGTGGCGTCGACCGCCTCTATGTGGTCGATCATCGACAGTGTTCCAGCGGTCTTGGATTGCTGCGGATCGCGGGCACGGTCGAGGCTGCGTTTCACTGCCGTGGCATCTACCGCGCCGCCACCGTGGAACGTCGCATCGGTCCGCAAGCGGAAGTCGACGGCCATGCCGTCGTTACCGAAATCCCACGATTCAGCCAGCATCGGAGCCACATCGGGTCCTGAAACAACCTGCGTGAGCCGGTCGTATACCAGTGAAAGGAAAGGGAAGTCGAAGAGATAGTTGACCGAGTTGTGCGGATCGAGTTGCCCTGTCACCGGCAATGACCACGCCACGATGAGAGTCGCGTCCGGATCGGGTACACCGGCGCTCTGCTCGTCACTCGACGGCGCGCCACACGCTGCCAGCACGAGCGCGGTAGAGAGGACGCAGAGCGCAACTCTGCCCCGTGTTGCATTCTTCCCACGCTGCCACATCACCATCTGGGTCGCCTCTCCGAAACGAATGAATACGAAGCAACCCGGCGCACAGCCTCATCCAAGCCTGGGTAGCTTCTTGTTGAATGCAGATACGCCACAACATGGCGAGAGACAAATCTGACAGTTCGTACATTAATGTGATGCTTCGCGCATGTCAACTCGATCAGAAGTACCTATTAACCTCGAGCGCAATATTTTTCGCTGCATCACCCTTGCTCACCACGCTCTGGCGCACACCACTCAGATGACTCCGGTAGACCGAAGACACTCGACCTCGCCTCGACTCCGGCCCAGTTCTGCAAGGATCGCCTCGGAGTGTTCACCGAGCGCCGGTACTGCGCCCATACGGGGCTCTATTCCCTCGAGGTCGGCCGGCGGGAGCAGCGCACGGATCGGCCCGCTGGGCGTGGGTACGTCCCGCCACCTCTCGCGTTCAGCGAGCACCGGATGCCCCCACAACTGGTCCATGGTATTCATCCGCGCGTTGGCGATCGATGCCGTATCGAGTTGCTGCGCAAGCTCGTCTGCAGTGTGGCGCTGCACGGCGTCGGCGATGATCTTCTCGAGTTCGTCACGATTCTCGACCCGATCGGAATTGCGCGCGAAACGTGGGTCTTCGATCAAGTCGGCACGACCGAGTACGTCAGCACACAATCGACCCCACTCGCGTTGGTTCTGCACTGCCAGGAGCACCGCACCGCCGTCCCCCGCAGTGAACGGACCGTATGGAGCGATGGTGGCATGACGAGCACCAGTGCGCTGTGGACTACGTCCTCCATAGGCCGCGTAGTAGGCAGGTGAACCCATCCACTCCGTCAGCGCTTCGAACAGTGACACGCGCACAGCACGGCCTCGACCCGTGGTCGCGCGAGCGAGCAGAGCAGCAAGAACCCCCGAGTACGCGAAGCTACCGGCGGCAATGTCTGCCACCGAAATCCCCGCCTTTGCAACATTTCCCGAAGATCCGGTGATCGACAGCAGCCCCGCCTCCGCCTGGACGAGGAGATCATATGCCTTACGGGTCCGCCACGGCCCATCCGCGCCGTATCCGGATATCTCACACACGACCAACCCCCGATGCGCTTCCGTCAGCGCATCCGTGCCGAAGCCCATCCGCTCGGTTGCACCGGGTCCCAGATTCTGCACGAACACGTCGGCACGGCCGATCAATTCACGAAGGATTGCGAGCCCGTCCGTCGACTTCAGATCGAGGGTGATCGACTCCTTCGAGCGATTGAGCCACACGAAATAACTGGACTGTCCGTGCACCGTTTCGTCGTAGCCTCGCGCGAAGTCACCGCCGTCCGGGCGCTCGACCTTGATCACGCGCGCCCCGAGGTCTGCGAGCTGGCGGGTTGCGTACGGAGCTGCCACCGCCTGCTCGAGACTGACGACGGTGATCCCCGCCAGTGGCAGATCGGTCATCGTTAATTCTCCTGTACTCGAATGTAATTCAGTGAACCAGTGGATCGCGGGGCAAGCCGATGATCCGCTCTGCGATGGTATTGCGCATAATCTCGGAGGTTCCTCCTGCGATGGTCAGGCACCGGGAGAACAGGTACGGGTAGGTGACGTCGGGTTCCTGACCGGTGACCGCCGCGGTTCCTGCAAGCGTGAGCCCCAAGTTGGTGATGCGCTGCGAGTGCTCGGCTCTCACCAGCTTCGTGACGTTGGCTTCGGGGCCGGGTCCCGCGCCGATGATTGCACGGACCGCTTGACGCATGTTGAGCAGGCGCAAAGTGTGTTCCTCGGCCAGCACCTCGCCGACTTCACGTTCGACACCCGTATCGGTATCGACGGCACTGTCGAGAAGCTTGACCAGTTCGGCGCCTGTGAACGGAATCGAGCCGGAGCCACCACCGATCGATACCCGCTCATTGCCCAGCGTGGCGCGGGCGACCTTCCATCCCTCGCCCACTCCCCCGACCACATCGGAGTCGGGGACGAAGACATCGTCGAAAAACACCTCGTTGAACAAAGCGTCCCCGGTGATTTCACGGAGTGGGCGGATCTCGACCTTTGGTGAGGTGAGATCGATCGCCATCATGGTGACGCCCGCGTGTTTGGGGGCGTCGGGGTCGGTGCGAACGGTCGCCAAGCCCCACTGGCATCCGATTGCAGCGCTCGTCCAGACTTTCTGGCCATTGACGCGCCAACCTCCGTCGACGCGAGTTGCGGACGTTCGCACGGCGGCAGCGTCCGAACCTGCGTCCGGCTCGCTGAACAACTGGCACCAGCTGTTCGTGCCCCGTAGTACCGGATCTACCCAGCGCTTCTTCTGTTCTTCCGAACCGACCTGGGACAGAGTGAGAGTCACCCAGCCGGCGATGCCCAACTCGGGAAGGTCGACGCTCTCGAACTCCTGCTCGATGACCAGTTGTTCGATTGCTCCGGCCTCACGGCCCCACGGCTTGCGCCAGTGAGGCACCAAGTATCCACTGTCGACGAGATAGTCCCGACGTTCGGCCTCTGGCAGCGTCGCGAGGTGTTGCGCTGCTGCGCGGGCCTGCTCCCGGAATCCTTCGGCCTCGGGGGGTAGGTCGAGTTCGGCACCGTGCGCCTGACCAGCGCGGTATGCCGCCACGATATCGCTGAGGGGACGACGCCCGTCGTTGAGCAACGCAGCCACCGTATCGGCTCGTCGCAGGTACAGATGTGCGTCGTGCTCCCAGGTGAACCCGATACCGCCGTGCAACTGGATGTTCAGTCGCGCAGCGTTGACCTGAGCGCGAGTGGCATTGGCTGCTGCCACTGCGGCGGCGAAGCCGACCCTGTCGAGATCAACGGACCGTGCCGCGTCCCACGTTGCGGCGACAGCGAGTTCGATGTCGATGAACATGTTCGAGAGGTGGTGCTTGACCGCCTGGAAGGTACCGACGGGCCGGCCGAACTGCTCACGGGTCTTGACGTACTCGGTTGCGATCTCGAGGCATGTGGAGGCACTACCGACAGCTTCGGCGGCCGTAAGGATGCGATATAGGGAAACAGCCGCACCCGCTGCTCCTCGCAGCACACGGTCTTCGGGAACAGCCACACCTTGTGCGGCAACGGTCCCGATGCTTCGGGTGGTGTCGAGACCGCCGAAGGAAGTGACGGTCAGGCCGGTCGAATCCTTGTCCACGACAACCACGTCATCCCCCGCCACCAGGAGCAGGATGCCCGCGTCCGGGGCTCCGAGAACTGCGCGGCTCTCGCCGGTGAGAGATCCGGTTGCGTCCAGTCGCAGGCCAGGCGAGATCCCGACCGCGCCGATCGAGGAACCGTCGGTAAGCCCAGGCAGGAGGATCGATCGGAGCTCGTCGGAATCCGACTGGGCGATGATCGCCGCCGCGGTCACGGTAGGCAAGATCGGGAGAGGCGCCAGTTCGCGACCGACTGCTTCGAGGACGACGGTGAGTTCGGGCAGGCCGAAGCCGGAGCCTCCGAATTCCTCGGGGACGTGCAATCCCAGCCAGCCGAGCTCTGCGGTCGACGACCACAAAGTGGTTGTGTCCACCGCGGCGTTCAAGGTCTCGCGAGCGGCTGCACGGGCCTTGTGCCGCGCAAGGTGAGCCGCCGCGACGGCAGCCAGTTCCTTGTGGTCCTCGGAAATCGCCAATGCCATGGCGCTGTACCTTTCGATCGAACGGGCCCGGTGCGCTGCGGCGCCCCGATGAGGCAGGGCCGAAACTAATGACTAACTTGTCAGATCGCAGCGTATCGAACCTGCGCGGCTTACAACAGACCGGTGTTCGCAATCCGGGCGCAACCCGATACCTTCGACGCAAGTGACCCGCTCCAGCGCCTGACTGCATGTGCAGCATCCGAACATGAGGGCAGCCCGGTTTGTATGTAGACAAACTGTCAGAACATACCTAATCTAGTCGGTGACTTGATCTGGGTCACTATTCGAACGAGGAGCATCGACCGCCGTGCCGTACGTTATCGCCGAACCCTGCGTAGATGTGATGGACAAAGCCTGCATCGAAGAATGCCCGGTCGACTGCATCTATGAAGGCTCACGCATGCTCTATATCCATCCCGACGAATGTGTCGATTGTGGCGCATGCGAGCCCGTGTGCCCCGTCGAGGCGATCTTCTTCGAGGACGATCTTCCCGAGGATTGGAATGGTTACGTCGCGAGCAACGTGGACTTCTTCGCCGACCTCGGTTCCCCCGGAGGGGCCGCGAAGGTCGGCCGTACCGAGAACGATCCGCCTTCCATCAAGAACCTGATCCCGATGAAACAGAGCTGACCCGGCCTCGCCGGATCCCGACGACCGATCGGAACGGACAATGAGTATTTCCCTCCTCCTCGAGATGGCAGTGTCGGGCAGCCCCGACCGCCCAGCACTCGTCGTCGACGACACGACTGTGACGTACCAGCAGTTCGCGGACGGTGTGGCGGCAGCGGGCTCGGTAATCCAGTCGGCGGACGTCGACACCGTCGTGTATCTCGGAGGTTCCGGGCTGGATCTGCCCACCCTGCTGTTCGCGTCGGCCCACGCAGGTGTGCCCTTCGCCCCGGTGAATTACCGGCTCTCGGCCGAGCAGCTCGAACAACTCATCGGACGATTGTCGCGACCCCTTGTCATCGTCGAACGACGCTATCTCGACGCCGTGGCAGGTGCTGTCGGCGAGATTGTCACCCTAGAGGATTTCCGAGCCCGCACCGAAACGGTTACGGTCACCGAGCCTGCCACCGTGGACGCAGAAGACACCGCCATCGTGCTGTTCACCAGTGGGACCACCTCAGCTCCGAAGGGCGTGGTCCTGCGCCACAGTCATCTGCTCAGCTACGTCATGGGTACCGTCGAATACAGCTCGGCGGAAGAGACCGACGGTGCGCTCGTCAGCGTGCCGCCATATCACATCGCCGGTATGGGCACCATCCTGACAAACCTCTACGCGGGCCGTCGCATCATCTACCTCCCGCATTTCGACGCACAACGCTGGCTCGACGTCGCGCGCAACACCGGTGCCACCTCGGCGATGGTGGTGCCCACGATGCTGGACATGATCGTCGACCGCCTCGGAGAAGCCGAAGCCGAGGTCCCCACGTTGAAATCGCTGTCGTACGGCGGCGCCCGCATGCCCCTCCCCACCCTCGAAGCCGCATTACGTGCGTTTCCCGGAGTCGGTTTCGTCAACGCCTACGGCCTCACCGAGACCAGTTCCACAATCGCACTCCTCGGACCCGCCGACCATCGGGACGCACTCGCCAGCGACGATCCGGACGTCCGGGCTCGCCTCGGTTCCATCGGGCGTCCCGTTCCCGGGATCGAGGTCGAGATCCGCAATGCCGACGACAACCCTGTCGGTGTCGGCGAACAGGGTGAACTGTGGGTGCGGGGTCCACAGGTGTCCGGTGAGTACATGGGAACGGGTTCGTTGCTCGATAACAACGGATGGTTCCCGACGCGCGACCTTGCGTACCAGGATTCGGACGGGTTCCTGTTCATCATCGGGCGAAACGACGACACCATCATCCGCGGCGGCGAGAACATCGCTCCCGCGGAGATAGAGGATGTCCTCATACATCATCCGAAAGTGCGGTCCGTCGCGGTCGTCGGAATCCCCGACGACCATTGGGGTCAGGCTATCGCGGCCACTGTCGTACCCGAGCCGGGCGACGAGCCCGACCCGGAAGAACTGCGGCAGTACGTTCGTGCTCGCCTTCGCGGGTCACGTACCCCCGATGTGATCGTCTACCGGTCCGAGCTGCCGTCCACCGCAACCGGAAAGATACTGCGCCGAAACATCATCGCGGACCTCCTCGCCGAGAGCACAGCTGTCACCCCCGTCTGAACAGACCCATATCCGCATTCTCAGGAAGGATCCAACACATGCTGAAGACCGGAGCACGCCTGCGCAGCCAGGTCTGTACTACCGAAGTCATCGTCGTGCGTGCCGACAACCCACCGGCCGAACTCACCTGCGGGGGGCATCCGATGATCGAAATCGGGAAGCCCGTCGCCGACGGGCTCACGATCGATACCGCCTTCGCCGGCGGCAGCACCCTCGGCAAGCGCTATCACGACGATGGGGACACCGTCGAGGTCCTCGTGACCAAGCCCGGCACTGGTAGCCCCGCACTCGGCGACCAACTGCTCGAGCTGAAGACGGCCAAGCCGCTGCCTTCGAGCGACTGACCGACACATCGATCCGAACCGATTCGCCCAGACACGAGGTATACGCGTGACGGACCCCGAAGTGCCGCGCACCGGCCCCCTTGCCGGCATCCGCGTCTTGGAACTCGCAGGGATGGGGCCGGGCCCCCACGGTGCCATGCTCCTGGCGGATCTCGGCGCCGACGTCGTTCGAGTCCAACGCCCCGGCGCGCTGCCCGTCGACGATCGTCCGACGGATCAGCAACTGCGCGGCCGAACGATCGTCGAGGCCGATCTGAAGGATCCGGACGACATTGCCACTGTCCTCGACCTGGTCGAACGCGCCGATATTCTAGTAGAGGGGTTCCGTCCCGGTGTGACCGAACGTCTCGGACTGGGGCCCGACGACGCCTTCGCACGGAACCCACGGTTGGTCTATGCACGGGTGACCGGGTGGGGACAGACCGGGCCACGGGCTCTCGAAGCCGGACACGATCTCAACTACATTTCCCTCACCGGTCTTCTGCACGCTGTAGGCCGTGCCGGAGAGCGTCCGGTGCCGCCGCTCAACCTATTCGGTGACTTCGGCGGTGGTTCGATGTTCCTCGTAGTGGGTGTACTCGCGGCACTCGTGGAACGCCAGAGCTCCGGCCGTGGACAGGTCATCGACGCCGCGATGGTCAACGGTGCACCGCTTCTCGGCCACCTGCTGTGGTCTATGCGGGGCGCCGGCAAATGGTCGGACGAACGTGGCACCAATATCTTTGATGGATCGGCACCGTTCTACGACACCTACGAGTGCGCCGACGGCCGCTATGTTGCGGTGGGGGCACTCGAGCCACAGTTCTATGCCGAGATGTTGCGAATTCTGGACCTCGACGCCGACGAGCTCGGCCCTCAACGCGACCCGGCCGGATGGCCGGGTATGCGCAAGGCGTTCACAGATGTCTTTCTCGGCCGTACCCGCGATGAATGGGCGGCTGCATTCGAAGGTGTCGATGCCTGTGTCACACCGGTTCTCGACTTCGAAGAGGCTTCGTCGGACCCCCACCTGATCGAACGTGAAGTCTTCGCCGAAATCGACGGTGTCGTACAGCCGGCGCCTGCACCTGCGTTCTCTCGCACCCCTGCCGCCCGGCCACTCGCCCCACCGCGCGTCCCTGTTGCCCCCGAACAGATCTGGCGGTGAACCGATGAGAAACTCCTCCGAGGTAAGCCCGATCGATGAATCCCTTTCTCCCCCTGCAAACGATGTGCGCGGCCCCCTCTCCGGGCTCCGCGTCGTAGAGTTGGCCAACGCGGGACCCAGCGGGTACGCGGCCATGGTGCTGTCCGACCTCGGCGCAGACGTTGTCTGTGTACAGCGGCCGGGCCTGCCGCGAAGCGCCGACGACCAGATCCGACGGGGACGCATGATCGTGACTGCCGACCTGAGCGATCCCGACTCCGTGGCGGACGTGCTCGATCTCATTGCTCGCGCCGACGTGCTCGTCGAAGGGTTCCGCCCGGGCGTCGCAGAAAGACTCGGGCTCGGTCCCGACGTCGCCCTCGTCCGCAATCCGCGGCTCATCTACGCGCGTGTGACCGGCTGGGGACAGTATGGCCCTCGATCGGCGCATGCCGGCCACGACATCAATTTCCTCGCGCCCACAGGCATCCTGCAGGCAATCGGACGTCCTGATGATCGGCCCATTCCACCCCTCAACCTCGTCGCAGGGTTTGCAGGTGGTTCGATGTTCCTCGCCGTCGGAATACTGTCGGCCCTGTGGGAGCGCGCCACTTCCGGACGCGGCCAGGTTCTCGATGTTGCGGCGGCCGACGGTGCAGCGCTACTGGCCCAATTCAATTGGTCGTTGCGGGGTAGCGGCGGATGGTCCGACACGCGTGGTGAAAACATTGTCGACGGTAGTTGTCCGTACCTGGATACCTACGAGTGCTCCGACGGCCGGTACATGGCGGTGGGTGCGTTCGAGAAGAAGTTCTATTCACGAATGCTCGACGTTCTCGAACTCGACGAGGCCACGGTGCCGGATCGAAGCGACCGCGAGAAGTGGCCCGCTCTTCGCGACATACTCGCCGCGCGCTTCCGCACCCGAACCCGCGACGACTGGACCGAGGTGTTCGACACCGTCGACGCCTGCGTCACTCCTGTCCTCACGTTCAGCGAGGCCCCCGGCGATCCCCATTTCACTGCGCGAGGCACCTTCGCAGAGATCGACGGCGTGATCCAACCGCTGCCGGCGACTCGGTTCTCTCGAACTCCTGCGCCCTCGCCCAGTGCTCCTCCTCGTACCGCCGTCGCTCCCCGGCAGGTGTGGTGCGAGCACAACCCCGACCAATCCTAATTTCGAGAGGACTTTCGATGACTGCGACCGATTCGACGACCACCGCTCCCCCCGCGCTGGTCGAGCGCCGCGGCAACGTTCTGCTGATCACCCTCAACAGACCCGACGCTCGCAACGCTGTCAATGCGGAGATGTGCCTCGTGGTCGGTGATGCGCTCGCGGAAGCCGATCGCGACCCGGAGATTCGTGCCGTCGTCCTGACCGGTGCCGGCGACAAAGCGTTCTGTGCGGGAGCCGATCTCAAGGCGATCACTCGCGGCGAGCGCGTCATCCCGGAAGGACGCGAAGAGTGGGGACTGGCGGGGTACGTCGGCCATCGCATCAGCAAGCCGACGATCGCCGCAGTGAACGGCCCCGCACTCGGCGGCGGTACAGAGCTCGTCCTGGCCAGCGATCTCGTCATTGCTGCGGATACGGCTGTGTTCGGGCTCCCCGAGGTCAAACGCGGTCTGATCGCCGGAGCAGGCGGTGCGTTCCGCCTGGCTGCCAAACTTCCACCGACCGTCGCGATGGAGCTGCTGATGACGGGCGAGTCCATCAGTGCGCAACGCGCACTCGAACTGCACCTCGTCAACCGCGTTGTGCCGGCTGCCGATGCGGTGGACACGGCACTCGAGCTCGCCGGTACGATCGCTGCGAATGCACCCCTTGCGGTACAGGCGCACAAGCGAATTGCCCTGGGGCAATGGATCTCCGGTGAAGCATCCGGCTGGGAGATGACGTCAGAAGCGCTACCCGCCATCGCTTCGTCCGAGGACGCGAAAGAGGGGCCGCGCGCGTTCGCAGAAAAGCGTGCCCCCGTGTGGACGGGACGATGAACCGGGTGAATCGAACTGTTCTGGTCACCGGGGGAACCGGAGGACTCGGCTCCGCAGTCACGAGGCACCTCCTCGACACCGGTTGGCGCGTCGTTGTGCCGTGGCTCGTCCGTGAGGAGCTCGACCGCCTCGGTGAGCATCCGAACTTGCACCTCGTGGAGACGAACTTGTCCGACAAGCGCGACCTGGACGCGGTGGTCACAATTGCGGCCACCGATCCGGACGCTCCGCTCTTCGGCTTGGTGAACCTGGTCGGTGGGTTCGCGTCCGGGCAGCGCGTGCACGAGGCGCCGATGGAACTCCTCGATTCCCAACTCGATGTGAACCTGCGGACCGCCTATGCGGTCACACAGGCCGCGTTGCCGCACCTGATCCGAGGTGGCGGCGGGTCTGTGATCTGTATGTCGGCGGCTGCGACCCGCAGGCCGTTTCCCGGCGCGGCGCCATACATCGCGTCCAAGGCCGCGGTCGTCGCACTGGTCGAAACGCTGGCGCTCGAGTACATCGACGACCACATTCGGGTGAACGCATTGATGCCGTTCGTGATCGACACACCGGGAAACCGGGCCGCGATGCCCGACGCAGACCGCCGGTCATGGTCGCAGCCGGCCGACATCGCGAAGGTCATCGCTTACCTGCTTTCCGACGACGGGGCAGCGATCACCGGTGGTTCGATCCCGGTGACCAGTGTCGGCTGATCGACCGGGCATTACCGGACGTAGGTGCTCGGGCGTGCGGTCGCGGACGTAGTTCTGTTCCGCGACTGCACTATCCTCAGAATCGCTGGATGAGATCGTTCTTGACGACTTTGGCCAGCGCATTGCGCGGGATCTCGCCGACCACCTCGAGCCGAACGGGCAGCTTGCGTAGGTTCACTCCCTGTTGGAGCAGGTGTCGTGACGCTTCGGCGAGACTCTGTAGGGGCGCCGACCTCGGGCACCACGACGTACACGCGGTATCCGTGTCCGGGGCGTCGACCGTCGAGTCCAGCAGACCCGGCACCGTGACAGGGTTCTCCTCGGCCATACGCGCAGAGATGTTCTCCGTGTGTCGAATGACGACGTCTTCGAGCCGGCCGACGATGTCACACGTTTGTCGCCGACGAACGCCTCATCACCGGTGCGAAAGAACCTGTTCCCGTGAACGCATCAGCATCGAGTTCAGGGGCGACGTAGCCGAGACCATCAACTGCGGTGCCTTCACCGGCACTTGCCGCATTCGCCCCGTTGTGAGCGAGCCGTCATCCCGGAGCACCCGCACTTCGGCAGCGGGGCCCGGGCTGCTCCTCGGTGACTCCGGTGGTCACGCCCTCTCCGGAGAGGAACTTCGCGGTATCGGGCTCGAAGAATCGGTGATAGTCGGTGCTGCCCCGGAGTCGGCGCCGACGATCAGATTCATGACCCCGCCGACATTGCGCGACGGGCGCAAGGCCTCCGATGCGGTCGGATTGCCTCCTGTAGGTCATCGCCGCCCGGTAGCGGTTGCAGTCGGCCCGGCCGCGCCGCTACCCAGGACGATGACGTCGGATGAGTCGGTCATGGCATCCGCCCGTCGAACGCATTTTTGTATGAAGTGTCAGAATAGCGTTTCGCGCCTGCCTGCGTCTTCCGAGAATCAGCGAGAGACAGACACAGCCATGCCCGTGATCCATTCCTCGACCGGCTCGTAGACCAACGCGTCGAGTGGCCCACCACCACCCGCCGCGGAAGCTGCGAGCCACGTGCGCACCTCGTTCGCTCCCGCGCCAGCGGACGCATGCGCAGAGTCGGACAGTTCCACCAGCGCGGCATGGTCGGCGGCAGCGAACGCGTCGAGTAGACCCTTGTCCCACTCCGGCTTGATCTTCTTACGTGCGCCGGGCAGCCCCTCGGCGATCACCCGGGCGCGTTCGTCGTCATCGATCTCGTACGCATCGAGTTCGAGACTCGGCGGTGAGTGCGACAGCCCTCCGGTGCCGATGACGAGCACACGATCGCCTTGCTCATCGAGGTAACGACACACTGCGTCCCCGAACTCCAGCACCCGGCGGGCATGCGGCAACGGTGCGGTTGCGCAGTTCACAGGCACCGGGATCACCGGGTATCGATCCAGGGCACCGGTCAGGTCGCGCAACGGTTGCGCGAACGCATGATCGAGTTCGATGTCGCGGCAGACAGCGATGTCGAAACGAGACTCGAGGAGATGATCAGCGAGCGCGCGTGCTTTGTCCTGCGGAACCGTCAATGTCCCCGCAGGGTGCCCGCCCTCTGCGATGATTCCCGCCGACAGACCTATACCGAAGGTGGGAACGACACGACGGAATGCGCGGCGGTGGTCTCCACCGAACAGCACGATGTAGTCGGGGTCGAAATCCTGCACTCGTGCGGCGGCCCGAGCAAGACCATCTCGGAATACGGCACCGTAGACCTTCTGCAGATCTCGTTCCATGCCCGGGCTGTGACTCGCACACACCACGAGCCTGTCGCGCTTCGCCATCTGCAACCTCCTCGGTTCACCGGGGCCGTTAGCCCGGCATATATGACACTAACGTTAGATTGATCGCGGCGTCACGTCGAGCCCACTGCATGTCGGGTCAGTCCGCACAATGAGTCAGTCGATCTCCATCGAAACGTTCGGTTCGCTACTTCTGATCGACGTTCAGAGCGGTCGCTATCACCCGGAATGGGCCTTCTCCACGATCGCGACCAGAAGAATGTGTGCCCTACTCCATCGATCAGATAGCCTTTGAAACAAATCACCGAGCGCGATATGCACTGACCTCTTCATTCGTCGACAGCCTGCACACGCATCGCATCCAACTCGTCGTTCTCGGGTGAGCGCTCACTCCAGGCGTAATAGAGCGCCCGGGATCGGTCGCCAAGGTAGCCCATTCCCGACCCCACCTTCGCACTTGTGCACAGTTGGGGTTCACCGATGAATATTCGGTTTGCTGGGGTCCACCCGTATTGCATTCGGGGGCCGTCACCCAGCTCCGGCAGTAGTGCGTGTGGGAGCCATTAACGACGTGCGTGGGGGCCAGTCTTTCTAGGCTCCTTCCGCCATGTGTATCGGGCACATGACGGAAGGAGTGATCCGTAATGGTACGGAAGATCAAAGCAAAGCTCGTGCTGCAGCTCCGCGCGGAGGGCCTGTCCGGCAGAGCGATCGCCGCATCCCAAGGAATGTCCCGCAAGAGCATCGCGGAGGTCCTCGACGCCGCAGATGCGACGGGAACGACCTGGGACGATGTCACCGACCTCGAAGACAGCGACGTGTACGCCCACCTGTTCCCGGGCCGCGGCGAGCACGAAAGCGTGTTCGCCCAGCCCGACTGGGAACAAGTACACCGGGAAACGGCCCGGGTCGGCGTAACGTTGAAATTGCTGCACGGCGAGTACACCGACGCCTGCACGGTCGCGGGAGATCCGGCGATGGGCTACGACCGGTTCTGCAAGACCTACCAGCGGCATGTACTGATCACCGGCGCCGCGTCGCGAGTGGGACACAAGGCCGCGCAGACCGTCGAGGTCGACTGGTCCGGCCCGACAATGGAACTCCGCGACCCGATCTCCGGGCAGGTCCGGACGGTCTACCTGTTCGTGGCGTGCCTGCCATTCAGCAGGTACGCATTCGCCTGGCCGGCCCTGGATATGCGGCAGGACACGTGGCTTCGCGCGCATGTGGCGATGTTCGAGTTCTTCGCGGGTTCGGTGCCGAGGATAGTGCCGGACAACCTCAAGACCGGAGTGATCAAGCACCCGCGTGAAGGTGAGATCGTCCTCAACGACGCCTACCGAGAGATGGCCGCCCACTACAGCGCGGCGGTACTGCCGGGCCGGATACGACGACCGAAAGACAAAGCAAGCGTGGAGAACACCGTCTCCCACGTCGCCACGTGGGTCATCGCCGGGTTGCGTGATCAGCAGTTCTCGACGCTGCCCGAACTCGACACGGCGATCGGCGAGCGGATGCTGGCCTACAACCACGAATCATTCCAGAAACGCCCCGGATCCCGCCACAGCGTGTTTGCCGCCGAAGAACGGCCGCTGCTGACCGCGTTGCCGGCGGTGGCATACGAGATCAGCCGGTGGCTCTACGGACGCCGGGTCGGCCGCAACGCGCACGTGGTCTTCGAGCGCAACTACTACTCGGTTCCATTGGCGCACATCGGGACCAAGGTCGATCTGCGGATCACCGCCCGCACCCTGGAGATCTACCGTGGCACCGAGAGACTCTCCAGTCATCTACTGCTTCGAGAGGGTGCAGCGGGTCAGTACCGCACCAACGACGCCGACCTACCGGCCGGTGAGAAGTACCGGCAGTGGGATGCGGCTCGGGCGCGGGCGTGGGCGCAGCGGATCGGGCCCGCAACCGAGATCGTGGTGAATCGGATTTTCGAGTCCGTGCCAGTCGACGAGCAGGGACTCGACGCTGCGCTGGCGGTGCTGCGCCTGTCGCGGCGTTTTTCCGCCGAGCGGGTCGACGCAGCGTGTGCCCTGGCTCTGGCCGGGCGGGTGCGCTCACCACGCTATGCGCATCTGCAGCCGATCCTGGTCACGGGCCAGGACAAGACCGCCGACCTACGACCACCGCGTGAGGAGCCGGACGAGCTCGGCGGCTACGTTCGCGGCGCCGACTACTACGGCGGAGGTGTTCAGTGAGCGGGATCGATATAGAAACCAAACGTAAGCTCCGTGAGATGGGCGCCCAGCCGCTTCTCGAGGCGATCGAGGCCCAAGACGATACGCATGTGCTCGGGATGGGTTTTCATGATCGGCTGCAACTTGTGGTCGACCACGCCCACGAGGCGTTCAACCATTCCAAAGTCGAGGGACTGATCCGCCGTGCCGGACTGCGGTATCCGGGTGCTGATCTTCGCCGGGTGGACTTGATCGAGGAGCGGGGCCTGGACCGGGCTGTGATCGCTCAGCTGGCGACCTGTTCGTTCGTCGAACGCCAGCAGAACGTGGTGTTCCAGGGATTCACCGGGTCCGGGAAATCGTATCTGGGGTGCGCGCTGGCCAAACAAGCTTGCCAGCACCGGATCCGGGCGCACTACATCCGCATGCCCGATCTCGAGGAAATATGGGCTGTGGCCAAGGACAGGCCCCATGGCCAGACGAAGTTCCTCAACAAGTACGCCGCGTTCTCGTTGTTGGTGATCGACGAATGATTGCTGGATCATCCCGATGACGGGATGCGCAGCATGCTGTTGGAGTTGCTCGAGCGTCGCTATGACACGGGCTCGACGGTGTTCTGCACTCAGTACGCCAAGAAGGACTGGCACCAGAGGCTCGGTTCCGGAGTCCATGCCGATGCGATCATGGACCGCATTGTCCACAACACCCTCTGGATCGACACCGGCACGCACAACATGCGCGAACACGCCGCCGCGAACCAGTAACACGACGTCGACGGGTGGCTGGTGGCCCCGATAGCAGCGGTCACTGGCCCCGTCGGCAATACCGGTGGTCCCGAGAGGTAATACCCGGTGGCCTTCAAGCCTCCAAATACTCACCGACCCCCGTGTCAACCGAAACATCATGCATACACTGACAATTCGCATGTCTATCGTCTAGATAGGACTGTGCGAATAACGGTGGATTCGACCTTGGTCTGACACGCCGGGCGTAAGCCTGGCAGGAAGGATCGATGATGACCGAGACACTGGAAACCCATGGCTACCGAGGTGGATCCACAGCAGCTCGCTGAGCAGCTCCTGGCCCAGGCCGAGGAACAGGTTATCGACTTTGATGGGCCCGGATGGCCTGCTGAACCCAGTTGACGAAGAACGTGCTCTTTGGCCGCATTGGATGGGGAAATGTTCACCTAGCACTTCGTTCAGGGGAGACCCCTACTCGCACCTCGGCTACGACAAACACGACCTCGCAGGTCGAGGTAGCGGCAACTCCCTTAACGGAACCCGGACGAAAACTGTCCTGACAGAGATCGGACCGGTCGAGATCGAGGTTCCCAGAGACACCGATGCCTCGTTCGACCCGCAGATCGTCAAGAAACGCCAACGACGCCTGACCGGGCGGACGAGATTGTCCTGTCGTTGAGTGCGAAGGAGCTGACAACCGGTGAGATCGCTGCTCACTTCGCCAACCTCTACGCCGCGAGCGTTTCTAAGGACACGATCAGCCGCATCACCGACAAGTCCCTCTCCGAAAACGTCGACAGTTGTATCGGATTCCGGGTCCTGTGGATCGATAGTGCCGGGCGCGCCTGTTCCAATTCGTGGACGAGTTGAGTATCGGGCGTAACGTGTTCGTCGATGTGCTCGGTATCTGGGCTGGGTCGGCATCGAGAGTGCGAACTGCTCATCGATGCTGCTCATCGTGACTCAGCACAGGATCGCATGAGGTTGTGGTCGTGAAGTATTGGGCCTACTGGTTGTTGTGGCGCGTCAGGGTGTTGTTGCGAGACGCCGCGAGCGCGTGTGTACTCCAGTCCGCGTGCTGTGGGAATGATTTGGGCAAGCTGTTGTTTGAGCTGCGGTGGGCAGCGCCGGACCGACTCCGAGCTTCTTCAGTACCTGCACTATCCTGTCGGGAGGCTCGGGTATTATGGCCGGTTCGTCGGCGTCTGCTGCTCAGGGTTCGCCTGGTTGTCATGAGCCTATGGCTCGCATCTTACCTTGCCCGACTGAGGGTGCTGCGCCGCTTCCCAGGCCGCAACCTGCTCTTCACAGGGGACCTTGGCAAGAGTTCGCGCATGTCTGACCGCGAGATTGCCTGCCTGGAGAACCGCCTGAAGTTCTGGAATAAATCCAATTCAGTAAGGCGCGGCGTTGGGGATACCCGCCCTTTTCGAGCGTCCAAGTCTTGCTGCTGCAGCGTCAGCACTGCCGAACACCTCGACCATGAGTTCGACAGCTTGGCTTCTTCGCGAACGTCGAAGTCTCGGCGCGATGTTCTCACTGGTCGCAACCCAGAGGACCTCTCCCTGTTTGCTGCGATGCTGTCTCGGACAACAACGCCGAAACCTTCGCGTCCATACTTGACGGCGGCGAGACGTCGGTTGCCGTAGACAACGACGTACTGCTCTGTGCCGATCTCGGGCTTGTCTTCTGAACACAGTGTGAGCCATGCGCCGCGGCTGACGGCAGTTCCGGATTGCAGCTGCCGATCCGCGATCATAGCGAGCGTGGACACGTCACCGACCTTGCTCGCGGGGATTGCGTGGACTCGCGACAAGTTGGTCACCGAGTGCATCAGCCGTGAAGCGAATCTAAAAACAACCAAATCGCCCACGATCCATTGACGCACGACCGATTCGGTACGGTGATCATATGAGCGTCGATTTCCCCGATTCGCAGACCTCATCCGATGACGACCCCCTGGCCCTCGACCGTCAGGTGTGTTTTGCCCTGTCGGTGGCGAACCGTGCGGTGCTCGCGGTGTATCGGCCGATTCTCGAGCCACTCGGACTGACGCACCCGCAGTACCTCGTCATGTTGGCGTTGTGGGAGCGGGCACCGCTCGCTGTCAAGGACATCGGCGCGCTCCTGCAGCTCGACTCCCCCACACTGTCGCCGCTTCTCAAGCGACTCGAGACACTCGGGCTGATCACCCGCACCCGCAGCTCGATCGACGAGCGGCGACTGGTCGTCGACCTGACCGACGCCGGCCACGACCTGCGGATCGCCGCCGAGGGCGTTCCGAAACAGGTGGTCGACACACTCGGCGTCGACATTCCCGAACTCGAGGAACTGCACCGGGTCCTCGTCCGCATCAACGCCGCCGCCCAGGAGCAACTACACCAGAGCCAACGCTGACGTGGGGTCGGGGCCGCCCGTAGCGACCGGGCGGACCGACCCCACGGATCAGCTCGTCGGAAGCAACGCGACCGAGGCCTCGCCGGTGTACACGAGGAACGTGAAGGTTTCCTGGAAGTACAACTGCACGGTGTCCGCGTCGTGCGACAGGTAGCCGATCGACAGGTCCTGTCCGACCTGCAGGTCGTAGTCGCCGCCGCGGGTGGTGGTGACGAACGCACCGTCGATCGCCGGCGCCCAGATGATGTCGCCGTCGATCAAGCGGCGGATCTGCTCGCGGATCGGGTAGCCGTGGTCGGAGGTCTCGCTGACCTTCGTGAATGCGTCGGCACTGAGCAGCACCGAGTACGGGCCGCCCACACCGGCGAGGCGCAGCTCCGACAGCGCGAGGCTGATAGTTTCCGGAATGTCGCGCGGATCCTCGGGCAGGTGGAGGGGAGCGTTCGTCGACGACGCACGAATACCCTCGATCCTCGCGGCCGCGTAGCCCTCGAAGATCGCGCGGTCCTCCGCGAACGCAATCTTCTTGGCGGCATCTTTCACCGCGTCGAGATCGACGTCGTTGGCGCCGCGCTCGACGTTGTCGAGTTCCTCACGCGAAAGCGTGAACGGCACACGCAGTTCGACGACGGGCGCCACCCGGTGCTGCCGCGCCCGTACTCCGTCGGCCGGCGCATCGATCTCGCTGGTGCGGCCGAGGCCGACCGCCGCGAAATCAGTGCCGTGCGGACCGGAGAAGTCCACCACGGTGCGGCCCGCGACGTGTCGCTTGAAGGTGCGGGAGGCTTCCTCCTCGATCTCGGACCACGCCGCGTCGGTGATCGGGGCAAGTTCGCGATACAGATTGTTCACAGCGTTGAACTCCTTCTGAGAGGGCCGATTCCGAGAGATCCGTCTCCGGTGGTCGGTGCGTTCGATTCGGGGTGGACCTCTTGCTCCGGCGGTGCCGGCGGAAGGTCGTCGAGGAACTCCATGGCCGGGCAGAAGAACAGCGTGCCCGTGACGGCCGTGGAGAAGTCCAGAATCCGGTCGTGGTTTCCGACCGGATCGCCGAGGAACATGTTGCGCAACATCTGTTCGGTCACTTCGGGTGTGCCGGAGTAGCCGATGAAATAGGTGCCGAACTCGTCGGCACCGAAGTTCCCGAACGGCATGTTCGCTCGCAGGATCTGTCGTTCTTCACCGTTGTCGTCGACGATCGTGTTGAGCGCCACATGCGAATTCGCCGGTTTGACGTCGTCGTCGAGTTCGATGTCGTCGAGTTTGGTCCGTCCGATCGCCCGCTCTTGTTCCTCGACGGACAGCGCGTTCCACTCCTCGAGGTTGTGCAGGTACTTCTGCACGATGACGTAGCTGCCGCCCGCGAAGTCCGGGTCGTCGGACACCAGCGCGGCAGCGACCGCCTCGTCTTCCTCGGGATTCTCGGTGCCGTCGACGAACCCCAGCAGGTCGCGGCGGTCGAAGTAGCGGAATCCGTGGGTTTCGTCGACCACCGTGGCGACGCCACGCAGCCGGTCGTTGATCTTCCCGGCGAGCTCGAAGCACAAGTCCATCGTCGACGCGCGCAGGTGGAACAGGAGGTCTCCCGGCGTCGCGGGCGCGTGATGCGTGTCGCCGTCCAGCGGCACGAACTCGTGCAGTTCGGCAGGGCGCGGCCCGGAGAACAGTCGGTTCCACATCCGAGATCCGATCCCCACGACGACCGAGAGACCACCGTCCGGGATGCGGAAGCCTACGGAACGACGCAGCCCCGCGAGGTCGCCGAGCAGCTCTCGTACCGCGGATTCACCTCCCTCGTCCACCCTGACGACGAGGAAGATCGCCGCCTCGGTCAAGGGCGTGATGATCGGCTGGGAAACTGGCACAAGATCACCGTAATGGAAAGCGCCGTCGAACGTACGCAGCCGAACCCTATGTCACCATCCACGACAGCACGGACATGGTCTGCAACCACACCACCACCGCGTACACGGCGAGCGCCGCGAGACTGACGGGAAGTAGCCGGCGAAGCAGGAATCCGTCCCTGCCTGCCAAGCCCTCGACCGACGACACCAGGGCAAGATTCTGCAGCGCGATCGGGGTTCCGGCCGTTCCGCCGGTCATGTTGCCTGCCACGAGGACGGTCGGGTCGAGGCCTGCCTGCTGCGCGGCGGACACCTGCAGGCTTCCGAACATCGCATTCGAGGCGGTGTTCGATCCCGTCACCACCACACCGAGCCACCCGAGAACCGGCGACAGCAGGGCGAACGCGGCCCCCGCACCCGCGAGGAACTGGCCGATCGTCGCTGTCTGGCCCGACAGGTTCATCACGTAGGCCAAGGCGACCACGGACGTCACCGTCGCGAACGACCACTTCAGCTGCACGACCGCGGCGACGAAACATCGCAGGGCGTCCCCCGCCTCTACACGCAACAGCGCGATCGACAGCAATGCCGCGACGAACACGATCGTGCCCGGTGCGGTCAGCAGATTCAGGGTGAACGTCTCGGCTGCGGGAACCTCGCCGGCCGCAGTCTCCACATCCACACCCGGCCATGTGAACGAGAACGTCGCACCCGACAACACCGACGCGACGGGACCGATACGGCTGATCAGGAACACTGCGACGATCAGCGCGTACGGAGCGAATGCTTCGACGACACGACGGTTGCTGTCGAGTTCGTGCTGCGGCGCGGCGGACACCTCACCGGCGGGCGATCGGAATCGCAGGACGATCAGTAGCACTACCAGTCCGGCGGCCGCACCGGCAATGTTGCTCAGGCCCACCACGAAGTAGGTCGCGCACAGGAATTGCGCCGATGCGAAAGCGATACCGACCGCGATCGCAACCGGCCACGTCTGCCGGATTCCTCGGGCACCGTCGACGACCGCGACGAGCACCAGCGGCACGAACGCCGCCAATACGCACACCTGGGTCGCGACGACGGGTCCGATCTCCTCGATCGGAATCTCCGACACCTTGGACATCGTGAGAATCGGGGTGCCCATGACACCGAGGGGCGTGCCCACGGCGTTCGCGATCAACGCCGCCGCTGCCGCCCGCACGGGTTTCAGCCCTGCCCCGATCAGCACCACGGTGGCGACGACGATCGGTGTTCCGAATCCTGCGACGGCCTCGAGCAGCGCACCGAACAGGAACGCAATGACGATCGTCAGGATGCGGGGATCCGGGGAGATCCGCGCGAAGGCACGGGTCAGGACGTCGAAATGCCCCGTCTCGACAGTCAGCCGGTAGACGAACACGGCGCTGACGACCGTCCACATGATCGGGAACACGCCGAAGGCGGCACCTTCGAGTCCGGAGCCGACCGCCGACAGCAGCGGCATCCCGTAGGCCGTCGCCGCGACAGCAACGGCAACGACGACCGCGACCGCCGCAGCGAGATAGGACTTGACGCGGAACACCGCCAGCATCACGAGCATCGTCAGGAGCGGGAGGACCGCGACCAGCGCGGACCACGCGATCGACTCGCCGATCGGCGCGATCGGCTGCACATACGTCACGAGATCACCCCTCGGGCACGGTCAGGGCGGACCTGATCGCATCGGCGGTGCCCTCGAGTACCGTCCGGTTGGGTGACTGCGGCCGGGCGCGGACCCCGAAGCCGTCGCCGCCGGTGCGCGGAACCACGTGCAGATGTACGTGAAACACTTCCTGGCCTGCAGCCACGCCGTCTGCCAGGAAGAGGTTCACGCCGTCGATCGGGAGCGAACTCGCCCGGAGGGCCGTTGCGATACGTTGCCCCGCCGCGAACACCGCCGCCCCGTCGTCCGGATCGAGCTGCGCCAGACCGGATGCGTGCCGCTTGGGTACGACCAGTAGATGCCCGGACGTGAAGGGCCGGATATCCATGAACGCGAGTACATCGGGTTCATCCAGCACCACGCTCGCAGGTGCGGTTCCGGCCACGATCGCGCAGAAAATGCAGTCGTTCACGTAGGTAAGGATCTCACTCGGGGACTACGCGCCGACGGCGGGCCGTCGGGCAGCGCTGAGCACTCTCAACAATTCCGCTTCCACGACACTGCGGTCGCGCTGTGGATCATCGCTGTGCGCGAGGTACAGCATCGCTTCCTCGACGGCAGCCACGACCAGATGAGCGAGCACCGATTCACGAATCGACTTTTCCGCCCCGTCGGGACGGAACGACTCCAGCATCAGTTCGACGCTGCGCAACGTCGAACCGCGGTGGGTCTCCCGTACCTCGGCCCATCCGAGCACCGCGGGTGCCTCGATCAGCAGCAGACGCCGGGTCGCCTGGTCGTAGACCGCGTCGAGGGACGCGAGCACTGCGGCGGTGAACGCGTCCCACCGGTCGTCATACGGTTCGTCCGGCACGAGGGTTTCCTCGGCCTCTTTCTGGAGGCGCTCGATCACGCCCCGGAACAGCTCACGCTTGTTCGCGAAGTGGTGATAGAGCGCGCCCCTGGTCACGCCCGCCACTGCCACGATCTCTTCGGTTGCCGCCTCGGCATACCCGTCCCTGAGGAACACCTCGAGCGCTGCATCGAGGAGCGCGGTGCGTGTGCGCGCCGCGTCCCTGATCCGCCCGTTGATTCCCGCCTTCTCCGGCACTGTCGTCTCCCCTGTTGTGTGCAGCTACCCCCATCGAACAATCCCCCTGTGGTAGCCGTCCCCTTCGGCTACAGAATCGGCGCCGGCGAGTACTTCGCTGCCTCCGGATATTCCGTTACCAAGTCCTCCACGGCGCCGACCACCCGAGCGGTCTGCGCCTCGGCAGCACCGACGAAAACCGATCTGTCGGCGAGGGCCGCGTCGAGCCTTGCGCGGTCGAGCGGCAACCGCTCGTCGGCTGCGAGGCGGTCGAGCAGGTCCGGTTCGCGGCCCTGTTCACGCATCGCCAACGCCACAGCCACAGCATGTTCCTTGATGGCCTCGTGCGCGGTCTCTCGTCCTACGCCTGCGCGCACTGCGGCCATGAGCACCTTCGTGGTCGCCAGGAACGGCAGGTACCGGACGAGTTCCTTCTCGATCACCGCCGGGTACGCACCGAACTCGGCGAGCACCGTCAGGAAGGTCTCCATCTGCCCGTCGATCGCAAAGAACGCATCCGGCAGCGCGACACGGCGCACGACCGAGCAGAACACGTCGCCTTCGTTCCACTGGGCACCGGCGAGCTCGGCAGCCATCGAGGCGTAGCCGCGCAGCACGACCTGCAGCCCGTTGACTCGTTCGCACGAGCGGGTGTTCATCTTGTGCGGCATGGCAGACGATCCGACCTGGCCCGGCTGGAACCCCTCGGTGACCAGCTCGTGTCCGGCCATGAGGCGGACGGTGTGCGCGAAGGACGACGGACCCGCACCGACCTGCACGAGCGCCGACAGCACGTCGTGGTCAAGCGAACGCGGGTACACCTGGCCGACACTCGTCAGCACGTGCGAGAAGCCGAGGTGCTCCGCGACCTTCGCTTCGAGCTCCTCGAGCTTTCCGGCGTCGCCGCCGAGCAGATCGAGCATGTCCTGGGCAGTACCCATCGGGCCCTTGATACCGCGCAGCGGATACCGGTCGATCAGTTCGCGTACGCGCTGCAGCGAGATGAGGAGTTCATCGGCCGCCGACGCGAACCGCTTCCCCAGAGTCGTGGCCTGTGCCGCGACGTTGTGCGAACGTCCGGCCATCACCAGCGCCGAGTATTCGGCGGCGCGCTCGGCGAGTCGGGCCGCGACCGCGACACCGTGTGCATGAACGTGCTCGAGCGACCGCAGAATCTGCAGCTGTTCGACGTTCTCCGTCAGGTCGCGGCTGGTCATACCCTTGTGCACGTGCTCATGACCGGCGAGGGCGTTGAACTCCTCGATCCGGGCCTTCACGTCGTGCCGAGTGACCCGTTCGCGGGCGGCGATGGAGTCGAGGTCGACCTGATCGAGGACACGCTCGTAGTCGGCGACCGCCTCCGCCGGCACATCGATCCCGAGCTCGGCCTGGGCACGCAGCACTGCGAGCCACAGCTGGCGCTCGAGCACGATCTTGTGCTCCGGCGACCACAACTGCCGCATTTCAGGGCTGGCGTACCGGGTGGCGAGGACGTTCGGGATGTTGCTCACGGAGCAACAGTTTACGGACCCGTACCCGCGATCACGCATCGGCCGGCGGCGCGACGGTGTCCACGACGTCGATCAAGATCCCTCGTGCCAGCGCTCTCGGGTCGGGATCGAGCTCTCCGAGACCACCGAGCACCGCACCGTCGACCACCGCCACGAGCCGACGCAGCTGATCTGTGTGCACGTCCCGGCCGCACCGGTGGAGAAGTTCGATGAGCAACTCGTCGAGCTGCTCACGCATCTCCAGCTGCACGTCGCGAAGCTCGGGATGGCGTGCCGTCGCGACGTAACGCTCGTACCGCGAGATGAGGCGCTCTCGGTCTGCGGGTCCGATGGCCTGCGGGCCGATCAGCAGGTCGACGATCAGATCGGCGGTGGAGCCGACGGCGCGCGGCGCTTCAGGGACCTCGCGCACCCAGTCGCCCATCACATCGAGTTCGCGCACGCTGTTGAAGTGCACGGCACACGTCACGAGGTCGTCGAGCGAATCGAAGTAGTACGTCGTGGACGCCAGCGGTAGGCCGGCGCGGGTCGCGACGGACCGGTGCCGAACCGCGTCGATTCCGCCTTCGAGTATGAGATCTGCTGCAGCCTCGACCAGCGCCTGGCGGCGCCGCTCGCCTTTCGGAGTTGCAGCAATCGACACTTAGTCATCGTGACAGCCCGACCGCCTCTACCAGGGGCGAACGGAGCAGAGACCGCCCGGTACGATCAGCCCGCTGGCATGGGGGCTCGGCTGTCGTGTCCCCGGGTCGTCTCGACACGATCGGAGCTAAGTCGGATATGAAGCGTCGCCGGTTCCTATTGGCATCAGCGTTGGGCGCGGCCGTGGCGTCCGTGGGGGTGCCCGGCACCCGCCTGCCGATCGCGTCGGCGCTGCCCGTGGGCATCGACGAGTACCGTCGCCTCGTCCCCGAGTTGTTCACCCCTCCCCCCACGCCACCGGCCCATTCGGACGTCATCGTGGTGGGTTCCGGATTCGGCGCGAGTGTTGCCGCGCTGCGGTTGGCGGAAGCCGGAACACAGGTGACCGTGCTCGAACGCGGCATGCGCTGGCCGCGCGACCCCCAGCGGGAGGTCTTCACCACCGATCTGCTCGCCGACGGACGCGGCTACTACCACCGCACGAATTTCACCGGCCCCACCGGAGTTCCCGTCGTGTGCGACGACTTCGCGGGTGTGCTCGACGTGACCGACTACCCGAACATGTCGGTGTGGCGCGGCGCTGCAGTCGGTGGTGGCTCGATCGTGTTCACAGGCGTGATGATCGCCCCCGAACAGCACTTCTTCGAGCAGGTGTTCGGCGACCGGTTGAGCTACGACGAGATGAATTCGACGTGGTACCCCAAGGTGCGGTCGATGCTGCGACTCGACACGATGCCCGACGACATCTACAACGCCGCCGAGTTCACGCATTCGCGACGCTGGGACGAAGACGCCATCAAGGCCGGCTACACACCGCACCGTATCGATGGCATCTGGGACTGGGACATCGTCCGCGCCGAACTCGCAGGATCGGTGCGCCGCTCGGCGGTGGCCGGCGAAACGAACCTCGGCAACTCCAACGGCGCGAAATTCGACCTGACCCAGAACTACATTCCCGCAGCGGAGGCCACCGGCCGCGCCCAGGTGTGCCACGCGCACCGGGTGCTGTCGGTCGGGCAGGAACCCGGCGGCCGCTATGTGGTGGAGGTACAGGCCGTCGATCCCACCGGCGAAGTCCTGAGTACCTCGACGCTGACCTGCGACAGGCTGGTGCTGGGTGCAGGCTCCATCGGTACCACGGAACTGCTGGTCAAGGCGCGTCACACGGGCACGCTGGAGAACCTCAACGAGTACGTCGGACGGGGTTGGGGCACCAACGGCGACGCGGTGCTCGTACGCTCGGTAGCCCTCACCGACGGTTTCGGGGGCGATCAGGGCTCGCCCGCCGCCTCCCGTGTGGTCGACGAATCGGGTCTGCCGTTGAGCCTCGAGAACTGGCTGGTCGCGGGCACCGCGAAGGACGTCGGCATGCTTGCGTCCCTCGGCATGACCCTCGACCCGACACGCGCCGAGGTAGTCTACGACGCGAACGCCGATCGCGGGGTGGTGAACTGGCCGGCGGGTGGCGAGCGCGCGAGCGTGGACGCACTCCGGGCCGTGCACAACAAGATGGCGGCAGCGGGCGGCACCGTGCCCGGCGCCGAGCCGATGGCTGCGGACGTCAACGCGTCGTTCACCGCGCACCCGCTCGGTGGTGTGGTGATGGGCGACGCGACGGACGGTTACGGCCGAGTGCACGGTCATCCCGGGCTGTACGTCGTCGACGGCGCCCTGATCCCCGGCAGCACCGGCACGGTCAACCCGTCGCTGACCATCGCAGCACTCGCCGAACGCAACATTGCACAGATAATCGCGGCAGGCAGGTAGTAGCTGCGTTCAGGGCAGCAGCACCGTTCAGGGCACCGGCAGCCACCCGGCAAGCCGGTCCAGCGCTGCGGACACGTCCGCGGTCGATCCGGCGAACGACAGGCGCACCGTCTCGTCACCTCGGACCGTATCGAAGTCGATGCCGGGTGCGAGCGCAAGACCCGTGTCGTGCAGCAGCCGGGAGCACCACGCGGTGGACGTCTCGTCCCCCAGCAGGTGGGCGATGTCGGCGTACACGTAGAACGCGCCGTCGGCGGGCGCCAACTTCGTGATCCCGAGATCCGGTAGCCCGGACAACAACAGTTCACGGTTGGCGGCATAACGGGCAACGTGCCCGTCGAGTTCGGCGCGTGATTCGGCGCTGAATGCCTCGATCGCCGCGAACTGCGAGATCGACGGCGGGCACACCGTCATATTCGAGGCCAGGCGCTGCAGGGCGGGCCGTAGCGATTCCGGCACGAGCATCCACCCGAGTCGCCAGCCTGTCATCGAGAAGTATTTCGACACCGACCCGACGACGACCGACTCCCTCGACGTGGCCCACGACGTCGATGTGTCAGGCGAGCCCGGGGTGTCGAATTCGATGCCGTGGTAGATCTCGTCGGAGATCAGCAGCGCGCCGTGATCGTCGCACCAGCGGGCCAGCGCTGCGAGTTCGTCCGGTTCGATCATGGTGCCGGTGGGGTTGGCCGGACTCGCGACCACCAGCCCGGCCGGCGGGGTGTCGAGTGCCTCGAGCATGGCGACGGTGGGCTGGTAGCGGGTATCGGGACCGCAATCGAGTTCGACGACGTTGCATCCGAGGGCGGCGAGTGTGTTGCGGTAGGCCGGGTATCCGGGCCGCGCGACGACCACGGTGTCACCCGGATCGAATGCGGCGAGGAAAAGCAGGGTGAATGCGCCCGACGACCCGGTGGTGACCACGACGCCGTCGGCATCGACGTCGACCCCGTACCGGTCGCGGTGGTACCCGGCGATCGCTTCGCGCAGCGGGAGGATCCCGAAGGTCTCCGTGTAGCCGAGGAGTTCGGTGTCGACGGCGCGGCGGGTCGCGCGCAACACCGGTGTGGGTGCCGGTGTCGACGGCTGCCCCGCAGCCAGGCTCAGCACGTCACCGTGGGTGCGTTGCCGCTCGGCGGCAGCCTTCCACACGTCCATGACGTGGAACGTCTCGATAAGGGAGCGTCGGGATTCAGTGCGCACGACGTCGACGGTAGTCGTCCTCCCCGTGCGCTCAGAGTCGGACGTACTGGCGACCGAACAGCGCACCCCACGCGATGGGGAGGTCGTGGAGCGAAGCGGACGCGGCCGGGACGCCGGTGGCGTCGTCCGCGGAAATCTCGGCGGGCACCACGGGCAGCAACAGGTGCGAATCGAATCGGCCACCCGCGTGCACGATGTGGAATCCCTGGTTGATCGTGCGGTCGTGCCGGACATCGGGGAGGGTCTCGAAATCATGGCCGGTGATGACCAGGGCGAGCGACGATCCCGCTTCGAAGAAGGTGCTGTGCGGCATGATCTCGATGTCGACGGGCACGATCTGGCCCGCGACCAGCGGCCGGTACTCGGCGGGATCGATCACGGGGCGGTAAGCGGTCGACGCTTCCGGATCGAGCGCACGATGTGAGACCCGGATCCATCCGTACGCGACGACCCCTTCTTCGAAGCCCCCGTGTCCTTCGAATCGGACATCCCGCCCGGACGGATCGATCTTCTTCAACGCGACGAACAGGTCCATGTCAATGGCGTCCTTGGCTTCGACCCACAACCGCAGTGCGGCGTGACCGGTGACCTCGGTGTCCTCGTCGAATGTGGTCGTGAAGACCATTTCGTCGCCGGCGACGGGGAACATTCGGTCGCTTGCCGCTTCTCCGGGTATCGCGGATCGCAGGCCACCCGTACCGTGATCGAGGTAGAGCGACACGTAACGAGTGTCCGGAAGTGGCCACTGCTGCTCGTGGCGTTCGGAATAGGTGCGCAGGTCGTGGCGGGTTTCGAGACGGACCCGCGGAACCTCATCGAAACCGTTGTCGTCGCCTTTGAGGAAATGGTCGAAGAACCGACGCTGCATATCGAGCGCTTCGCCGCCGTAGAACGTCTGCCAGGTCTTCCGGCCGTGCGTGTACAGCCACTTGTCGGGCGAACCCACCCGCGTGTAGCCGGTGATCGATCCGCGAGTGCGTGGCCCCTGATCGGACCACGACGCTCCCACGAGAGCGGGCACAGTGACGTCCTCGAAGGGCGGAGGACCTGCCACGTGCCTGAACCTGTCCGGGAATCGGCGCATCAGCCAGGGCGCGATTCTGCGTACCGACGCCGACGCCGACCGGCAACCTCGGTGCATCGCGCTATACCAGAATTCGCTGTAGCGGGTTTCGGGAATGCCGCCGTGACAGAGACTGTCGAGAAAGGGATCGGTGACACCCTCCCATGGCGCAATGGCGGCAAGGTGCGGTGGTTGTTGCGCAGCGATGTACCACTGCAGGGTCGCCAGATACGACGCGCCTGCCATTCCCACCTTCCCGGTGCTCCACGGTTGTTCGCCGGCCCATTCGACGACGTCGGCGGCATCCGAGGCAGCCCGGCCGAGCAGCAATCGCGGGCGTCCGCCGCTGGCGAAGCAGCCGCGAAGATCGGCGACCACGACCGCATAGCCGCGCGGTACCCAGTAGCCGGGATCCGGTGCCTCGAAGGCCGTGCGGTCACTCAGTTCGAATTCGCCGACGAAGCTCCCCGACGCGGCGAGCGCGTCGAAATCCACCGGATATCGATCGACACCGGCGTCCTTGCCGTAGGGGGTGACGCAGACGAGGACGGGGCATCTCTCGACCCCTTCCGGCCGGTACACGTTCGCCCGCAGGGTGGTGCCGTCGGCAGTGCGGATCGGGACATCACGATCGACGACGATGTCGCTCGGCAGCGGGTACACCCGGACGCAGTGATGCCCGAGCGGAGCCGGATCCTGTATCGACAGACGCTTCCACGAACCCATGTGTCACCTCATGTCCTCGTCAGAAGATGCACCGAGTGTGAAACATACTTTCTGTACGCGCAAGTTTTTCCCGCGCGGGATCCAATCAGAGCGTGATGCGCCCCTCGACAGCAGCAAGGCCGATGTCCTTGCGGAAATGACCGCCCAGGAGCTTGATGTCGCCCAGGGTCGCGTACGCGTCCGCACGTGCCGCCTCGAGATCGTCGCCGACCCCGACGACGCTCAGCACACGACCGCCGGCAGACAGGAGCGCGCCGTCGTCGCCGCGCTTCGTGCCCGCGTGGAGGACCTTGTCGCTGTCGGCACCGGTGATCACGTCGCCCGTCCGGGGACTCGCCGGGTAGTACTCCGCGGCCAGCACGACCGTCACCGCGGCGCCGTCGCGCCACTGCAGCGGAGGCAGCTGTGCGAGGGTTCCGTCGGCGACCGCACTCAGCACCTCGCCGAGCGGGGATTCCAGCAGCGCGAGCACGGCCTGCGTCTCGGGGTCCCCGAAACGGCAGTTGAATTCGACGACCGCGGGGCCTTCCTCACCCATGGCCAGGCCCGCGTAGAGCAGGCCGGAGAATCCGCTACCGCGACGTACGAGTTCGGCAGCGACCGGCTTGACGACCTCGTCGACGATCTGCGCGACGGCGTCTGCGGACAGCCACGGAAGCGGCGTGTACGCGCCCATGCCGCCGGTGTTGGGGCCGAGGTCGCCGTCGCCGACGCGCTTGTGGTCCTGCGCGGGAAGCAGCGGCACCACGGTCTCGCCGTCCACCAAGCAGAACAGCGATACCTCGGGCCCGTCGAGGAACGACTCCAGCAGTACGGGATGCCCGTTCTCGATGATCTCTGCTGCGTGATCGCGTGCGGCGTCCCGGTCGGTGGTCACCACGACACCTTTGCCCGCGGCGAGCCCGTCGTCCTTGACGACCCAGGTGGGGCCGAACCGGTCGAGGGCCTCGTCGATGATCGCGGGGGTGTCGACGACCTCACTGCGTGCCGTGCGCACACCTGCGGCGGCCATGACGTCCTTCGCAAAGGCCTTCGAACCCTCGATGCGGGCAGCGTCTGCGGACGGGCCGAAGCAGGGAATGCCCGCTTCTCTCACAGCCTCGGCGACACCGAGAACGAGCGGGACCTCGGGGCCGATCACGACGAGGTCGACCTGCTTGTCTTTCGCGAGCGCGACGACCTCGTCGGCGGACGAGGCGTCGACCGGATACTGCTCGGCGACCTTCGCGATGCCGGCGTTGCCCGGAGCAGCCAGAACGGCCGTCACACCCGGATCCCGAGACAGAGCCAGGGCGAGGGCATGTTCACGGGCACCGGAGCCGATAACGAGTACGCGCACGCAGGACAGACTACGGGACGGGGCTCCACACGAGATCGGCACGGCCACGGGTGCGAGCGACGGCGGTCGCGTTGGGCAGATCGACCTCGCGGACCCAGTCGTGGGCCTGTGTCCGCGCACGTCCACCCATGCGATGCCGGCGGACCAGCCGCGGAGTGAGGGTCCCGGCGGGCACGTCGAGGTAGATCACGAGATCGAGAAGCGGACGAATCTCCTGCCAGCCTCCGGTGTCGAACAGCAGGTAGTTCCCTTCGGTGACCACGACACGGGCAGACGGTTCGATGGCGTGCACCGCAGCCACGGGGTCGTCGAGCCTGCGCGAGAAGTCGGGGGCGTAGACAGCTTCCTCGCGGCGCAGTCGCATGCGCTGGAGCAGTTCGCGGAATCCCGCCACGTCGAAAGTGTCGGGTGCCCCCTTGCGCCCGCGTATGCCGCGCGCGTCGAGCTGGGCGTTGGACAGGTGGAATCCGTCCATCGGCGCCAGACCCGTTTCGATTCCCGCGCGGGTGAGCGCACCGACGAGTAGCCCGGCGGCACGGCTCTTCCCGGATCCGGGCGGTCCGCACAGCCCCACGATCGTCCGGCGGTCCACCGGTAGTGGAGCAAGAACCTCGGTGACGAGCTCGTCGATGAGCGCACGCTGGGTGCCGACACGTGCGGATCCGGGCCCGTTCATGGAGGTGACGATACGACCGCCCGGCCCGGCAGGCTGGACACTCTCCTCCGTCACACCTATCGTTGATTCCGAAATTCCGAAATTCCGAAATTCCGAACTTACGGAGTAGACATGTCGACGAAGGTCCTCGCCGTACTTGCCGCCGCGACCGCCCTGACACTCACGGCGTGCACCGATGCACCGCCTGAAGACGACACGGCAACCGCCACGACCACCACCGACGACTGCGCTTCCCTCCCCGCCGCCGACGTGACGAGCCCCGAAGGCTGGATCGGATACCTCGCCGAACACCCCGACTCGGTCGGTCTCGTCATCGACGACGGAAGCGGGAATGTCGTCGCACACGGCGCCGACGACCCACAACCACTCGCGTCGGCAGTCAAGGTCGTCCACCTTGCCGCGTACGCGCAGGCCGTTGCGGACGGCACTCTCGACCCCGCCGAACAGATCCCGGTCGCCGAATGGGAACGCTGGTACCTCCCGGACACGGACGGCGGCGCACACCCCGCCGCGCTGGAACGCCTCGGAGTCACCGCCGAGGGCACGGTCGCCCTCGACGACCTGGTGACCGCAATGATCCAGGAGAGCGACAACGCCGCACCCGACTACCTGCGCGACCGGCTCGGCGACGACGCACTGACCGCAGCAGCCGAGCAAGGCGGCTGGGACGACTTCGCACCGCCCACCATGCTCGGCAATACGCTCGGGTTCATCGCACCGGAAGACACCGACGCCGGCCTGTGGGACACCGCGCAGCGCTACGCGAACGATCCCGGGTTCCGCGCCGAGATCCTCGAACTCGTGCAGCAACCGGATGTATTGCCCGACGACCCGTTCGGCGAAATGGACCGGATCCAACGAGACGACAACGCGGGAACCGCCGACCGGCTTGCGGGCATCCATCGGGCGATCGCCGACGGGTCGTTCGGGAGCGGAGCGGACATCGCTCGCGGTCACCTGGAATGGCAGCCCGCACCTCCCGGTGCCGAGGGTCTCGGATTCAAGGGCGGAAGTCTGCCCGGGATCCTCACCGAGGCAATGAGCCTGCGACTGGCCGACGGCACCGTCGCGACCGCAGTGATACTGACGTCGAACATGACGGAAGCCGACTACACGGCTGCGCTCGGAAGCTTCGCGCACCAAGGCCTGATGTTCGCGGCGATGACCGAGCCCGAGATCCTCGATCGGATACGGTGCGCGGTGTGAACGACCGCCCGACCGGCAGCCACGAGGACCGCATCGCCGACCTCGAACGGCGCGTCCGACTCCTCGAGAACAGCGCCTCGCCCGAGGAGAGCCCCGGCTCGGCATCACCGGGGGCGGCAGGCAGCATCGGCTACCAAGGCACCGTAGCGTTGTCCGGCACCGTGTCGTGGACCATCGAATACGACGCTGCCGCCACCCTCGATCTCGATGGGTCCGCGATCGCAGCGGTCCTCGACGCGCTCGGCAGCCCCGCCCGGCTCGCGATCGTGCGGACGCTGCTGCGGGGGCCTGCCACTGCTGGGGAATTGCAGGAAGCGACGGCCCTGTCGTCCCCCGGCCGCCTCTATCACCACCTGAGGACACTTTCGGCTGCACACGTCGTCGAACAGCAGTCCCGCAACCGCTACCACATCCCACCTGCGAAGGTCGTCCCGTTGCTGGTCCTCTCACTCGCCGCGGCAGATGTCGCCGAGCAGCTGTGATCGGCCTATTGTGCCGGTATGGCTTCCGTGTTCAGCATGATCATTTCCGGTGACCTGCCCGGTCGGTTCGTGTGGGAGGACGACGACGTCGTCTCGTTCCTCACCATCAATCCCCTGACCGAAGGGCATGTCCTCGTCGTTCCGCGACAGGAGGTGGACCACTGGCAAGACGTCGACGACAACCTCTGGGACAAGGTCAACCATGTCGCCCGCGTCGTCGGCCGAGCAGTGTGCGCCGCGTACGAAGCACCGCGCGTCGGGCTGGTGATCGCCGGCCTCGAGGTCCCCCACCTGCACCTTCACGTGTTCCCCGCGCACACGCTCGGCGACTTCGATTTCTCACAGGCAGAGAAGGACCCGTCGGCCGAGTCGCTCGACCGTGCCCGCGACCGGATCCGGGCGGCACTGCGCGAACAGGGGCACGGAGACCACGTCCCCGCCTGAAGCCGCGTCGGAGGCGGAACTGTCGGAGGCCGAACTTCAGTGGGCCCGGGTCTCCGATGCAGTCGACTCCGACTCACCGGCGGCTGCCGGCACCGGTCCCGCGCCGTCCGGACCCTCACCGAGGGGATTGTCGAGGAACGCGGTCAGCTCCACCCACGACGTGGCAGGCGCCGTCGTTCCCGCGAGTATCCCGAGGTGAGTGCCCGGGACGCGTACGCACCGTACTCGCGGCGCCCCGGTGAGTACCGACGTGACCGGCTCGACCGACGGAATCGGAGCGAGAACGTCGTCGGTGCCGCCGAGCGCCAGCACGGGGACGTCGACATCGGCCAGTTCGACGACGCGACCACCCAGCTGGAGCCGTCCGGTCGTCAGTTCGTTGCCCACGGTCACCTGCACCGCAAGCTGACGGAACACCCGGCCTGCGTAGCCCTCGATCTCGTTCTGGAACCGGTCGACGCGCTCCATTCGCGCGAGCTTCTCGCGGTCGGCGATATTGGCGGCGACGAACCACGGCCGCCTCACCTCGCGTTCGATCGCGGTGATGCGGTAAGCAATCCGCACTACAGGTGCAGGAATCCCGCCGAAAAGATGGTCGGCGACGTCGATCGCCGGCTCCGCGAGATATCTGCCCGCCAGGCGCGGGAGAACCATCAGCGGAATTTTCTCGTAGTCGATCGGTGTCCCGAACGTGGTGATCGAGCGGACCGGTAGCTCCGGGTGGGCCGCCGAGGTCAGCAGTGTCAGACTTCCCGCGATGCTCCACGCGACGATGTCGACCTTGCGCCCACCCGACAGTTCCGCGACACGATGAATCGCCTCGGGTAGCACGTCGTCGATCCAGTATTCGAGACCGAGGTCGCGGTCGTCATCGGTCATCTCCCCGTACTCGATGAGGAAGACACTGCGGCCGAGCCCCACGAGGTACGCCGCGAGGCTCTGCTCCGGCATCAGGTCGAAGCAGGTCGGCGACGCTGCGAGTGGCGTCACGAGCAGCACGGGGTCGCCGGCGTCCTCGGGGCCGAAGCGACGCAGCGTCCGGTGCGGACCGTCGCCGACCACGACCGACGGTGTCCGGTGCGGCTCTGCGACACCGTCCGCCACGAACAACGACCACGCGTTGTGGGCGGCCTTCGACACGAAATCCGCGATCCCCATCTGGCTCCCTACGTGCCCTACGAATCGGCATGATGCGAAACGCAGTGTAGAGCAGGGTGGGGTGTCACTCCGGGTGCAGGCGCGGAATCCGCACGCGGAAGGTCGAGCCCTGCCCCGGGATGCTGTCGACGTCGACGGTTCCGCCGTGCGCCGCGACCAGGGCCGCGACGATGGACAGTCCCAGACCGCTGCCGCCGCCGGTGGCACCGCTGCGCGACCGAGAGCTGTCGGTGCGGTAGAAGCGCTCGAACACCCGCTCCCGGTCGACCTCCGACAGCCCTTGCCCGGTATCGGCGACCTCGAGTACGGCGTCGCTGCCGACCGTGCCCACCCGGACCGTCACGGATGCGTCGGCGGGTGTGTGGGTCAGCGCGTTGGTCACAAGGTTGCCGAGGACCTGCCGCAACCGGACATCGTCCCCCAGCACCTCCGGGGTACCCGGCCCGTCCAGGACTTGGAGGCCGATGGTGCGGTCCGGCGCGACGACCCTCGCGCCGTGCACGGTGTCAGCAGCGATCGCGAGGAGGTCCACTGGCTTGTGCTCGAGCGGGCGTTGCGCGTCGAGCCGTGCAAGCATCAGCAGATCCTCGACAAGTACGCCCATGCGCCGCGATTCGCTCTCGATGCGGCCCATCATCATGTCCGTGTCGTTGCTCGCACCCTGCTTGTACAGTTCGGCAAATCCTCGGATCGTCGTGAGCGGCGTGCGCAACTCGTGACTCGCGTCGGCGACGAATCTGCGCATCCGTTCCTCCGAACGCCTGGCCGACTCCTCCGACGCCGCGGTGGCGGTGAACGCCTCCTGGATCCGGGCGAGCATCGTGTTGAGTGCGACCGACAGACCCCCCACCTCCGTTCTCGGATCCGATTCCGGGACACGCTCGTTCAGGTCACCGGCAGCAATCGCGGCCGCCGTACGCTCGACCTCCTGCAGCGGGCGCAGGCTGCGTCGAACGGCGAAATATCCGGCAACGCCGAGAAGAACGAGCACGATCCCGCCGATCACGAGTTGCAGCACGACGAGTCGGCCGACGAGATCCTCGGTTTCCGACAACGTCAGTGCGACGGTGGTGGTACCGCCGTCCCGATCGCTTGTCGTCAGTACCCTCCATTCGACGTCGGATCCGCCGGTCGAGCCCACTGTGGTGAGCCCGGGTTCAGGTATCGGCGGCAGCTCCGGAGACTCCGACTGGTCGTTGATCAGCAACCGGATCTCGCCGTCTGCATCGGTCAGACGGACATAGAACGGGCTCGGCGGGCGGCCTGCTTCCACGGTCTGTGGCAGTGGCGGTAAGGGGCGGGCGCCGAGTGGTTTCGCCCAGGTCTGTGCGGCGTCGTGCAGGTCGCGGTCGAGACGGGAGATCATCGAGGTCTCGAACGCCGAGGTCACAGCGAACCCCGAGGCCAGCAATCCCAGTCCCGCGAGCAAGACCAGAGCCGCGACCAGCTTCAGCCGCAGCGGCACCGCATGCAGTCGCGGGAGCCAACGAGGCATACCGGCAGTCCGGGTGCTCACGCCCTGGGCTCACGCATCACGTAACCGACGCCCCGCAAGGTATGGATCAGCGGAGTGTCACCGGTGTCGATCTTGCGTCGCAGATACGATACGTACGACTCCACGACACCCACCTCTCCCCCGAAGTCGTAGTTCCACACGTGTTCCAGGATCCGGGGTTTGCTCAGCACCGTGCCCGCGTTGACCATGAAGTAGCGCAGCAGCGTGAATTCGGTGGGAGACAGCGAGACCGGCTGTCCCGCTTTGAACACCTCATGGGTGTCGTCGTCGAGTTCGACGTCGGCGAACGTGATGCGGGCCGATCGCTCGGACTCCGACACCTTTCCCGCGCGGCGCAGGATCGTGCGCAACCGTGCGATGACCTCTTCGAGGCTGAAGGGCTTGGTCACGTAGTCGTCGGCTCCGAGTGTCAGCCCGGACACCTTGTCCTCGACAGCATCTTTTGCGGTGAGAAAGAGGACCGGTGCGTCTATGCCGTCGGCGCGCAGACGCCGCAACATCCCGAACCCGTCCATGCCGGGCATCATGACGTCGAGGATCACCGCATCGGGACGGAAGCGGCGGGCTTTGTCGAGGCCTTCCGTGCCGCTCGAGGCAGTCTCGATCTCGAACCCCTGGAACTTCAGGCTCACCGACAGCAGTTCGACGATGGTCGGCTCGTCGTCGACGATCAGGATGCGGGCTTCGGGCTTGTCTGTCACGTGCATATTGTCGCGTCCGCCCCTGGAGTCCCGCTGGACGTTCGCTGTGAACTTCCTGGGAGCCGAATGCGGTGAGCTTGCCCACCGGACCCTTGCCGCCGGCGACCTCGTTTCCTAGCCTGGAGCGATGGTGACCGCATGCCGGTCTCCCGGACGAGCGCACCGTACCCGGCCAGCGACAAGACGGTGCAGGAGTTGTCGTCATGGCATGGATCGTCCTTGTAGTGTCCGGGGTCCTCGAAGCGGTATGGGCCACAGCATTGGGTAAGTCGGCAGGTTTCACCCGACTCAACCCCAGCATCGTCTTCCTCGTTGCGCTGACATTGAGCATGGCCGGACTGGCCTATGCAATGCGCACCCTCCCCGTCGGCACGGCGTACGCGATCTGGGTCGGCATCGGCGCGGCGCTGACCGTCGGTTATGCAATGGTCACGGGCACCGAAGCCGCATCGGTCGTCAAGATTCTCTTGATCGTCGGAATCGTCGCATGTGTGGTGGGCCTGAAGATCCTGCACTGATCACCGGCGTGATTCCTGTGTGTCTCGGGTTACAGTGAACCCGTGAAATTGGGGTCCGCGTTCTCGATGCCGCTGCGAGTCGGTCTGGCCGCGGCAGATTCCGCGCTGCTCGTCGCCGAAACGGTCATCGGCACGATACGTATCGCGGTGTCGCCGGCGACCTATTCGGCGCTGGGCGCGGTCGGACTGAACGACACCCGAGACTCGATCGGGTTACTGCAGCAGGTGTCGCGGTTGACCGCGGACGATCGCGGGCTCGGGCAGGCCCTCCGCCCTGGCGGTCCACTCGACCGGCTCCTCGCGGCCGGTGGTCCGGTGGATCGGCTCACTGCCCCCGGCGGCCCCCTCGAACGCCTCCTCGAGCCGGGAGGAGCGCTCGACCGACTGACCGTTCCCGGTGGCGCGCTCGACCGGGTGCTCGCCGACGACGGAGCTCTGGACCGACTCCTGTCCGAGGGTGGACTCCTCGACCGCATCACCGCGCCCGACGGCCCACTCGAACGACTGCTGGCACAGGACGGCGCGGTCGAGCGTCTCACTGCGCCCGGCGGTCTGGTCGATACTGCACTCCGCCCCGGCGGGGTCATGGAACGCGCACTCGCCGAAGGCGGCACGCTCGACGTGCTGCTGTCCGAGCGCGGCGCGCTCGAGCGATTGCTCGCCGAGGGTGGCCCGCTCGATCAGATCGTGTCGCTGTCCGAGACCCTCGCAAGCCTCACTCCGGGCATCATCAGGATGAACGCGAGCGTCGACACCCTGCAGGAAACCGTCGAGCTGCTGCGCGGCGCTGTGGGCCCGCTCGGCGACCTCGCGGGCAAACTCCCGGGCCGTTGGTTGCGCAGCAGTAAGGGCGAGATCCTCCCGCCTCCCTGACCAGGAACGATTCGACCATTGTGCACGTCGTGTCACGGTTCCGCGTCACATATAGACAGAAGCAACCTTTTCGGAAGGACGCTTCTGTCTATATGTGCGGCAAACGCATCGAGGGCCTCAGCGATCCTCTCGCCGCGTCGCGACCAGCTTTGCCGCGTCGGCACCGGCCCGCACCACTGCATCACGTAACGACACACCGGTGCCGAGCAGGGCCGCAAGGGTGCCCGCGAAATGGTCGCCTGCACCGGTCGTGTCGATCACGGCCACGTGCGGGACCGGAATGCGCTCGATACCGTCCTTCGTCCCGATCACGATGTCGTCGCCTCCCCGGGTCACCACGACTGCGGAAACCCGTCCGAGGAGCCGCGCCATGACGCGGTCGATGTCGGTGCCCGGGTCGGTGTTCGCGTAGTACTCCGCCTCGTGTTCGTTGACGACGAGCGGGTCGGCCACCTGGAGGATTTCGGGCGCGACCGGAGCGGTGGGGCTGGGATTGAGCACGAACCTGCGCTGTCGAGCACGAGCCCATGACGCCACAGCGTGCGTCACCGGTGGTGGGAGTTCGAGCTGAGTGAGGACGACAGCCGGATCCAGCTCATCGAGCGCTTCGGTGACGTACTCCGGGTCGAGGAGTCCGTTCGCACCGCCGATCACGATGATCCTGTTGCTTCCGTCCTCGGCGAGAACGACGATGGCGCGACCTGTCGCGGCGTCGAGATCGGTCAGGTGGCGCGTGTCGACACCCGCTGATCGCTGAGCAGCGCGCAGGACGTGGGCGGCATCATCGTGTCCGACAGCGCCGATGATCGCCGTCGGGGCGAGCCGGGCAGATCCGATCGCTTGATTGGCACCTTTTCCGCCGGGATGGGTCGACAGACTCCGGCCCAGTACCGTCTCCCCGTCGTCCGGGGCACGCGTCACGAGCGCAGTGAGGTCGAGGTTGAGAGATCCGACGACGGCCACGATGCACTCCTGTGGCACGCCGGCGTCAGTCTGCTGCACTGCCCCGCTCGAGCCCGGGGCACACCATGTGCACCACTTCGTCGGCCCACGTCTCGTCGACCCGTCCGTGTCGCAGATATGCGCCGAGATACGACCCGACGAGCGTGGACACCGCGGTGTCGATATCGAGGTCCGCGCGGAGTGCGCCGGCCTCGACGGCGGCGCGGAGAACCTCGGCCGCGACCTGACTGCGACTGTTGATGATGTCGCGGAACGATTCGGTGAAGTCGGGGTCCTGGTCGGTCAGGACCGCGCTGACGCTGCCCATACCGATATCGCTCGACAGGGCCACTCGGAGCAGGTCGAGGGTCCACTTCACCCTGTCGTACACGCAGAGCCCGTCGGGCATGCGCGGAGCCGCGGACTGCGAGTCGAGCGCTGCCTCCACCAGTTCGTCGCGGTTGGCATACCGACGGTAGATGGTGGTCTTCGCGACACCGGACAATGCGGCGACGGACTCCACGGTGACACGGTTCGGGCCGTGAGCGCGCAGGATCGCGAGCACCGCACCCAGAATTCTCGAGTCCGTTCCGGCGCGCGACTTGACGGAACGTCGCGGCGATACGGACGCGGGTTCCACGTCGGCATCGACAACCATGTCCATCCCTCCTAGGGCGAGTGTTCCCCGCATCTGCATCGAGTCTGCGGAAGAACACACCCCGAAATCAAACACTACGAAACGATACGCTACGCTGAGCGTATCGTTTTTCCAATTATTCAGTTTTGAGGGGCTGCGCATGACAGAGATCTATGCACCGACTCCGGGATACAACTTCGATTCGGAGACACTTCTCGAGAGCTATCGCACATACGACGCAGTGGAACGCGCGATCGACCACCTGTCCGACGAAGGATTCCCCGTCGAGTACCTACGGGTCGTGGGCCAGGGCGTCACCACGGTCGAACAAGTCGAAGGCCGGATGACCACGGCACTCTCCACCGCCAAAGGTGCGGGTGTGGGCGTGTGGACGGGCCTGCTGTTCGGACTTCTACTCGCCGTTTTCCTTCCTGCGAGCACCGTCGCCGGCCCCATCTTCGTCGGCATCGCATTCGGGGCACTGTGGGGCGGCGCACTCGGCTTCGTCGCCCACTACAGCACAGGTGGCCGGCGCGACTTCATCTCGCGCAAGAGCATCGAGGCCAACCGATACGACCTGATGGTCGAGCAGGATTTCGCCGCCCAAGCACGGGAGAAACTCGCGCTACGGTGATTCCATTGCCGCTCGAGTACGCGCTTTCGCCCCGACAAGCCCGCCTCGAGATGGCATGATCCGAATATGGCCGGTCCGACGTCGAATTCATCGCCGCAGTTGTCAGTGGGTACTGCCGTGATCGTCAGAGCGGGGGTTGCCGAGACGCGATCGATACCCGGCAAGATCGTGGAGGATTACGGCAGTACCCAGCAGGTAGTGGGCGCAGACCTCGGGCGCGACTGGGCACCGATCCGACGGTGGGCGGTCGCGCTCGACGACGGCCGTCTCGTATTCGTCGACGACGACGATCTGGAAGTCGCCCCCGCCTGACCGGCTCAGGCAGCGACGATGCCCGCCACCGGAATCCTGGCGTCGACGGCCTGACGGAAATTGATCATCGCACGCTCGAGGTGGTCACGGTTGGTGACCAGCACAGCTCCCGTTGCCCGACGTTCGAGCAGGACGTCGTTGGTGAATCGCGCGTTCTCCACGGTGGAGGTCGACTCGGGTTCTTCGATGATCCGCTCGGGCGGAATACCCCGCGATACCAGCCACTCCTTCATGGCCCCGGCCTCGGTGATGCCGTCACGCGGCACTCCCCCGGTGACGACGATGGGTGCCGTCGGATAGCGCTCCGCCGCGCGGAGAGCCGCTTCGAGTCGTTGCTCGAGCACAGGCTGAATCTTGCCGTCCTCGGTCAGGCCCGCACCGAGAACCACCAGATGGGTACCGATCGGATTCATATCGAGCATCACCGGAAAGCGAGGAGTGAGCTTCTCCAGCTCGGTGCAAGCGATGATCAACTCGTCGATCGTGCCCTGGCAAAGCGGTGTGATCGACAGGATTCCGTTGACGATCGTGTCCACCGAAGGTGTTGCGGCTGCCTGCCCTGTCGAAAGTCCGAGCGTGGCCGTCGCTGCCACTGTGGCCGCGAGCACCGTCCGTCGAACAACTCTCATGCACGTCTCCCATCCAGGCGTGGTCGGATTCCGGCTGCGCCGCACTGTGCCATATCGACCGGCACCTACACGCAACGCAGCTGGACCGTCAGAGACGATCACCATGCCCGTGCTGAAATCTGAGGAAATTCGACAACACAAGAAGGACGATGCGGACAAACTTCGGTTCCCGAGATTCGCTGTCGAGCACGGTCTGTGAGTCCAGGGTGAGCATCCGGAGCGTAGACAAACCCGACCCGCATATGCCAGAGTTCGTCCACAAATGAAAAGGCCCGCCGCGAGATTAGGCCCTCGCGACGGGCGGGTGTCCGACTAAACAGGAGTCGAACAGTGACCGAGCATACCCATGTTCACAGCACGGGTGGTATCCGTCGTGGGCCACGTCTGGCCGACAACTTCACCATCCTCTCCAACGCTCTCATCAACGATGAGCGTCTCAGCTTCCGCGCACGAGCGGTGCTGATCTGGCTTCTCTCCAAGCCCCACGACTGGAGCATCCGCTCCGACGCCATCGCCGGACAGTCCCCACGCGAAGGCCGCGAAGCGATCCGCACCGCGATGCGCGAACTCGCCGAGCACGGCTATCTCGTCCGCGAGAAGGTCCAGGACGAGCTCGGCCGCTGGTCGACCATCCAGACCATCTACGAAGAGCCTCGGGCAACCGGAATCACGCCTCCCGATCCGACGCCCAGGAAATCGGATTCCGGTAGCGCGGCCGACGGAAAAGCGGGCGCTCTTACAAAGGACCGATCATCAAGTACTGAAACCAACGACAACGACGCGCGCACGATCGCACCGCCCGGTGCCGGCACAGCGCAATCCACGTCGTTGTCGTCAGCGGCAGAAGGTCTCGACAAGACGACGCACGCTGTCGTCGACGAATCCCACGCGCTCGTCACCACACTCGAAGCCGCGACCCTCGCCGCGGGCCTGCCGGCGTCCTACGCGCGGATCAAGGTCGAGCAGAAGCGCGAGATCACCGCGATGATCCAGATTCACGGCATCGACGCGCTCGTCGAGGCCGCCACCCGCGCGCACCGGCCCGCGAACCCGACGATGCACGTCCACGGCTGGATCCGCCTGTGGAGGTCCCTGCCGGTCCACCGTTCGCTGCCTCGATCGAGTTCCTGTCGCAAGTGTGTGAACGGGTGGGTCGAGGACGACGAATACGAGATTGTCGGCCGCTGCGAGTGCCGACGTGCCGCGTGATGCGCGACGGGCGCCGAATTCGGTATCTCGATGCGCTGGGGTGCATACACGCGCACCAACTTTCGTCTACCGCACTAGACTGGAAACAGTCCAGAAGGATGGACTGTACTAGCAAGCACCAGCCGTGGCCCCAGGGGATCCCCCCTCACCAGAGCTCGAGGACAAGAACAGATGACGCACTACAAAGTCGAGGTGACCCGCGACGGCAAGTGGTGGATGGTCTCAATCCCTGCACTGGACGGACTCACCCAGGCCCGCCGTATCAGCGAAGCCGAACAGATGGCTCGCGACTACATCGCAGTCACCACCGACACTCGCATCGAGGACAACACCGTGACCATGCACCTTGACGTCGAGGGCGTCCCCGCCAGTGAGCGCGCCGACAGAATCCGCATCGACCGTGCCGAGGCTGCCCGCCTCGAGGCCCGCGCCCTTGCTGAAGCCAAAGCGCTCGCCCACGACCTGGCCGAACAGGGCGTCCCCGTCCGCGATATCGGCGCGATCCTCGGCGTCACATTCCAACGAGCCAGCCAACTCGTGAACTCGTGACCCACACCGCCTGCAGTCGAATGCGGTGAGGCGCAGTACGTCACTGGGTCGGGATAGCAATAGGGCGGTCCTGACCACCGCACCCTCCGCGTGCAATTCCCGGATCTGGAGTTGCGGCACCCCCATCCGAGACACCGGCTGGCAGCGAGGGCGCCAGCCGTGCGACATTGGTTCATGAGCTTATCGGCGTTCCATGAAGAGTTGTCCCCACAGGACGTCTCGTGAATGCCGGTCATGGCTCGATTCTTGATCTGACGGTCCGTTGTCCATACTTGTAGCGCAGCTTGGCGTTGATCAAGGCTCCGATGCGTTGACACATGTGGCGGAACTGCTGGTCCTCGGACGCTGGTGGGCTCGACCAGCAGCGTCCATCGCAAGTTCGTTCTGCCGCTGCCAGCGGGTAAATCGAATGCAATCTGAGAATCTGGGCGCGTGGTCCGCAAGGGTGACCGAATTACACGCGACGGCCGGTCGGACTCGAGCACGACAAGCGGCACCTCGTCTGCCAAGAGATGCAGTCATGGTTGACTGGCTGGCGATCCGGGTTGACGAGATCGTCAAAAGGCCATATGCCGACCCTACACAATCAGGGGCACCCGCGTAGCGCCTCGACGTCGAGCCGAGCCACAAATCGGCTCTATCATCACTCAAACCTTTTGGGTTGCAGCAGTTCTGGACGGCGCTAGGATTTCGATAATTCAGACTACGTCAAGTTGAGCGAATTCGACTCTGCCCCAGACTTATCCAGAGCTGAAGGCACGATGGTTCGGCACGTACCGTAGGACCATAGACCGGCTGCGCATTCGCTGCCAGCACCGTCACAAAGACATTCCATCAACGGCACGGATTCGCCTTGGACAGTCCCGCAGACAGGCCCGCCGGAGAGTCTCACCGCGGCGTATACATCAGTCCGCTGTCCGTACGGTCATCCCATGCGTGGCGCACATACCGGTTGCCCGAGCCTGGGGGACAGCGCCCACCTCGACCTGGAATTGCTAGATAGTATCAGTTATCTGGCAAGGAGGGTCACGAGTCGTAGAACATGCGAATTCATGAACTCCACCATTTTGGGCCACGACGATCCGTCTGAATTGACCACTCATATAGACGCTGAGCTGCGAATTTAATGGCCGGGTTGTTCTACAGGA